>DATMNN010000022.1:0-36886 GCA_035569025.1 Terriglobales bacterium
ATGCTGGGCCGAGCGCCACTGGAGGCTGTGAGTCCGTGGAGGACTCGGTGTCGAGATACTCCCGCATCAGACGCACCACGCCGATCACGCGATCCGTCTGCGCCAGCGCGGCGGACACCGCATTCTGTTGCTGACCCGCAACCTCTTCGACCGACAACTCCAGCGAACAACGCAGGGTGGTCAGCGGCTGGCTCAGCGAGTGCAGCAATTCGCCGAGCACGGCCTGATCCTGCGTGCGGCCGAAGATTGGTTGTGGACCCGCACTCATGCCGCGGCTCCGTCCGGACCTAGTTCATAGCCCACACCGCGCACCGTGTGAATCAAAGCCGGAGTAAACCCGTCATCAACCTTGCGCCGCAGATAGTTGATGTACACGTCCACCACGTTGGTCGTGGAATCGAATGTCAGGTTCCACACATGTTCGATGATCATGGCTCGCGTCAGGCGGCGGCCGACGTTGCGCATCAGATATTCGAGCAGCGCAAATTCCTTGGTCGTCAGGTCAATGCGGCGGCCCGATCGTTCCACTCGCCGCTCCACCCGGTCCAGCCGCAGATCGCGCACCGCCAGCACGGACTCAGACGGCAGGTGACAGCGCCGCAGCAACGCGCGAGCACGCGCGGAAAGCTCCAAGAATGAGAACGGCTTCATTAGATAATCGTCCGCGCCCATGTCGAGACACTGCACCCGGTCTTCCACCCGGCTGCGGGCGGTGAGGATCATCACCGGCAAGCTGGGCTTGCGTTCCCGCAGACTTTTCAGGATGGCCAGCCCATCGATTCCGGGCAGGTTCAGGTCGAGGATGAGCAGGTCGTAATCAACCTCGAGCGCCATCGACCGGCCCTGTTCACCGTCCGTCGAAGCATCGACCGCGTAATGCTCCGCTTCAAGACCCTTGCGGATAAAACTCGCCAGGGCAGTGTCGTCTTCCACGATCAGAATTCTCATGAGTTTATTTTGATTTCCGGCTGAATCGATTTTCATTCTCGGCCGGATCACCTCTCGACACAAGATCACCAGCCTGCACCAAGGGACGTGGAGCCCACGCCTGAGGCCGCAAATGAAAAGGCGATTTCGATTCGTTCCAAAAAGGCACTCCATTCCGTTATCCTTTTCCTAGCCATGGAATCGATTCTCTTCACGCGCACACTTTCGCCCGCCGGTCCCTTGCTGCTGGCACTTTCGTCCAAGGGCTTGATGAAACTGGAATTTGACCGTGGCCAGCCGGCTGAAGGCGAAGATCAGTCGTGGCAGGAATCTCCGCGGGCGCTCGAATCCTGGCTGACTCAATTGCAGGAATATTTCGTCGGGCGCCGCCGCGAATTCTCCCTGCCGCTCGATCTGCGCGGTACAGATTTTCAGTTGAAGTGCTGGCGCGCTCTGCTCGACATTCCTTACGGCGAGACTTGCTCGTATCGAGACATCGCTCATGCGATCGGTCATCCGCAAGCCTTTCGGGCGGTCGGGATGTCGAACAATCGCAACCCGATCGCGATCGTAGTCCCGTGCCATCGCGTGATCGCTTCCGACGGCACCCTCTGCGGCTACGGTGGCGGACTCGAAATCAAGCGCAAACTGCTCGACCTGGAACTAGCTGCTTCGCAACCCGGCTTGCCACTGCCAATCGGCGCCTAGCCGGAGCTGGGTTCCTGTAGACTGTCCGCTTCCGTGAACACGTCTACTCCATCCACTCATCCCACCGTCCGCAAAGCCAGCCCCTTCTACTTCGTCTTCGTTATGTTCTCCTACACCACGGGAGGTCCCTTCGGTCTCGAAACCATGGTGACCACGAGCGGCCCGGGCATGACTCTGCTCTACCATCTGATCATTCCGATTTTCTGGTGCATTCCGGTCTCGCTGGTTTCAGCCGAACTCACCACCGCAATGCCCGTAGCCGGCGGTTTCTATCGCTGGAGCCGTGCCGCCTTCGGAGACTTCTGGGGATTCCTGGCCGGATGGTGGAACTGGTCGGCGTCGTTCCTGCTTGGCGGATCTTACGCCGTCCTGTTCGCCGACTACCTGAGGTTTTATTTCCCGCTGCTCACCGGATGGAGACACTGGCTCGTGTCGTTCGCACTGATCGCGCTGATCACGTGGCTCAACATTCGCGGCATCCAGATGGTCGGCAAAGCTGCTACCGCATTTGAGATTTTCATCTTCATCCCGGTGATCGCGATGATCGTCATTGGCCTCGCGAAGTGGCACCACAACCCGTTCCTGCCGTTTGTTCCGCCGAACAAACCGTTCTCGCAGGTCTTCGGCGTCGGTCTCGCGCTTGGCCTGTGGCTCTATTCAGGATACGAACAACTTTCCACCGTCGCCGAAGAGGTCGAGAATCCGCAGCGCACGTATCCGCGAGCGCTTGCGCTGGTCGTGCCGCTTTCCATCGCGGCATATTTTCTGCCGACGCTCGCTGCCCTTGCTGCGCTCGGCAACTGGCAGGACTGGAAAGACGGATATTTCTCGACCGCCGCGCAACTTATCGGCGGCCCGTGGCTCGGCAGCCTCATGACGCTGGGTGCGATGGTCAGCACCATGGCGCTCCTGAACAGCACCGTCCTCACCACGACGCGCATGCCCTTCGCTCTAGCCGAGGACGGCTACCTGCCGCCATTTCTCACGCACAAGCATTCGCGCTACGGCACGCCCTGGGTGGCGATCCTGATTTCGGCCGCGATCTACGCAGCGCTCGCGCAGCACACGCTTGGACAACTCATCAGTGTCTATGTTTGGTTGCGTGCCGCCACCACGGTGATGACCGTCCTCTCCGCGTGGGGATTGCGCCGCAAACGTCCCGGCTTGCCGCGCGCATTTCGGATCCCCGCCGGACGCCTTGGACTGGTTTACGTCATTGCCCTGCCTACGGTGATGACCCTAGTCGCCCTGGTCTTCAGCGATCCCGAAGCGCTACGCTGGGGCCCATGGGCGCTCGCAGCCGGTCCGGTGGTGTATGCGCTGGCCAAATTTTTCGTAAAGAAACCAGTCTCAACCTAGCGCCCATGTCGCCGTGGCGGCGGGACGCCGCGGTACACTGCCAATTGCTCTTGAGATCAACGATGCGTTCCACCATTCGGAAACTCAGCGGTGACCTGATCGCCCGTCGCATTTCCCCCGTGGAACTCACGCGCGACTGCCTTGCGCGCATCGAGCGGCTGAATCCACAACTCAATGCCTTCGTCACGATCCTCGCCGATTCCGCGCTCGCGGACGCCCGGCGCGCCGAACAGGAAATTCAAAGCGGACACTATCGCGGCCCTCTGCACGGCATTCCCATCGGACTGAAAGACATCCTCGACACCGCCGGCGTACGCACCACGGCAGGCAGCGCTCTGTTCAAGGATCGCATCCCTACCGAAGATGCCGAGGTCGTCCGCCGCCTGCGTGCCGGGGGGGCCATCATCCTCGGCAAACAGAATCTGCACGAATTTGCCTACGGCGGCAGTTCCATGATCAGCTTCTTCGGCGAAGTCCATAATCCCTGGGACACCGCCCGCATCGCCGGAGGCTCCTCCGGAGGCTCGGCCGCGAGTGTGGCGGCTGGCTTGGGATTCGCCGCCATCGGCACAGATACGGCAGGCTCGGCCCGGCAGCCCCCCGCGCTTTGCGGCGTGGTAGGACTTAAGCCGACCTACGGACGCGTCAGCGCTCGCGGCGTGATTCCTCTGTCCTGGTCGCTCGATCACGTCGGCCCGATTGCTAACTCCGTGTACGATGCCGCGGTTATGCTGCAAGTCCTCGCCGGCTACGACCCCGGCGATCCCGCAAGCATCGACATGCCCGTTCTGAATTACACAACCGCCCTGGATCGTTTTCCAGGCAAACTCCGCATCGGCGTTCCGCGAGCGTTCTTCTTTGACGAAGTCGATCCTGCAATCGCGGACGCGATCGAAAAAGCAATCTCGCAGTTTCGCGATCTGCATGCTGAAATTCGTGACGTGAAACTCGAAGTCCCGACCGACCGCACCCTGTCGAGCGCCGAATCTTATAGCTATCACGCAGAATTTCTGGTCAGTTCCGCCGGCTTATATCAGCCCGCGACCCTGGCTCGCATTCGATCCGGCGACAAAACAACCCCCGAACAAGTTTTGTCTGCGCGACGTGAGCTGGACGCGGCGCGTTACGCAATCCGCGAGATATTCAGGGACGTTGACATTTTGCTTACGCCCACCGTTCCGGCGCCACCGCCCGCGATTGCCGACCTGAAGGCGCATCCCGAAAACCTGCGTGCAGCCGAATTGCTCCTGCTGCGCAACACGCGTCCGTTCAATGTTTGGGGAATTCCCGCGATCTCAATCCCGTGCGGATTTACGAATGACAGTCTGCCGATCGGATTGCAATTGGCCGCGGCACCCTGGCGGGAAGATTTGCTTCTCCAGGCGGCATACGTCTATGAACAGGCTACGCAGTGGAAAGAAAGCATTCCAGCACTTAGCATTCGGCCCTCAGAACGCCTCTCATGAATGGCTTCCAAGGCAAGGAACCAGGCCCTCAGGGGCTAAAGCCCGTGATCAATCTAGGCAAACTACGCGGCCCTGAAGGGCCGCTCTTCCACGGTTACGCATACATTCATGAGTTGCTTCCGCAGCCTCTGAAACCGTGCCCTCCCCAGAAACCATTTATGAGACGCGTTCTGAGTGCTAAATGCTGAGTGCTAAATGTAAGTGCTAAGTGCTGAGTGCTTCTTTTAAAACTCCTCGCTCATCCACTTCTGAAACGCTGTCATGTTTTGCGGACGTCCCAGAAAATTCTTCACCAGAGTGTTCGCCGATGCCGATCCACCCGGTTCCAGCACAACTTTCCGGTAACGCATCGGCGCTTCGCCGGACAGCAGGTCGTTATGGTTGAACTGGACGAAGAAGTCCTGCGCGATCACCAGGTCCCACATGTAAGTGTAGTAGGCCGACGAATAGCCGCTCAGATGTCCGAACGAGGCATACATGTGCGTGTCAGACGGTGGCTTGAACAGCCTGTACTTTAGCGTGTCGGCCAGGGTGACCGCGTCCAGATCCACGTCCTTTGGATTCCCTTTGTAGATATCGTAGGAAAGCGCCGTATAGCTGACCTGCGCGGAGACATAGCCACCGCGCCCAAATGCTCCGGCGCGATTCATGCGCTCCACCAGTTCCGCGGGGATGGGCTCGCCGGTTTTGTAGTGATGCGCGAATGAAGCCAGCAACTGCGGACTGCGAATAAATTCCTCCAGCATCTGCGAAGGCGCTTCGCCGAAGTCGGACTCCATGGTGATGCCGCTGACTCCTGCCCACGGCTGCTGTCCGCCGAGGATGTGGTGCATCAGGTGGCCGAATTCATGGAAGAAGGTTGTCACGTCTCCGTATTCCATCAACCCGGGATCGGTCGCAGTCGGTTGGGGAAAATTACAGACGAGCGTCGCTTCCGGCATCTGCTTCCCGCGGACTCCATCGAGCACCTGCACCATCTCCGCGTGGCTGAATTTTCCCGGCCGCGGATGCATGTCGAGGTAAAAGCGCCCGATCATCTTCCCGTTGTCCATCACGTCCCAGGTTTCGACGGTCGGGTCCCAGGCCGGCACGTTCATCTCCTGCTGGAAGGTGACGTGGAAGAGTTGGGCCGCAGCGGCCATGATCCCCTTTTTCACGCTTGGATAAGGGAGATACGGGCGCACCGACTGCGAATCAAAGTTGTACTTCGACCGCCGCAGCTGCTCGCTAATGTAACCGGTCTCCGACTCCAGGATTTCTGTCGCTCCCGGATCTGTCTTCTGTTTCTCCACCAGGAGCATCGCGAATTCGCGCTCCGCCACCGGACGCGCCGCCGCATCCAGGTCCCGAACGAACTTCGCGATGTTCTCGCCATTCACCGCCATTTTGTCGGCGGCGTTGAAATCAGCCCACGACGCGTAGCCAAGTATTTGGGCAAGTTCGTAGCGCGTCTGCATCATCTTGAGCAGCAGGTCGTGGTTCTTGGGGTAGGCCCGGTTGTCGAACTCAGAGTACAGACGTTTGCGGAGATCGCTGCTCTTGGCAAACTTAAATACCGGGAATGCGTCAGGATAGTCCGTGGTAATTTTGATCTTGCCGTCCGGACCGGGCTTGTGGCGGTCGATGTAGTCCTGCGGCAGGCCATCGAGTTCCGCGACACTGGCAATTTCCACACTGCGCTGATCGTCGGCGATGTTGCGTTCGTAGAGCGTGACCTCGCCCGTGAGATCGTCGTTGAGCTGCTTGATGCGCGCGCGGGTGGCATCGTCCTTGTCCACGCCCGCCAGGCGAAACTCGAGCAGTTGCCGGGTCACGTAGTAGCGGGTCACTGCGTCCGCCTTCGACAGGTCCAGGGCCGACAGCGCTTTGTAGACATCACGATTCAGCGACAACGCGGTGAGGGCAGCCGTCGCCGTCTGCGTCATCGCGCTCGCCTTGTCGCGGAATGCCGCATCCGGGTGGATCTGGAACATCATGTTGGCCAGATAGTTCCCCGTATTGATGTGGCGGATCGCTTCGTCATACGGCACCAACGTGTTCTCGATCGTCCGCGCTCCTTTGACCGCAACCAGCTGGTCGATGGACTTCTGTCCCTCCGCGAGCCGGTCGTTGACAATCTTTTCAAACGCGGCCACATCGGGCTTCGACGCCCACACGGTCGGCTGAGAACTGGGCGATTGGCCAAACGAAACAGAAACAAAAAAGACAGCAAGAACAATGCAGGACAGCATTTTCGACATCGAGACTCCCTCGGACCCTGCGGGCACTCGATTCAGACGGTCGAGATTGATTCCGGTGAGCCGGACCGCTGAAAAATCGAAGGGCTCGCTTTCCAGTATAAGAACAGCGGACTTCATCGTGCCTCCGGCAAACGCACGATTATGACGGATGAGCGGGGGTGTTGTCAGCGTGAGTTGGAATCTATCATCAGCCCAAGTAGTAATATGCATATCGATGCAAGCGGATTCCCAAAACGTCGCACCAAAGCGCCGAAGATCTCTCAGAGAATTTGGTCCGCTTTGGTTCCCCGTCCTCCCGCCTCTGTTCCTAATCGCCGGCGCACTGTCCGTGCCCTACGCACTGGGCCTGGCAACCTACTGGAAATGGAGGGAAAGGCGCTTTACCCGCCGGATGACTGCAGAATGTCGAATCATGACGTTCGACGAGTTAATCAATAAAATCGAAGCCCGGGAAGGGACGATTATTCACGAATGGTATTCCGTCGTTAAAGGGCCGATTCGAAACTGGTGGACTCCGGACGATGTGTACGCTCAACAACCGGGGCCTTGGGCGGATCGCTTCCGAATGAAGAAACGCGGCTATGAATCCCTGGTCGAATGGTGCTTCCGACGTTACACCAGTCCAACGGAAGGTACGGCATTGTTTTTTGTGGTTAGAAAGGCGCAGCGGAAATCCTTTGGCGCTCTCTTGGAAACAGCACGTAGCGTAGATGTCCCCGCTTTTTCTAGAGAAGGTTGGTAACGACAGTCACGGGATGTGACTGTAACCCTTCGATCGCCGCCTTCACCTGAGCCGACACCGCCTCCATATCCCGCAGCGTCATGCCAGCAGTCGAAATCGGCTCACCCACGCGCATTTCCAGCGGACGGCTCTTGATGTGATACGTGTTCATTGGCAGAAGATCGAACGTCCCGACCAGGGCGACCGGAACGATGTCGGCGTGAGCCTTGATCGCCAGAAAAAACGCGCCCGGCAGAAAGGGAAGAATCCCGCCGTGCGGGCTGCGTCCGCCCTCGGGAAAAATAACCAGCGGCGTCCCGCTCCGCAGACTCTTGAGCGCCGACTTGATGGCGCCAATGGAAGCCGCCGGATTCTGCTGATTAATACAAACCTGGCCCGACCGTCGCAGATGCCATCCGACGAACGGGTACGAGAGCAGTTCGCTCTTGAAGATGATGCGGAACTGAAACGGCAGGTTTACGTAGATGATCGGAATGTCGAGCGCGGACGCGTGCGTCACCGCATACACGCGCGGCGCCGTGCCGGTAACTTTGTCCATCCCGGTAACGGTCACTGGAGAAAGAATCGTCTTCATGATCAGCCACGACCACAAGACCGCGAGTTTATGCTGCATGCGGCCGTCGCGATCGAACACAGAGACGATCAGCGAGATTATCCCGAGCACCAGCGTATAGGCCCAGATCAGCGGGTCAAAGATGAAGTAGGAACGCAGGCGGCTGGGCCAGCCGTAGCGGCGGCCGGCGGAAACAGGCCGAGTGGCGCCAGCCTGCGGCGCCGCGGGGCGCAACGTTGCCTCGCCGTTTTCCACTTCCGCGGTTGTGATGATCTCGCTCACGTTTTTCTGACGTAAACCGTTAGCGGGCGACAGTACCCACCCTACATTCGAACCTGTCTGAATTAGATGCGCAAGCCCAGAACTTGCATCATTTCTCCGACCAGATAAATCGACCCGGTAACGACCACCAACCCCCCCGGACCTGCGATCCGCCGTGCTTCGGCCAGCGCCGACGCGACCTCGGACACTTCCCGGATAGCGGTTTCGACCCGCGATGCGGCCTGGCGAATCTCCGCCGGCGTCGCCGCACGCGGATTGTTCGGCTGCGTCAGGACTACCATCTCCGAAATCGGAAACAGTATCTCGGCGACTTCCGATACCGCCTTATCCCGCATCACTGCAAAGACCAGCGTGATCGGACGATCCCCATACGCCGCCGAGAGCGTGGACCGCAGCGCCCACGCCCCTGCCGGATTGTGCGCCACGTCGAGGACAATTTCCGGGGAGTCACCGCTGGCCGGCACAACCTGAAAACGTCCCGGCCAGTGCGTCTCGCGAATACCCTGCTCAATCGAGCGTGCAGTGATCTGCGCGAACCCCTGGTTGTGGAGCGCTTCCGCCGAAGCCACTGCCAGCGCGATATTGCGTAGCTGATGCCGGCCGATCAACGGCGACTCCACAGTGATCTGCTTGCCCATCACTGAAAGGGGATAACGCGAACGAGGGAGCCGCGTGGTTTTCTCCGTGTCCCCCGTGGTCAAGCTCTTTGCCGCAGTCTCCCAAAATTCCGCGCTGCCCGGAGAGACCGGCGGCACGAATGGCACGGCACTGACCGCCCGTGCACCCAAGTCGAGAATGATGTTGCCGATCGCGTCGTTGGCCTCCGGCATCTGCGGCAGAGTCACAACCACGCCCCCGGCGCGGATGATCCCGGCCTTCTCCCGCGCAATCTCACTGACCGTGTTGCCCAAATACTGCTGGTGGTCGAGCGCAACGTCGGTGATCACGCTCAGCCGGGGCTCCACGACATTGGTCGCATCCAGACGCCCGCCCATACCCACTTCCAGCACAACGAGGTCGGGCTGCGTGCGTGCAAAGTGCTCGAACGCCATCGCCGTCAACATCTCGAAGAAACTCGGATGCCATGGCAGTTCGCCTTCGCTCACCAGTCGCTCGGCGGTGCGGCCAACCACGTCATGCAGCAACGCAAAATCGTCGTCGGAAATCGACACGCCGTTGACCCGGATGCGCTCGTTGATCCGCATCAGGTGCGGCGAAGTGTACAGGCCGGTCTTTAGGCCCGAAGCCTGCAGGATCGCCGCGAGCGTCGCCGCCGTCGATCCCTTGCCGTTCGTGCCCGCGACCAGCAGGCATTGCAGCTTTGTCTCCGGATGCCCCAACGCTCCCAGCAGCACCCGCATGTGCGCCAAGTCGAACTTGTGCGAAGGCGTAGCAGCCAATTCGTGGCCCAACGCGTACATCTGCGCGATTGCGGATTGGTAGGAGGGCAGCATGCAGCACTCAGCCGTCAGCATTCAGCCATCAGCTTTCAGGCTAACAGTTTCGTCCGTCGGACCCGGGTTTTCCAGCAATGCGCACTCAATCGTTGCAGATGGCCATCCAGTGGGGGATAAATGCAGCGGCAGGGCTAAGCTGAATGCTGACTGCTGAGTGCTGACGGCTGAACCATGAACTCCAGCGCCCGCCCGATGTACGCCTTCAACTGCTTGCGGTGCACAACCGCATCGAGCATGCCGTGTTCCAGGAGGAACTCAGACCGCTGAAATCCCTGCGGCAGCTTCTGGCGAATCGTTTGCTCAATGACCCGCGGCCCGGCAAACCCGATTAGGGCTCCGGGTTCGGCGATGTTCAGGTCGCCCAGCATGGCAAACGATGCCGTCGTTCCGCCGGTCGTCGGATCGGTTAACAGAGAAACATAGGGAACGCGGGCGCTATCGAGGTGGGCCAGCGCCGCCGAAATCTTGGCAAGCTGCATCAGGCTGATCGCACCTTCCATCATGCGCGCGCCACCGGAAGCCGACACAATGATGATCGGCGTTTGCGTGGCCGTAGCCCGTTCCACGGCGCGAGTAATTACTTCGCCCACCACCGCCCCCATGCTGCCACCGATGAAGGCATATTCCATCGCGCTGATAATCACCGGCCGTCCGTTCAGCTTGCCGTAGGCATTGATGATCGCGTCCTTCAGTCCCGTGTCTTTCTTGGCCTGCTTGAGCCGCGAAGAGTAAGCCTTCAAGTCGACGAACTTCAGCGGGTCGGTCGATACCAGGTTGCTGTCGAAAACCTCGTACTGATCGTCATCCAGGAGCTGCGCCAGCCGAGTGCGCGCGTCGATTCGAAAATGCTTGTCGCACTTCGGACAAACGTTCAGGTTCTCTTCGAGATCCTTCTTCCAGATAATCTGCCGGCACTCGTCACACTTCACCCACAGCCCTTCCGTGCGGACCTTCTTCTCGCCCGAAGTGTCCAGCTCGCCGGATTGTCGTTTGAACCAAGTCATAGGGCAGTTCTCAGTTTCCCGGTTTTCAGCCCCCCACCTTCGACAACTGGGAACTGACTTTCAGTACTCGATTCCCCTCTGCGCCATCACGCCCTTCTCGTATGCGTGCTTCACCTGACGCATTTCCGTCACGGTGTCTGCAATCTCGACGATCGCCGGATGCGCGTTCCTTCCGGTCAAGATTACATGCACCATCTCAGGCTTCTTCTTCAACGATTCCGCCACTTTGGACGGATCCAGCATGCCATAGGTGATGGCGTAGTTGATCTCGTCGAGCACAACCACGTCCCAGTCGCCCGACTGGATCGCCGCGTCCGCCTCAGCCCAGGCTTCTTCCACCATGCGGACGTCTTCCGGATCCGGCTTTTCCGCGCCCACCTTCACAAAGCCCCGGCCCATCTGCTTCATGATGAACTTGTCGCCGAAAGCCTTGACGGCATCCAGTTCGCCATAGTGCCAGGAGCCCTTGAGGAACTGCAGCATCAACACCCGCATCCCCTGGCCGACTGCGCGCAAGGCCGTTCCCATGGCCGCCGTGGTTTTTCCCTTGCCCGGCCCAGTATTCACAATGATGAGACCACGGCGGATGTCCGACATAGGGCCGAATTCTTGATTTTACCCTAGATCGTGGATGGCAGGATGTGAGCGGGGGATGTAGGTCGGACACTCCTGTCCGACGCACCTGGGTTTGGGTTGGATCTTGATCTTGAAGGGAAAGTTGGTGTTAGTGTTGGGCTTGACCTCAAGGGAAGTTAAAGTCAAACCCAACCCCAACGGCGTCGGACAAGAGTTGTCCGACCAACATTCCAAGTATCAGGGCATTTCGACAACTTGATTCATTCTTTGCTGGTGATCTGCATCGGTCACAGGTTCCTCGGCTCCGAGGAGCCGAGCTGCGATCCGCAGCGCTTCCATTTCTTTTCTGACTCGTACCATTTCCTGCTCTTTGGAACGGAGCACATCGTAAGGATTTTTCATCGGGGAGGGCCTTTCCAGAATTCAGGCCTCATGCGCCTGTTGAAACTACTCTAAGCCAACTTCGCGCCGAGCGAAACCTGCCAGAGGTACATACCGGGCATTGATTCTCAGCGGTCCGCATTGCCTGATCGGACGATGCCTCTTAACTATGAAGTTAATGACCGACGTGATAAGGATGGTTTTTCAAAATCGTAAAAGCGCGATACACCTGCTCCAGCAGCACCACCCGGGCAAGTTCGTGGGGAAGAGTCATCCTGCCGAGCGATAGCATGAAATCGGCCTGCTCGCGCGCCTCGGTGCTGAATCCATCTGCCCCGCCGACGGCAAACAGCAACGGTAACGCCTGCTCCTGCTCCCGCCTGAGAAAATCAGACAGTTCCTCGGAAGAGAGCTGCTTCCCTCGAGAGTCCAGCAGAACCAGTTTGTAACGCTCTTTCTGCCGCTCTCCTCGCGCCAGTGCCAGCACGGCGGCCTCATCCTTCACCGCGACGCTCGTACTCTCGACGTACCGGGAGATGCGCTTCAGATATTCGTCAGCCAGACTCTGAATCGCCGGTTCTTTCGTCTTCCCAATCCACGCAATCTTGATCTTCATGCACGATCCGATAGCCTCACGCCTTCCCCGAAGCCAGAATCACGCTCGCCCCAAACTGGATCTCATCCCCCACCCGATAGCGATTGATGGCCGAATGCACCTCATCCCGAATGCGCGGCCACTTTGCTTCCGGAACCCGTTCCAGCATCGCCCGGAAGGGAGTCGACACAGCGCACGCATACTCGAACACTTCTTCAGCGCTGCCCTGCCAGACCCATGGCACATCTTGCGTGGACTCTTCCACTCCACGAAACCCCGCCGAACGCAACGCTTCCGAGAGCGACCCTGCAGCGGCGAAACGAAACGGGTCACCCTGGCCGGGATCGAGCAACTCCCCTCCGATGTGCCGCCGGACGATCTTCATCGTCGTCTGCCAGTAAGGCTGCTCGAACGATCCCCACACCACAAAGCAAGCTCGCGATCCCGGTTTCAAAACGCGCTGCAATTCCGCCAGAGCCTGTTTGACGTCGCCGAAAAACATCACGCCGAAGCGGCAGGTCGCCAGATCAAAACTGCGATCGGGGAACGGTAGCTCGTGAGCATCCGCCTGCTGAGTGAAAAAATTTGAAAGGTTCTTTTTCAGCGCGCGTCCCGCCGCCAACTCCAGCAGTTCGGCGCTCAGGTCCACGGCTGTGACGGTTCCTCCGGGCGCGCAACGTTGTGCGAGGCTGATTCCGGGTTCACCAGTGCCGGTGGCCAGATCGAGAATCCGCAACCCGGGTTGCGGCGCGGCATAGTCCACCAGCGCCTGGGTAACGCCGCTCCCCATCACTGCGGACTTCGATTTCCATTTTTCCGCCGCCACCAGACGGTAGGAAGCTCCCCAGGACGGAGTAGATGGAGCGGACGGCGCCGAGTCGGAATCCGCCAAACTTAAGCTCGTTTCTTCTTGCGCGCTGTCCCGGTTGACGGCGCCGCCTTGCGCCGTGGCTTCGGAGCGGCCATCAGTTCCGACGGCTCCAGCTTCGTCGCCGACTTCCACAGCCGCTCCAGATCGTAGTATTCGCGGGCTTTCTCCGAAAAAATGTGAACCACGAAGTCCGTATAGTCGAGCAGCACCCACTCCGCCTGCTTGTAGCCCTCTTTGTGCGTGACACGGGTCCCCAAAGCTTCGAGGCGCTCGTCGACGGCATCTGCGATGGTCTGCACTTGCCGTGGATTCGTCCCGCTGCACACCACGAAATAGTCCGTAAACGCTCCTGATTCTTTCTCCAGTTCGAGAATCGTGACCTGTTCGGCTTTTTTGTCCTGACAAGCAAGGATGGCTTCACTAACCTGGCGTTTGAGGGCGGTTGCTTTCGTCATAAGTTGGTAGATTGATTGTACCGTGCCCAGGTCAGAGGGTAGGGCAGGTCAGAGGTGAGAGGTCAGATCGCAGAGGTACGCAATCTAACCTCTGCCCTTATACAGTCCCGTCTTCCGCACATACTCCGCGACTCGCGGATCCAGCCATCGCCCCAGCGGCTTGCCCTGCGCGGCAGCCGCGCGAATCTCGGTTGCGGAAACATTCTGCTGCACGCCCTCGAGCAGGTGCAGAGTAACACCAGGCAAGACTAGGTCTCCACTCGCCGCTTGCTTCTGGAACGGCTTGGTGACGGCCGCCGGAGGCCGCACGCCTTCGGGCAAAGACTCCGCCACATTTCCCAACGAAAATCCCGGACGGCTCGCGACCACGAACGCACACTCCGCCAGCAATGCCTTCGCCTCATGCCACTTCGCGATATCGCGAAACGCGTCAATCCCGATCAGCAGGAAGAGCCGGTCCGCTTTCTTAAGGGATCGTTTGACCAGCCGCACTGTGTCGATCGTGTAGTTGGGCGGCGGGGGAGCCTTCTGACCTGTACCGGCCGAGCGAAGCTCCGCGGGCGCTTCCAGCAGCGAAGGCACGAACACCTTGCATTCCTGTGTACCGAGCACGACCATGGCGTACCGGTGGACAAACGCCGTGACCGGCTGTTTTTGTTTATGGGGAGGCACGTTGGCAGGCACAAACAACACCTGCTTCAGCTCAAAACGCTCGGCTGCGGCCTGCGCCAGAGCGATGTGTCCGCGATGGATGGGGTCAAAGCTGCCCCCGAAGAGTCCGATGTTCATTGGTTTTTACAGAACCTGCGCCGTCAGTTTCATGTTTTCGCGGCGCTGTTGCAAGTTTTTGTTCTACTCCCCACAAGGTGTACCACTGATTTTTCAGAAATCGGCATCTCAACGTAGGCTGTTGAATTCGCCAGTTGACATGCCGCGAATCTCGCCAAACCATGTTGTCCTACCGGGCAATAGCCGTTTAGGCAAGAGGATACAGCGAGTTGGACTGGCGTAACTCGCTCCTCGAACAAAGATCCGCATATCATGAGGTCCATGCGAATGAAGCTCCCCCTCATCCGCACTTTGGCCGTGGCTCCCGCCCGTGCGCCCATTTTGCGCTACGGAGTCGCGCTCCTCAGCACCGTTCTGGCGCTGATCCCCACCCTGTTTTTGTCAGACATGGCGGAAAGCCGCCTGGTCGTATTCGCCGTCGCCGTCATGGTCAGTGCCTGGTACGGAGGCTGGAAGCCCGGCCTGGCGGCCACTTCGTTCGCCCTTACCGTCAGCGCCTACTATTCGCTCACCGGCGACCACAGTCCCCAGGTGTTCCGCAAAGCGATCGCGCACATGGTCCTGTTTTTTGCCGTGGCGCTGCTGATCTGCTGGTTCAACGCCGCTCTCCGCGCCACCCAGGAAAGCCTGCGCCGTTCGGAAAGCAACTTTCGCTCGCTCGTCACCAACGCTCCTTACGGGATATGCCGCTGCGACAGCCTTGGCATGTTGCTGGACGCCAACCCCGCCATGATCAGCATGCTGGGCTTTACCAACGCCGAGGAGATCGTTGGCCGCCACCTCGGCAGTCTCTACGTCGATGCCCAACAGTGGTTTCAAACCGCCGACTATTTTCACGAGGGAAAGGAATTCAACAATTTGTCGACTGAACTTGCCCGCCAGGACGGAACCACCACGTTAGCGAAGATCTCCGGCCGCGTCATCCCCGACGGCCGCTCCGGTCCCACGTTCGAAATTTTCATGGAAGACATCACCGAGCGCCGCGCACTCGAACAGCAACTTCGTCAGGCGCAAAAAATGGAAGCGATCGGCCGCCTCGCCGGCGGGATTGCGCACGACTTCAACAATCTGCTGATGGTGATCTCCGGCTACTCCGAATTTCTGCTCGAGCGCCTTGGCCCCGACCTGTCGCTCCGCGGACCGGCGCAGGAGATCGCCAACGCCGCGCAGCGGGCGACGTCCCTGACGCGCCAACTGCTCGCCTTCAGCCGGAAGCAGATGCTTGCGCCCAAGGTGCTCGACCTGAATGAAGTCGTCACCGAGAACCTGAAGATGCTCACGCGCATGATCGGCGAAGACATCGACCTCGTCATGGTGCCGACGCCCACTATCGGCGCCGTGCGCGCCGATCCCGGGCAGATCGATCAGGTCATCATGAACCTGGCCGTCAACGCGCGCGACGCGATGCCCGAAGGCGGCAAGCTGACCATCGAAACGTCGAACGTAAAGCTCGACGAAAATTTTTCCCGCACTCACGCTCCGATTGACGCCGGCGATTACGTGATGCTCGCCATCAGCGACACCGGACTCGGTATGGACGCGGAAACCCAAACCCGCATCTTCGAGCCCTTCTTCACCACCAAGGGCGCCAAAGGCACCGGACTCGGTCTTTCCACCGTGTACGGCATCGTGAAGCAGAGCGGCGGCTACATTTTCGTCGAGAGCCAGCCCCAACGCGGCACCACCTTCCGCACCTACTTCCCGCGCGTCGACGGCAAAGAAGACGCCGCTGCGGCCCAGGAATCGGTTGGGCTTCCACGCCCTGATCGTGGGCAGGAAACGATTCTGCTGGTGGAAGACGAAAACAATCTTCGCCGTCTGGCGCGGCAATATCTGGAGACACAAGGCTACAAGATCCTCGAGGCCGCCGACGGTGCCGCCGCCCTGCAGATCATCGAGGGACACAAAGGAACCATTGATCTTCTTTTAACGGATGTCGTTATGCCCGGAATGAATGGGCGCGAACTCGCCGTGGCAATTACGGCCGACCGCCCTGGAATCCGGGTTCTCTATATGTCGGGCTACACCGAGAATGCAATTGGTCACAATGGCACGCTCTACGCCGGCATCAACCTGCTCCAAAAGCCGTTCAGCCTTCCCGCTTTGAAAGACAAAGTCCGGGAATTGCTGGACTCCGAGCCAACTCCCCAGGAGGCCGCTATGCCATCACGAAGTACCGCAGCTGTTTTGACTGGAAAGAGGATTCCACCATTCCGGGCTCGCCGATTCAACCTTCACCTCCCTCTCCGCTACCGGTTGTTGGGAGAGCAACGCTGGCTGCAAGGTACCACCGAAAACATCAGCCGCTCCGGCCTGCTGTTCCAGGGGGAAGAAATCCTTCAGCCCAATGCCCAGCTGGAAATCAGCCTGGTGCTGCCCGCCGAGATTGCCGGGCTCGCTGCGACGGAAGTCGTCTGTCGCGGAGAAGTAGTCCGTACCATCGGTACTCCCGGCCAGGGAGTGAGTCCCGCGCTGGCAGCGAAGATCCTGCAATACCACTTCCAGCACGGCACTCACGTGTCGCAAGCGTGAACAGGCAGGTGTCAGGTGTTAGGGAAACGCTGCGTCGCTGCAGTCGGCGCAGCCCAACCTAACATCCAACTTGTGAATTTTTTGTGCTCTGAAGAGAATCGCGGAATCAAAACTGGCACCTAACACCTGAGACCAGAGACCTGACACCTGCCACTTGGAGAAACCCTGCCCGCGCTGCTACATTCCTGCTGGGGTGCCTCTATGTCGCTGGTGGTGAAGCTGGAAGACGATCTGGGTGAACGCAGCGAGTGGGTGATGCTGCACGGAATTGTTCCCGCGAGCCCCGACCCCGCCTACCCGCTGCTCAGCGGCATCGATGCGTTCGGCAAGACTGTCTTCAACCATCTCCAGATGGCAGCCTTTCTCGCCGAATGGGACCGTGTAAAGGATCGAGCTCGCGATGAATCCCAGGTAGAAGCCTGGCAAAAAGTAAAAGAAATGGCCGAGACCTGCCGCCAAGACCGCGACCTGTATCTGCGGTTCGTAGGCAATTGAACTGCGCTCAGACCCTCTACTTGGACAGCCGCGCCAGAACCAGTCGGAACAAGACGTCAAACGTCGCCGCGCTCTTATCGCCACCCGATGCCGCCTGCAGCGCCTTTTCCGCCGCGGCCCGCTGATACCCGAGGTTCACCAGCGCGGAGAGCACATCTTCTTCCACAGGACTGGCCGCCGTCATACTGACCTCGGCCGTTCCCGAAACAACCGGAAGTTTGTCGCGCAGTTCCAGAACCATTCGCTCGGCGGTCTTTTTCCCAATCCCCGGAATGCGCGTGAGCCGCGCCAGATCACCGCCGCGAATCGCGCCTACCATCTCATCGGCCGGCATGCCGCTGAGGATCGTGATCGCCAACTTCGGCCCGATTCCGCTCACGGTCAGCAGTTTTTCGAACAGATGCTTCTCCGCGAGACGAAGAAATCCATACAGGCTCAGCGTATCTTCCCGAACATGCGTGTGGATGTGCAAAGCAACTTCCGCTCCCGCCGCCGGCAATTCCGAAAACGCCGGCACGCTGATCACAACGTCGTAGCCCACGCCGTGCGTCTCGACGATCGCCTGATTCGGATGCTTGCTGAGCAGAGTTCCGCGAAGATGAGCAATCACGCCGCTATTGTAACGGCTGGCCCGTGTGGCGCGGGCACCCCTGCCCGCGAAAATGTGAGCAGTCTAAGCAATCCATGAGATGGGGAGGCCGCCTTCTTGACGGCGTTTTTTTACCTCGAAGGCAAGCGGGTGCGGGAGCCCGTTCTACACGCACCGTCCTACTTTTCCTGAGCCTTTCCACAAGAATTTCCCGCGCTGCACAGTTTCTGCACAGCCCGGCCGTCCTTTACGCTTGCGTCCGTCTGCCGCTTCCCGCAAGGTACAGAACAGTCAGAGCGCGGAACAATTCTGAAGCTCTGCCGATTCCCATTCAGCGTTGCCGGTGATTCCTCGAGAGTGGATCGCCGGGGGAAATCCGGTTCACTTCGGTGAACTGGTGCCCGGGCGTTGCGGCCTCCGAAGAAATCCTCCCTTCCAAGGAAGGATGGAAGCGTTGAACGGACTCCGAAGTGCGTACTTCGGAGCGCATCGACGGATGGTGTGCTCTCACGGGCTACCCGTACCCGATGCTCTTTCGCCCAAGGCGCAAAGACGGCAGCCAGAATCCCGCGACAACAGTGCGGCTTGGGTGGCTGGCCCGGGCCGCACTTGTTTTTTACGCGAAGGCGCAGACTACATTCCTCTCGCGGCGCGGCAGCCACGCGGCTTTTATGCGGCAGGAATCACCAGCGACAGCGCATCGGGCGCCATCGTCATGCGCACCGGGAGCCGGCCGAGCAGTTCGCCATCGGCTTCCACGTAGACCCGGTCCTCCCGGTCGCCGACATTTCTCGCGACATCCGGCAACTGGCAGACGATCTCAGAAGCGCTTACCAGGTCAATCCCGTCGACTTTCCACTGCTGCCCCAGGAGCGTGCCGGCCACGTAGCGTAGGTATGCCGCTCTGCTGTCGGTGCGGCACATGACCGCGCGCAGATGAGCACATTCCAGCGACGCTCCCGGCACCAGTTCCCGCAGGACGTTTCCAAAAAAGCGAATCCGTACCGCCAGCAATTCGGTCAGCGTTTCCCGGCGTTTCGCCCCGCTGCCGTTCGCGTACTCGACTTCGAATTTCCGCATGCGATGCGTCGCCCACAGGTTCCATGCTTTCAGGTAATACGCCGCCATGCCTGCCTGTTTCTTGAGGTCGCGATTCAGCTTGTAAAAAAGATGGGCATCCACGCCGACTCCTGCCGCCACCGTAAAGTAGCGCTGGGCGGCCTTGCCGTCGAAATCCTGATATTCGATGTGACCAAGAGGAACGCGGCGCACCTTGCTGCTGGCATGGACCGCCACGCGAGCGGCCGAAGTAGGACGCAGCGGAATGCCCAGATCGTGCGCCAGTGCATTCGCGGTACCGAACGGAAGGACGGCCAGCGCGACTTCCGTCCCCGCCAGTCCTTGAATCACATCGTGGATCGTCCCATCGCCACCGCAGGCAAACACCGTGTCACTGCCGCCGGCCACGGCAAATCGCGCATTCATGGTGGCTTCCTGGCTGGAACGGCAAACGGTCAACTCCGTGCGAACGCCGGCCGACTGAATGATTCCAAGCGCGCGTTCCAATTCCGAGTCGCGCCGCCGCGGGCCGGAGTTGGGATTGAACAGGATGGTGGCTTTCTGCATGCGCGGGGCTGCTCGAACCTGAATCTATCCTCAGTCTATCGCACGCCCCACTCCCACATTCCAAACATCGCCTTCTGCGGAATCGAATGTCCAACCTGACGAGCCAGCATCGTGATCTGCCCTCGATGATGAGCGTCATGCGCGATCAGATAGCCGAAGAAAGCGGCGACATCGGGACGAAACCCATTAACTCGGCCGGCGCTCTTGAGCGAAGTTCGCAGTACCTCCTTCAATGCCGCGCCAGTTTGCTCGAGTCCCTTGGCTGCTTGCACCGGAGTGACCGTGTGCCGGTCCAGTTGCTCGGGGATGTTGCCCTTCGTCGCCTTCAGCCACATCACGCGCACGTTGTGCATATGAGCAACGATCGCAGCGATCTCACGGCCCTTGCCATTTGGAGGCTCGGCACGCCACGCAGCATCGGGCAAGTTTTCGATCAGGTATCGATTAATCCGGTCGTTGATATCGAACGCCGACAGCAACGCCTCCGGAAGGTCGACTGGCGCAACGTTTTTTTTCGGCATGTGTCGTCCTTTCCGCCCACAATCCGATTTAGAAAGTAGTGGCGCACCACCATGGTTTGCAATCATAATTGCATTCCGTCCGCGCTCTATGTCTTTCATTCCGTGGCTTTGCAATCTTTTCCTGGAGGCAGTCATGAAAATTAAGATGGTGTGCCTGGTTTTGTTGTGCGCTATTTCTGTTGTGGCGCAGAATCACTCCATGGCAGCAGCGAAGCCGAAGCCGGTCACCCTCGTGACGGGCATCGGCAGTTCTCATCACTCGGTTTCGACGAAGAATGCGCAGGCGCAGGCCTTCTTCGATCAGGGACTGCGGTTTATCTACGCTTTCAATCACGATGAGGCAGCCCGTTCGTTCCAGAAGGCCACTCAGCTTGATCCCAAACTCGCGATGGCCTATTGGGGAATCGCCGAAGCCGTCGGACCGAACTACAACGATCCCGCCAGCGAAGACCGCTTCAAGCAGGCGCACGAGGCCATTCAGAAAGCTACTGATCTGAGCAGTGATGCATCGCCAAGCGAGAAAGCCTACATCGCCGCAATGGCGCTGCGCTTCCCCGCCGATCCGAAATCTGATCTGCGAAAGGCCGCCGAGCAGTATCGCGACGCCATGCGTGAAGTGGTGAAGACTTATCCCGACGACCTTGACGCCGCCACGCTCTTCGCCGAGTCTGGCATGAATTTACATCCCTGGGGCTTGTGGCATCGCGACGGCACGCCCGAAGACGGTACCGAAGAAATCGTTGCGACGTTGGAGTCTGTTCTGAAGCGCGATCCGAATCATCTCGGAGCGATCCACTATTACATTCACGCCGTCGAAGCCTCGAACTCTCCCGAGCGCGCGCTCGCCGGAGCCAACCGTCTGGCTGCGATGGCCCCCGCCGCCGGCCACATCGTCCACATGCCCGCGCACGTCTACATCCGCACCGGAGACTACGCCGCCGCGGTCAAGAACAATCAGGACGCCGCCATCGTCGATCGCGCCTACATCAAGGCCAGCGGCGCGCAGGGCATCTATCCGATGATGTACTACAGCCACAACCTGCATTTCATCGCGATGTGCTCTGCCATGAACGGCGACTACCCCGAAGCGATCAAAGCTGCCAACATGCTGGCGGCGCACGTCGCGCCGGCCGTGAAAGATATGCCGCCGCTCGAAGGCTTCATGACCATCCCCACTGCCGTGAATATCCGCTTTCACAAGTGGGACGCGATCCTTGCCTCGAACGCTCCCGACCCGTCAATGAAAACCGCGACCGTCTTCTGGCACTTTGGACGCGGCATGGCCTTCGCCGGCAAAGGCAAATCGACCGAAGCGGAAGCGGAATTGAAAATCGTTTCCGACGCCGAAAAAGCAACGCCCGAAGACGTGATCTTCGCCATGCCAATCAACAACAAAGCAAAAGACATCATGAAGATCGCCGAAAACGTTCTCGGCGCCCAGATTTCACTCGCGAAAAAAGACAACCCCGGCGCGGTCAGCCAGCTCCGCGACGCCGTTGCGATTCAAGACACTCTCAAGTACGGCGAACCACCCGACTGGTTCTTCCCCGTCCGAGAATCGCTGGGAGGAGTCTTGCTGATGAGCGGCGATAACAAAGGCGCGGAACAGGTCTTCCGCGAAGACCTGGGAAAAAATCCGCGGAACCCGCGCTCGCTGTTTGGCCTGCGCCAGTCGCTGAAAGCGCAAAACCGCGACTACGATGCCGGCTTCATCCAGAAGCAATTCCAGAATTCCTGGAAAGGTGGCCCAGCGCAGTTGAAATTGGAGGACCTGGTATAAACCACTCCCCGAAAGAACTGTCGTCCTGAGCGAAGCGAAGGATCTGCAATCCCTACAGACTCCAAGCAAGCAGGTTCTTCCCCGCTCAGGGTGACAATCTGCTCTGGGGATTAATTTTCTCTTTCGCAACCGCATACACCCGGTGCTTTATCCCCCGCCAATCCACGTCCTTCCAAGCCGTCATCCCGTTCCGCTCCGCCACGCGACACGATGGCAAATTCTCCGGCCGAATAAGCGAGATCAGCCGATCCACTTCTAGATGAGCAAAGCCCCACTCCCGGCATGCAACCGCCGCTTCCGTAGCGAAACCACGCCCCCAGTGGTCGCGTCGCAAGTGATATCCAATTTCGTACAAGAACTCTCCTTCCACCTCCTGCCGGATGATCCCGCAATCCCCTATCAACTCGCCAGTCGCCTTCAGTACCATCGCCCAAAGGCCGACCCCATCCTCCGCGTAACGTCGTAGGTTGCGTTCAATCCACCGTTCAGTTCCTGCCCGATCGATGAGAGCAGGATAATGCTTCATGGCATCGGTATCGGAAAGCACCAGCCCCAGCGCGTCTGCATCCTCGGGAAGGAACTCGCGGAGGATCAGCCGCTCGGTTTCCAGAATGTGACTCACGATTTTCAGTCTAGCAAGCGAGGTTTAGACTCAAACACATGACAGACGTCGGCCGCACCATCGTGATTTTCGGTATTGCTCTCGTCGTGATTGGCGGGGCTCTCATGCTTCTCGGCCGCACCGGCCTGTCCCTGGGACGCCTCCCTGGCGACATGGTCTACAAAAGCAAGAACACGATCTTCTACTTCCCACTAGCCACCTCCATATTGCTGAGCATCGTACTGTCGCTCGTCTTTTATCTGATCGGGCGCTTCCGGCACTAATCTCTTCGTCGAGTAAACTGATTGTTCGTGGAAGATACCAACCAACTCGGCTTCCAGTTCCGCCCGCCTGAACGCCGCGTCTGGACGGTTCGCGCCCTGGTTTCCGCGGTCCGGACCCACCTGGAGCGTGAATACTCCGACTGCTGGGTAGAAGGCGAAATTTCCAATCTACGCGTCCCTGATTCCGGCCATCTCTATTTCACCCTGAAAGAAGAGAGCGCACAGGTTCGCGTGGTGATGTTCCGCTCGAGCGCCAAGCTGTTGCGGTTCCGCCCCGAAAACGGTCTCCACGTTACGGTTCGCGGACGCATCACTGTCTACGAAGATCGTGGCGAGTTGCAAATCTCAGCCGAATTCATGGAGCCGCAGGGCGCCGGCGCCTTGCAGCTGGCCTTCGAACAGTTGAAGGCTCGTCTCGATGCAGAAGGACTCTTCGACAGCTCACGTAAGAAGCCGATTCCGCCTTTGCCGCTGCGCATCGGCGTCATCACCTCACCGCAGGGAGCGGCGTTGCGCGACATCCTGAATATCCTGGCTCGCCGGCATCATTCCGCGAGCATTCTGATCTACCCCGCGCAGGTCCAGGGAGACTCGGCACCCCTCGAAGTCACGGCCGGCATCCAGCATTTTAATCGCACCAAAGAAGTTGAGGTCATCATCATCGCCCGGGGCGGAGGCTCTGCCGAGGACCTCGCCGCGTTCAATCATGAAGGCCTCGCCCGCGCCGTGGCCGCCTCGAAGACTCCCGTAATCTCCGCCATTGGCCACGAGACCGACTTCACCATCATCGATTTTGTCTCTGATTTACGTGCGCCCACGCCGTCGGCCGCCGCCGAACTCGTCATCCGTTCGCGGCAGGAAATCGAGGCACAAGCCGAAGACATTTACCGTCGTCTCGATCGCGCCATCCGCTATCGCCTTCTCATGGCGCGGCAGGAATTGTCCGACAGAACCCAACAGGGCGCCTTCGCCCGCATGATGGAGGGCATCAACCGTCGCCAGCAGCGCCTGGACGAAGCGAGCTTCCGGCTGGAACGAGCCCAGCGCCAGATGGTAGAACGCTGTCGCCGCCGCTGGGAGATGGCGTCCGCCAGCGTCCGCCACTATGACGCCCGCCAGCGCCTAGTCGCCATCCGCCAGCAACTGGCTGCACAGACCGCCACCCTGGCCTCCGCCGCTCACGCCCGCCTGTTCGCCAAGCGCGCCCTCCTCGATCGCCGCGCGGCCGCGCTCGAAGCCCTCTCTCCAGTGGCGATCCTCAATCGCGGATACGCCCTGGTGTTCGACACCAACGGCCAACTCGTAAAGGATGCCACCCGCCTGAAGCCGGGAGACGATGTCTCCGCCCGGCTGGCCCGCGGTACGGTTCGCGCCCGCGTGAATTCGGTCGAACCGCCGCCGGATTCCAAGGGCGGTGCATTAGAATGATGCTAAACACCTGTTAACGTGAGGATCGCGTGAGCCCGTCTCCGGCCTGGCCGCACATCTCGCTGGTCTCGATCGTCGACATCCTGCTCGTTGCCATTCTCATTTACCAGCTCCTCTCCCTCATTCGCGGCACCCGGGCCGCTCCCATGTTGCTCGGCCTCGCCGTACTGGCGCTGGCTTTTTATTTCGCCCGTCTCGGCGAATTGCGGACCCTGAACTGGCTCCTCAGCACGCTGCTCCCATACGTAGTCTTTGCACTCATCGTCGTATTTCAGTCGGAGATTCGCCACGCCCTCGCCAATCTTGGAACCCGCATTTCCTTCGGACGCTCTTCCCATTCCGCCGCCGACGTGTATGACGACATCGTCCTCGCCGCCAATCTTTTTTCTCAGAATCAGACCGGAGCGCTGATCATCATCGAGCGCGAGATCGGCCTGCGCACCTACATCGAAAGTGGCGTGCCCCTCGACGCTCGCCTCTCCTACGATCTGCTGGCAACGTTGTTCCGTCCCAGTGCTCCCCTGCACGATGGCGCGGTCATTGTGCAACGGGACCGGATCGCTGCCGCCGCCTGCTTCCTGCCCCTGTCGATGAACCCGGTGCTCTCGACGCAGATGGGCACGCGTCACCGCGCCGGCATCGGTGTGACCGAAGAAACCGATGCCGTGGCGGTCATCGTCTCGGAAGAAACCGGCGCCATCAGTCTGGCGGTGAAAGGCAACGTCGAGCGCGACCTGTCGGTCGGGCGCCTGCGCGAACGGCTCACGCAACTCCTCCGCCACTACGCGCCCGCCCCCACCCTGCCGCTTGCGGTGGAAGAATCCATGATCGAGGACGAACCGCCCAGCTCCCAACCCCGCCGCCAGGATTCGGCCGTCCGGCCCGGAGGCGATGACTGATGCCGAGCTTGTTCAAACGCGTCTTCATTCAAAACCTCGGCCTCAAGGGGATCTCGGTTCTGCTGGCGATCGGACTATGGTTCGGCGTAGCTCGTTCTCCGGTCGCCGAGGTGGAGATCAATGTTCCGATCGTATTTCAACGTGTGCCAGAGAAGCTTGAGATCCAGTCCCTCAATGTCACCGAGGCGCAGATTCGCGTACGTGGTCCCGAACGCCTGGTCAGCCGTCTGCGTTCCACCGACGTGAGCGCTCACGTGGATCTGGTGACGGTTGTTCCCGGCAGCCGTACGTTCGACTTAAGCCCTGATAGCGTGCGCGTACCCGAGGGACTTGAAGTGGTACAGGTCAATCCGGCGCACGTGACGGTTATTATGGAGCGTGCGGGAGCGAGCCATTAGCATTTGGCGCCTGGCGTTTAGCCAACGCAGTGAATGCAGTATCCTGACACCCAACACCTGAGACCTAATACCTGCCTTCATGAGTCGACAACTTTTTGGTACTGACGGAATCCGCGGTGTGGCGGGAGAATTCCCGCTCACTCGCGAAAGCACATACCTGATCGGCCGCGCGCTCGGCCACGATCTCATCCGCGGCAACGCGAACGCACGCGTGGTCATCGGCCAGGACACGCGCGAATCCAGCCGCTGGATTGCCGACCGTGTTTCGCAGGGGCTCTTTTCGGTTGGGGTGACCGTGAGCAGTGCCGGTGTGATTACAACGCCTGGTGTCGCCTACCTTGCCCGATCTCAAAACTTCGACGCCGGGGTCGTCATTTCCGCCTCGCACAATCCCTGGACCGACAACGGAATCAAAGTTTTCTCCGGAGACGGCTACAAACTTCCGGACGCGCACGAATTGGCCATCGAAAAAGAAATTTTCACTCTCCTGCAGGATGCGCCTCCAGAACCGCCCGACACCAACCTGCCGTCGAGCCTTCCCGGCGAGGCCGCCCTCCGGCACGCCTACGTGCGCTGGCTTGCCGCAAAGATCACCACCGACGTCAGCGGCCTGCGCATCGTCGTCGATTGCGCCAACGGCGCCGCCACCGCCGAAGCGCCGGAATTATTTCGTTCACTCGGCACCAACCCGAAGTTCCTGCACTCCGCTCCCAACGGAAAGAACATTAACGAACAGTGTGGCGCGCTTCATCCCGAAACCGTTGCCCGTTTCATGGTCGAGGAAACAGGCCCCTTCGATCTTGGCGTCACCTTCGACGGAGACGCCGACCGCGCATTGTTTTCCGACGCACACGGCCGCGTCGTAAACGGTGACGCCGTGCTGCTGGTCGCCGCGCGCGAAATGCAGAAGGCCGGATCGCTCGTCAACAACACCGTCGTCGCCACCACCATGTCAAACATGGGACTGGAAATTGCCCTGAAACGTTCCGGCATCCAAATGCTCCGCGCCAACGTGGGCGACAAATATGTTCTGGAAGAAATGCAGCGCGTGGGCGCAACCCTCGGCGGAGAGCAGTCTGGCCACATCCTGTTCCGCGACGGTGACGCCACCACCGGCGACGGCCTGCTCACTGCGCTCCGCATCATGCAGACGATGGTTCGCTCCGGCAAATCCCTGGCCGAGCTCACCGGCGACCTGAAAGTATTCCCGCAGACAATCCGCAACGTCCGGGTGCGCGAAAAAATCCCCTTCGCACAGATCCCCGCCGCGCAAACCGCCATCACCGCCGCCGAACGCGAACTCAACGGAAACGGGCGTGTCGTCGTACGGTACTCGGGTACAGAAGCCCTCGCTCGCGTCATGATCGAAGCCGAATCCAAAGACAAGATGGACCGCCTGGCCACCGCAATCGTCACAGCAATCCAAACCGCCCTCGGCGGATAGGTGCGAACCGCCCGTGGCGCAAGCGCTTGAACGACGGTTTGAACGACCGATGGAAGCGACCGTTCGAACAACCATGGAAGAGCGGCCCTTCAGGGCCGCGTTAACCGTTGATTGAATAGGGGCTTCAGCCCCGGACACGGCTGCCAAAAAAAAGGCCCCCCGTTTTCACGGGAGGCCAATTCGCTTCCGGGGGAATATTACTTCGCTGGTTGCTGTTGGTCAGTCGTGGTTGCGGGAGCGGTTCCCGACGAAGCCAGCTGCTCCAGGTTGTTCTTCAGGAGACTGATTTCGACGCGCCCGCCGGATACTCGTTTCACCGGCTTGGCATCTGCTGCTGCGGCTTGCACCGGGGCGTTGCCCATGCCGACGAGGTAAATGCGGTAGACCGGAATCTCGTGGTTCAGAACCAGGTAGCGCACGACCGACTCGGCCATCTTCTGCGAGTTGGAAATCGCCGTCTGTCCGTGACCGGACGAGAAGCCCTGCACTTCGATGATGTAACCGCGTTGGCTCTTCAGCGGAGTCGCCATTTCGTCGAGTGCGTCCTTGGCATTCTTGCTCAACAAGGTCTGACCGGACTTGAAGCGGATTTCCGTCTGGGTCGAAGCCTGATACTGATCGATGTTAGTAACCACCTGCTCGACCGTATTCAAACGCGTGTGCGCGGTCTGAGCGGTCTGCTGTGCGGCCGTCGCCTTGTTGCCTGCGTCGATCGCGTGCTGATCGGCTTCATTGGCCTTAGCGGACGCGAGCTGAATCCCAGCCTGGGCGCGGCTGTCGGTGTCTTTGATCATCTTGCTGTTCGAAGCGGTCAGCTCGTCCAGTTCGTTGATGCGATCGCGGATCGGAGATGTCTGGCGCTGCACATATTTCTTACGGGCAAACGGATTCATCTTGCCCCAGAAACCTTCGTGAGTGTCTGGCGTAAGCGGAGTCTTGCCGGTGGCATTGTCAGCCTTGGGAGCCGTGGCCTGATCGGTCGGCGCGCTTTGGGTCGTCGGCTGCGAGCTGGTGGTCTGCGCGAATGCGGGGAGAATCAGAATTCCAGCCAGCAACAACGCGGTAACGATACGGTTCTTCATAGTTAAACTTCCTCCAAGTTGGGAGCGGATTTTCCGTTCCGGGCGCCTTACGGCGCATTTTGATTGCGTCTTTAGACCTACCAAACCTACCAAACTCAGAAGGCACCGACGACGCTTGGGATGCCTCAGAACTGGCCTGTCGGCCACGCTATGTAGTACAGGTGACGTGCCAAATGCCAGAATTCAGACCGAGGCTACAAACGCTTTGTTTTCAGAGATATTCTACTCCGCTGGCGAGTTTGGCGCTGAGCGTGGCCCCAATTGGCGGTAAATTTGGGGACAACCGATATAAAAACTGCAAAGCTGTTCCTCTGAGAGCATCCCGTGACGATGATGCATCATCTCTGATCCATGCGCCTGATCCTGCGTCGCTTCCTGCCTTTTTTTCTCTCTCTTCTGCTAACGGCATGCACCCAGGCGCAGAAGTCAGGCGACCTGAGCAACCTCAAATTGCCCGACGGATTTCACATCTCGATTTTTGCCCAGGCCGACTCCGCTCGCATGATGGCATTCAGCCCCGGCGGCGTGCTCCTGCTCAACGAACTCGATGAAGGCCGCGTAGTCGCCCTGCCCGATACAAAACACACTGGTAAGGCGGAGCGTTCCGCAGTTGTCTTAGAACATCTGACCGAACCCCACAGCATCACTTTCTACCAAGGCAAACTCTACGTCGCCGAAAGAGATAAAGTCCGCAGCTACGACTGGGACGAAGCGAGCCTGCGAGCGTCCAATCCCAAATTACTCACCGACTTGCCCGCGCACGGCGGACATTCCAACCGGACCGTGCTTTTTCACAAGGACAAGATGTACGTCTCAGTGGGATCGAGTTGCAACGCCTGCGTTGAGAAAGATCCAAGACGGGCCGCCGTGACCGAGTTCAACCCCGACGGTAGCGGGAAGAAGGTGTTCGCCACCGGCCTGCGGAACGCCGTAGGCATGGCGGTAAATCCGAAAACCGATACGATCTGGGTCACAGTCAACGGCCGCGACAACCTTGGAGACGACGTACCTCCCGAAGTAATCAACGATCTCGGCCAAAACGGCGGCGACTTCGGCTGGCCTTACTGTTACGGAGACCGCGTTCCCGACCGCAACTTCACTCCCGCCGGTGACGATCGCTGCAAGAACATGATTCAGCCGAAAGTCCAGATGCAGGCCCACTCCGCGCCGCTGGGCCTGGCGTTCTACGAGGGGGCGGCATTCCCACCCGAATATCGCAACAACATTTTCGTAGCCTTCCACGGCTCATGGAACCGAAGCGTCCCCACCGGCGACAAAGTGGTGCGAATAAAACTCGACGACAAAGGCCAACCCACCAGCGGCGCCGAGGATTTCATCACCGGCTGGCAGGACTTCAGAGGCCGCCGCAGCGGCCGGCCAGTGGGAATCATTTTCGGGGAGGACGGGGCTATGTACGTTAGCGACGACCAGATGGGGCTAGTTTACCGCATAACCTACGGGAAATAGCTTCGCAGAGTCTCGCTACACTTTGCACCATGGAGCACAAAGGCCAGGGAAAGGCTTCCCTCCGTTATCCCTCGTACTCTATGCTTCGAGACTTCTGCAGGGAGTGCCCGCCTAGCTAGTCTAGGACTTGCCCGACAACAAGTCTGCTGGAAAAAGCTCAACTTCAGTTAGCCGGCCAAATGTTCTATCCCAGCTGAGCCAATTTCCCCTCGGTTCTCGCATGAGTTACTAGGAAGGTCATCTTCGCCGTTGCGTGTGGTTGGATGAGCCATTCATTTTCCGGAGAAGCCGGGAGAGACAAAACAGATCGAGGCCGCGACGGCACCAGGAGGGTTCAAAATGAAACGTCTGCATTGCGGTTCCGTGATGTTGTTCGCAACTTTACTTTGTAGCAACGCTCTCGCACAGCTGGGTCAGACCTTGAAATTCTCGGTGGTGGATCTCGGACTGATGGGAGGAGTACAGACTGCTGCCAACGCGATCAACAACAATAGCGTGGTCGCCGGTGACATCAGCTACAGCGATGGGAGTTCAGCATGCTTTCTGTGGAGCACTCAGGCGACGATCACTTGGACAAGCTCTGTGCAAGACCCGAAGCAACTCAAATATTGCAATGCGCGCGCACTTGATCAGTCTGGGTCGGTGGCCGGGACCATCAAAGTCAACTCGTCCGCCTATCCACTGCACGCCTACCGCCGGACCCGTTCCGGGGCGATGATCGATCTCGTGCCTCCGGTAGCATCTCAGAATAGTTATGCGGATGGCATCGATCCATCTGGGAGTGGAATCGTGGTCGGCACATTGGACACGGCTTACGCCATCGAATGGAGCAGTACCGGAAGTCCCAAGATTCTAAGCAAGCGCTACGCCCGTGCTAGTGCTATCAATGCATCCGGACAGGTTGTAGGCAGTGCTCTATCCCTCAACAACACTATCGATGCGTGGGAGTGGGCGGGTAGCACATCCACCGACCTGGGAGGGCTGGGCGGCTATTACTCGGTAGCCTACGCGATAAACGCCACGGGCGTTATCGTTGGCGAAGCCGAATCGGGCTCCGGTTGCATCCCTCACTATGCCGTGTGGGTTAACGGACTGCCTTCAGACGGGGGCTGCGGTAACGGGCTCCTCGCTATTTCGAGCGACGGCTGGGCGGTGGGGTTCAACGTAACGGCCGGCCCGGACTGCTATCCATGGGTCAATACCAACGACGCCTGTACCGGTGTCATCCTGGTTCAAAATAAATGGTGCGGGGGGATTTATGACCTCGGGAGTCTGCTGGATTCTTCCGGCGTCGGCTGGACCATAAAACACGCAAATGGGATCAATGACAGTCATGTAATCGCCGGGTATGGCATCGCTCCGGATGGGAAGCTACACGCAATCGTCCTAGTCCCAAATGGCTATCCGCTCTGTTATCAGCGATGACGGATGGGCAGATGCAGCGAGGCGAGAGCCTTTTCTTGAAATGCGCCGATGGGCCAGTGCACGTTGGAAAAATGCAGGGAAGCTACAAGCCGGATGTGATGCCATGCAACTTTCGCGGCCCAGGCCCATCAATTGCCCTGTGAAGAATAATCACGGCTTTTCTAGTCTAGCTAGCTACCACCGCAATATTTCTCGTACTGCTGATAAATAAACGGGTCCGTCATCCCCGCAATGTAGTCGCAGATCACCCGCGGCAACGGATCATGCGCGGATTTCTCGCGATAGGCGCGCGGCAGGTCGTCCGGCTCTTCCATCCAGTGCGCAAAAAGTTCACCGATGATGCGCTCGGCGTCTTCTTTCTCGCCTTCGAGCGCCGGACTGAAATAGAGATTTTCGTGGAGGAAATCCTTGAGCTGTTTACGCTGTTGCGCAACCGCGGCACTGAACGCGGCCAGGCGTTCCGGATGCCGCCGGATCGCATCCACCGAGTGCGCCTCCGCTTTCTCCAGCCGCTGCCGCGTATGCGTGATCAGATCCGTCACCAGAAAATTGAACACCCGCTTCAGCGCCTCATTGAACTGCAACTTCTCAGGCGCGTCCGGATACAGCACCCGCACTTCGCGGAAACTCTCATCAAACACACTCACGCCGCCGGCAATCTGGTCGACCGTAAGCAAATGTGCTTCGTACCCGTCGTCAAGGTCGGCGGTGTTGTAGCCGATTTCGTCGGTGAGGTCGATCAACTGCGCTTCCAGCGGAGGACGCATGTCCAGCAGATACTCGGCCAGCTCCGGATGCTGGTCCGCTGAGTAATCATGCGAGTGCTTGATGATCCCTTCGCGCACTTCAAATGTCAGATTCAACCCACGAAACGCGGCATAACGAAGCTCGAAGTCCTCCACGATCCGCAGCGCATGCAGGTTGTGATCGAATGAAAATCCATGCTCACGCATGGCCGCATCGAGAGCCTTTTCGCCCGCATGCCCGAACGGAGGATGTCCAATGTCATGCACAAGCGCCAGCGCCTCGACCAGATCGGCATTGAGTCCCAATTGCGCCGCGATCGTCCGCGAGATCTGCGTGACCTCGATCGTGTGCGTCAGCCGGTTGCGAAAATGATCGGAATACCGCTGTGTAAAGACCTGCGTCTTCGCTTCCAGGCGCCGGAACGCACGTGCATGCACAACGCGATCGCGGTCACGCTGGAAGTCGTTGCGATAAGGATGAGGCGTTTCGGGATGCCGCCGTCCGCGAGAATTTTCCGCGCGAACAGCATAATCGGCGAGCTTGGAGTCAGTAGCCAGTTGCCAGCACCCAGCAGCCAGTTTAACCCGCAAGCGATGCAGCTTGGGGGATGCAGCTTGGGTTCAATGGTTCAGTCGCGAAGGCGCAGGGAATAGCCGCAGCGCGCAGAACTTCAAGTCGGGAGGGCGCGGCTTCAGCCGTGCCGGAACGAAAAATGTTCACACAACCGTGGAAGAGCGGCCCTTCAGGGCCGCGTAAGGTTTTTCAAAAATCAGCGGGGCTTTTAGCCCCGGCGCTAGGGCTGCGTCGGCTGATCCACATCCTCAAGCGTCTTTTTCTTCTTGTGCACCGTGCGGATCACAATCCCTACCGTGAACACGCCGTTGTCCTGCTTTTTGTTAAACAATCGCGTCTGAAGATAGTCCGCTTTGAACCGCAACGCGAAGCGCGGATTGATGTTGTAATCCACTCCGCCGCCGCCGATCATGCCCAGGCCGCCAGAAGTCTCAGCGAACAAACGGCCATCTTGCGAATGGGCTTCTCCGCGAACTCCGGCGTGTCCGAACAGCACTTCTCCGAACGGAGTGAATCGGTCTGACTTGCGATACGGAAACTGAGCCCCCACCAGGAAGTTATAGAGTTTGGTATCAACGTTGAACGTGTCGGTTCCGTTGGGACAAAACGGTGGACAGCCCGGAAACGGGTCGGAAGGAAACGTGGGAATCTTGGAAGTCCCATATAGCCCATTTCCTTCAAAAACAAATCCCATCCACTTGGCGACATTGAGCCCTAGCGACACATTCCACCCATTGGGCCGCGCCACATGCCCGGAGTTGAACGACTCCGTCATGCCATACGAATAGCCGCCAAACAACTCCGCGCGGGGATACGTAAGGACGGTGGGCGCGGGCCTCTCGCCAGGAAGCTGCTGCGCCCAGGATACGGCACACAGCGCCGCCAGACCCACAATCACACCCAACGATCTCCTCACGATTCCTCCTTGAAACAATTTCCCGGTACTGAAAAATCACCAGCGCGGTTCCACATCCGAATACTCAACCAGCGGTAACGGGAGGGCACGGCTTCAGCCGTGCCGCAACCAGCCTTAAAAAGCGGGCTTTAGCCCCTGAGGGGACGCTACTTACCGCCTACCGCTTTCCCAAACACCGTATTGTAGTGAAGCTCGATTTCCCCGCACGTACCCTGTTCCGGCGAGTAGACCACGCAGGTATCAAATGGCCGCGAGTACACGTGCAACGTCACCGCCCGCGCATTCGCCGCCCGCGGATTCACCACTCGATGCACCGGCTCCTGCGGATCGACCGCGCACGGATTCTCCGCCGTCAACTCCACTCGGTTGGATGCTTCCAGCCGGCATTCTCCCGCCTCGATATTCTGAAATCCCACATGAAAATTTTCGACCACCAGCCTGCCCACCGGAGCCGCCATCCAGCAGTTCTGGTCGCGATGATTGTGTACGGAACTCGCCTGCCCCACTTCCCAGCAGATCGCAATCAGCTCATACAATTCCGTCTTGTCGATCAGGTTGCGGGTATAGTGCTGGCGGTTCCAGGTCAGGTACGGCTGGAGGCTTGCCTCGTCAACCGGCGTCTGCTGCAAAAACTGCTGGATCTGCTGCGTCTGATCAAAGGCCGCAGGAGGAAACTGCCGCAGCTTGCGCACGAATTCGTCGATGGTCACTCGGATGGATACGGGCATAGGCACAAACTAGTAAGTATATCGGTTCGGGGCCACCAGCGTGTGGGGTTCCGTGTCTTCTATTCCACGAACATGCAGTCTCCGTAGGAATAGAACCGGTATCCAGTTGCGACCGCGTGCAGGTAGGCATCCATGACAAACTCTTTCCCGCCGAGCGCGCACACCAGCATCAACAGCGTTGATTCCGGCAGATGAAAGTTGGTCAGCAGCGCGTCGACGATCCGAAATTGAAATCCCGGATAGATAAAAATATCCGCATCCCCGCTACCTGACTCGCCCCTGCCGTCCGCCTGTTGGGCCGCATACTCCAGCGTCCGCACAGTTGTCGTCCCGACGGCAACCACACGGCGTTTCTGCTCTTTTGCCGCGTTCACAAGTCGAGCGGCATTCTCTGATATCTCGTACCACTCGCGATGCAGCGTGTTCTCCTCGACCTTCTCGACGCGCAGCGGCTGAAATGTTCCGAGGCCGACGTGCAAGGTGACCTCCGCAACTTCAATCCCCCGCGCCGCAATCCGTTCCAAGATCTCCGGCGTGAAATGGAGTCCAGCCGTGGGCGCCGCGACCGACCCTCGCTCCCGCGCATACACCGTCTGATAACGTTCGCGATCAGCCGCCCGGTCTTCACGATCAATGTACGGCGGCAACGGAACATGCCCGAGACGCTCAACGCGTGCAAAAAAGTCCGCCGCAGGCTGAAAGCGGATGCGGCGCTCTCCAAAACTGCCCCGCTCCACCACCTCCGCTTCGAGTGCCGTGGGCTCGCCAAAATAAATTTTCTCGCCGATCCCAATCTTTTTCCCGGGACGCACCAAACATTCCCATTCATTCGGCTCAACCGAGACTTGCCGAGTCAGCAGCACCTCGACCCGTCCTTGCAGGAACTCGCGGGCTGCCGGGTTCTGCGCACTCACCGGATGCGCCCGCTCCCCGCTCCTCCGTCCAAACAGTCTGGCCGGAAACACGCGCGTGTTATTGACCACCAGCAGATCATCGGGACGAAGCAGGTCGGGCAGCTCCCTAAATATCCGATCCTGACGGCCTCCCGTTCCGCGATTCAGATGCAGCATCCGCGACCCGGCACGGTCCACCAGCGGCTCCTGGGCAATGCGCTCGGCCGGCAAGTCGTAATGGAATTCAGATACCAGCACAGAGGGAATTATAGAGTTGCGGGTCGGACACGCTTGTCCGAAGCCCTTGAAGCAAGCGGCGCGGCAGTTTGCCCAAAAATTCTGCTTTTCGGCGGCGCAGCGGTTCACCGCTGCGATAAGGCATTAGTTTTGACTTGGGCTTTAGCCTCCGAGGTAAGGGCCGCAGACTCTGTCAGAATAAGCGGCTGGTCTAGGCAACAGTCGTGGCGGTTAAATTCTTAGCCTTTGCTCGCATCTCTTACAATCTGCACTTTCACCTAACTGGTGTTACTTCGGTATTCTTTTTCTGCCTCTCCGGGGTTCCGAAGAGCCCCACGCTTTACGTTTCTTGACGTTCGATTCTGTTGATGCCCGGCAAAACCTGCGGTACCATGGCGCCGGGGCTTGGGGAGCCAATGGCGACCGAGCGACAACATCGTCTTGCGATCGTCGAGTTTGGGCGTCTGCTGCACGGCAACGGTTTCGTCGCCGCCACGGACGGGAATCTTTCTGTCCGCCTGGACGAAAATCGCCTCCTCGTTACTCCCACCTACATGAGCAAAGGCCGGATGAAGCCTTCCGACCTCGTCATCGTCGATAACAACGGCAACCGTCTGGAAGGCAAGCGCAACGTCTCCAGCGAGATCGGCATGCACCTGCTGATCTACCGCCTTCGCCCCGACGTGCAGGGCATAGTCCACGCGCACCCGCCCACCGCAACCGGTTTCGCCGCCTCTGGACTCGACCTGAACCAGCCACTGGTCTGCGAAGTGGTCGTCGGCTTGGGAGGAATTCCCCTGGCACGATACGGAACGCCCGGCACCACCGAATTAGCCGACGCCCTCGAGCCTCTGGTCCCGACCTACGATGCCATCCTCATGGCGAATCACGGCGTAGTCACTTATGGATCCACCCTCGAAAACGCCTACATGAAGATGGAAACCGTAGAACACTTCGCCCACATCGCCCTCGTAGCGCACCTTTTAGGAAGAGCCCAGCCTCTCGGCGAAAAAGAAGTAGAAAAACTCTGGGCCGTGAGACACAGCTACCAGAAATGTGCGTCGGATACTCTTGTTCGCCGCCGTTGAAGTTGAATCACTGATTCATCGAAGGATTGAGCCATCGTTAGAATCAGTCTTGAATGAATGATTCACTGCCTCAATCTCTCAATGACTCAATACCTCACTCCCCGCCAATCCGAAACCTCATCCCCGCCGTAAAGTTCGCCGACAACGCCGGATACCCCAACACTTCGTTGTAGTGATTGTTCATCGCATTGCCGACGTTCGCATAAGCAGTAATGCGAGGAGTGAAGGCATACCATCCGCCAAGGTCAACGCGGGCGTAGCCTGCGGCGTGTGTGACATGAAAGTCAGGATCGAACAGGAAGTCCGAGTCTAATCGACGGCCCACAAAGCTCCCGCCCAAGTTTGCGCCCCACCGCGAGCCCAAGTAATTGAAAAGCAAGCTGCCCGAGTGTTTCGGACGCCGCAGCAGAGGCATTCCCGGCTGGTGCACATCGTCAAAGGCGAAGGGTTGATCCAAAATTTCTGAAGAAGTGTATAGATAACCGCCGTCGAGCGACAGGTGCGATGTGATTCGCCCCTTCAATTCCACTTCCGCCCCATGCGCCATCGACTGGTTGATGTTGACGTATTGCCCTTGGCCCTTGTCGTTGCAGCAGTTGTAATCGATCTGGTTGGTAAAGAGATTGTTGTAGTAAATCGCACTGAGCGAAAACCTGCCCGCGAGCAAACCCTGTTCAAATCCAGCTTCGAAGGCGCGATTTTGCTCGGCCTTCAGATGGTCATTCGGT
>DATMNN010000023.1:0-39661 GCA_035569025.1 Terriglobales bacterium
CCCTGATCTTCAGGGGGGATTCGTGGATCCGCAACTCAAGCAGCTGATGAAAGAACTGGGCGAAGCCATCAATGAGTCCCTCGCCGACTCCGAGCAGATCGCCGAAGTGGTAGCCCGCATCAAGGAAGGCGGCTACGACATTTTTCTCGTCCTTGAAGCCACCATCGGAGTGAGCAAACAAGGCGTCCCCGGCACCGACAAGACTTCGCTCGTCTCCACGCTCAGCACCAATCCCGAGTTGAAAGTCAGTGATCAGGATCTGAAGTTTCTCAAATCCCTACGCATCAAGATCGAAGAGGAAGAGGAAGAAGTCGAGTAGTGAGCTTCGGGCTCCGAGCTCCGAACGTGAAGCCTCCAGCTGGGAGTCGATTGCCCCGAATCTCGTGGCTCATAGCTCGCACCGTTTTTCCTGAGACCTGACACCGAAAGCCTGACACCTGCCTCTGGCAATTTCTTCCATTTTCCCCTCCAAAATTTCCCTCTGGCGGTAGGAAAAACTTTGCAACGGGGCACTTGGGGTCTGGTACGATAGGGGATATCCTAATTAAGTCGCTGCTTACCAGCACCTTACACCCGAGAGCAGCGGTCGGAAGTGGCCTTCGGCGTGCAAATCGTTATGTCGTAGTTGCTTCCCCCGACCCATTCACGGTGTGCTGAAAAGCGTCCGGAAGGCATATCCGCCCGGTTATGGGTTGCGGGATGTGCGTCCCATTTGGCGAGCGGCTGGTTCAGGCAGCCGCTGAGGTAGGGAATTATGGAATCTCAGGTTCCGCTATTGACTCTAGGCATTCTTCCAGAGCCTCGTGCGCGCTGGCAGAAGTTCGCTTTCAGCTATGGAGTGCAGACTGTCTTAACCGCGGCTGCGCTGATTTTTGCTATTTCGAATCCGGACGTGCTGGAAATACCGGACCGTGACTATCACTTCGTTAACCTGGTGAATAATCCGACTCCCGTGCCGCAGCAGCCGGCGCCAATGCGCGCTCTGCCGACGCCGAAGGTCAAGCTTGCGGAAATCATTCCGCAACGGCCAGAAGCGATGCGTGTGCCCACGGAGTTGCGCACCCCGAAGAAGCCCAATCCTGAAGTGCAGGCTCCGAAAGTGCAATTAGCCGCCAAGCTCGATGCGATTCCAGATCCCAAGCCAATGGTTCCCCGTCAGATGGTGAAGACGAACGTGTTTTCCAATGGCAGCTCGGCCACTCCGACGATCGCGGCCAATCCGTCCAAGGTACAAACCGGCGGACTCGGCGATCCTAACGGGGTTCCGGCGCGCGACAACCCAGGCCATGCTGTCACGATCGCCCGGCTTGGGTCATTCGATATGCCGGCCGGGCCTGGCGAAGGCAACGGCACCGGTGGAGCGAAAGGCGTGCGTGGCGTGGTTGCCAGCGCGGGATTCGGCAATGGCGTCGCCACTGGAGACAATTCCGGCCGGGTCTCTGCATCGCGCGGCACTGTCCGCCAGGGTGGATTTGGCGATGCCGATGTGGTCGCGCCCGCAACTGCAAAATCCAAGGCTCCCGAGGCCGTAGCTAAGACGATTCCTGCCGAGATTACCTTCAAGCCCCGTCCGGTTTACACTGATGAGGGACGTCGTCTCAAAGTCGAAGGGGAGGTTCTGCTGGAGGTCGTATTCACCGCGGCCGGGCAGATTCGTGTCCAGCGCGTCGTTCAGGGTCTGGGTCATGGACTGGATGAGTCGGCCATTCAAGCCGCTCAAAAAATCCAGTTCAAGCCGGCTTTGAAAGACGGCCAGCCTTCCGATTTTCAGGCGGTCCTGCATATCGTATTTCAGCTTGCATCCTAGGTAGAATGAAACAACCGAATATGTTCCGTCCCCATTTCGCATATTTGTCTCTTGTCTGCTTGTGCGCCGCAACGCTGCTTTCACAAACACCGCCGGCGTCGGATCCTCAACTCTCCACCACCCGTGACGCGGCGGCGCAGCAGACTTCAACCGCCGCCGCCAGCTTTGACCAGGTCATTGATCGGGCCGTGGAACGCGAACATTTCTTCATGGCCCAGATGAAGAATCTGCATCCCCTGGTCGAGACCTACCTCCAGAATCTCAAGGAGGACAAGCAACTGGGCACGACGGTTCCGGAGAGCGATCTGTATTTTCTCGGCCGTCTGGATATGACCAACGGCGCCGACGACCGCACCTTCACTTCGCCGACCACGGGTGGACTTGGCAAGCGCATGCTCAGCAAACTGAGCGGCGTGTACTCCCTGAAATTTCTGCCGCTGGGTTTCGCGCAGATGGTCGTGATGGACGACGATTTCCAGCGCAAATATTACGACTTCACATTTGTGCGCCGCGAATTCCTGGGCGAATTGCGTTGCATCGTACTCGACGTCGCGCCCAAGAAAGATGCGGGCAAAGGCCGCTTCCTAGGCCGCATCTGGGTCGAGGATCAGGACTACAATATCGTCCGCTTCAACGGCACGTACTATCCGCATCCGCGTTCCAGCTACTACCTGCACTTTGACAGCTGGCGATTGAACATGCGGCCCGGTGTGTGGCTGCCTGCGTTCGTCTATTCCGAGGAGTCGGACCTCAAGTACCGCATCGGTCAGACCATCCATTACAAAGCCCAGACTCGCATCTGGGGTTATAACCTGAAGGATTTCCGCCGCAATTCCGAGTTCACTGACATCCAGGTGGACGCGCCGAATCCGGTGCAGGATCAGAGCCAGAAGTCGCAGGATGCCAGTCCGATCGAAGCCCAGCGGCAGTGGGAGCGGCAGGCCGAGATCAACGTGATTGACCGCTTGCAGGCTGTTGGATTGCTCGCTCCCGAGGGCGAGATCGACAAGGTCCTGCAGACCGTCGTCAACAACGTGATGATCACCAACAACCTCGACATTCAACCCGAGGTGCATTGCCGCGTGCTGCTGACCACGCCGCTCGAGTCGTTCACCATCGGCCACACCATCGTGATGAGCCGCGGCATGGTGGACGTTCTTCCCGACGAGGCTTCGCTCGCCATGGTGCTCACGCACGAACTGGCGCACATCGTTCTCGGCCACAAGCTCGACACAAAAATGGCCTTCAACGACCGCATGTTCTTTCCTGACGAACGCACCTTCGAACGGATGGACTTTGCCCGGGTCAAGAGTGAGGAAGAAGCGGCCGACAAGAAGGCTCTCGAGTTGATCAACAACTCGCCCTACAAAGACAAGATGGCGACGCCCGGCCTGTTTCTGAAAGCTGTTCAGGCGCGCGCTCCCCAGCTCAAGAATCTGATCCGGCCGCACCTGGGTGACAGTCTGCTCAATGGCGACGCAATCCGCATGTCTCCGTTGATGACTGCCTCGCCGGCGTTTGATCCAAAGAAGACGGATCAGATCGCGGCGTTGCCTTTGGGAGGCCGCGTCCGGGTAGAGCCCTGGAGCGACCGGCTCGAACTGATCAAGACCAAACCTGTCGCGCTGAATTCGGCGTCGGAGAAAATGCCGTTCGAAGTGACGCCGTTCTTTCCGTTCCTGACGAGGTTCAGCACTGCTCCGCCAGCAGTCGCTCCGGACAAGACATCCGCTTCGGCTCCGCCCGCAGCGCCCGGGTCGGCGCCTGCTACCACGACGCCCGCTGCCACAGCGCCCGCGGCCGACCCCAACAGTGTTCCGGCTTCGACTCCTGCCACAACAGCGCCTGCGACCACACCGGCGACTACAACACCGCCGCCAGGCGCCGTGCCCGTACCCAACAAAATACCGGAAGTGACGGTTCCTCAGACACCTTCGGGACAGTGAAGTTCATTCTGACTGTATGCAGGAGACGCGGTTCGCCGCGTCTCTTTCATTTTGGAGAGATTGGAAGGGGCAACGATCAGAGGATCGGCGAATGCCGATTTGAAGACAAAGGTGCAGCCGAGAGGAGATCGGGGGATCGTCTCTATTGCGAAAGTTGGCTGTTCACTTGTGAGAACACGTTGTTGGCGTTGCCGCCGATCAGGCGAACCGTGCCGATGACAATCACTAGAATCACAGCGAGCATCACCGCGTATTCGGCGACGTCCTGTCCACGATCCTCATTCCAAAGCTGACGCAAAGTTGCGATCACTGGTAACCCCCATAGCATGACACCGGATCCTTACCCCCCGAACACAAGAATTCCGGTTGTCAACTCGAACTAGGGTATCGCCCGAAGCCGTATCCACCCAATAGCACGGGAGTGACGCCCCGTAGCACGATTGTGCCACCCGGGTGACCTGCGTTTGTGGTTCCGTAAGTGATTGATTAAACGATGGTTTTGATCGGAAGGCCCTGGTTCACGGCGAACAATGCCAGCTCCAGGCGGGTGGAAACGCCCAGTTTATCGAAGATGTTGCTGAGATGGTGCTTGACCGTATCTTCGCTGATTTTGAAATATTCGGCGATTTCCTTGTTGGCATATCCGGCCACTACGGCCGATACGATTTCCAGTTCACGCGGTGTCAGGCCAAATTTCTTCTGCTTGGATTCCTCGCTTGAACTCTGCATCAGGTTGCGCAGGTACTGCACCAGATTCGAGACGCTCTCGCGTCCCACCCAGTACTCTCCCGACATTACCGCGTGAATCGCTTTGAGCAGAAGCTGGGTTGCAGAATCCTTCAGCACGACGCCACGTGCACCCAGTTGCAGAGCTTCGACGATCTGCTTCTTCTCGGCTGCCGCCGTCAGAAGAATGATTCGGACCGCTCCCGCTCCGGTGTTCGTGCTCATGTCCCGGATCGCGTCGAGCCCGGTGTGGTGCGGCATGGCAAGATCGAGCAGAAGAATATCGGGCTTGAGATCGGACGCAAGCTTTACGGCTTCCCGGCCGTCGGAGCCTTCGCCGACAACTTTCATGTCCGGCTCGGTTTCGAGCAGGCGGCGCAGCCCGTCGCGAAAAATCGGGTGATCGTCTGCGATTACGATTCGGATCGGGCGACCTTGTCTATCCATTAGCTTGTCTTTCGAAGCGGCGGAATTCGCACTTCTACCCGCGCGCCATGTCCCGGATTCGATTCTATCGTGAGTTCGCCCGCAAGCAAGCGCACCCTTTCTCGAATGATGGCCGGTCCTTTGCCGGTCAGGGCCAATTCAGCCTCGGATAATCTGCCGGAAAACGAAAATCCGCGCCCGTCATCCTCGACCGTCAGTTGCAGATTGCCCGTCCGGTGCGCCAACCGCACCAGCACATGCCGAGCCCCGCTATGTTTGCGGACGTTGACCAGGCTCTCCTGCACAATGCGGGCGAGTTCCCGGCAAACCTTCTGCGGCAGATCGACTTTCTCAATCTCGCTGACAAATTCCGCCGAGATTCCCGTCTCCCGGCGGAACCGCTCCACCGTATCGGCCACGAAACCGGGGAGCCGTTCGCCGTCGACCTCGAATGACTTCATCGTCTGCATCAGTTCGCGCAGTTTGAGTACTTCCTCGCGCAGCAGCTTTTGGATACGTGAAAGCTCGCTGGTGACTACTGGTTGCTGTCCCGATTGCCGCCGGACTACGTCGAGCTGCATCTCCACGGCAATCAGGGACTGAATGGCACCATCATGCAGTTCGCGCGCGAAGCGCGAGCGCTCCACCGCTCCGGCGCGCTCCCGGAGCCGCCGCATCAGGTAAACGTTGTAGATGGCGGGGCCAACCTGCTGCGCGAATTCCTGCAGGAAACGCAGCTCTTCCTCCGGATCGCCCATGCGTTCGGGATCGAAAATGAAGACCCGTCCCGTCCATTCCTGGCCGAATCCGAATGCCACCGATCCTACCGACTGGAAAGTTTCCGTGCGCATCAGGTTTTCGAGAAACGCGGTGTCGGCATCTCGCAGGCGCTTGCCGGTGCCGTCCAGCAGCACGGCATCGAACCCCTTCCCATTGCGCCGGGCGTAGAGGGCGTCGGCGGGAGACTCGAACAGGTAGGCCGCCTCTGTCTCGGGCAGGGCGTCGCGCCAGCGCAACAGAGGCGATCCGTCCGAGGTGCGATGCACATCGGCCAGAAACACGCGGTAGCTGTTCGCTTCCTGTGATGCGCTCAAAACCCGGCGCGCGCCGTACAGGCCCAAAACTTCGCCAAGAATCTCCTGCATGGACTGCGTGAGCCCGGCTTCGACCCGAGCGGAACTGAGAACCCGAGTGATGACCACACGCTCGGCGCGCAGTTTCTTCTCGTTCTCCGACATGTAGCCTAGCAGGAACCCGAGCACCATCAGGTAAACCGAAAACATGAAGAGCTGCTGCGGATCGATGTGCTTGACACCCAAGGCCATCCGCGGCAGATGCATCGCATGAAGCCACTGGTCTGCCATTTGCTCGAATCCGGCATTGACGATCCAGCCTTCGAGCCACAACAGGATTACGGTCGTGAGAGAAGTGCCGACCGTTTCCCACAGGCCCCAGCGATACGCGGCAGCCGCCATGACAAAAACGAAAAATAGAAAAAATGGACCGCGCTCGGACGTGGTAAACAACGAAATCAAAACCGGCCACAGGATGTCGGCGCCATGCACCACCAGTCGAAAGGCGCGCGTAGACCGGTTCCGGAATCGCACCAGGATCATCACGACTACGGCGTGCACAAGATAGACCGTAAGCAGCCAATACAGCCAGAAGGAATAAACGACGGTCCGCCCAGGTTCCATCCACAGGGTAATCAGCGTAGCGATCGTGAGGGCGACCCGGGCGGTCGCGAGCCAACGCTCAGTGCGCCGGATTTCCCCGGAAGTGAGCGGCGCGCGAAACCGCCACAAATCGCGATATCTGGGAATCGAGAAGACCAAAGGAACGCTCGTATCGCCACTCAACTTCAGCGTGCCTCATTCTAAGGTCAATCGCAGCGGAACTCCACCCCAAGGAGGCGCGAACGAGAGGAAAAGGAACGGGCTGGGAAAGTCGGTGGTTGTCAGTGCAAGGAGCCAAGCCCAGGGGCTGAAGGCCCCGATCAATCTACGTAACGAACGCGGCCCTGAAGGGCCGCTCTTCCACGGTGGTGCATGCATCGATGGGTTATTCCGCAGCCCATGAAGCCCTGCAATTCCCAAGGCCAGTTATGAGACCGGTTGCAATCTCTGATTGGCTGATTGCTGAGTGCCAAGTGCTAAGTGCTGCATCACTAATTCTCGCTCTCAACCGGTGGAGCTTTCGGCGAGCGCAGAGCTTTCCCAGGCTTCGGCGGCTTGCCTATTGCGCCCGGAACCGCAGGCGGTGCGGGCGGGGCCACGGCCACATTCCCCCGGCGAATCTCGACCGTTCCGTGCTCGCTGTTGATCACCAGGTTCGGGCCGTTGCTGCCGATCGATCCGGTGGCGCTGGCCTGATTTTCGCCGTTGTTGATTTGCAGTTCGCTGAAGTCGCTCGAAATCTCGCCGCCGCGGGACCGCGCTTCGACTCGGACCGCGGTATTCGGCGCCAGCGTCACTTGCACGTCGCCTTTGCGGTTTTCAATTTGAACGTTGCCGGGCTTGTGCAGGCCAACTTCGACGGTCCCGTTGTCGTCCTGCAAGCGAAGGTCGCCGGACAGTCCGTCGAGACTGATGTCTTTCGAGCGCGTAATCAAACGCATCGGTCCGGCAAGGGAATCGGCGCGCAAGTCTCCGGAATCCAGATCGAGGCGGCCATCCAGCCGCGCGAATTCCATATCGGTGCGGGCCGACTTGAAGCTGACTGTCTTGGTGATGCGCACCAGACGCACGCTTTCCTGAAATTCTCCATTCAGGTGGGCTGCGCCGTCGATGTCTTCGACCGCCACCTCATTGCCCCGACCCTGGATCGTCACGTCGCCCTTGACGTGAGAAACCCGAGCGGAGCTGCTTTCGATGTCGATGGTCACATTGCCGGTATGGTCGCTCACGGTCACATCGCCATGCTGATGATTGATCGAAGCATTGCCAGTGATGCCGTTGACAGTCACGTCGCCGCGTCGGCCGGTGATCACCAGTTCGACATTGCGCGGTACGTAGACATCCATGTCGGTAATGATGCTCTTGTCACCGGCAGCCTGGGTGTTGGCGTTGAGCGTGACGATCTTGTCATTGACCGATAGATCGGGCTTGGTCTTGGTGTTGTAACCGTCGGCATCACTCTGCCGGTCGGCGCGGATCTTTTTGCGTACGGAAACTTTGACGGTATGGCTGTCGTCCTCAACGTTGATGTTCACGGTGCCGCGCTCGTCGTTGATGCGGAGTGTGCCACCGGCAGGGAACTCCTTGCTGAGTTCGTCGCTGTAGTTGTATGCAGTACCGCCCGCCCAGTCTTCCCAGTCACCGTTGTCGCCGAGTTGGATGTTGTCGCGGATGTTCGGCCATACGCGGACAAACTGGGTCGCTGACAGGCCGCTCACTACGATGAAGAAACAGAGGAATACGCCGCCGGCGCCGATACCGCGCGCTGGGAATCCGGCCCGCTTGGCCCGTTCGTGCTCCGCCAGCTTGATCACGCCCCATAGGATCAAAAGCGCCGGCCAGTAACGGCCATAGAGACTCACGAAGGAGATGCGGTCGAGCACGCCCATCGTGATCAGCAGGAACAGCACGCCGACGAGAATCAGAACGACAGGGCCCGCGATGGAACGGGCTGGTCGAGGGTTGATGACGGGGCTAGCCACGGTTCACCTCCCCGGACACGGGAGCCGCGGGTTCGCTCGGCGGAGGCGGCACAGGGCCGCCGGGATTCATAGGGCCAGGACTGCTTGCGGCGCCCCCGAGCAACTTCACGCCTCCGATGACCAGCAGGATGATCGGCCAGGTGCGTCCGAAGTTGGCGATGTCGAATTCGGAAAGCAGAAACAAAACGCCGATCGTGGTAATGACTGCCGGTCCCGTCAGGCGGCCGGTACGTGTGCGCGGATCGAGCGGAGCGGAGTTCTGATCGAGCAGGCCGAAATTTCTCGCGAACATCCAGCCGCCCAGAGCGATTAGCAGGATCGGCCAGAAACGGTCGATGCCATACTCGCTCAACCCGAGAGTGTGCAGCAGGAACACGCCGCCGATCACGATCAAAACAACGGCGCCCGCCGGAATTTTCTTGGGGTCGATCTTCTCGCCGCTGCTGAATGTTTGCGTCAGGTTAAAGGGGTCCGGTGGCGCTTGCCCTGCCTGGAGCGCTCGCGCAGAGCGCACGGCATCGATGATCTGATAGCAATAAAAGAATCCGGTGGCCAGCGCCAACGCGACGATGAGTGGAGCGCCATGACTCCCTCCGTTCGTGAGTCCTGCAATGAGCAATCCCCAGATCACCAGATGTCCGAGTCCCTTGGCATATTGGCCGGTATAAACCGCACCTACGCCAAAGGGAAAAAATCCAGCCAAAACGCCAGCCAGCGCTGGATTGGGACCGGACCCGGGAGTTACCGGGCTTGAGGGAACAAAGCCGGCTACCGGTGGCGGAGTAACACCTGGCACATAGGGGGGCGGAGGGACGGGCGGTGCCGTGCCGGCCATCTTCGCACCCAGACAGTCTTCGCAATAGATCACGCCCTTGACTGGACGTGTACAGTTCGCGCACAGTGCTTTTCCGCATGTGCGGCAATAGGCCACTGCTGACGCGTCAGCATGATTGGCGCAGTTCATACGAACCTCCTGTTCGTGGTCACCGTCACGTCAGGTGGCAGATCCGGCAGGCCGGCTAACACCGGCTGGTTCTCCTCACGGGAATAATTACGCTCCTGTTTGTTATCTGGTTGTCCACTTGTGTCGCTGTTGTTCTTGCGGTTTTGAGTTGGTTTTGCGGGTCCGGGTTCGGCGGGAGTGGTTGACTTCTTGAACTCGCGCACCCGGGATTCAATTTCATACACGAAACGGATGTTCTCGTAAAACTTCACGACCTTGCCTTGTGTCGTGTAATACGTCCGCCTGATGGCGGAAGGCCGCACGTCGATCTTCGCGACATCCCCCGGCCTCACGCCCGCCGCACTCAAGGCCAGCGAGAACGAGAAGAAGATCATCCCGAACGACATCACAAAGCGGGGCTGGCGAACGAACGCAGCGGTTGGCGTGACGAAAGAATCCCACCATCGCCGGAGGCGTCCGCCGGCTGCGTGACGCTCCGGCGAAGTCTCCAGCAATCGCGCGCTTGAGATGCCGGTGGTCGACGCCAGAATGTTATGGAATAGGTGAACCGGAGGTTCCACTTCCTCCAGCGACTTGAGCAACTGCTGGCCGACCAGGGCATCCGCGAGCAGAGGCCCGCAGATGGTACAGATCCGTCCGTGCGCCTCGAAGCTCTCCTTGCGGGAGCCGCTCAGCCGCCCGTCAAGGGCGTCACTGAGCAGAGCCTCGAACTGGCTGCACTCGATTCCGTGTTTGGTTTCGCCTGGCATCACATCACCTGCCTATATGTACGTTGAAGTAGGCGCGCAAGTTCCGCACGCCCCCGGTTAATTCTTGACTTTACAGTCCCTTCGGGAACTCGTAGAGCGCCTGCAATTTCTTTGTAATCCATATCTTGCAGATCCCGGAGGATAACGGCCTCCCGGAGTTCAGGGGAAAGCTTCTGGAGCGCCTGGTGGACGGCATCGCGTGTTTCGCGGCTCTGGACCTGGTCGTGGGCGGACTTGGAGGGGTCTGCGATCTGCGTGGATAGCGGCTGGGCGTCTTCATGCTCGCTGGGAGCGGAGTCCAGAGAGTCGGTCATCCGGTCCTGCTTCGACTTGCGGAAGTGGTCGACCAGCAGGTTGCGGGTTACGGTCGTAACCCACGTCATGAACGCACCTTTGCTCCCGTCGTACGAGGGCAAGGTGCGGTACATCTTGATGAAGACTTCCTGGGTCAGATCCTGGGCATCGTCGGAGGTCCCGGCAAAGCGGTAGCAGATGTTGTAGATACGCCGGTGGTAGCGCTGGACGATATCCTCCCAGGCAGTGGCATCGCCCGCGATGCAGCGACGGACCAGCAATCCGACGACCTGAGCCTCGTCCAACCGGTACTCTCCGGAATTTCCGATTCGTCCCGCAGCGCGTGTGTTGACGCCGAACGCGATGGTCTGACTTAGCAGCACACTGCAGGTACGTCTGTTGGGAGCAGGAAGTTCCCTTGAATCATGGAGGTACGCATTGTAGCAGGCGTGGGAGATCGCCGGTCACACGTCATCGGGTCGGCGTGGAGTTCTTGTTGCACATGGCGACACGTTATGGTCGCGGATGCGACGCCGTGCTGCCCTCCGTCATACCCAGCACCCACTTGATTGCTTCAAAGTACATCTTGCGAATGTCGGGATCGCTCCATGCCTCCTGCGTATGGCCGAGACTCGAATAGAAAACGCGTCCCTTGCCGTACATCTTGGACCACGCCACCGCGAAATCGTGGTCGCTCCGGTGAACGCGCGGATTTGTGTAGTCGAGTTTCGAAGGGTCGAGACTCAGCAGGACGTTTACTTTGTCGCGCGACCATTCCTTTGGCTGGTAAATTTCGTCGAACTTTAGAAAAGCTTTTGGGAAGTGGCGCACCGCGGGAAAGTTTGGGTCTTCATTGATTATGGACGCTTGGAATGTGTTCCAGGGGTGATCGTTAAACCATCCGCCGATCATCTCGCCGTACTCGGGCCATTTGTAATTCGTGTCGAGCGCAGCGTGAATTCCGACAAAGCCTTTGCCATCGTCTCGAATGAACGACAGCATGTCTTTCTTCTGCGCGTCGTCCATGTCGAGTTCGCCGGTGGTGCTGACGAAAACCAGAGCATCGAAATAGTCTAGGTTCTTGCCGTTTTTTTCCAGGGCTTTCTTGGTAAGAAGCTCGGTGTCGGTGCGTAGCGTGACATCCCACAGACCGCTGTCGCGGCCCATGTTATAGATGGCTGCCATCGCGTCCGGGATTGAATCGTGTTGCCATCCCTTGGTCTGACTGACCACCAGAATGTGCTTGAGATGAATCGTCTGCGCATGCGGTGGAGGCGGAACTGCGGGGGATGCAGGCGTCCCTTGGGCGAACGTGAAGCCCTGCAAGATGAGAACTGACAGAACCAGAAATAGAGCTCTTCGAGAATGCGGCAAGAGAGTTTCTCTTTTCGATTAAGGTGACGGCGGCGACCACGATAGCATAGGCCGGGAGATGTGGCTTTGGCTCTGTTGCAGGTTCGTTAACGAAAAGAGTTTTCTACGGTGACGCCGAAATATCCCGCTTTTGTGGTTCGCTAAAAATCCTCCGGAGCGCAGCCTCCCCGCCACGCCCCGGAGTCTCCAGTAACGGAGTTCCTGGAACTCTGTGACCCTGCACCGATGACCGTCTCTTAATGCCATGAGCCAAGAGTCGGGCTGCGGCGGCAGTCTGGCTTTGGAATCCGCTGGCTCATCCAGAAACCAATCGGGATGCGCCAGCCCCGCCCTGCCAACTCGCTTTTACTTCCCAGTACCGCTGAGTTGAACGGTCTGCGTGCCGACCGCGTCCTTGATGGATAGAGTCGCGTTTCGCGCACCAGTGACTGTCGGGAGGAACGTCACGGTGATGGTGCAGTCCCAGCCCGCCTTGCGAGTTGATCCACAGGCTGACTTCGCCGTGAAGTCGCCCGGGTTGGTGCCGCCGAGCGTGATGCTATTGATTGCCAAAGACGTTTTTTGGTCGTTGGTCAGAACCACGGTCGCAGCCTTCTTCGAGCCCACCGTGACCGATCCAAAGTTCACGTTGAGCGGCGAAATGCTCACCGACTGCGTGCTGTTGAACATCACGCTCAGGAAGTCGGGAACGAATTGGCCAGTCTCGACGAGCGCGACATCCGGCATGCCGTCGCCGTTGAAGTCGGCAACCGCGGCGCTGGTGGTAGTCCTCCCGGTATAAAAGGACAGAGAACTGGTAAATGTGCCATCGCCGTTGCCCTGGAGTATGGCAGGACCGGCGGGAACGCCATTCCCGTTTATGAAGGGAATGACTACATCCAGTTTCCCGTCGCCGTTGAGGTCTGCCACAATCGGAATTAGTGGGCTCTGATATGGCAAGCAGTTGAGCGAGCCGGGCGAAAACGTGCCGTTTCCATTTCCTTGGAGGAAAGCATAGCCACGGTCGCCATTTGTACAGCCGTTGGCTGTGGTGGTGACCAGCAAGTCCGCTTTTCCGTCTTTGTTGAAGTCCGCGGCAACCAATGAGATCGGATAATACGGCGTTGCCGTCTGGATGGGAGTGCCAAAGGTGCCATTGCCGTTCCCCGGCAGCACGTAGACAGCGGTCAAACTGTTATTCGTCGACACCGCGATGTCCATCTCGCCGTCGCCGTTGAAATCGGCAAAGGTCAGATAGTCCGGGAGCGGGCTAATCGAGGCCATGCTCGTGATCAGCGTTCCCGCGTTGTAAGTGCCATTGCCCTTGTTGAGCAGGACGCTGATGGTGCCATCGGCATTTCCGGTGACGATGTCGAGCTTGCCATCGCCGTTCACGTCGACCAGATAAACGACCTCTTCCTGCGCCGTCGAACCGGTGGCGTAGTACGCGGCGGTCTTGAACTTCCCAGTCCCTAGACCGAGCATCACTGCAACCGTGTTGGTCTGGCAGCCAGCGCCGCCGTTGCCATTCAGAGTGGCAACGAGATCGGCTTTACCGTCGCCGTTCACATCGCCAGTGGCGACCCACCAGACAAAGTTAGCGCTGCACGTGCTGGCGGTGGCATAGGAAGTCTTTCCCAGCACGCCGTGCGAACTGCCCAAGTTGATGCCGATCTTTCCGCTGACGCCCGTTCCCGCTACCGACTGCGCGATATCGGGGAAACCATCGCCGTTAAAATCGGCAGTCACCAGGTTGTCTGCTTGAGCGGTGGCGGTGTAGTCGTAAAGCTGGGTAGTTTGGAAGGTTCCGTCGCCCCGGCCCAGCGACACCGTGTTGGTATTGAAGCCGTTGGACTCGAGCAGGTCGAGCGTGCCGTCGCCGTTGAAATCGCCTAAAGCGACAAGAAAATTGCTGCAATCGTTGCAATCCTGGAGCGGGTAAGCCGGTCCGGCGGTGAAGGTGCCTTTGCCGGTCCCGTAGAACGTGAATACATCTCCGGCACCGTCGGGAACAATGATGTCCAACTTCTTGTCGTTGTTGATGTCAGCCAGCACAACGTTGTTCGTGCCGTTAAGAGGAACGCTACCGACCGTTCCTTTTACCGTGAAGGTGCCGGTGCCCGAGTTAAGATAGACAATGGCGGTAGCAGAGGCGCTGCCGACGACCACGTCCGGTTTTTTGTCGCCGTTCACGTCACCGATCGCGATGCCGCCGCCGGCAAAAACACCTGAAATGGCAACAGGGTAGTATGTCGCCGTTCCAAATCCGCCAGTGCCGTTGTTCAACAAAATGCTGATCCCGCCACCGGTTGTCTCGTTTGCTTCGAGAGCAAGATCGGGCTTGCCATCGCCATTCAGATCGCCGACTGCCAATGCGTTGCAGGCTCCAGTCCCATTGGTGCAACCCGTGGCATAGGCGACCGGTGCCTGGAAGGTGCCATCGCCCTTGCCCAGGTAGATGAATACCCCGTTGTAGGGAGTCAGAGCAACCAGGTCGAGTTTGCCGTCGCCGTTGACATCGGCGGCCACAAAGCTATTCGGGCCGGGATTGAAAGTGCTGCTGTTCGGCGCAGCATAGGTACCGCTGAAGGTGAGGCTGCCGGTGCCATTGCCAAGGTAGATATTGACTTGAGTGCCGATGGGATTGTTGTAGGTCGCCCACACGGCAACGTCGAGCAGGTGATCGCCATTGAAGTCACCCACGGCGATGGCTTCGGGAAAGAAATTGGAAAGACCGATATTCAACGAGATCGGCGTCTGGAACGTGCCATCCCCGTTGCCCAACATCACGTTGAGATTGGAACCACTATCAATGTTGACGACATCCAGCTTGCCGTCGCCGTTGAAGTCGCCGGTGGCAACGGCTACGGTCGACGGACAACAGTTCGGCGCAGCGGCGAAGGTCGTGGGCGACGGAAAAGCGACAGGAAAGGTCTGGGCCTGCGCCGGAATTAATAGCCCGGCGATTATGAGTGCAGCGACCGCGGCAAGCGTCAGGCTTACGTTGCTGACACGCAGAAAAAAGGACTTCATTCGTTGTCTCCCGGAAGAATTGTTTAGGGTTGCAAAATCACCGTGCACAGGACTTATGTCCTGCACATCGGCGCTGACTCTGCCTCGGAACCTTCCCTTGGGTCAATGGTCTGCGAATAGCGGGTGCATGGTGGGCGTCTGACGAGATAGCTCTTTTTGCTGCATATACTTGGAAGAACTTATTTCCTGAAATCAGACAACCGGCCAGCTGGAAAGAACACGGTTTCTACGCAAACTCTTCGGTGCTAAAATAGCGACTCCCCCACCGACCCATTTTGGTATGAGTCCTGCACAGGTGCCTCCGGCAATCGTTCGCTTCGGTGTGTTCGAAGCCGATCTCCGCGCGGGTGAACTTCGAAGGAATGGAACCAAGGTTCGACTTCAGGACTTACCCTTCCGGGCACTCACGCTGCTGCTGAGCCGTCCCGGGGAAGTGATAACCCGCGAAGAGTTCCGTCAGGCGCTCTGGCCTCCCGATGTTTTTGTCGATTTCGACCAGGGGATCAGCAGTGCGATTCGCCGTCTGCGCGACGCGCTCGGCGATTCCGCCGACAACCCTGTGTTTGTGGAGACAATCGAGCGGCGCGGCTATCGCTGGATTGCGCCGGTGCGATTGCCCGACGATGCCGCGACCGAACCGGCAGAAAATGTCCCGATTGCGGCGCGCGCCGCTTCTTCATCCTCTTCAGTGCGGAAACTAATTTTTGCGCTGCCGATTCTGGCGCTCTTGTTTGCCGTTTGGATTTTCCGTCCTGCCTACCGGAACGCCAAGGCCGCCGCGAAATTGAGACCAGCAGCTTCCGCGAGCACGCTGCATCACGCGGCCAATCGCGAAGCGGAGGACTATTACCTCAAGGGCCGTTTCTACTGGAACAAACGCACACCCGAGAGTCTGAATCAGGCAGTAGATTCCTTCACGCAGGCGATCGTGCACGATCCCGGATACTCGGATGCCTACGTCGGCCTGGCCGATTGCTACAACCTGATGCGCGAGTACACGATGATGCCCTCCAACGAAGCCTATCCGCGCGCGCTGGCCGCAGCCAGGAAGGCGGTGGAACTCGACGACCGTTCGTCCGAGGCTCATGCCGCGCTCGCCTTCGTGTCATTTTATGGAATGTGGGACGCCGGCACTGCTGACGAGGAATTTCGCCGCGCGATCAATCTCGATCCCAACAACGCTAACGCCCATCACTGGTACGCGACGTATCTGCAAACGCTGTTGCGCCACGACGAAGCTGTCAATGAGATTAATCGCGCGCAGGCGCTCGACCCGAACTCGTCGTCGATCCTCGCCGACAAGGGCTTGCTTCTCTGGGTGGCCGGACACCACGAGGAAGGACTGCGAATTCTGCGCCAACTGGAAGAGGCCGATCCAAATTCGATGTCGGCTCACCGGTATCTGAAGTTCGCCTACATGGAAACGGGCGACTACCCCGGCTATCTTTTGGAATTGAAGAAAGAAGCGGTGTTGCTCCACGACCCTCCACTTTCTGCGATCGAGGAAGCCGCGGAAAAGGGTTTCGAGGCTCACGGTGTTCGAGGAATGTTCCGTGGTCAAGCCGAGCAGCAGGAAAAAGCCTACGCCCAGGGAAAGCTTTCCCCCTTCTTTTTGGCGGAGACCTACTCAGAAATGGGAAATACGGAGGCAGCGCTCAAGTACATGCAAGCCTGCGTCGATCGGCACTCCCAAGAGACGGTCAACATCGCTGTAGACCCCGCCTTCAACAATCTGCACGGACTCCCGGCTTACCGGCAGTTTCTCGCGAAAGTGGGATTGCCGCCGGTCAGCTAGACGGCGCTATCCTCGACTGTCAACTCTCCTCAAGAAGACGAATGTTGCTCAATGATTTCGAGCAGCTCTTCGGTGGCCTCGAGCGGACGTTCTTCCGGCTTGGGGATGGCGGCTCCAGCCGCGAGCAGGGCCCGCACCACGGCTGGGTAGTCTCCCTTGTCGCGCTCCCAACTGTTCAATGAACCGTGTAATGCCCATCCCAGCGGGCTCCCTCCGTGTTCGGTTTCAAAGACGTTGACGGGGGCCTTGTGTGCCAGGAGCGCGCGGACGATTGCGAGGTTGCCGTGCCACGCGGCATAGTGCAAGGGTGTTTGGTTGTTGTCGAGAACGGCATTGGACGGCCACCCATGTCCCAGTAATAGCTCAACTGCCCGAGTGTTGTTGCGAAATACCGTGCCGACAAGGCGTCGCGCAGCGTTCGAAGTAAGACGCGTGAGGAGTGCCGGGTTTTTCTGCACGATTTGGTGCACCAGCGACTCGTCTCCGATTTCAGCCGCCTGTATCAGGCGGAGCCAGGTGGGGCTGCGCTTCATCAGCAGTTCGAACACGGCAGTGTGACCGAACTGATACGCGATCATGTGCGGCGTTTTGGTGAATCCGAATCCGAAAATGTAAATACTGCCGCCCGACTTCGGATCGCGCTTTGGAAAATAGCGGTCAGTAACGGTCGTGCGCACGGTTTCCGGATCGTCGTCGAGGATCTGCTCGACGAGGGCGAGGTCGCCGACGGCGGAGGCCATCAGGATGTCCGTCTGTGCTCCGCGCGAGATGAGGAAGCGTACTACCTCATGACGAGAGAACGCTTGCCATTCCATGTATTGCCTCGAGGAAGCCATGTACTGCGCGGCAGTTGATTCGTGGTCGATGTCGCGGGCATCGATGTCGGCGCCGCTGTCGAGCAGGAGAGAGGCGATCTCGACGGTGGCTGCGAAATGCAGCGGGAGTTGGCCGTCGCCGCCCCGCGCGTGGACTAGCTTCGGATCTTGAACAAGAAGCTCGCGGACACGATCGGTCATGCCGAGCCGTGCCGCGGCGTGAATATCGACGTTCGCGCCGCGCGAGACAAGGTAGTTCGCCAGTTCGCGGCTGGCGCAATCGAGAACTCCAAACCCGCCCGCCCACCAGCGGGTACGTTCATTGATGTTGGCGCCGGCGTCGAGCAGTGCATCGACGACATCGCGGCTGTCGTTTTGAACAGCAGCAATCAGGGCCGGCATGTCGAAGCTGAAGCCGGGCAGCGGCTCGTTGATCTGCGATTTCAGGGACGGGTGACGCGCGAGGACCTGGCGGACGAGCGACGCGTTTTTTGCTTTTATCGCTGCCGTGATTGCTTCGATCGGTTCCTCGGAGGCGGCCTCGATGTGCAGCTTGAGGGCAGGCCAGCTGTCGAATCCGTATTCGCGAGCGATGACAAACAAGGCGTCGGCAAGCTTGGGCTGGGCCGAAGTTACACCCAAGGCGGCAAAACGTGCAGTTGCAGATGCGTCCGACGCGGGACTCTGCTTTAGCAGCGTGCGGGCTTGATTTTTGAGATGTTCGAGGTTGGGGCGTGCGGGTAATTCGCGCGATGACATAACTCACTCCTTCTTTGCGGCCCGCGATCCGCTTCGTCGGGCGAGAAGAGAGTGGGTTGTGATGTTGCCTGAAAGGCAAAGGTGGGATGATCCCTTTCCGCGGACGGGGTGCACCCTTAGTGTGCTCCTCGAGATTACCAGCCTCAACTGGAGGTAGTCCATATCGTGTAGTCGTAGAGTCCGGAATCGCGTCCGTAGCGACGGCGGCGCCGCTACATAAACCTCACTTTTACATCAGGTCCCTTATCCAGGTGGATGCTCTCGATGAACCGCACCTTGCCGGTTTTCAAAGTCAGAATCACCGATGAGGTTCGTTCGCCCTCTCCAAAGAACCGTACGCCCTTCAGCAGCGCGCCTTCGGTCACGCCTGTTGCGGCGAAGATCATTTGCTTGCCCGGCGCAAGGTCTTCGGCTTCGTAGATGCGGTTCTTATCTTTGATCCCCATCTTGGCGATGCGCTCTTCGAGTTCGGGCTTGTTGATAACGAGGCGGCCCAACATGTAACCATTGAGGCAGCGGATCGCCGCAGCCGTGATCACGCCCTCTGGCGCGCCGCCTGATCCCATGACCACGTGCACACCGGTTCCGACTACCGCCGCCGCGATACCTGCGGAGAGATCACCGTCGCCGATGAGCTTGATGCGGGCGCCTGCCTTGCGAATGTCGGCGATGAGTTTTTCGTGGCGCGGGCGGTCGAGCACCATGACGACCAGGTCGTCGACGCCGCGATGCATGCGCCGCGCAATATTTTTCAGATTGTCAGCGACCGGAGCGTCAAGTTCGACGGCGTTTTTACAGGATGGGCCGACCACAATTTTTTCCATGTAGCAATCCGGCGCATGCAGCAGGCCGCCTTTTTCGGAGGCCGCCAGAACGGTGATCGATCCGGGCGCGCCGGTGGCGCAGAGGTTGGTGCCTTCCAGCGGGTCGACCGCAATATCCACGCTGGGAACGTCGCGTCCGTCGGGAAATTTTCCACCGACCTGCTCGCCGATGTAGAGCATGGGGGCTTCGTCGCGTTCGCCTTCGCCGATGACGATGGTGCCGCGCATGGGGATCGTGTCCATAACCTTGCGCATGGTTTCGGTGGCAACCTGGTCGCTCAGCGGACGGTCTCCCTGACCCATGGTGCGGGCCGATGCGATCGCGGCGTTCTCGACGACACGCAGAAATTCCAGCGCCAGATCGCTCTCCAGGTTTTCTCCGAAACTCTTGGGATGGGGCGCTGAGCGGCCTTCCGTTGACATGATTGCCTCCGAATGAAAGAGCGATCCGCCGAAGCGGGATGCCTCAGAACGCGGCATCCGACTATAAACCAAGCCGGGTGGCGGTTCCTAGTTTAGTTCCCGGTTCCCGGCTCTCAGCTCTTAGCTCTTAGCTCTCAGCTCTCAGCTCTCAGCTCTCAGCAAATGTCGATGTACTTTTTCTGAGAACTGGCAACCGACAACTAAGAGCTGGAGCTGAGAGCTGGTATTGGACTGAATCGCACACAACTTTCCGCCGATGTACTGACAGGAATTATTTGCAACGCTCCGCTCACGCATGCTCCCGTTTTTTCTGCCGGGCCGTCACTATGCGGACGACTGTACCGTGCTCAGCGTTTGTCCCCTGAACAGAGTGTTCGCAACAGGGAGTGTCCTATGTTGGTATGGCGACGGACGACTGTGTTGTTGCTGGTGGCGTGCGCGTGGACCCAGGCACAACTGGTCCTCGAAAATCCGAAGCATCTCAAGGTGCCCGAACAACAGGCGCAGGCCTTGTTCCTGACCACGACCCGCGTGATGGAAAGAGAATTCAACGTTCCCGGCGCACTCGAGAACAAGTTCCGTATGAAGCTCGTTCTCGGCGAAGCTCAAGAACGCTATACGATCGACGATGCGCAAGGCAACGGGACGTTGTATCTGGAACACTGGAACGAGTACAAGTTCACGAGCGTCACGATGCGGCTGGCGATTCAGCAACTCCTGGTGCCGGAACGCCAGGAGCGGATGATCGATGTGATTGTCCGCCGCGCGCACGAGATCGCGCCGGTTTCGGCGGCGGAACTCAAGGTTGAAAGCGTGAACCTGCCGCCGGTTCGCCCGCAAGATGACTGCATTGGACGAATGAACAATGCTGCCCTGGCAGGCGTACCGTGCAAGCCGGGAATGGGCACCCAACGCCCAACGCCGGTGCCGACCCGCTGACGCTCGGTTCTGCTAGCCTTTCGAGGCGCACCAGCAATTTGCCACTACATGAAAAGGGGTACCGCAGGCTGAACCACGCGGAGTTATACTTTCCAAACAGTGTGGTGACATGAGAATCCTGCAGTTTTCTTACCTCTTATTGCTCGGGTTCGCTGGCGCGGGCGGCATCTCAGCCCAGGAGCCCGCGGTCCCGCAGTTGTTGCCGGGCTCGGCGCGCAAGACGCCCGCGGATGTGAATCCTGAGCAGCCCACGACTCCCGCGATGGTGTCTTTGACAGTGCCAAAGGGCGCAGCGCTGCAGGTGGCGCTCGATCAGGAAATACGCGTACGGAGAGTCGGACAGCGAGTGCATGCGCGAGTTGTGGAGCCAGTATATGCACTGGACCAGTTGGTCATCCCGGTCGGGTCCGAGATCGAGGGTGAAGTGACCAGGATCGACGCGATCTCCGGATCGAAACGCACTTTATCCGTTCTCAACGCGGATTTCACTCCTTCCCGAAACGTTGAACTCGGTTTCAAGGAACTCGTGCTGCCCGGGGGCAGCCGTCTCTCAGTCCAGAGCAGTGCAACTCCCGGTTCTGGCCAGGTTTTGCAGTTTGTGACAGCTCCGGAACCGAAGGACAAGAAGACCATAGGAGACCTGGCTGCGGAGAAGACCCAAGAAGCGAAGCAGCAAGCAAGACAGCAATGGGAAGCGGCGATGAAACAGCTCAAGACACCGGGCCGCGTGCGACGGCTGGAGCGCTACGTCCAGTCGCAGCTGCCGGTGCATGCGCAGTACATTCCGGCGGGGACCGTGTACTTCGCGGAACTGGAAGCCCCGCTTGACTTCGGGAGCGAGGCAACGCCGGATATGGCAGCTCCGGGTAGTCCGCTGCCCGAGGGGACTACAGTTCGTGCTCGCTTGCTTACACCATTGTCGTCGGCCACCTCACAAAAGGGACAGGAAGTTGAGGCGGTTTTGTCGCGGCCTTTGTTAGACGATGGCCGGTTAGTCCTGACACAAGGCAGCAGGCTGAAAGGCACGGTTCGGCAGGTCCAGCCGGCGCGCCGGTTGAAGAGGAACGGACAGCTGCGCATTGCGTTTATCGAACTCGTGCCTCCCGATGGGATCGGGCAAAGAGTCCATGCCACGCTCGAGGGCGTGCAAGCGGGAAAAGATGGAAATGTGAAACTCGACTCTGAAGGCGGCGCTGAAGCCACGACTTCGAGATCCCGGTACCTGGCAACTGGAGTGTCGCTGGGACTGGCGGCGATTTCCCTGCACGGCGATGAAGATGCCGTAGGCAGCGGCAACGCAGGCAATGCCAGCAACCGCGTGGCCGGCGGCGCGGGCGGATTCAAGCTCGTCGGTATGGTCGTGGGCGCGCTCGTGCGCTCTCGCCCAGTCGGTTACACCATGGGCGCCTACGGAGCTGGAATGTCGGTTTACTCTCACTTCATCGCCCGCGGGCAAGAGGTCGTGTTTCCGAAAAATACGGCGATGGAAATTGGGATTGGAACGCGGACAGAGACCGCGACGCCGACGCCGACGTCCGCTCGGCTCGAGGGCGGGCAGGACTAGCGTTCTTCAGGTTCGGATTCGCTGATCTACCTCTGTTCGCGTTTGAGGATGTGTATCGCATTCGCATGCGAGAACACCGGTCGATTTCGAGCGAAGAAGATTGCCGGCCCGCGCGGCGTTCCTGTCATATCCGATCGCGAGAAATGCGCACAGCAGAACCACGGCGTGAACGCTAACCCGCCTCTCCGAGCGGCATCACCAAGTACTTCAGATGTTTCACCCTTCCTAGCCCAGGAAACTCAACGGCGGAAAATTGCACCGCCCGGTAACGGGTGTCGAAAAGTTCCGCCAACGACGCTAGGGGCGCACGTTTTGGCCGCATCTTGATCGAACGAAAGGCGCGCGAAAGATTTGAAGCTTGCGGATATTTTCACATTGACGGAAGTCATGTGAAGGTTTGGTTACGATCTTAGCTCTAGCGAATGGCGCCCACCGGCTGTTCGGAAGTGCTGGACTCGAGCGCGTGCATGGTGTCGAGAATGGTTGCAATCACTCGTTCGTCACCCATTTTGGTATTGATCATCAGGTGATAGAGGCTGCGCGTCGGCCAGTCAGCGTTGAAGTAGTGTTTGACGAATCCAATGCGCTCCTTGTCGACGGTCTGGAGAAGGTCTTCGGCTTCCTCGGGAGTCTTTCCCATCTTGATCAGGCGACGAACTTTCTCATCGTGAGGAGCGAATGTAAATACGCTGAAGGTATCGGTCCGGCCGCGCAGAAAGTACGGGGCGCCGCGCCCCACGACCACCGCATTTCCTTCTTCGGCAATCGTGCCCATGATTTCCTCCATCAGAGCGATCATGCGGTCGGTATCGAAGGCGTGCTGCTCGGAGAGCGGCATGGCGCGTTCATAACTACCGCGCCAGAATGCTTTTGCGATGCGGTAGAGGCGGCCATCGACTCGCTCTTCGCACGATGCCACTTCAGACTCCTCCACGTTGGCGCGGCGCGCGATCTCGCAGGTCAGATTCTGGTCCCAGAGCTTCCATCCCAGATGGCGCGCCAGTTCCGACCCGATGTAGCCGCAACCGCAACCGAACTCCCGCTCCAGCGTGATGATGCGAAACATAGGGGCCCTCCTCAATGAGCCGCGATCGCCCCGCCCGGCCTCGACTTCTTCATCAGGAAGACAACCGGGACCAGGCAAAGGATAACGGCGCCCAGCAGCCAGAAACAGTCCACGTATGCCAGCATCGTGGCTTGCTGGATCACATTTGCCTGTACCATAGCATAAGCCTTTTGGGCCGCTCCGGCAGGCCCGTAACCGCCCCCAGTAAAGGTAGCCGTAAGCCCTTGCAACATCCTCTGAAGCGGACCGCTGCCTCCGCTTAAATTCTCCGACAACCGCGCCTGATGGAACTGTGTGCGGCGCGCCAGGAGCGTCGTCACAAATGAAATTCCGACACTCCCGCCGATGTTGCGTGCCAGGTTCATCAGTCCCGAGGCAGCATTGTTCTTTCCCGGCTGAAGGTTGGAATAGGCAACGGTGTTGATCGGGACGAACAGAAACGCCAGTCCGGCTCCCTGGAAGCAGCGTGCGATCATCACGGTCTTAAAGTCCACATCGAGATCGAATCTCGTCATGTGGAACAGCGCCAGGGATAGCGTCGTCAAGCCGAATGCAATCAGCAGGCGCGGGTCGTAGCGCGAGAGAAGAAACGCGACCAGCGGCAGCAGGCAAAGAATCGTAAAACCACCAGGGGACAGCGCCAGTCCAGCCGTTTCTGCCGTATACCCCAGCAGTGTCTGGGCAAACAGCGGAATCAGCAACGTGCTTCCCAACAAAGCGAAGCCGAGCATGAACATTAAAAAATTGGCGGTCGCAAAGGTGCGATTGCGGAACAAGTGAAGATCCACAATCGGGTCTTTGTGCCGCCATTCCCAGAAGATGGCAGTGATCAGACACCCCGCCGCAATCAGGCTCAGCACCAGGATGAACCGCGATTCAAACCAGTCGTCGCGCTGGCCCTTGTCGAGAACGATCTGGAGCGCGCCCAGTCCCACCGCGATCAGGCCCAGACCCATGTAGTCGATGCTGGTCTCGCCCAACTTGCGGCGGTGAAAGTCGGGCGGATCCTGAATGAGTCGTGACGTCAGCACCATCGAAAGAATGCCCACGGGAATGTTGACGAAGAAAATCCAGCGCCAACTGAAGTTGTCTGTAATCCATCCGCCGAGTGTCGGACCGATCGCCGGAGCCACGACCACGGCCGCGCCATACACCGCGAACGCCATGCCGCGTTTCGCTGGAGCAAACGTGTCGGCCAGAATCGCCTGTTCGCTCGGCTGCAATCCGCCTCCGCCCGCACCTTGCAGTACCCGGAAAAAAATCAACATGGGCAGACTGGGAGCGAATCCACAGAGTGCGGAGCTGATCGTGAAAAGCGCAACGCAGCTCATGTAAAAACGCTTGCGGCCCATAATCGAAGAGAGCCATCCGCTGAGCGGCAGAACGATGGCGTTCGAAACGAGATAGGAAGTCAGCACCCATGTGCTCTCGTCCTGTCCCGCCGACAGACTGCCGGCAATGTGCGGCAACGCGACGTTGGCAATACTTGTATCGAGCACCTCCATGAACGTCGCCAGCGTCACCGCAATCGCGATAATCCACGGATTAACCGCCGGCTGCGGCGCCGCGACGCCGGTCATGGGAATGGAAGCAGCCGCCATCAGCGAATCCAGACCTTCGGCGTCACGGACATTCCGGGACGCAAATCATGCGCCTTGGTTTCGCCCGGCTCGAAGACAATCTTCACCGGAATTCTCTGCACGACCTTCACGTAATTGCCGGTAGCGTTCTCGGGCGGAAGCAGGCTGAAGCGTGCGCCACTCGCTCCCGCGATCGAATCGACGTGGCCTTTGTAGGTCTTTCCGTTGGCGTCCACATCAATCTCGCTGCGCTGGTTGGCCGCCATTTTGCGGAGCTGCGTCTCTTTGAAATTCGCCGTGACCCACACATCTTCGAGTGGGATGATCTTCATCATCTCCCCGCCGACCTGAACGTTCTGGCCGACCTCGACCGTCCGGTTGGTGACAACTCCTGTCACGGGCGCGACGATCTTCGTGTACTGGAGATTGAGTTCTGCCTGATCCAACTCAGCCTTCTTGCGATCCGCCGCCGCTTGCGCCGACATTGCGCGCGCCCTGGTGACACGCATGGTCTGCGGCGCCGTCTGTGCTGTTCGAAGGTCGGATTGCGCCTGCGCGAGTCTGCTCTGGGCCTGTTCTACCTGCGCCGCCGCTGACTTTGCTGCCGCTCGCGCCGCCTCTACGTTCGCCGTGCCGGACTTCGCCGCCGCCACCGCTACGTCATATTGCTGCTGCGAAATTTCCTGCTTGTCGATCAACTGTTTGTAGCGGACAAGATCGCTTTGCGCCTTCGCGTTGTTGGCTTCAGCTTCGGCAACCTGCGCCTGGGCGGCGTCAAAATTCTGCTTCGCCGCGGCGATGCCCGCGGACGCGCTGCTTACCCCGGCCTGTGTCGACGACACCTGTCCCGATGTGCTCACATCCGTCACCGGCACATTGATCCCCGCCGCCGAGGACTGCGCCAGCGCGTCCGCATAGTCGGCACGCGCGCGCGCGACCGTCACCTGGTAATCCGCCGGATCAATCTCCACCAGCAGCGTTCCCTTCTCTACGTACTGGTTGTCTTCCACATTGAGCGTGATGACGTGCCCGCTGACCCGCGCGCTCACGGAGTTGATGTGGCCGTCGATCTGCGCATCGTCGGTCGATTCGTAGCTGGCAAAATATCGCCAGAGCAGGAATCCGCCGGCCAGCAGCACGACGAGCACGAGGATGAGTCCCCACTTGGCGCGCGGGCTGCCAAGCAACGCCGCTCGCCGCTTGTAGCGGGCATCGGTGTCCTGGGATGGGGGTTGCGGTGCGGGACGCGACTCCGGCTTCGGATCGGATCCGGCAGGCTTGTTCTCTTCCATAGATTAGTTGCCTTTCAAATATTCGAGGACGCCTTCTTCCGCGCGTCCGATCGCCCGGGCAAAAGAAACCTTCGCGAGATTGTGCAGATACAGGCTGGAAATCAGTTGCTCGTGCGCCGTCGCAGCCGCCTCTTGCGCCTGCACGACTTCCAGATTGTCCGTAACACCCGCGAAAAACCGGTCGCGCGATTGCGTGAGCGCTTCCTCGGACAGGTTCACGGAACTCTGGGCCACCTCGACTTGCTCCGCCGACGATTGCAGGTCAAACACTGCGTTGCGCACGTCCTGATCGATCTGCCCGCGCAAGTCCGCGAGTTGGGCCTGCGCCGCGCGCAGAGACGCATCCGCTTTGAGCACGTCGCTGTGCACCTTGCCGCCCTGAAAGATCGGAATATTCAGTGTTCCCGCCACGTGGAATGTGGGCAGAATACTCCCCGGCGCTGGCCCGATTTCTCCGTAGTCGGCTGCGACTCCGAGGGTTGGAAAGTATCCCGCGACCGCGGCGCTGTGCTCCAGCTGCGCCGCGAAAAGCCGCTCCTGCGCCGCCTTGTAATCGGAACGCAGCGTGTAGGCCCTTTGCAGGCTAGTCGACAGATCGGGCATCAGGAACGGTTCGTAAGGAGATTTATCTGCAAGTTCAAATTCCTGTCCCGGCGCCAGCCCGATGACGCGCGCGAGCACGAGCTTTTGCTTGGCAAAATCGTTGTTGGCGGAAATCAACTGCTGGCGGCGTGTCTGCAATTGCACCTGCGACCGCAGCGAATCAATCGCCGGAATCGTCCCCGCCTTAAGCTCCGCGTCCGCCTTTTTGAACAGAGCGTCCGCCGTCTCGACCTGCGCCTGGGCAGTTTCCACCCGCGCCGCTTGCGCGATGGCCTGAAGATAAACATTCCCTGTCGCCAGAACGATTAATTCACGCGCGTCCTTCAGATTCAGTTGCGCCACCGTCTCGCTGTGCGTCGACGAGCGGTACTGCTGAATCGCTTTCCAGTCGAAGACTGTTTGCGTGACGGATGCGCGGACATCGAAATAAGAGAACGGTCCGATCACCCGTGGAAACGTGCCGCCACGCAGTCCCAGAGCTTCCAGACTTTGCTTCTCCGCAACCTCGGTCACAGTGGCATTGGCGTTGGGCAGCAGTTCACTCAGTTGTTTCCACTTTTCGCCGCGCGCCGCGGTCGTGTTGTATTCCGAGAGAAGTCCGGCAAGGTTGTGCTGTAGCGCGCGTTGAATCGCTTCGCGAAACGTGAGGGGAAGGACGCCGGGTACCGGCTTGGAATCAGCCACGCTGCCAAACACGGTGTTCTGGGAAGAAGACGGGGTTGAACTCGTTCCGCTCGCGGGATAGCCGGTGGTTTGCGCGGGCGCAGATCTCCCCTGAACCGCCAAGCCGATCAGAAGGGAGACAGACAGAAACCGCCGCCAGAAAGAAAAAGAAGTTGCCCCTACCATCAAACCGTAGTCGCTCCTGCAAAGCATGAGAAACAAGCCCTTTGGATTACACTTCCCCGCAAAGCGATGCAAGAGAAATATTTATCGAATTATTTATGTTCGATTCGTGCAACCGCCAGCCGCCCCGGCATCGTCCGTTCGAGATGCTTGGCGTGACCTTGGTCACTTGCGTAACATCCACCCTCCGTAACATCTTAGAGGAGCCAGCGCCTTCCCCTTTTGCGCTCAAAACTTGCGTGAGGTAAGCCGTTCCGCATGAAGAATTCAACGAAAGACTCGACCGCAAAAGGTTCGGATTGGACGCGTCTGCTCACTGATCCCGATCTGGTGAGCCACCTGGGCAAACTCCTGCAAACCTACCGCGAAGTGTCTCCGGACAAGCGGGAGCAAGCACTGCTCACGGCCATGCGCCAGATCAAGGAATCGGCCCTCAAGGCGCGTGCCGCCGCTGCCAGTGCCAGCGGTTCTCCCGTAACCGCGCCGGTCAAGGCTGCCGCGTTGCCCCATCCGGAGCCGATCAGGGAAACACCACCCTTCGAACCCGATCTCTTTGCGCCACAGACCGCTGAGGACCGCCGCCGTTACGCCCGTATCAAGTGTTTCGTCGCCGTCGAACTGCATATCGAAGGAGTCGAAGCGCCGATCTGGGGCAATCTCTCCAACGTAGGCCGCGGCGGATGCTTCGTGGAGACCGCCACTCCCATCCCGCCCGGCAGAACCGTGGGCATTGGGTTGTGGGTCGCGAACGGCAAGATCTGGGTGAAAGGCGTCATCCTGACCGGTGTCGTCACGCGCAGCGCGCCCTCGTTTGGCGTACGTGTAAAGTTCTCCGAAGCCGAACTGATGGAAAAAGAACACCTTCGCGAATTCCTGAAGTTCATCGAAAGCACCGCCCGCAAGGGACAAGCGGGTAATGCCTACGTAGCGCAACTGAAGCGTTAGCAAGCCGCGAGCTACGAGCCTCGAGCTTAATGCAACTGGGTCAGCGTCTTCGAAGGAAACAAGCTCGTAGCTCGTAGCTCGCGGCTGCCTCTCCAGCAACTTTTCCCGTAAACTGGGTTCACTCTAGTGGGTATCCCAATGCTTCGCGGCCGCCATCTCGCTATCGCCGGTGGACTGCTGTTGATCGCCGCGACAGCAAGCCAACTCGCGGCCAAAAAGAAGGTCCAAGTTTCCGGCGCCATGGACGAACAGAAGCGCGCCACCCATGCTCTCAACCGCTTGACGTTTGGTCCCCGGCCCGGCGATGTACAGCGTGTAGCCCAGATGGGCGTTGAGAAGTGGATCGATCTCCAGTTGCATCCTGAAAAAATTGACGACTCCGCGCTCCAGGCCCGGCTCGCTCCGCTGCGTACCCTGCGGATGAACACGCGCGAACTGGTGGAGAACTTTCCTCCCAATCAGGTGATTCGTAGAGTTGCCAACGGCAAAGCCGACGTGCCCACCGATCCGACGAAACGCGCCGTCTACGAAAACCAACTTCAGCGCTACGAAGACAAGAAAGATCGAAAGGAAGAAGCGGGCAAGAGCGTCCCCGCCGATGCCGCCACGGCTAGGGCGGACGGCGAATCAACCATGGCTCCTGCCATCGACGACCGAAAAATGGACGATCCAAGAATGGACGATCCCCAAAAGGCTCGCCGCCAGGAAGACCGCCGCTTCGCGAATCAGAAAATTCAGGAGCTCCTTGATCTGCCCGCCGACCAGCGCCTGAAGGAGATTCTGAAAATGCCGGCCGACGAGCAACTCGCGCTGACCTCAGACCTGAATGGCCAGAAAGCCGACGCCATGATGGAAGGCATGACGCCGCAGCAGAAAGAAACGCTGATGGCGCTACGGAACCCTGAACGAGTCGTGACGGGAGAATTGACGCAGGCGAAATTGCTGCGCGCCATCTATAGCGAACGCCAGCTTGACGAGGTGATGACCGACTTCTGGTTCAACCACTTCAACGTTTTCATCAACAAGGGCACCGACAGGATTTTGCTGACGAGCTACGAGCGCGACGTGATCCGTCCGCATGCGCTGGGAAAATTTGAAGACCTGCTGGTCGCGACGGCGCAGAGTCCGGCGATGCTGTACTACCTCGACAACTGGTTGAGCGTGGGTCCGGACTCCGAAGTAGGGCTGGGATTTGCGCCGCCGCGCAACCACAATCAGAATCATGGCCACCGCCACGGCCCACTGCAGACACGTCCGGCAAAAGGAAAAGCCAAAGTCGCCAGCGGCCTGAACGAAAATTACGGCCGCGAGCTGATGGAGCTACATACGCTCAGCGTGAACGGCGGATATTCTCAGAAAGACGTCACCGAAGTTGCCAGGGTTTTCACGGGATGGACCATCGATCAGCCGAATCAGGGTGCGGCTTTCCATTTCGACCCGCGCCGCCACGACCCCGGCACGAAAGTCGTGCTCGGCCACAAGATCAAAGAGAACGGCGAAAAAGAAGGCCTGGAAGTTCTAAGGTTGCTGGCGAAGAATCCGAAGACGGCGCATTTCATTTCGCTAAAGCTCGCCATGCGCTTCGTCAGCGACGATCCTCCGCCGGCGCTCGTCGACCGCATGGCGCAAACTTTCCTCAAGAAACATGGCGACATTCGCGAAGTCCTGAGCACGATGTTCAGTTCGCCGGAATTCTGGGCGCCAGAAGCGTATCGCGCGAAAGTAAAAACGCCTCTGGAATTTGTGGTGTCTGCCGTGCGAGCGAGCGGCGCGCAGGTCGACGACACACGCGCCCTGCTCGGCACACTTAACAATATGGGCATGATGCCCTACGGGATGCTGCCCCCCACCGGCTACTCGATGAAGGCCGATGCCTGGGTGAATTCGTCGGCGCTCCTGGGTCGGATGAATTTCGCGTTGGGCCTGGCCGCCGGCAAAGTGCGCGGCGTCATGGTCGATTCCGGACAACTGGCCCAGGGCACCCAGGACCCGCAGCAGGCGCTGACCGCGCTCGAAGAATTGCTGCTGGCCGGCGACGTCTCCAAACAAACGCACGATACGATCAGCAAGCAACTGGACGATCCAACCATCACGCAGCGAAAGCTGGATGACAACAAGCGTCCGCCAAACGTAGCAGCGATCGCAGGGTTGATTCTTGGGTCGCCGGAGTTTCAGAGGAGATAGCGAATAGCTGAGGGCTCATTTATGTCCATTACCCGCCGAATCTTCCTTCGCAATAGCGCTCTCGCGGCCGTCGGCACGGCAGCGTTGCCGAGTTTTCTGGCGCGCGCCGCGTATGGCGCGGCCGATCCAGGATCGCGCCCGAAGCGCCTGATCGTCCTGTTTCAACGCGGCGCCGCCGACGGTCTCAACATCGTCATCCCGCACGGCGAGTCTGCTTACTACGCCGCGCGTCCGACGATCAATATTCCCAAGAAGTCCGTACTCGATCTTGACGGATTTTTCGGACTGCATCCGTCGATGTCATCCTTCCAGCCGTTGTGGAAGCAGGGACACCTCGCAATCGTCCATGCCGCCGGTTCTCCCGACCCCACGCGTTCGCACTTCGATGCGCAGGACTACATGGAGTCCGGCACACCGGGCGTGAAGGTCACTGAAGATGGATGGCTTAACCGTGCTCTGCACGAAATGCCTGCGGACAAAGCCGCGTTTCGCGCGATCGCGCTTGGCCCTTCGCTGCCGCGCATTCTCGCGGGGAAAGAAACCGCGGTCGCAGTCAATAACCTGAATGACTTTTCCGTCGGCGGACATAGCGCAAAACCTTCGGCGGCCTCCAACACGTTCGAAGCCATGTACGCGAATTCCGTCGACACCGCTCTGCACGGCACCGGACAGGAAACCTTCGACGCCGTGAAAACGTTGAAAGCCGCCGATCCGTCGAAGTACACTCCGTCGCCCAACGCGAACTATCCCCGCGGACGCTTCGCCGACAGCCTGAAACAACTCGCGCAACTCATCAAAGCCAACCTGGGCGTGCAAGTCGCTTTCGCCGACATCGGCGGATGGGATCATCACGTCAATGAAGGCAGCACCCAGGGACAAATCGCCAACGTCCTCACCGAGTTCTCGCAATCGATCTCCGCGCTCTGGACCGACCTCGGCGCCCTCGCTGAAGACACGGTGATCGTCACCATGTCCGAATTCGGCCGCACTGCGAAAGAAAACGGCAATCGCGGCACCGACCACGGCCATGCCAACGTCATGTTCGTATTAGGCGGCCCAGTGAAAGGCGGCAAAGTCTATGGACGCTGGCCGGGGCTCGATCAATCGCAACTTTACGAGGGACGGGATCTCGCCGTGACCACCGACTTCCGGTTGGTGCTCGGCGAAATGGTGACGGGGTACCTGGGGAACAAGAATTTGGCCAGTGTGTTTCCCGGATTTGAAGCACGGCCAGGGCAGTTTTCAAAACTTTTGGGATAGGCCTAAACCTCCACAAGCACATCCCCGTTCTCAATCTTCACCGGATACACCGCAATCTTCGCCCCCGGCACCTGCGCCGATCCTGTCTTCGGATCCCAGGCCCATCCGTGCCACGGACAAATCACCAGACCACCTTCAATCACGCCCTCGCCGAGCGGCCCGCCGCGATGCAGGCAGGTATTGTCCATGGCGCCGATTTCGCCGTTGACGTTCGAAATGCAGATCATCTTGTCGCCACAAGGAAGTTCCTTCACTTCGTTGATGGCCGGGAGGTCGGATTCGGTACCAATTTTGACGAATGGCATAGTCGACGCTGGCCAGAGGCTCTCGGCTCCGGACGCGTCAAAATGACAATACTACAAAGTGGATCGCCGTTCGCAAGAGTGCTGTTTGCTAAATGCTAGACGCTAAGTGCTAACTGCCGTCCCGCTTCCCCGTCTAAGAGAAAAATGGAGGCCTCCATGCAACGCCAATCGAGACTCGCAACCTGGCTGGGCGCGTCGTTAGGCGCCGTATCCGTCCTGTTTCTGTTCGCCGCCCTCGGACACGCATCCGACCAGGGCAAACTGACCGAAGAGTTTCACCAGGTCTATCAGCTCTCCGCCACGGGCCGGATCGAGCTGGAAAACATTAACGGCCCGGTGCACATCACCAGCTGGGACCGCAACGAAGTCAAGCTCGACGCCGTCAAGCGCGCCTGGACCAAAGAGCGTCTCGACGAAGCGAAAATCGACATCAGCTCTCATCCGGACTCTCTTTCCATCCGTACCGAATATCCCAGCCACGACAACAGTTTCTGGAACGATCGCCACGATAATCCGGCGAGCGTGGAGTACACGCTGGTCGTGCCGCGGAAAGCCAGGCTCGACGAAATCAAACTGGTGAATGGCTCGCTCGACATTCAGGATGTCGCCGGAGAAGTACACGCCTCGTGCGTCAACGGACGCCTCCAGGCTCACAATCTCGAAGGCCGCACCGAACTGAACACCGTCAACGGCCAACTGGACGCGAGCATGAGCAAGTTGTCTTCGTCGCCGCTGGAACTCTCCGCGGTGAATGGCGCGCTGCGCCTGACCTTGCCTTCCGACGCCCGGGCCGAAGTGGAAGCGAACACCGTTTCGGGCGGAATCTCGAACGACTTCGGGTTGCCCGTGTCCCACCGCTTCGTCGGTCACAGCCTGCGTGGTGAATTGGGTGGAGGCGGAACTCTCGTGAAGCTCAACAACGTGAACGGACACATCGAAATCACGCACGCCAACGACAATCGTCCGATGAGTCCGGCCAAGAATACAGACGGCGGCGGCGACAAGGACAAAGACGACAACGAGATCTAAGCAACAACTGTTTTTACGTCGACCCGTCCGGAGACGTACTGGGTTTGGATCCCATCAACAGCAGCGCTCCCACGCGCTTGAACGCCTTCAGATCGTCGAGTGAGTGGAACGAAGTCGTCTTGTAGTTCTCGGGCGTGGGAGTGTCGTCCGGAATCTGGCGGTACTCTACGTTTTGAAGTCCGTGTGACTTGAGCAGCTCGACATACTCCGCCGCCGACCGCACGTGCACCGGAACTTTCAGTTTCGGCACCCACTGCAGTGAATATCGATTATCGGTGTAGAGATTGATGAGGATGAACAACCGCCCGTTCGGAGCCATCACGCGAAATAATTCTTCCAGCGCGCGATCCTGATCGGGATAGTAGTAAAACGATTCGACCGATAAGACTTTGTCGAAGGAATTATCACCCGATGGAATCTGTGCCGCCGACCCAACCCGGAACTCGATATTAGGAAATTGCACGGATTCGTCCCGCGCCTGGCGCACCATCTCGTCCGAGATATCGATCCCAACGACTTGACCCTCGGCGGCGAGCCGTGCCAGCAGCCGCGTAGCCCATCCGGAACCGCAACCGAGATCGAGTATGCGGTCACCCGGCGTCAGTTCCATCAAACGCAGCGTCTTCTGCGTGATGTCGAGATGATGGCGCTCCATCTTCGCGCCTTCACCTTCCGCTGCCCAGCGGTTGAATTCCTGTTGCAGGCGGGAGTCGGGAGTGAGGGTTTCGTCAGTCATTTAGAGATAGCTACGAGCTTCGAGCCGCGAGCTTCGAGCAAACAGACCCGGGATTTTTCGCAGCTCGTAGCTCACAGCTCGCAGCCTAGCTTGTTACCGCCTTCAAATCCTCGAAGAACGCCGGATATGACACTCCCGCTGCCTCCGCTCCATGAATGACCGTCTCGCCTTCCGCGCGCAAGGCCGCGACGGCGAACGCCATCGCGATGCGATGATCGTGGAACGAATCCAGTTCAGCGCCGTGCAGGCGCTGGCCTCCCGGAATACGCAGTCCATCCGGACGCTCTTCCACTTCCGCGCCCATCTTGCGAAGGTTGGTGGCCACGGCCATGATGCGGTCGGACTCCTTCACCCGCAATTCCTTGCCGTCGCGCACTTCCAGTCCGTTTTCGGTGTACGGCGCAGTTGCCGCCAGGACGGGAATCTCGTCAATCAGCGCGGCCGTATCACTGCCAGCGATCGTGCCGCCTTTCCAGGTGCCGCCCATGGCTTCAATCGCGCCGATCAGCTCTCCGCTGTGTTCTTCAAGATGAGCGACGGAGATTCTCAATCCCATGATGATCAGAATGTCGAGCAGCCGCGCCCGGGTAGGATTCATCAGAATTCCCGGCAGCGTAACGTGCGAATCGGGAAAGAGCGCGGACGCGACCAGAAAAAATGCCGCGCTCGAAAGGTCGCCCGGGACGTGGGCTTCAATGGCTGAGAGTTTTTGTCCGCCGCGAATGCGCGACACGCTGCCGGCCCTCGCAACGTCCACGCCGAAGGCGCGCAACGCGAGTTCTCCGTGGTCGCGAGTGCGAATCGGTTCCTCGACAACCGTCTCGCCCTCCGCAAACAGCCCCGCAAACAAGACGCACGTCTTCACCTGCGCGCTCGCCATTTCGGGCTTGTAGTGAACCGCCCGCAGCGGCCCGCCGTGAATTTTCAGCGGAGGCCGTCCGCCGTCGGTGGCTTCAATGCGTGCTCCCATCTGCGTCAGCGGTGTGATGATCCGCGCCATCGGACGCCGTGACAGGGACTCGTCGCCAAACATCTCGCTCGTAAAGGACTGACCTGCCAGAATGCCGCTCAGCATGCGAATCGTGGAGCCGGAATTCCCGCAGTCAAGCCGTTCTACGGGCGCGGAAAGCCGCAACCCGCGGCCCTGCACTTCGATCGCGCCATCTTCAGCGCGCTTCCATTCGCTTCCCAGAGAACGCATACATCCGAGAGAGTTAAAGCAATCGTGCGCGGCTGAAAAATTATGAAAACGGCTGGTACCCTCTGCGATTCCGGCCAGCATCGCGTATCGATGCGAGATGGACTTATCCCCGGGGATGCGAATGATTCCACGCACATTGCGCGCGGGACGTACAACTGCGCTGGACCGATCTGTCATCACTTTCAAATATATCGGAGAAGTTTGATTGGATGGGTGAAAGGGGCGCAGTACGCCTGCAGGTTACGAATCGAGCAGCTCAGAGTCGTGTTTCTGAAACAGCACCCGAAGCGTGGGGGCGCTGCGATCCGACGAGGCGTGAATTGCCTGAATCAAACGGTAAATATTCGAGGTCATCACCAACAGGTAACGCACCCGATCGGGCCCGGGATTCCGATAGGTATGGGGCGCGCCACGCGGTACCAGCACGGCCGATCCCGCCGGCACGCGGACTTCCGTGTCTCCCTTTTGCACACACAACAAGCCTTCGAGCACATACCAGGCTTCGTCGTCATTGTGGTGAAGGTGGAGCGGAGCGATCAGGCGTCGTTGTCCGGCCGCGCCGCCGGCGTCTTGCCATTCGGCCAGCACGAAGCCTTCGCCCGAGGGAACCATGATGCCTCCCGATAGAGGAGGAGCTACGATCGCTGAATTCACTTTGAGTTAACCACGCAGCCTGTCCTCGCTCTACGGATTAGTCACGGGCTGTCCCGAAGCATGTGCCGGCAGAGCCAGCGGCTCTTCCGGGACGATCACCCAGGCAAGCACATATACGATGACCCCGGGAAAAATGCCGGACACGAGCGTGATCAGCACCCACATCAGGCGCACGAGAGTCACATCGAGATTGAGGTAGTGAGCGGCTCCGGCACAGACGCCGGCAACTGTACGGTCTGTACGCGAGCGCATCATTTTTTTCGGTGGCGGCCAGGATCCCAGAACGCTACCGCAATAAGCGCAATAACGAGCATCGTCGGCGATGGCCTTGCCACAGGCGTTGCAGTACATAGACACCTCCACAGTGTGAGATACGCTATTGCTGGGGAAAAGTTCCTTCCTTCAACCCATCACCAGAAGGATCGCTTCTGGCTCCTCCCGTGTAGTAACAACCACTACTCCCGATACGCGTCCTTCATCAGGTGACGCGCCTTTTCTGCTTCGCCGGTGCCGCTATTGGTCGCGACCACAGCCTCGTACTTCTTCATTGCGAGATCGCGTTTCTGCATCTGGTCGTACATTTCACCGGCGTTGAGATTCGCCTTCTGAAGCAATTCCGGATCGGGAGCCTGAAGGTCCGCCACCAACTCATAGGCCGTGGTCGCGGCAGAATAGTTTTTCTCGCTGCGCAACAAGTCACCCAGTCCGAGCGCGGCGATCTCGTAGTGCAGGTTGCCATATTTCCCGTCGCGTCCGTTCTGCCACACGCGGCGATATTGTTCTTCTGCCTCGCGGTTCTTCCCGAGCGCCCGCAACAGATTGCCCTCTTCAAGCGACAGCAAATAGTTGCGGGGAAATCGCGGCGTAATGAATCGCGCCATTTCCAGCGCTTCGGCATAGCGATGCTCTCGCCGTAAAAAAAGCATCAACAGGACGCCCGCGTCTACGCTGGTCTCTCCGTTGGAATGGGCAGCGTCGGAAAGCAGCTTGATTCCTTTCTCCTTGTCGCCACTCAGTCCGACCAGCGCCACCGCCACTTTCACTGCCAGCGGCAGGCTGCCCATGATGTAGTTGTGCGTGCCCACGACCAGCTTGGCGTCCTGATTCTGGGGCGACAACTCCAGCACTTTCTCATGGTCATGCCGCGCTCCCACGGCGTTGCGCAAGGAAGAAAACCAGGCGCGCTCGATTAACCCGGTGTAGGCCGCAAATTGTGCGCGGGTCACGCCTCGGGCGTAGAGCATGTCGACGTTGTTCGGATTGCGGGAGAGTTCCGCTTCTTCGAGCTTCTCGGCCTGCTGTACCAGTTGCTTGATGCGTTCTTTCTGCGCTGGATCGGGAGGCCGGTGCACTTGTCCGACAAAACTGTCGTTGGAGTACTCGCCGGTATTCATCGCGCCGATCCGGTACAACTCGCGGACCAGCACCGCAGACAAAAGGTGATTCACGGCGTACGGATCGTTCGGATGCCGCGCCAGCACTTTTTCAAAATCCTGTACGGCAGCGTCGTAGTCGAGGTTGTAGAGCCGCTCGAACGCGATCTGATTCTGAGGGTCGGCGGGGCGGAAAACGGTCGTCAATGCGGAGTCGCCGAAGCAGGATCCGGCCAGCGCCATGAGAAGAACTGCGAGACGAACGGCGCGAGTCAGGGGGAGAAGTCGATCCACAACACCCTAGTTTACCCGAGAATCAGTTGTCAGTGACCAGTGGCCAGTGGTCTGTTGAAGCCCGTTTGGTCAGTGCGTCGGCTTACTGGCTGCTGGCAACTGATCGCTCATGGTACTGATTTCACGAACCACGCCGGGTACTGCGAATGTTTTTGGTATCGGCTCACAATGGGAATTTCGCGGTGGATCGGGTAATTCTTGCCGGGAAAGACCGTAGATTCTCCGGTGATCCGCCGATAAATAGCTTTGTTTCCAGCAGTTTCCTTTGGCGATTGGCTTGCCAAAGTGAATTAGGCGGCGAGGGTCTTATGGCAGAAGTAGCGCAATCAGCCCAGCACGAGTTCTGGCGTCCACCCATGGTGGCGACCGGGACGACTGGGCACTCAGACATGGTCGAGGCTTGTGATCGCTGTGGAACCGAGTTCATCGTTGACTCGCGATTCTGTCACACTTGCGGTACCGGACGAGCCGGCCTCAACGTCGGCGTTTTCTCCCGGTTACAGGAGAAGGTCACCGTCGCCCAACTGATTGGCCTGGGCGAGAGCCTTGGTCTGAATACCGCCGCTTACATCGCGTTTGCATTCGGCGTCCTGTGTCTGATGGGAGCTTTGGGCGTGGGCGTAATCTTTAGCGCGCGTACCATGATCGACTGGCAGGCTGTCCAACTGTGGCGTATCGAGTGGCTTCTGGCATCGGTAGCGGCATTCGTAGCCGGCTGTCTTTTGAAGAAGACGTCGAAGTCGTAGCCCTTCCCCACTCCCCCAACTTTCCGCTTTTCGCGCCGCTCAGTTGCGCGAATGAGCGGCTTCTACCTCAGGAACTGCCGCACTCGTTCTGCGCTGGCGATTCATTCGGTAAAGATGATTGGGGGGCCCGACCCCTCGTCCCAGCGGATGAGCGTTGGCAATCGCCGCCGAAACATACGCTTTTGAGAGCAGGACCGCCTCCGGCAACCCGCGATCCTGGGCCAGGTGGCAGGCCAGCGACGTGGAGAAGGCGCATCCCGTGCCATGAGTCGAATTGGATTTCAGCCGCTCTGACTTGAAGACTTCCTGTTCCACTCTCCCCCTGCTCGTCCGGAAACTTAACAGGTCGGTCGCCTTCTCCAGATCGCCTCCCGTGATGACGACATTGGCCGCTCCCAGAGAGTGAAGCCTGGCAGCCGCGGCCCGCATCTGTTCCAGATTCGTGACTGGCAATCCAGTCAGTGCCGACGCCTCAGCCAAGTTAGGGGTGATCACCTCGGCCAGGGGCAGCAGCCTTTCAATCAGTAGTTGGGATCCGGCCTGTTCGATGAGATCTGCCCCGGAACTGGACCTGAGGATCGGATCCAATACGACGTGCGGCAACTTTTCCGGAATCAGGAAGTCCGCCACCGCCTGCACGACCTGTCCGCTTCCTAGCATTCCGATGTGAACGGCCGCAATCTCCAGATCCAAAACGAGTTCCGCGAGAGTCGCCGTGATCGTTTCCGCGGCAACCGGCACTACGCTCCTTACTCCCTGGGTCGATTGCACCGTCAGCGCAGTAATGCAGGAGACGCCGAAACATTCATGGGCAGCTATGGTCTTGATATCGGCGGTGATTCCCGCTCCTGAGGACGGGTCAAAACCAGCGATCGTCAACACAATCGGCGGGGGCGTAGCCATTACGGCCACTCTAAACCCAAAACGTGAGAGAGGGAACTCTACTTCTGGCTCAGGCTCGTGAGCTGGTCTTGAGCGGGAGTAATCTGAGATTAACTGTTTGAGATATTTTTTGTTTACTATAGAGTAATAAATGCGATACGTAAGTTGTTGTTAACAATGACGTTATGTTAAATAATTCCCTAAGTATCTCATTCCAATACTACTTGAAAGATTTATGGTAATGGCCAGTTTCGCGTGTGTACTCAAGAGTAAATGGACTGTCGTGTTAAGTTTCAACCACATAGCGCCAAATGGTTCAAGTTTAATGCGGTTAAGTCATTGATTAATTACCACTTAGTTAATTCAAGCCAGTGATTTCCCGGTTGACACAGCCCTTCGAACCCCGCTAGCATCAAAAGACTGTTTCACGGGAGTACGACGCTATAGCAAACCGACTTTAGAGATGCGAGGTAACTGAATGCGACGACGTTTAGCCGAAAGTCTGGCAGTGCTTTTATCGGTTGCCAGCCTGGGAGCCGGAGCCGCATCCGGGCCAAACAGCTCGGAAGCCGCCAAGGTAGCAAACAAGC
>DATMNN010000024.1:0-44800 GCA_035569025.1 Terriglobales bacterium
TCGGGAATTCCCGGACCATCATCAGTGATCCGAACCACCACTCCCTTCTTCCCATTCTGCGACGCTCTAGCAACCTCAACCCGCAAAATACCGCCGCGCTCCTCCATCGCTTCATGAGCGTTCTGCACGAGATTAATGAACGCCTGCTCGCACAAACTCTCATCCAGGGGAACCAGCGGCAACGCGGTGGCGTAGGCCCGTTCCACCTGCACCGGCTTGCCTTTCCATTGATCGCCGACTTTTTTCAGCACCCGATCCAGCAAGCCGGTCAAGTCCGCCGGATGCAACTCCGCGTGCAGCGGCCGCGCAAAATTCAAAAACTGCGTCACCAGCGCGCTGAGCCGGTTTACTTCCGTCAGGATGTAGTCTGCCATCTCCCGCGCAATGTCGTTGGACGACTCCACCTTTTGCGCCAACATCTCCGCCGATCCCTTAATCACGCCTAGCGGGTTCCGAATCTCATGCGCCAGCCCCGCCGAAAGCTGTCCCAGAGCAGCCAGCCGCTCTGATCGCCGCGCTTCCGCCTGCGCCACCCGCAACCGGCGGTTGGTTTCCGACAACTCCTCGGCCAGATCCTGATACAGCCGCGTCTGCCGCCGGCTCTCCTGCGCAAAGCGATTAATCAGCATCGCCGCCAGAAAAAAGAACACCACTCGCAACCCAAGTTGCGCCAGGCCCGTATCGCTGATCTCATATTCCTGCAGCGCCGGATACAGATACGAACAGTACGCAGCGGACGCAATCGCCGTCCATGCAAGCGTCATCCACGGTCCGAAATACAGTGCCGCCGTCACCACCGGCAAATAGTAGATCGGGTAGTAGCTGCTGTTGATGGCCACTTCGCCGGTGTGAAAGATGAGGGTCGTCGCCAGCAGGATTTTCAGAACAACGACGTAAACCGCGCCCCGTTCCGGCAACCGCCGGATCAAGTGCCCTTCGAACAGCTGTACAATCCCGATGGCCAGCAGGAAGACCTGCTTGTGCCACTCCAAACGCGGAGGCAGGAGCGCAAGCCCGACCAAAAACACCAGCCATACCGCATCCAGCCAGTCAAACCGCCGCGGCCGGATTTCGGCCTGGACCTCGGCTCTCACCTCGGGATTGACGAACTCGGAAGCCACGCAGCTTCCATCCAACCCCAGAAACGCGCAAGAGTCAATTGAGACGATTGTCCAAAAAACGCCGGCACTACCGCGGAAGAGCGGCCCTTCAGGGCCGCGTGCGGTCGTGAAATGATTGCGGGCTTCAGTCCCCGGTGGGCGGTTTCCGTTGCAGAACCTCAATTCTTCCGCGCCGTCTCACTCGCCTTCGATTCGCTCGCCGCCAGCTCAGCCCGAAACTTGCCGGCCTTCTCCGGCTGGTGGAGCGCATCGTATTCCTCGGCCAGATCCGTCCGCGAATACTGCATCCACACGCCCGGCGGCGTCGCTTGCTTGCTCAACATCGCGTACCCCAGGCTGCTCTCTGCCTCTGCGTCCGTGTACCGCTTATCCCGGAGCAACGCCCGCCCCAAGCGCGTATGCGCGATCCCAACCAGTTGATGATCAGGCGCCAGCGTCTGCGCATACATCTGCAGCGCCTCGTGATAAAGCTGCTCCGCGTGAGCGTACTCTTTCTTATCCACCAGCACGCCGGCGAGATTGGAAAGCGCCACTCCAATGTAGTAATGTTTGCCGTTGTAAACGGTCTTGTAAATATCGACCGTGCGGGTCAGCTCCGCCTCCGCCTCCGCCAGGTTCCCTCGGCGCTGCGATATCTTCCCCAATTCATTCAGCGTGCCCGCCACCCGCGGATGCACTTTTCCGTAGACCTTCTCTTGAATACGAAGCGCCTCTTGCAAAATGCCAGCCGCCTCATCGAGCTTTCCTTCCGACAGCACCGCGCGCCCCAGCATCGTCAAGGCCGACGAAGTAGCCGGATGGTCCTTCCCGTAAAAATCCTCCGTGATTTGCAATCCCTGGCGGTAGTACGACTCGGCCTCGGGAAACCGTGTTCGCTCATATTGAATCGCGCCCAGATTTATCAGATCATCAGCCACATGCGGATGCCGCTCACCGTAGAACTGCCGGTCCATCGCCAGCAGCTGCTTGTTCAGCGTTTCCGACGTGTCATAGTGCCCGGCATAAAAGTGACAGTTAGCAAGTTCCGTCAGCGTCCCGGACAATTCTGAAGTCGGAACCCCCGCCGCAGTTTGCAGGCGCGCGGCATCTTCCAGCACCGTAATCGCGTGATCGTAGTCGCCGTGATCTTCCAGGATTTTCCCCAGTAAAGCCGTCCCCTTCCCAATCGCCGGATGATTCGGCGCCAGATGACGCTTGCTCATCTCGACTCCCTGCCGCGCCAGTTGTTCCGCGTCGCCAAATTTCGCTTGCGCGTCGCGTAGCGCGGCGAGCGCGATCAGCGAGTCCGCCACCGGCGCGCTGTCCGCGCCGAACCGCGCCTTGCGCTCTGCGAGCGACGAATCCAGCAGCTTCTCCGCTGGCTCAAGCTTTCCCAGATTCTGATACACCGTCCCCAGCGTCTGGTAGAGTTCCGCCTGCGCCGCCGGATCTCCCGTCAGCGCCTGCGCCTCCTGAAGGCCGCGATCCACCAGCGTGATCACGCGTAAATCGTCCGCCGGACCAACCTCTTCATCGCCACCCTGAAACAGATTCATCGTGAAGTGCTGGATCCGCTGCGTTCGAGCCGCCTCCGCCAGGGCGGCATCACGTGCCTTCTGCAAACGCAAAGTAAAAAACACCACCAGTCCAACCAACGCCAGCAACGCCGCCGATGCAGCCACCACTTCCCGCCGGTTCCGCCGCACGAACTTGCTCAGACGATAGCTGAGCGTGTCGGGCCGCGCCTCCAGCGGCTCCGCTTTCAGATAATGATCCACATCGCGGATCAACGCTTCCACCGAGCGGTATCGGCGCTCGGGATCCTTGTGCATCGCCGTCAGACACAACACGTCCAGATCCGCCCGCACACTCGCACTCAATGACCCGGCCAGCGAATCGCCCGCTTTCGCGCGCCGCGGAACCTTTGCCGACGGCCTCCCCGGCTCGTGGCTGAGCAGCACCATCTCCGCTTCCGCCGGCGAAAGACTCGACAAATCAAACGGCAGCTCGCCGCTCAACAGTTCATACAGGATCACACCAAGCGAATAAACATCAGTCTGAATTCCAGCCCGCTGTCCGCGAATCTGCTCCGGCGATGCGTACGCCGGAGTCATCAGCCGCAGCGCCGTCATCGTCTGGTGCGCCGGCACATCCAGGCTTTCCAGTTGCTTCGCAATCCCAAAATCCAGCAGCCGGATCGTCCCATCCGCCCTCACCAGAATGTTCGACGGTTTCAGATCGCGATGAATCACCGCGTTCCCATGTGCGTACTGCACCGCCTCGCATACTTGACGAAACAATTTGAGCCGCTGCTCGATCGAGCATCCATGTTGCGCGCAATAATCGGTAAGCGGCAGCCCCTCGACGTACTCCATCACAAAAAATGGAGTCCCGTCCGGAAGCGTGTCGGCGTCGTATAACCGCGCGATCGAAGGATGATTAAGTTGTGCGAGCGTCCTCTGTTCCGCCGCAAACCGCTCGCGCCGCGCCGGAGACAGCCACGCATCGCGCAACAACTTCAGCGCAACCATGCTCCCCAGATCCTGGCGCTCAGCCAGATACACTACTCCCATCCCGCCTTCGCCCAGCATTTTGCGGATGCGGTAGGAACCCAGCTCACGAAAAGGCAGGGAGTTTCCGTCGTCCAGAAGATCGTGCGCAACATCCGCCAGCGGCTGATCGAGAATCGATGCACTCTGCGCGTCTTCCCGAAGAAGCGCCAGAACATCGTCAATCAGAGACTCATCATCCGAGCAAGCCGCCTCAAGATACCCGCGCTGCCCGCCCGCGGGAAGCGCCGCAGCCTCATGGAACAATTTCTGAATTCGTTCCCATCGGCCGCTATCCACCAGTCCTCCCGAAAATGCGTTGCTTTTGGTTGGCGCACCGGTTTACCGCTGCGAGAACCACTTTGCCCTGCTTTGAAGGGGCGCGGCTTCAGCCGCGCCGTTGGTTCGCATCGGCGCACGCCTTCAGGCGTGCCGTCGAAAAACTCATGAATGCATGCACGACCGTGGAAGAGCGGCCCTTCAGGGCCGCGTAAGTTGTTCACGAGTGCGGGCTTCAGCCCCGGTGGTCGCCTCCCGCCAGCCGCTTCACAAGCGCACAAGAAAATGAGTTCAGCTAGCCTGACGCAGCTCATGCGCGAGCCACGCTTTCGCGGCGCGCCAGTCGCGGAGAATCGTCGCTTCAGAAACATCCAGCAACTGTGCTGTCTCTACGGTATCGAGTCCCCCAAAAAACCGGCTCTCCACCATCAACGCCTGGCGCGGTTCAAGCTTGGCCAGTTCGTCGAGCGCGCGATCGAGCGCCAGCAGGTCTTTCCCCGCCAAGACTCCTCCATCCCGCGCATCGTCGATCGGAATGACGATCGCGTCCGGTCCGCCGCGCTTGTGTGCGTTTCGGCGTCGAGCCGCTTCCACCAGCACCTGCCGCATGGCGCGAGCCGCGATGCGTTTGAAATGCAACCGCGACGTGGAAGCGAACTGCGGAGAACTCGCCAGCTTCAGCCACGCTTCATTCACCAGCGCAGTCGGCGTGAGCGTGACGCTCTGGTCTCCGCGCTTCACGCTCGACGCGAGCCGGCGCAGCTCCTCATAAGTCACGCTGAACAGGTCGTCGAGTGCTCGTCGTTCCGCTGGCATTCATCCCCTTGGCTCATGCAGAGGCCTGCATGACATTTCGTTTCTACCGATGACGGTTTTGGCGGACTCTTTGCGCATTGCGTTCTGAATGCGTGCGAATCTAGGGGGAGGAGTGTGGGAGAACACAGCCCCCCACAAGGCTGGAATCTTACCATCCAACCCGCCTCCGGACAACCACAGACCAAGCGTGTCTTCGTGAAAACCCGGCGACGTAAAACATGAGAAAACGCGCCAAAATTCTGCGCGACACAACCCAGGGACCAGGCCTGCTCATGATGGAGGGCCAACAGTACCGCTTCTCCCCGGAAGCATGGAAATCAGACGCCCCACCCCGGCCGGGTCTGGTTGTGGACGTCGAACTAGGCGCGCAAGGCGCCGTTCAGTCCATCACGGTCGTACCGGACGTTCAGCTCCAGCGCGAACAGGCTGAAGCAACCTCCGCGGCAACTCCAAATCGCCCACCTTCCCACAGCCTGCACACAAGTAGCACCCTGATTCAGCTCGCCGCTGCCGGACTTCTCGCCGCCACCTGGTCCTCTCTAACCGCCGTCAACCTAGCGGTCCCCTTTCCGGGAAAAGTGGAATTCACGTTTTGGCAAATCCTGGTATTTCTGAATTCCGGAACCGCGCCCGAACTGTTGGACGCCCACGATAGCTCCAGCACTGGCCTCTACGGCGTCGCCGCCATCGTTGCCCTGGCCGTGCCCTTCCTGCGTCGCTTTTGGAAATCCAGGCTCTCCCTCTTAGGCGGCCTGTTCCCCCTGCTGTTCATGATCGCCGTAGCAATCACTTTCCGACGCAGCGTCGAAAACATCAACACAATCTCTCTCGACATCGGAACCTACCTGTCAATCCTAATCGGCCTGTACCTCGCATTCGCGCCGCTCAAAACATTCCTGGTATCACAACCTAAAGATGCAAAGCACCCAGAGTCCACGCAAGAAAAAGCCGCCTGACATTCTTCTCCTGGAGAACCGTCAGCAGCCCATCGCGGCTCGGCCAAACCCGAGCCGCGATTCAGTTCCAAGGCTGCAAGAACCTCCGAATTTGACTATGCTTTGAAGCGTCGGTTTTGAAGGGGCAGTTTAAGGCGCGCTTTGAAGGGGCGCGGCTTCAGCCGCTGAGGAGCGACATTCAGCGCTATGCCAGGCCACACGGAACTGCTTCAGCCCCGGCCGCCTACGTCGAATAGTCCGCATTAATCCGCACATACTCCGCTGTCAAGTCCGTCGTAAGAAATCGCACCGAGCCCTTCCCCCGCCCCAACTTCACCCGCACGTCGCACACAGACTCACTCAACGCCCAATGCGCCCGGCCTTCATCAAACGAACACGCCACTCCGTCTCGGCAAACCATCTGATCCCCGATAAAAATCCTGACTCGCCCCGGATCGACCGCGACTCCCGACCGTCCCACCGCCGCCAGAATGCGTCCCCAATTCGGATCGGCTCCCGCCCACGCTGTCTTCACCAGCGCGGAGTGCGCAATCGTCCTCGCCACATGCAACGCTTCTTCACGGCTGCGTGCTTGTTCCACGAAAAGCCGGATCACATGCTGCACGCCCTCGCCATCCGTGACAATCTGCTCTGCGAGTGACTGGCACACCGCTCGCAATCCTTCGGCAAACTTCTTCCTGACGCCCGCGTGCCCCACCTGGCAACCACTCTGCCCATTCGCAAGCAGCAACACTGTGTCGTTGGTAGACGTATCTCCATCCACTGACATCGAATTCAGCGACGGATCAGAAGCCTCGCGCAAAAACCGCTTTAGCTCGCGCGGACCCGCCGCAACATCGGTGAACAAATACACCAGCATGGTCGCCAGGTTCGGATGAATCATCCCCGACCCCTTCGCGATCCCAAGCACCGTAACTTCCTTCGAACCAACCTTGAATCTCCGCGAAGCAATCTTGGCCCGCGTGTCGGTAGTCATGATGGCCCGGGCAAACGCCATCGCCGCCGCCTGGTTGGACGCGAGGCCCCCTATCAGTTCGGGCAATTTCGTGATCGCTTTCTCCGCGGGAAACCGCACGCCGATAATGCCCGTCGAAGAAGGAAATATCTCCGCCGCACTCACTCCGAGCAACTTGCCGGCGTCGTGGCAAGTGCGCTCGCAAGCGCGCAGTCCGTCCCGCCCAGTCGCGCAGTTTGCGTTTCCCGAGTTCACCAGCACCGCGCGAACTTTGCCGGCGGTCGCCAGCAAAGATGCGCGTCCAACCACCAGCGGAGCGGCAACCACCAGATTCTTGGTGAAGACCGCGGCCGCCGTCGCGTTCGCGCCTGCGTCAACCAGCGCAAGGTCCGGACGTCCGCTCGCCTTGATATTGGCCGCGAGCGCGGAAAACGAAAACCCGCGCGGTAACAGAATTTTTTCTGGAGTGCGCCGCAGACGTGTCATGCCTGGATCTTAAGCCAATTCGTTGGCGCCGGGAGAATCGCAAATCGCGGCACCTCGCCCCGGATCATCGCAACTTCATCGCAACGATGCAGCCGCGGACATTTGTAGCAATCTTTGTGGATTTTGTCTGGCAGATCCTGATGCGCAGCGACCGTGAATCCCATGCGCGCAAAAAAATCCGGGATCCGCGTGAACAGACACACGCAAGTGACGCGATGTTTCTCCGCCTGCGCCAGCAGCGCTTTAATAAGCCTCTTCCCCCCGCCTCCGCTCTGATGCCTAGGATCGACCGTGATCGACCGAATCTCCGCCAGGTGCGGCCCGTAGAGATGCAATGCTCCGCATCCGATGATTCGATCCCCATACTCCAGCACGACAAAGTCGCGGATGTTCTCGCAGATCTCCGCCAGCGTTCGCGGCAGCAGTGTGCCATCGCCGGAATACGCCGCGATCAGCGCATGCACCTGCTCCGCATCCGGCAGGACTGCCCCGCGTGTCCGCATGGGCCTCCCGTTCCTGGAACTGCGTTTCACGCTCGCAGCACCTCAGTGCCGCATTCCAGCTTGGAAAAATAAAACAGCGGCAGGCTCTCCGCCTCCGATGCAGGAAGAATCCGCACACGCCCCACGCCATGTTTCAGCGCATCCGTGCAAGCTTCCAGCTTCGGCAACATGCCGCCGCTGATCGTGGAGTCCTCGATCATCCCCGCAACCTGCTTCGTATTCAGCCACGGCATCACCGACCCATCGGCTTGTTTCACGCCCGCCACGTCGGTAAGAAAAATCAGCGCATCCGCGTGGCAAGCCACTGCACAAGCCGCCGCCATCTGATCAGCATTCACGTTGTAGTACTGACCGTCCGCGCCGAGGGCAACCGATGACAGCACCGGAATCCCGCCTTCCGTCCAGATCGCGCGGATCCAGCGTGGCTCAGAAAAACAAATCTCTCCCACGAATCCAAGATCGTGTTCGCGATCCTGTTTCTTGCGCGCGCGAAACGCTCCACCGTCGCCGCCGCACAATCCAACCGCCGGCTGCCCCGCCATCGCGATCGCCGCCACCAGGCTCTTGTTCACAATTCCCGCCAGCACCATCACCGCCACATCGCGCGTCTCCGCGTCTGTAACGCGCAGTCCGTTGATGAAGTCACTGGTCTTGCCCAGCAGCTTCAACGTGCGCGTAAGCGCCGTGCCTCCGCCGTGGACCACCGCGATCTGATGGCCATCCTGCGCCATCTGCACCACCGCATGCGCGCACTTCGTCAGGGTCGCCTTATCCTCCAGCGCCGCGCCGCCAATTTTTACGACGACCTTCATACCAGTCCCTCCTCTTCGCTCCAGCCGTACATGAGGTTCATGTTCTGTACGGCCTGTCCGGCTGCGCCCTTCAGCAAATTGTCCAGGCACGAAACCAGTACCAGCCGGCGTCCATCCCGGTCGAGGCAAAATCCTAGATCGCAGTAGTTGGTATGAAGCGAGTGCGTAATCTGCGGCAAATTCGACGCCGCAAACACCCGCACCCAGCGTTTGCCGCTATAAAACTCACGAAAGCAGGACTCCACTTCGCTCGCTTCCATCTCACGATTGAGATGCACGTAGATGGTCGAAAGAATTCCCCGTGGGATCGGCAACAGATGCGGAGTAAAAATCAATTGCGATGACCGAAGCTTCAGTTGCTCCAGAATTTCGCCCATGTGCCGGTGCCCGAACACCGAGTAGGCCGAGAGATTGTCCGCCACCGAAACAAAATGGGTGCGTGAGGTCGGCTCCTTCCCCGCTCCCGACACACCCGACTTCGAATCGGAAATAATCCCGCGCTCGCGATCCGCCAGATCGGACGACAGCAGCGGCGCCAACGCCAAAATTACCGACGTCGCATAGCATCCCGGATTCGCAATCAGTGCCGCTCGGGCAATTCGATCCGCATTCAACTCCGGCAAACCGTAGACGGCATCATCGGTAAGCTTCGCAGCAGTCGCCGCGTCAGCGTCTTTGAATCCGTAAACAGCCCGATGCTCGCCCTCCTTAAGCCGCCACGCGCCGCTCAAGTCCACAACCCGCAGTCCGCGAGCAATCGCCTCCGGCACAATCTCTCGCGAAACTTCATGGGGGGTCGCCAAGAACAACAATTCGATTCCTCGCTCCTCGATCTTTGCCCACGAGAACGCTTCGATCGAGGAGTGGCCGTTGCCCGCAATTTCAACGCACGGAAACGCCTCCGCGGAATTTTCAGCCTGACCCCGCCGCAGCAGCAGCGGCGAATCCAACTGCGCATGCCGCGCCAGCAAACGCGACAGTTCCAGGCCGGAATATCCGGTCGCGCCCAGCACTGCGGTTTTGAGTTTCGCAGCCATTACGCCAGCATCTCCCGGATGCGGGCCGCCAGCCTCGCCGCCGCCTTCGTATCCGGACAAACAATCAGGATCGCGTCATCGCCCGCGATACTGCCCACCGTCTCCGGCCAGCTCTCCGCGTCGAGCGCCGCCGCCACCGGCTGCGCGCTGCCCACGGCAGTCTTGATCACCAGAAGATTCTGCGCGGGACGAACGTCCAGCACGAATTCCCGCACCAGCCGCGACGCCGGAGGAAGTGCGGGTTCAGCCGCAGGCCCAGCCTGCATCCGCGCGTAACCGTCAGGAGTTTTAACGAGATTCAGTTCGTGAAGATCGCGCGAAAGCGTAGCTTGCCCCACCTCGCAACCGCGCTTGTGGAGCGCGCGCTGCAGGTGTTCCTGGCTGGCCACCGTTCCTTGCTGCACGATCTCAAGGATGGCCTTCTGTCGGGCAAGTTTGGTCATAAAGCATATTTATCCATAGTGATGGATACTTATTCATGATATCGTGCCCGCCGCGACTGTCAAGGCCAATCTCACCGCGAAGCCGCCGCCAGTTGTCTTACCGAAGTAATAAAAGTCCGCGCTGCCTGCGTCAGCGTGCGATCGCGCCGGTAGGCCAGGCCGAGTTCCCGCCACAACTCCCGCTCTTTCACCGCGATCAGCTTCACGCGTCCCGCCAGCACCTGGTCGCGCGCAAAGCTCGCGCTGATCAACGAAACCCCAAGCCCAGCCGCGACAAAACTCTTGATCATTCCCACGCTCGGCAATTCCATCCGCACCTGCAGCCCCGCCTCATGCGGACGCAGAAGCTTGTCCATCAACCGCCGCGTATATCCGGTCTTCGGAAGCAGCATCGGTTCGCGCGCAATTTCTCCGACCGAGATCGCATCCAGCTTGGCCAGCTTGCTCTCCGGACTCACCATCCACATCAGCTGATCCCTGAAGATCGGCGTCGTCTTCAACTTCGCTGATTTCACCGGAAGCGTGACGATCCCCACGTCAATCGTTCCGTTCTCCAGCTTCTCGACAATCTTGTAACTGAAATTCCGGTAGATACTCACCTGCACCTCGGGATGCAGATGGCAATATTTCGCAAACACATCGGGCAGCACGTAGAGGCAAGTCGCCTCATTCGCACCCACCACCAGCTTCCCGCGCGGAGACGTTCCATGATCCGCCACCGCCAGTTTCGATTCGTCGCGCAACTGCGTCATGCGCTCCGCGTAAGCCAGAAACACCCGGCCCGCCGGAGTCAGCGTAACGTCTTTGCCGGACCGGTCGAGCAGGCGATCTCCATACTCCTGTTCCAGTTGGCGGATCTGCGCGCTCACCGCGGACTGCGAGCGAAACACTTTTTGCCCGGCACGCGAAAAGCTTCCCAGCTTCGCAACCTCAAGAAACGTAATGAGCTGATCGAAGTCCATAGTTGAATACTAGTTCGAATAGATGTGTGGTAGTTGCCCGTGATTATAGTCGAGACCTGTTTCTTCAGAGTTACTATCGACAATTCGAATCCTTCCTATCGAAACTTTGCGGCCTGGCGAACGCGTTCCCTGATTGACGATCGCCCGTCTCCCCGGTAAGTTGAGTTCACGGACATGTCGTCTCATCTCCACCATCGCCATCATCACGCGCACAGCGCGTCGGCGAGGGTGTGCACCTGAGATAGGACCAGAGAAAGACCGGCACTCCCAAGATTCGGCCCGCTGAAGCGTAAACGCTCAGCGGGCTTTTTGTTTTGCAGCGCCGGCATCTCGCGAGCCATGCCAGAGGAAATTATGGATCCAAAACTCGACTTCGAAAAAATGAACGGCCTTATCCCCGCCATCGTGCAGGATGCCCGCAACGCCGATGTCCTCATGGTCGGCTTCATGAATCGCGATGCCTTTGCGCGCACCCTGGCGACCGGCTACGTCACCTTCTTCAGCCGTACCCGTAACGAACTCTGGACCAAAGGCGGGAGTTCCGGCAACCGGCTCCGAGTAACCGCCTGCCAGACCGACTGCGATCGCGACACTCTGCTGCTGCAAGTCGAAGTCGAAGGCGCGGGCCTGGTCTGCCATCGCGGCACACGCTCCTGCTTCACCGAATCAGTCGCGTTCTCAAACAGCAACCTCGCCGAATCCGCGGAGGCAAAATGAAACTCCGCCTCGGCATTCCCAAGGGCAGCCTGCAGGACGCGACCCTGCAACTCTTCGCGCGCGCCGGACTCCCCGTCTACACCGACGGCCGCTCCTACTTTGCAAAAACCGCCGACCCCGAAATTGAATGTCTACTCATCCGCGCGCAGGAAATGGCCCGCTACGTCGAACACGGCGCCATCGATGCAGGTCTCACAGGGCGCGACTGGGTAATCGAAAGCGGCTTGGAAGTGGTCACCGTAAGCGATCTGATCTACGCGAAACGAAGCCGCGGAAAAGTTCGCTGGGTTCTCGCCGCTCCCGAAGACTCGCCCTTCTACAAGCCCGAAGATCTCTCTGGACAAATCATCGCCACCGAACTCGTCAACGTCACGCGCTCGTATTTCGAGAAGCAGAACATCGAAGTCCGCGTGGAATTCTCCTGGGGCGCCACCGAAGTCAAGCCGCCCATGCTCGCCGATGCGATCGTGGAAGTCACTGAAACCGGCAGCTCGCTCAAGGCGAATCGCCTGCGCATTCTCGAAACCGTCCTCGAATCCAACACACAGATCGTTGCCAACAAATGCGCTTACGCCGACCCCGCCAAGCGGCGCAAGATCGACAACCTCGCACTGATGCTGCGCGGCGCAATGGAAGCGCAAGACCGCGTTGGGTTGATGCTCAACGTGCGCAAAGAAAATCTAGCCGCCGTGCTCGCCGTCCTGCCCGCTCTGAAAAATCCGACCATCTCCACCCTGAGCGACGATAACTGGCTCGCCGTCAACACCGTGATCGAAGAGTCGGCATCGTGGGAAGTCGTGCCGCGCCTCAAGGAAGCGCATGCGCAAGGCATCGTCGAATATCCGTTGAACAAGGTGGTGATGTAATGCGCCTCCTCAAAGGACGCGCCGCCGAACAGGCCGTGGCACGCTTCGCCGCGCGTGGGTCCAAACCATCCGCCGTGAACGCGCCCGTGCGTCGCATCGTTCGCGAAGTACGCGATGGCGACCGCGCCGAGGGCGAGCGTGCGGTCCGGCGTTACGCGGAACGCTGGGATGGACTCGTTCGCGGCCAACCAATTCGCGTACCCGACGCGGAACTGGAAGCCGCCGGGCAATTTCTCACTCCTGAATTTCGCCGCAGCCTGCGCCAGGCCGCCGCGAACATCCGCTGCTTTTGCGAATGGCAAAAGCCAGTCGCCTGGACCCGCAATCGGCACGGCATTTGCCTAGGTCAAATCGTGGCCCCGCTCGATTCGGTCGGCTGTTACGTTCCGGGCGGCCGTTACCCGCTGGTCTCAACTCTACTCATGACCGTGATTCCCGCGCAGGTCGCCGGAGTAAAAAACATCCGCGTAGTTTCTCCCCGGCCCTCGCTCGAAGTTCTCGGGGCCGCACGAATGCTGGGCGTAGCAGAGTTCTATCGCGTCGGCGGAGCGCATGCGATCGCAGCTCTCGCCTATGGCACGAAGAGCATCCCGCGCGTCGATAAGATCGTCGGTCCAGGCAACGCCTACGTCACCGCCGCCAAGAAACTCGTGTCATTCGATTGTGCGATCGATTTTCTCGCGGGACCCACCGAAGCCGTCGTGCTCAGCGAATCCGGCAAGCCGCCGTTCATTGCCTCTGACCTGGTAGCGCAAGCCGAGCATGACGCCGATGCTCTCGGTGTCTTCATTACGTGTTCACGCCCACTGGCGGATGCGGTCGTTGAAGAGATCAAGAAACGCGTAAAAAACAATCCAGTCGCGCGTCAGTCTCTGCGAAACGGTGCGATCCTACTCGCCAACTCCCGCGACCAGGGCCGAGTCTGGGCCAATCGCATCGCGCCCGAGCACATCACTGTCGACGCTGACGACCTGCCGTTCATCCACAACGCCGGTTCAATCTTTGTCGGCGACCACTCTCCACAAGCCGCCGGAGACTACGCTTCCGGACCGAACCACGTCCTCCCCACCGCTGGACAGGCGCGCTTTCGCGGCGGACTAAGCGTTCTCGATTTTGTGAAGATCATCACCGTGCAGCAACTGTCGCCGCCCGGACTCGGTCGCATCGCGAGGACGGTCGAGTGTCTGGCGCAAGCCGAAGGCCTGTCGGCGCACGCGCACTCAATAACTGTGAGGAGCAATCATGCTTAGCGCCCGCGCCGCCATCCGCGCACTTCCCACCTATCACCCGCCGCTTGCGGGGCGCGACGGCCTGCGCCTCGACTTCAATGAAAATACCGTCGGTTGCTCGCCGCGCGTTCTCGAATGCCTCCGCTCCATCAACCCCGAACAACTCGCCCGTTATCCCGAACGCGAACCGGCGGAGCGTGCGGTCGCCGAATTTCTCGGCGTGACGCCTGAAGAGACGCTACTGACCAACGGGGTGGACGAGGGCGTCCATCTTCTCTGCCAAACCTATCTGGAACCGGACGACGAGGTACTCATCGTCGTGCCGACATACGCGATGTACAAAATCTACGCCGTCGCCACGGGAGCCCGTGTCATCGAGATTCCTGCGGGCGAATGTTTCCAGTTTCCAACCGAAGATGTTTTAAGTCGCATCACTCCGCGCACGAGGTTGATAGCCGTTGCAAACCCTAACAATCCGACCGGCGCCCTGGTCCCACCCGAGGACCTGCTCCGCATCGCCCGCTCCGCGCCGCAAGCCGCCCTTCTGGTCGACGAAGCCTACTTCGAGTTCTGCGGACAAACGATCTTGCCGTTTCGCGGCGAAATCCCGAACCTGTTCGTCGCCCGTACATTTTCCAAAGTCTACGGGCTCGCCGGACTGCGTATCGGAGTGCTGATCGGTGGCGCGCAACAGATGCAGTTCGTTCGACTCGCCGGTTCACCCTACAGCGTGAACGCCATCGCCCTGGCCTGTCTGCCCGACGCAATCGCCGATCAGGACTACATCCTCCGATACGTGAGCGAAGTCTGCGCCGCACGTGAACTCCTGCAAGATACCCTGCAATCCCTCGCGGTTCCCCACTGGCCCAGCCACGCGAATTTTGTGCTCGCGCGTTTCAACATGCCGGATTTGCCGCTGAGTTTGCGCCGTCGAGGAATTCTGGTCCGCGACCGATCGGCCGACTACGGCTGCCACGGCTGTATCCGTATGACGCTCGGACCGCGCGCTTACACGGAGAAGCTGCTTGCCGCGCTGCGTGAGACTTTGCCGCAACCCGCCGTCGCACCGGCACAACCGCAAGGAGCTGCGCGATGAGAAAAGCCACGATCAAGCGCAAGAGCAAGGAAACGGACATCAAGTTGTCGCTCAACATCGATGGCCGTGGCCGATACGAGGTTTCGACCGGAATCCGCTTCTTCGACCACATGCTCGAACTCTTCGCGCATCACGGCGGATTCAATCTCACACTGAAAGCCATTGGCGACCTTGACGTCGATCAGCACCATACAGTCGAGGACGTCGGCATCGTGCTCGGGCAGGCCTTCGACAAGGCGCTTGGCACGAAGCGCGGAATTCTGCGCGCGGGCTACTTCGTCATGCCGATGGACGAAACGCTGGCGCTCGTCGCCGTTGATTTCTGCGGACGCGCCGCCGCTGTCATCGACGCGAAAGTCCGCGCACGATTAGTCGGCGATCTCCAATCCGAACTGGTCGACGACTTCTTCGAGGGCTTCGCGCGCGGTGCCCGCGCCAACGTTCATGCTCGCACTCTCTACGGACGCTCGAACCATCACAAAATCGAAGCTCTGTTCAAAGCCTTCGCCCGTGCCCTGCGCGCAGCCTGCTGGCGCGACGCGAAAATGATCCGCCTGCTGCCCAGCACCAAGGGAGTGTTGTGATGAATACAATGAAGACGATTGCCGTCGTCGACTACGGCGCGGGCAATCCCGTCTCGGTGAAGAAGGCCTTGGACTGGCTCGGTCAGACCTGTGTGATTACCGCGGATCCAAGTGTAGTGGAGTCCGCCCACCGGATCGTGCTTCCCGGCGTCGGCCACTTCGCGTCAACCGAAACCCTGCGCCGCACCGGACTGGAAAACGCCATCACCGCCGCCATCGCGCGCGGGACGCCCTTTCTCGGCATCTGCGTTGGCATGCAGTGGATGTACGCGGGCAGTGAAGAAGCGCCGCGAATTTTCGGGTTGGGAATTTTCAACGGCGCATGCGAACGCTTTCCGCGCGAAGTGAAGTCACCCCACGTCGGCTGGAACCAATTGGAACTCTCCAATGGCTCTCGTCTTTTTCAAGGCGTGCCGTCGAATTCTTTTGCGTATTTTTCTCACTCCTTTCGCGTACCGGTAACGCCAGAAACAACCGCGGGTTGCGATTACGGCGGCAGGTTTTCGGCGGCGGTGGAGCGCGGGCATTTGTTCGGAGTGCAGTTCCATCCCGAAAAATCCGGCGACCTCGGACTCTCTGTACTGCGAAACTTTTGTGCGATCTGACATGCTTACCAAACGCATCATCGCCTGTCTGGACGTCGATGGCGGACGCGTCGTGAAGGGCGTGCAGTTCCTGAAGCTGCGCGACGCGGGCGACCCCGCCGAACTTGCCCGAGCGCACAGTGAGGCAGGCGCGGACGAAATTGTGCTGCTCGACATTTCCGCCGCTCATCAGAACCGTTCCACTCTTCTCGATACCGTGTCCCGCACCGCGCGGCAGCTTTTCATTCCCTTCACAGTCGGAGGAGGCATACGCACTCTCGAAGACGCGTCCGCCGTCTTCGCGGCCGGCGCCGACAAAGTCAGCGTCAATTCCGCCGCCCTCGCCGATCCATCGCTGATCACCCGCATTGCCGATCGCTTCGGCTCGCAGGCGGTGGTGGTAGCAATCGACGCAAAGCGTTCCCACGGCGCCGGATGGGAAGCATTCACACGCGGCGGCCGCTCCGCTTCGGGCCGCGACGTCGTCGCATGGGCAATTGACGCCGAGCACGCGGGCGCAGGAGAAATCCTGCTCACGTCGATGGACCGCGACGGCACCGCCGCCGGCTTCGATTGCAACCTGACGCGAGCAGTCGCGGATTCGGTCCGCATCCCCGTGATCGCCTCCGGAGGCGCGGGTGGCGCAGAACATTTCGTTGAAGTCTTCCGCGACGGTCACGCCGATGCCGCGCTCGCCGCATCCATCTTCCACTACGGCTCAGGCCAGCTTGCGGCGCTCAAAGAACGGTTGCGGGCAGCGTCGATTCCCGTGAGGTGGCCATGCTGATTCCGTCGATCGATCTGATGGGCGGCAAGATCGTGCAACTCGTTCAGGGAAAAAAGAAAGCACTCGAGTTTGACGACTTCGAGCAGTGGATCAATCGTTTCGCGAAATATCCGCTCGTGCAGCTGATCGACCTGGACGCCGCCACCGGAACTGGAAACAATGCGGCGCTGGTCCGCGACATCGCTCGCCTCCTGCGATGCCAGGTCGGTGGAGGGATTCGCTCGCTGGACGCCGCACGCGCCACCCTCGCACTGGGAGCGCGACGAGTGATCTTGGGGTCGTCGCTGATTGCAAACGGCGCAATCGATGTCGCGTTCGCACAGCGCATCGCCGCAGAACTTGGACCGGAAAAGCTGGTCTTCGCCGTCGACTCCATTAGCGGACGCGTCGCCATCCGCGGATGGCAGGAGAAGACGAAGATCACTGCGCTGGAAATGATTCGTGCCCTGCAACCCTGCTGCGCAGCGTTTCTTTACACCCACATCGACACCGAAGGCCTGCTGCAAGGTTTCCCCATCGAACTCGCACCCGGACTGCGTAACGCCACGTCGAATCAGATGATCGTCGCAGGCGGAATCCGTTCTCAACAGGAAGTCGATCAGCTCGACGCGCTCGGCGTGGATGCAGTCGTAGGCATGGCCATCTACACCGGCCTGATGTCCGCCTAACAGGCTGCGGAAAACTCACCGCTCACGCAATCGCGCTAGGCCGCTCAACGAGTACCGGCGCGAGCGTCGCGGCTTTGCTTTTTTCCTGCAAGTACCGGTCGACGCCGGTAGCGGCTTTGCGGCCTTCGGCAATCGCCCATACGACCAGCGACTGACCGCGACGCATATCTCCCGCAGCGAAGACTCCGGGAATTGAGGTCATGGAGTTGTCATCGGTCGCGACGTTGCCTCGCGGGTCGAGCACGACTCCCAACTGCTCGATCATCCCGCCGCGCACGGGCCCGACGAATCCCATGGCGATCAACACCAGGTCAACGTCCATGGTGAACTCGCTGCCCGCGATGGGCTCGAACTTCGGCGGAGGTCCAACGCGAACTGCGTGAAGTTGTTTCACACCTTCGGCGTCGCCGGTGAACGACGTGGTCGCGATGCTCCAATCGCGAACGCCGCCCTCTTCATGCGCTCCTTCGGTGCGCAACTGCATCGGCCACAGAGGCCAAGGAGTTTGCGGCGAACGTTCGTCCGGAGGCATCGGCATGATCTCGAACTGATGCACCGACAGCGGCTTCTGCCGATGGACCGTGCCGAGGCAATCAGCGCCCGTGTCGCCGCCGCCGATGATGACCACGCGCTTCCCCGCAGCCAGAATTTCTTCCGAAGCGTGCAGCACATCGCCTTCGCAACGCCGATTCTGCTGCGGCAGATATTCCATGGCGAAGTGAATGCCTTCGAGGCCGCGTCCCGGAACAGTCAGGTCGCGAGGATGTTCCGAACCCCCAGCGAGAACGATCGCGTCGAATTCACGCCGCAATTCTTCCACCGCGACGTTGCCGCCGACGTGCGCGTTGACGATGAAGCGCACGCCTTCCGCTTCCATCTGCGCGAGCCGGCGGTCGACGATGCGTTTTTCCAATTTAAATTGCGGAATCCCGTAGCGCAGCAGGCCGCCGATGCGATCCGCTTTCTCGTATACCGTGACTTCGTGGCCGGCACGGCAAAGCTGTTGCGCAGCGGCAAGTCCGGCTGGACCTGATCCAACGACGGCAACTTTTTTGCCACTACGATAACGCGGCGGCTCGGGCTTGATCCAGCCTTCTTCGAAGCCGCGCTCGACAATACTTTTTTCGATCTGCTTGATCGTGACGGGCGGCGCGTTGATACCGAGCACGCAGGCGGCCTCGCAGGGCGCGGGGCAGATTCGTCCCGTGAACTCGGGAAAATTATTGGTCGCGTGCAACTGCCGGACCGCGTCTTTCCAGCGGCCCCGATACACCAGGTCGTTCCAGTCGGGAATGATGTTGTTGACCGGACATCCGGTGTTGCAGAAAGGGACCCCGCAATCCATGCAGCGCGCGCCCTGGTTGCGCAAGCTGGCTTCGGGAAAATCCTGATAGATTTCGAACCAGTCGTTGACGCGCTCGGCAACAGGGCGGCGAGTGGGCAGTTCGCGTCCGTGTTCCATGAATCCGGTGTGCTTACCCATGTTGCTCACCCATGCTGCACCTGCTCGGCCACCGCGAGTTGCGGAAGGCTTGCGCCGGGGATGTACGCCTGCGCGACGCGGCTCACACCGAGAACGCGCTTGAATTCGTGCGGGAAGATCTTGATGAAGCGCGGCAAAACTTCTAACCAGTTGTCGAGCAGCCAACGCCCGCGGCGGCTCCCGGTGAGCTCGACGTGGCGGATGATGAGATCCCGCACCAGGCGGACGTCGGCGGCTTCGATCAGCGGTTCCACATCGACGCCCGCGCGATTACAGCGTTTTTCGGTGAAGTCCATGCGCTCATCGAACACATAGGCAACTCCGCCGCTCATGCCGGCGGCGAAATTGCGTCCGCAAGCGCCGAGCACGACCACCAAACCTTTCGTCATATATTCGCAACCGTGATCGCCGACGCCTTCGACCACAGCCGTGGCTCCGGAATTGCGCACCGCGAAGCGCTCGCCCGCGATGCCGTTGAAAAAGGCTTCTCCGCTGGTCGCGCCGTAGAGGACGACGTTGCCGATAAGAATATTTTCTTCCGCCGCGAAACCGGAATTCTTGGGCGGATACACGACCAGGCTTCCCCCCGACAACCCTTTGCCAACGTAGTCGTTGGCGTCGCCTTCGAGGGTGAGCGTGACGCCGCGCGCGAGAAACGCTCCGAAGCTCTGCCCGGCAGAACCGGCAAGTTGAATCTGAATTGTTTCGTCGGGCAGGCCTTCGGAGCCGTAGCGGCGCGCGATTTCTCCGCTGAGCATGGCACCGACGGAGCGGTGCACGTTGCGGATCGGCACGGTCAGCTTCACGGGCAGCCGTTGTTCGAGCGCGGTTTGTGACTGCGCGATCAGTTGGTGATCGAGAGCGTCTTGCAGCCCGTGATCCTGAGCGTGCACGCAACGGCGTGCGACTCTGGCCGGAAGCGGTGGGTTGTAAAGAATCGCGGAGAGGTCAAGCCCCCGCGCTTTCCAGTGGTCAACTGCGGGACGCGAGTCGAGCATGTCGACGCGGCCCACCATCTCGTCGAACGTGCGGAAACCCATCGCGGCCATATGCTCGCGCACCTGCTCGGCGAGGAAGAAAAAGAAATTGATGACGTGCTCGGGCTGTCCTTGAAAGAGCTTGCGCAGAGCGGGATCCTGCGTGGCGATGCCGACCGAGCAGGTGTTGAGATGGCACTTGCGCATCATGATGCAGCCCATGGCGATGAGCGGCGTGGTGGCGAATCCGAATTCTTCGGCGCCGAGCAGTGCCGCGATGACTACGTCGCGTCCGGTTTGCAATTTGCCGTCGGTCTGCACACGGATGCGGCTGCGGAGGTCGTTGAGCAATAGAGTCTGCTGCGTTTCCGCCAGGCCGAGTTCCCAGGGAATGCCGGCGTGCTTGATGGAACTTAACGGCGAAGCGCCGGTGCCGCCGCTGTCGCCGCTGATGAGGACGACATCGGCGTGGGCTTTCGATACTCCTGCGGCAACGGTCCCTACGCCCACTTCGGCAACGAGTTTCACCGCGATTCGGGCTTGCGGGTTTACGTTCTTGAGATCATGAATCAGCTGCGACAGATCTTCGATCGAATAAATATCGTGATGCGGCGGGGGCGAAATCAGGCCGACGCCGGGAATCGAGTGGCGCAGACGTGCGATGACATCGTCGACCTTATGGCCGGGAAGCTGGCCTCCCTCGCCGGGTTTGGCGCCTTGCGCCATCTTGATCTGGAGTTCATCGGCGTTCACCAGATAGTTTGCGGTCACGCCGAAGCGCGCCGAGGCCACTTGCTTGACGGCGCTGCGGCGGAGGTCGCCGTTCGAATCCGGAGTAAAGCGCGCTTCGTCTTCTCCGCCTTCGCCGGTGTTCGACTTGCCGCCGATGCGATTCATGGCGATCGCGAGCGTCTCGTGTGCTTCTTTGCTGATGGAACCGAATGACATCGCTCCGGTAGTGAAGCGTTTGACGATTTCTTTGGCAGGCTCGACTTCCTCGATCGGTACCGGCGTTTCAGACTTCTTGATCTGCATCAGACTGCGCAGGGTTGCGAGGTTGCGGCTTTGCTCATCGATGAGATCGGTGTATTCCTGAAATGTCTTGAAGTTCGACTGGCGCACGGCATGCTGCAGTTTGCTGATGGTCAGCGGATTCAGCAGGTGATACTCGCCGTTCGCCCGGAAGTGATAACTGCCTCCGACGGCGAGTTCCGTGTCGTAATCGGTGACTGGCTGGAAGGCGTGCTGGTGCTTCATCTGCGCTTCGCGCGCCAGAACTATCAGGCCAACTCCTTCCAGTCGAGAAGTTGTGCCAGCGAAGTAGGCGTCGACCAGGTCCTGATTCAAGCCGATCGCTTCGAAGACTTGCGCGCCGCGATAGCTCTGCAACGTCGAAATCCCCATCTTCGAAAACGTCTTGAGCAGCGCCTTGTTGATCGCCTTGATGAAATGTTTCTGCGCGAGTTCGGCGTCGATGCCATCGGGCAGGTTGCCACGCCAGGCGAGGTCGGCGAGGCTCTCGAAGGCAAGATAAGGATTGATTGCGCTGGCGCCGTATCCGATCAGCAGAGCGAAATGCATGACCTCACGCGGCTCTCCTGACTCGATGATGAGCGCAACTTGCGTGCGCGTTTCTTCGCGAACGAGCAGGTTATGTACGGCGGCGAGCGCCAGCAGGCTGGGGATGGGTGCGTAATTCTTATCGACGCCGCGATCAGAAAGAATCAGCAGCGTGTAACCGGATTTCACCGCCAACGACGCGCGGCGGCAAAGTTCGTCGAGAGCGTTTCGCAGTCCCACTTCACCGTCTTCAGCGCGGAAAAGCGCGGGCAGCGTAATGGCCAGCAGGTCGCCGCGTGAAACTCGGCGGAGTTTTTCGAGTTCGCGGTTTGTAAGTAGTGGGTGCGGCAACTTCAGCGTGTGGCAATTCTCGGGAGTCTCTTCCAGAATATTGCGCTCGGTGCCGATGTAGCTAACCAGCGACATCACCATCTCTTCGCGGATGGGATCGATCGGCGGATTCGTCACCTGCGCGAAGAGCTGCTTGAAATAGTTGAAGAGCGGCTGCGGCCTGTCAGAGAGGCACGCGAGCGGCGTGTCGGTGCCCATGGAGCCGACGGGCTCTTCCCCGTTCACGGCGATGGGTTCGAGGATCATGCGCAGGTCTTCGTCGGTGTAACCGAAGGCACGCTGGCGGCAAGAAATGGTTTCGTGATCGGCTGCGTGAAGCCGCGAGGGCTCGGGCAGTTGATCGAGCGTGATCTGATTTTCGGTCAACCAGTCCGTGTAGGGCTTGCGCGCAGCGAGGCGCTTTTTGATTTCCTTGTCGCTGACGATGCGGCCTTCGGCGGTGTCGACGAGAAACATCTTGCCGGGCTGAAGGCGTCCTTTCGTTTTGATTCGCTCGGGCGCGATATCGAGCACGCCGGTCTCGGACGCCATCACGACGAGGTCGTCATGCGTGACGACGTAGCGTCCCGGGCGCAGGCCGTTGCGGTCGAGAGTCGCGCCGATCACGCGGCCATCGGTGAACGCGATCGCGGCGGGGCCGTCCCAGGGTTCCATCAGCGAGGCGTGGTATTCGTAAAACGCGCGCTTCTCCGGCTTCATATGCGGATTGCCAGCCCACGCTTCCGGGATCAGCATGGCCATGACGTGCGGGATGGAGCGTCCGGCCTGGAACAGCAACTCCACTGCGTTGTCGAAGCTGGCAGAGTCGCTACCGCCGGGTTGAATGACCGGGTACAGCTTGGCGAGGTCGTCACCGAACAATTCGGACTTCAGCACTGACTGGCGGGCGTGCATCCAGTTGACGTTGCCGCGCAGCGTGTTGATCTCGCCGTTGTGGGCGACGTAGCGGTATGGGTGCGCGAGTTGCCAACTGGGAAATGTGTTGGTCGAAAAGCGCTGGTGGACGAGGCAGAGCGCGCTCATCACATCCGGATCGGAAAGCTCGGTGTAGAAATTCGCGATCTGCGGAGCGAGCAGCAGCCCCTTATAAACGATTGTGCGCGCCGAGAGCGAAGGAACGTAGAACATCTCCTTGTCTTCGATCTCGGAGGCGGCGATTTCCGATTCCGCCCGCTTGCGGACGACGTAGAGTTTGCGCTCGAAGGCGTCTTCTGTCAGGCCGGCGGGGCATCCGACAAAAATCTGCTGGATGTAAGGCTGCGAAACCCGCGCCACGCGGCCCACGGCGGAGCCATCGACGGGAGTGTCGCGCCAGCCCAGGAGAGAGAGTCCCTCTTCGCGGACAATGCGTTCGAGAATTCCTTCGCATTGCAGGCGCTGATGCTGCTCGACCGGCAGGAACGTCATGCCGACGGCGTAGGCGCCGGAAGCGGGCAGAGTAAATCCCAGGCGGGCGCACTCGCGGACGAAGAATTTGTGTGGAATCTGAATCAGGACGCCGGCGCCGTCTCCGGTTTCGGGATCGCATCCGCAGGCTCCACGGTGCGTGAGGCGGATCAGGACCTGAATTCCCTGCTCGATAATCTCGTGGCTCTTGTTACCGCCAATGCTGGCGACGAAGCCCATGCCGCAGGCGTCGTGCTCGTGAGCAGGGTGGTACAACCCCTGCGCAGGGGGCAGACCATGCGGGATGGTGGATCGCGCCATAACTTCCGTTCCTGAAACCTCTCCGCAACATCGGGCTGGTATGGGGCTGGAGTGCCATCTTCTTTGGTACAGCTTTCAGGAGGGCAAAGTACAACGCAGAATTTCGATAGGTGGGATGAAGAATTTTGCTGGGAGGGGATGGCACCAACTGGAGGTTGTCTGTGACCCGATAGCCAGGCCCCCACCCGCCAAAGCCCTCACACCGCTTGCACACCGCCCCGTTTTCCTGCGAAACTTTTCCTGCGCACACTCAAGATTCCTAAACCCAGAAAAGCGAGGTTGACGTGAAACTGTTTTCAAATGTTTTCCTGCTTCTTGCCGCGCTTTCACTCTACCAAAACGCCTTCGCACAAGCGCAAACGTTCACTACCGCAAAGGGCGACGTCAAGATCACACCGCTTTTTCATGCCAGCACGCTCATCGAGGCTGGAGGCAAGGCTATTTATCTCGATCCGGCCAAGCCGGCGAAGTTTCCGGAGCGCAAGGCCGACCTCATTCTCATCACCGATATTCATGGCGACCACATGGATCCTGATTCCATTAAGACGGTCAGCCAGTCGAGCACTGAAATCCTGGCGCCGCCAGCTGTTGTGCAGACTGTGACCACAGCTAAGCCCATTGCTAACGGCGAGACCAAAACCTGGGGCGACTGGACGATTGAGGCCGTCCCTGCCTACAACCTCAAGCGCGGGCCTGAGGCCGGCAAACTCTTCCACGACAAAGGGCGCGGCAATGGATACGTCCTCACCTACGGCGGCAAGCGCTTCTACTTCTCCGGCGATACGGAAGGCGTTCCGGAGATGCGCGCACTCAAGAATATCGACGTGGCCTTCATTTGCATGAACCTTCCTTACACGATGCCTCCCGATGAAGCGGCTGACGCGGTGAAAGCGTTTCATCCCAAGGTGGTCATTCCGTACCACTATCGGGGGTCTGATCTCCAAGTATTCAAGAAGGGGCTGGACGGAACGGGAATCGAAGTGCGGCTGATCGAGTGGTATCCAAAGTAGCGTATCCTTCGGCGACATAGAAAACCAGCCTGGGAAACTACGCGATGGGAGGTGCTCGCTCGACTACCGGGGCACCCGCCTTCAGACACCCTGATACACCCAGGTCAAAAACGACTTGGGACTCTGAAAGGATTGTCCCCATTCCGCGTCGTAGCGGGCGGTGGGCTTGGCGGCGATCACTTCTTCCAGCGTCCGGCCCTGCTTCTTGAGTTTGGCGACTTTCTCGCGCGCCTCGACGAGCACATCGCGAAAGAGCACCAGGTCGGGCTTAGCCGCTACTGCGCCGTGGCCCGGAATCACAATGGTCGTCGCGCTGACCTTCGCGAGGTTCGCTTCCGCCGCGCGAATCTGGCCATCGATGCTGCCTCCGGTCGAGTAGTCGACAAAGGGATAGTTGCGATTCCACAACATGTCTCCCGTGTGAAGAACATCGGCCTCGGTAAAGTGCACGGAGATGTCCGAATCGGTATGAGCAGGGCCGTAGTACTTGAGGGCGAGGGTGGAGCCGTTGACGTGAACCGTGTGCTCGTCCTGAAAAACAGTTGTGGGGATCGCTCCGGCGGGCGCGGCCGGAAACGTGTACCCCCAGCCTTCCACGCGTGTGTCTACAGAGAGACGCTTGCGCGTGTTCTCGTGAGCCAGAATGCTTGCGCCCGCCTGGTGCAGCCACTCGTTGCCGCCGGTATGATCGAAGTGCCAGTGCGTGTTGATCAGTTGCTTGACGGGATCCGCGTTGATACTGGCGAGAGCCGCTGCGACGTTCGACCGCGCGGTGATGACTTCGGCATCCACGAGAAGCTTTCCGTCCGGACCAGTAAGAACGGCGATGTTCCCCCCGGGACCAAGCAGGACGCTGATATTGCGCCGAAGCGCTTGCACCGTGATCTGGGCAGCGCCGGATTCCTTCAAAGCGATTTCAACAAGGCCTTGCTGAGCAAAGAGCCGGGGTGGGGCGAGACAAGCGGCCGCAACCGCGACTCCACTCGAAATCAGAAAGTGACGCCGCGAGACCTTGTTGGATACGCTGTTGCTCATCGATTTACTCCCGTTTGGCGGGTGCTCCGCATCTCGGAGGAAAGTATAACCGCCTGACTTAAAACGATGTCGGAGAAAACGAACCGGGGTGCACCATTCTCGCGTTCGTTTCGGCACCCGTCGCCCCCGCGCATAAACATTTCTAATCAATCAGATAAATAGTTCCCACTTCCGAAAAATCCTCACGCGCATTACTGTTATCTCGTTATTTTTCAAGCGAGGAGCTAACCGGTTCCATGGCAAAGCTGCTGACGGTTGTTGGGTTGATCGTATTGGTGTGTCTGCTGGCTCAGGCTGCCGTAGCGCAGGCTGTTCCAGCAAGCGACGACCACGCGGCGCGCATTGCGAAGTTGGAACAGGCGGTGGTCGACGCCCGAAGTTCCGGCGATAACGCCTGGATGCTGATGTGTTCGGCGCTGGTCCTGATGATGACGGGGCCGGGGCTGGCCTTGTTTTATGGCGGTCTGGTGCGGAAGAAAAATGTCCTGTCGACCATGATGCAGAGCTTCGCGATGATGGCGATCGTCACGGTGTTGTGGGGACTGGTGGAATACAGCCTGGCTTTCGGTTCGGGAAACAGTTTCATTGGCGGATTGCACAATGTGTTTCTGGGCGGGGTCGGAGGGCAAGCGGATCCGGACTATGCCGCTACGATCCCGTTGCAGACATTCATGGTCTATCAGTTGATGTTTGCCATCATCACGCCGGCGCTGATCACGGGAGCGTTCGCGGAGCGGATGAAGTTCAGCGCGATGGCTGCGTTCATGGTGATGTGGTCGCTGGTGGTGTATGCGCCGATGGCGCATATGGTTTGGGGAAAGGGCGGGCTGTTGAATGCCGCGCTGGGCGGGCGCTTTCCGACACTGGATTTTGCGGGCGGCACGGTCGTGCATGTCACGTCAGGCGTATCGGCGCTGGTTTGCGCGTTGTATCTGGGGAAGCGCATCGGATATCCGAAGCAGCCCATGCCTCCGCACAGCGTGGTGCTCAGTTTCATCGGAGCTTGCCTGCTTTGGGTGGGATGGTTTGGATTTAACGCGGGCAGCGCCTTGTCGGCGGGGATTCTGGCGACCAGCGCATTTGTCGCGACGCATTTTGCAGCGGCCTCGGCTGCGTTGGGATGGAGTGCGGCCGAGTGGTACAGGAATGGCAAGCCGAGCTCGTTGGGCGCGATCTCGGGAGCAGTAGCGGGATTGGTTGCGATTACTCCGGCGGCGGGATTTGTGTCGCCCATGTCGGCGATCGCGATTGGGTTGCTGGCGGGCGTGTTCTGCTATCTGATGGTCGCCAAGGTCAAGATGCTCGCAGGCTACGACGACTCGCTGGATGCGTTTGGGGTACACGGAGCAGGCGGCACGCTGGGCGCGATCCTTACTGGGATCTTCGCGTCGAGTGCGGTGAATCCTATCTTCAAGAGCGCCGCCGGGAATACACTGGCGTCAGGGCTGCTGGAAGGCAACGCGCATCAGTTGTTCAACCAGTTCGTTGGCGTGGCAATTGCCTGGGTGCTGGCCGGCGTTGGGACTCTGGCGATATTGAAAGTTGTAGACCTCGCGATCGGGCTGCGCGTTCCGGAAGATCATGAGATTCAGGGGCTTGATCTTTCGCAGCATGGCGAGGAAGGATATTACTGGGAATCTCCGGCGTAGGAAGAGCGGCAAATTCAGAGATATTCATCATGACAAAGGTCGAAGCGGTCATTCAGGTATCGCAGTTGGAGCAGGTCAAAGACGCTTTGCATGCGATTGGCGTGGAAGGCATGACGGTGTTCGAGGCGCGCGGGCACGGCCGGCAGAAGGGGCACACCGAATTTTACCGGGGACGCGAGTACACGGTGGACTTGATCCCCAAAGTGAAGCTGGAAATCGTGCTGGCCGATGAGATGGTGGAGAAGGCGGTGCAGGCGATTATCAGCGGGGCCCGCACCGGAAAAATCGGCGATGGAAAAATCTTTCTCTCGCGCATTGACGATGCGATTCGGATTCGCAACGAGGAACGCGGGGACGGAGCGCTTTAGCCGCCAGTTCGCGGCATGGATTTGGGAAACAGCGGAGACCAGACTCCCTCCTCCGCAGGTATTTTGCGAAGGCATGGAGGGATTGCCGCCGAAATGAACACCGTATCCATTGCCAACGCGCTGCGCGAGTTGTATGCCAGCGAGTCGGCGCGCATCCAGCAGGAATTTTCTGTCGGCGGAGATGGCAGCGCTGTGCTGGCGGGGCGTACGGCGCTGGTCGAGTCCATTCTGTTGCGCCTGTGGCAGGAATTTATTTCCGCGGACTCCGAAGGGCCTGAAGGTTTCACGCTGGTCGCGACCGGCGGATTCGGCCGGGGCTGGCTCTTTCCTCACTCCGATATTGATCTGCTGTTTCTGCACGCTGGTTCCGAAGCCGCTCTCAAGGATTCCATCCGGCGCTTCTCTCAGGAAGTTTGGGACCTGCGGCTGAAGTTCAGTCCCGCGACGCGGACGCTGGCGGAGTGTGAGCGTTTTGATCCCAATAATGTTGAGTTTGCGATTTCGTTGCTCGATTGCCGGTATCTGGCGGGCGATCGCGATCTGTACTCGCGGCTGCGCGAGAAAACGATTCCACGGCTGGTTGCGCGGGAGTGGAAGAACCTGATCCAGAACCTCGGCGAGATCACACGGGCGCGGCATCAGAAATTCGGCAACACGGTGTTTCATCTCGAGCCGAACGTTAAGGACGGACCGGGCGGGCTGCGCGACTACAACGTCACGTACTGGCTGGCGCTGATTTCGGCGATGGAGAAACTGCGGGCCTGGCCCGATCCGAAGGCCCTGCTGCCAGTTTCTTCACGGCGCGCGCTGGATGCGGCGCTGGAGTTTCAGATGTCCACGCGCTGCTTTCTGCATTTTCGGCATGGACGCCACGACAATACGTTGACCTGGGAAGCGCAGGACGAAGCCGCGCTGCGCAAGATTGGCGCGGCGGATGTCGAAATCACGAATGCGGCGGACTGGATGCGTGTGTACTTCGGACATGCGCGCGCGGTGCATCGGATGAGTGCGCAACTCCTGGAAGAAATTCCCGCCGCCTGGTCGTCCGTCTACCGGCAATTTCAGAGCTGGAGATCACGGGTCTCGACGCCGGATTTCTCGGTGGTCGACGGCATGATCTTCGTGCAGAAGCCGGACTCACTCCAGGACCCGGAAATGCTGCTGAAGCTGTTCCACTTCATGGCGCAGCAGGGACTGAAGCTCAGCACGACGACCGAATACAAGATCGAGCAAGTGCTGCCGGCGCTGGCGTCCACGCCACCGCGCGGAGCAGAGCTGTGGCTTTATTTGCAGGAGACGTTGTCACAACCGCATGCCGCTGACGCCCTGCGCGCGATGAACGCGTTGCGCCTGTTGCCGCTGCTGCTGCCGGAATTGAAGGGGATCGAGGCACTGGTGGTGCGCGATTTCTATCACCGGTATACCGTCGACGAGCACTCGTTTCTGGCGATTGAGAATCTGCATCGCCTGCGCGATCTCAAAACCGAATGGGACCGGCGATTTGCGGAATTGCTGGAGGAACTGGAACAGCCGGAGTTGCTCTATCTTTCGTTGTTGCTGCACGACTCGGGAAAAGCGCTGCCCGGCAATCATGTCGAGGGCAGCCTGCAATTTGTGGAGAGCTGCGCGGACCGTCTGGATCTGGACCCGGCGGACCGCGACACACTCCGCTTCCTGGTGGGCGGGCACCTCGAAATGTCGGCGGCGGCGCGGCGCGATGTGTTTGACCCGGCCAACGTGAAGGCGTTCGCGGAGAAAATCGGCGTACCGGAACGGTTGAAGATGCTGTGCCTGATGACCTATGCCGACATCAAGGCAGTGAATCCCGAGGCAATGACGGCGTGGAAAGCGGACAATCTTTTTCAGCTCTACATTGCCGCCGCCAATTACCTGAGCCGCAGCGCGGATGAACGCGTCCATACCGACGACAATGACGCGGCGCTCGCTCACCTGCGGTCGCTGGCTCCGGTGGCGGGAAAGAAAATCAACAGCTTTCTGGAAGGGCTGCCACAACGGTACTTGCGCATTCACGGCGTGAGCGATGTGCTGGCGCATGCTGAAATGGCCGCGCAACTGGGGCATGATTCCGTCCAGATCAGTTTGAAACAAGTGCGGCACTGGTATGAGTTGACACTGATCACGACCGACCGGCCATTTTTATTCGCTTCGGTTTCGGGCACGCTGGCGGCGTGGGGAATGAATATCGTCAAGGCGAATGCGTTCTCGAACGGCGCGGGAGTCGTGGTGGACACTTTCTTTTTTACGGACCGCTTTCGCACCCTGGAATTGAATCTCCAGGAGTGGGCGCGGTTGAAACAGAGCCTGGCCGGCGTGCTTTCGGGGAAATCGGATGTGGCGAAAATGTTGCGAGATCGACTCCGGTCGGAGAAGTCGAGCGCCGCGAAAGTAAAGATTGCGACCCAGATCGAATTTGACGACGGCTGCTCGCCGCACAGCACGCTGGTGCAGATCATCACGCAAGATCGTCCCGGGCTGCTCTACAAGATGTGCTCGCAGGTTTCGAAGCAAGGATGCAATATTGAGATCGCGTTGATCGAGACCGAAGGGCAGATGGCGATTGACGTCCTGTATCTGACCGCGGGCGGGGCGAAGCTGGATGGAGAAAGACAAGCAGCACTGGGACGGGCGCTGCGCGAGGAACTTGAGGCGGGGGGCTGAAGCCCTCCAACTATTTTGTGCGCATTGCGGCGCGGCTTTAACCCGCGCCCTTCAAAGCAAGAACGACGACGATTTTTCCGCAGCCCACCCTGTCCGCCCGGCGTGACGCCGGCGCTACCGTGGAAAAGGCCCCCCTAAAGTCCTTGACTCCACGGACAAACATAAGTAAAAGTATCTAATCGTAAGAATACGTAAGCTACCTCGAAAGCCCGGTTTCGAAGGAGTTTCTCCTATGTCGATGGGCCGTCAGCTGGTCACCTCCCTCCTCTTCTTATTGTGCGGAATTTCCATGGTCTTCGGCCAGGGCAGCTACACGGCCCAGATTCGCGGGACGGTGACGGATCAGTCGGGCGCGATCATCGCGCACGCCAAAGTCACGCTAACCGATGACGGGACCGGGATTCCCTCGTCGTCGGAAACCAACGACAACGGGCAATACGTGATCAACGGACTTCGGCCGACGAAGTACACGGTGAAGACGGAGGCATCCGGGTTTCGTCCGATCGAACAAAAAGATGTTGTGCTCGCGGTAAGCCAGCAGGCCTCGCTGAATTTCACGCTGAAGCCGCTGTCGGTGATGGAAAGCGTTACTGTGACGGAAACCGCGCCGCTGCTGGATACGGGCGGGGCGTCGCTGGGGACCGAGGTCACGAACGAGTTCATCAGCAGAATGCCGCTGGCCGACCGTGACGTGTCCAAGCTTGTCTATTTATCGGCGGGCGTGACAGAAATCAACAACGGGGTCGGGTATCCCTTCGGCACCGACTTTTCATCGAACGGGCAGCGTTACGCGTCCGCGGAATTCCGCCTGGACGGAAACCTGGCAACGGGCCCCGAGCAGGGCGAAGGCGCAACCTCGAACTTGAGCTACGTGCCGTCGGCCGAGGTGATTCAGGAATTCAAAGTCCAGAACAACAGCTTCTCCGCAGAATACGGCAGCAATGGCGGGACCGTGATTAACGTCCTGATGAAATCCGGAACTAACACGCTGCACGGAAGCGGATGGTGGTATGGCCGGCGCACGGCTCTGAACGCCAATGATTTTTTTTCCAATCAGGCTGGCGTCCCCCGAGCGGCCTCTACCCGCGACCAATACGGATTCTCGGTGACCGGGCCCATCATCAAGAACAAGACCTTCTTTCTGTTCGATCTGGAGCGGGTGCGCCAAAACGATAAGGCTCTCGTCCAGGGCCGGGTTCCGACAGATCTCGAACGCAAAGGAGATTTTTCCCAGACGGTGGTTCAGGATGACAGCGGGAACTTGTTGCCGGTAAATATCTACAATCCATTCGACTTGAATCCCGATGGTAGCCGGAATCCATTTCCGGTTACGGCGGATGGACGATCCAATGTGATACCCGACGGTCTGATCGACAACGCCGGCAGATTGCTGGCCAATGCCTATCCGGAACCGACGCAGGACCTCGACTTCAGCAACAACGTCAACTTTTCGCAGGGCGTGGTGAATACGTCCCCTTACACCCAGTTCGATATCAAGATCGACCACCAATTAAACGGAAAAAACCGGCTCACGGGTCGCTACAGTCAAAACACGGCTACGTCCAACAATCCGAGCCCGTTTTATGGATCTTCGGTGAACCACCAGACCACGCGCAATATCGTGGTGGAGCACACTGTGTCCATCAACCCCCGTTTGTTGTTGACAAGCCGGTTCGGTGTGGACCGCTACTACCAGAATGAGACCTCCCAGCACGAGGATCCTACTCAGTTCGGGCTTCCCGCCCTGCTTTCAGAAGCCAACAACATCATGCGCATGCCCGAAGTCGTGCCGGAGAACTACACGATCCTGAACAGCGACCAGTCCGGGAATCCACAGTGTTGTGTTGACACTATCAATGGGCACACGCAATACGTATATTCATCGGCTCTGAACTGGGTAAAAGGCGCTCATGTCCTCAAGTTTGGCTTTGAGCAGCGGCAGTTCTTCAACAACTTCTATCAGCCTAACGACGCGACCGGGATCTTCAACGCGGGCCGGATCATTACCGAGCAAGATCCTTTCGGGGCGAACTCAGACGACCAAACGTTCGGTAACGGGATCGCGACCCTGTTGCTGGGATTTCCCGACAGCGGCCAGCTCAATATCAAGACTTCGGTCGCCAACAAATCGCTGGAGACTGGCTTCTACGGCCAGGACGACTGGAAAGTCACTCCTCGCCTGACGCTGAACCTGGGACTCCGCTACGAGTGGAGCACTCCGTATTCCGAGCGTCACAATCGCATCGAGTTCAGCGATTTCAACGCGCTGAGCGGAATTACAGTGGACTTGACACCCCCCACCACCGACGTGAACGGCGACCCGTTACCCGCCGACCTGAGCGGACTTGGACTAGGCCCTACGAATCTGAAGGGAATCACGCGCTTCCCCACGTCAAGTGACCGCCACGTCCCGGTGGACCGCAACAATTTCGGCCCACGGCTTGGCTTCGCCTACGAAATTTCTAACAATACGGTATTGCGCGGAGGTGCAGGCATCTTCTATGGCTTCTCCTCCACCACCAACTTCCAGTACGCGGGTACGGCATTCCGGCGCGATGCGCCGATTCACTTCAGCACGACTAACGGCAATCAGGTTATCCAGGTCGCAACCTTCGAAAACCTGTTTCCGAATCTTCCTCCAGGGCAACTGCCGACGGCGCAAGGCACCAAATACGGGGCGCTTGCCAACTGGGGCTATGTGAACCAGAACGATCTGGGCACAACCGAGTCGCGGAACCCGGAGATCTATCAGTGGAACCTCGGCCTGCAGCACCTGTTTCCATTCGGGGTGGTCATCTCTGCCGATTACTCGGCGAACCGCAGCACGCATCTTCCATTTGGTGGCGCGACGCGGAATCGGAATTTCCTGTCCAAGAGCTTTCGAGAACAACTGGTGGCCCAGTTGAATCCGACTCATGACCCTGGTGACAGTTCGGTAAGCCAGCTGTTGTCGACCGACGTTCCCAATCCTTTTCTACCGCTCTTCACTGGTCCCGGCGCGATTTTCAACGAACCGGACTCCCGTTACAGCGATCCCGTGAATGGAGTTCCGCTGATCAATTTGCTGCGGCCGTATCCGCAGTTTGACAACAACTTCGAAGGTCTGCCAGCGCTGAGTGCCAGCTCCTGGTACAACGCGTTGCTGGTTCGCTTTCAAAAGCGACCGAGCCACGGTCTGAGCTTTGAAGGCAGTTACACATGGGCGAAGGCCACCGATAATTCCTCATACGGCGCGAACTCGTTCATTTTTTTCAACGGTTCGGGGCTCGGCTTTCCCCAGGAACTCGATAACCTGAGGGCAGAGCACTCGGTCGGTGCGAACGACAACCGTCATCGATTCGTCCTGGGGACTGTGTACGACTTGCCAATTGGCCGGAACCGGTGGATCGGTGGAGGTTGGCCGGGGGTGGCAGACGCGATCGTCGGCGGGTGGTCGGTGAATGCTCTGCTGACCCTTCAAACGGGCCAGCCCATCCCATTCGCGACGTCCGGGCAAAGACTGGCGGATGGCTTCCAACGCCCCAACATCATTTGCAATCCCATGAGTGGGATGAGTCTGCACGATGTTGCCACCTCAACCGATCCCAGCGCCAACTACTTCAATCCGAACTGTTTCGCGGACCCAGGCGACCAGATCGCCGGCGACGCCCCACGCTTCTCCACCAACGCGCGCGGCCCAGGGATCAAGAATCTCGATCTGGGGATCTTCAAGGACTTCCCCATTCGCGAGGGAATGAAGGCCGAGGTCCGGGCGGAGTTTCTGAACGCGACTAATACCGTCCGCTTTCAGACTCCGGCTTCTTTCTTTGGCGATTCCAGTACCTTCGGGCTGGTCACAACGCAGGCGAACAATCCGCGCCGGATTCAGATGGCGGTACGGTTCGAGTTTTAGTTGACGCGAGAGTCGGGGCGGATTCTGGATCAGGAATCCGCCCTTTTCTTTTTTGCAGATTCGGGCCAGGAGGAAGCGCGCATGCGCCGACGGGACTTTCTAAGAGCAGGTGCTGCCACGGCGCTCGCCAGTGGGCTTGGCGGGCCGTCTGCCGGCGCTTACGTTCCCGGCCACAACTTCGACAAATACGATTTCGGCGCGGGCCCCCCGGTTGCCGATCGCCTATATCAGGGACCATTTCCTACCGATTTATTTCCCAGCTGGAATGTGGCGATGGCTACGACTCCTTCGTCCGAACCAGTGGCGAACTTCGGCATGGGGATGATCACGTATATCTGCGATGAGGTCGGGCCTCCGCAGAAGGCGGGACAGAGCCTGGAGAAGTCAATTGAGGATCTGGTGCGGTTGCCTCTGGGCAGCAAGCTTTACCTGCGGGTGAACTGGAAGGATGTGCAGTCGAGACCGGGGCGGCTGGATTTGTGTCCGCATTGGAAGACGACGTTCGATCTCGCGCGGCAGTATGACAAGCGGATCGGGCTGCGCGTCATGATGAGTAATCCGGATATCACGGACTCACCTTTGCCAGCGTTTCTTGACGGCAAAATTCCAATGGTCAAGCTGGGATCGTGGCTGAAGCGCGATCGGTTGGAGCCGCGCTATGACGATCCGCGATTTCAGGCGGCGTTTGAGGAACTGACCGATCTGCTGGCCGATGCGTATGACGGGCATCCGCAGGTGGAGTATGTGGACACGGCAATGTACGGATTCTGGGGCGAAGGACACACCTGGCCTTTGGAGACGAATCCGTTTCCGGACGCGGTAACGGCGGAGGCTACGTTCGTCCGGATGTTTGAGCACCAGGCGCAGCGTTGGAAGAAGACTCCGCTCGCGACCAACACGCAACCGGACTTCAGCAAGGTCGGCAATTCCGAACTGGTGGACCGCACGATTCGCAGCTTCAACTGGCTACGCACGGACACGATTTTTATTGAGAACGAGCAGATTGAAACGTTGAGTAATCGTCCGCCGTGGATTGGCGCTTCGATCGAAGTGGGTATGTCGGATGGCTCGCCGGCGAGTCTGCATCTGGATCAGGGCGTGACTTACACGGACAACGTACTCAGTCATGCGCGCGATGTCGGGGCTTGTTACTTCTCGTTGTGGAACTGGCATCGAATTTTGGCGGACCGTCTGGTCACTTATCACGAAAAATATCCAGCCGCGATTGATGGGTTGGCGCGGAGCATCGGGTATCGCGTGCGCCCTTCGTGGATCTGGACGTATGAGGAGCGCGGGTATCCCGGATTGATCGTGGGATTTTGCAATGACGGGATCGCGGGCGTGCCGGGAGTTCTGCATGTTTCTGTCCTGGACAAGGGGGGCGCCGTGTTGGCAGGCGGCAGTCTGGATGCGGGATATCCTCTACCGGGAAAAGTGCGGCAGGCACAATTTCCCTTGCCGAAAGGGACGTCATGGAAGGGACTGCAGCTCAAGGCGGAGATTGAGGTAAAGGGACAACGGCATCCGGTGCGATGGTCTTGCAAGCAGGCGCTCAATGCCGATGGGACGTTGACAGTGCGTGCGACGCCAGGGTTGGGGGAATCGGATGAGACGGGCGGACTGATTTCGCCCAGCAACCTCTAAAAGGTTCAATGAGCAAGTTCATCGGATTTTGGGTGGCGCAGCGGTTTACCGCTGCGATTGAGATTCACTCTTGACAGGGCTTTAGCCCTAGAGTCGCGCTTTTGATACGCAATGCTGCCCCTCAGCGGCTAAAGCCGTTTGGGTTTCTTGGTCGAATCGCAGCGGTAAACCGCTGCGCCACCCGAAATCGAAAACACTAAGGATACTTATGCGCTCTCGAGGATGCATTCTTTTGTTTCTTGGAATCGTTTGGGCGGGCGGCGTACATGCAGCTGGTCCTGCGGAACAAGACTGGACCTACTACGTCCGCATTGCGGCATGGGGATTACATTCGAAGGACGCTGCGGCGCGCATTGTTCACGAGGCGCAGGAGAGTCACGTCTTCGGGATCGAGGTGGATAACGACATTCCGGGGCGGTATGAGAGTTTCTTGAATCCGGAAGAAAAGCTGGCAGCGATTCGGGCGGTTGCGGAGCAGGCGCACGCGGCGGGGAACCATGCGTTCGTTTATATCGCGGGCCTGGAGTGCATCACGGCGAATGCGGATCAGTCGGCCCATTCTCTGGCGAAGGATCATCCGGACTGGCTGCAGCGGAAGATCACGGGCGAGCCAGCGGTCTTTGGCGGAGGCACGGCGTTCTGGATTGCCAAGGGCGATGAGGATGTGTGGATCTCTCCCTACGCTCGCAAGTGGCGCTCGGCTTACATGGAACGCGTGCTGCAGATTGCGGCTACGGGTATTGATGGGATTTACGTCGACATCCCTTACTGGATGACGCATTTCGATGGATGGGAAGATTCGTGGGCGAGTTTTGACGACTACACGGTTGCCGCGTTCAAGAAAGAAACCGGGCTGGATGCTCGCCACGATTTGAAGCTCGGCGATTTTTCAGATGCCAATTTTCGCAAGTGGGTGGATTTTCGGATTCGTACGATTACTGATTTCATGGCGGAAATCGATCGGACGGCCAAGGGGGGGAATCCGAAAATCAAGACGATTCCCGAGATTTATCCGGGAATCGAGGAAGAAGCGGTGCGGGTGGGGGCGGATGTGTACAGTCTCTACGCGGTGAATGACGCGATCGCGCACGAGTATGAGTTTGGCGGCGGCGATCACATGGCTTCTTCGCGGACTCCCTATGACTGGTTCCGCTATCAGGTCGGGATGGCTTCGTTCCGCGCCTTCGCCGAGGGCAGGCCCACGTGGATTCTGAACTATTCGTGGGACGGGGACAAGAAGATCGATCCTCGCGATGCGATGGAGAACCTGTTCATGTCGCAGGTGATGGCGGGTGCGAATCCGTGGGACGCGAGCGGACATGTGATGTCGGGATCGAACGATCTCGCAACGCGCAAGCGCATATTCAGCTGGATCGGACAGCATGAAAAGACGTTTTATTCGCCGCGCGAGCCGTTGAATCCGGTGGGAGTTTATTTTTCTCCGGCTACGCGGAATTATTCTCCGGCAGAATTTTTGCGGTCGTATGAGGGGATACTGATCCTGCTGATGCAAAAGCATCTGGCGTATCAAGTGGTGACGCCGCGTACGCTGCCGGCGTTCCATGGCGGCGCGCTGGTGTTGCCGAACGTGAGCGTGCTCGATGAAACGGAGCGCGCGCTGTTGGGAGCATTTGCGAAGACGGGAAACCGGTTGGTGATCACGGGTATGGATGCGACCGGCTTGGCAGCTGCGACTAATGTCACGCGCGTTGCGGAGTGTCCGGGGAAGGTGTATCTGGCTGCACTGGAAAAGGATTTCGTGGGGACGTCCCCTGATAGCCAGGCGGAGTTTCTCAAGTTGTTGCCGGGCAATGCAGAGGTGAGGGTGGAGGCGTCTCCGATGGTGGCGACGCATATCGTCCGCGTGAACGGTGCTGTGCACGTTTATTTCGCGAACTTCAAGGGCTTACGTGGCGGCGAGAATGCCCGCCAGGAGCCCGAAGCGGGAGCTCTCGTGTTCGTGAAGAACGGTGGAAAGGCGAAGTTTTTAAGTTTTCTCGGTGAGGAACAGGAATTGCGCGGCGAGAAATCGGGGGCGGGGTGGATGTATCGGATACCTTCGATTTTTCGCGGGGGAGTGTTTTGGGTGGAAAGCGCGCGGTAGGCCGGACGCGCAAACTTGATCACCTGATGGAGTTGCTACCCCAGCCCGGCACTGGCAGTGCCGGGCTGGGGTAGCAACTTTCTCTTCTTACTTATTGCAGCGGGGTTGTGGTGTAGTCGCACGCAGCGATGGGTGTAACCGAGGCACGGACCACGCTGTCGGCGAAGGAACAAAAGTAGCGGACGCCAGTCTGATTGGCGACGGCGGGCGCTGCGACGATCTGATAGGTCGCGGCGGGGGTTCCGACTACGCCGGTGAGCGTGAAGTTATAACCCTGTTTGCTGCCGCTGGCGAGCTGCGAGTCGAGCAAGCATGCGCTGGCGGGGCTGGGCGGTGCGCAACTGGTGCCTCCGAGAGCACCGAGCGTGGCGGGGAAACCGACCGTGGGATAAGACGACATGTAGGAAATCATCGCGGAGTTGATGGCGCGAATCGATCCTACGGCCGACGTTTCGTTGGCCGAGATGCGGGCGCGCATCAGGTTCGGAATGGCGATCGAGGCGATGATCAGAATGATGGCAACTACGATCAGCAATTCGATAAGTGAGAATCCGCGTTGTTTTTTTCTTGTCTGCATTGCAACTCCCTGGGAGTCAGTCGTCTGAAGTTGGCCACTGGCGGCTGGTTTCGGCGGTCCGTAGCCTGACTGACAGAACATCTATTCTCGAAGCGTAGACTGCGGAGAGGAGCCGCGTCAAGGGCAGTGCGCGAAGGTTGGTCGCGGTGAGAAAAGCGTTGCAGCTTTGGGCGCGGGCATTGCAGACATTGCGCAGCGGGGCGGGCGCGCCGGGGCTGAAGCCGCGTATTTCAAGTCTCTTTCGCGGCCCTGAAGGGCCGCGCTTCCACGGTTGTGCGTGCGTTCATTTCAGAACCAACGTTTTTCCTTACACGTTGGGGCGCATGTCGCTCGATGTACCTCCGGCTGCCGGGATGTAGCAATTCTGGGTGTAGTCCATGACCATACGGTCGGCGTTGAAGCGCCAGCCCAGGGTGCGGATGGTGCGTTTCATTCGTTTGATCCAACCGCGGGGCAGGCCATCGCGATCGCGGTGATAGAAAAGCGGGATCACTTCTTCGTTGAGCACTCGAATCAGGTCATCGCCATCGCGGGCGTCGTGGACATCGAGATTGGAATGGGTTCGCCCAGTACCGATCGCGAAGCCGTTCAGTCCGTCGTAAGCTTCGGCCCACCAGCCGTCGAGCACGGAAAGATTCAGGCCGCCGTTTAGCACGACTTTTTGTCCGCTGGTGCCGGAGGCTTCCAGGGGACGACGCGGGTTGTTGAGCCACACGTCGACACCCTGCACGAAGTGGCGTCCTACGTTGATGTCGTAGTCTTCGACGAAGGCGAACTTGTCGCCGAATTGCGGATCGCGCATGAGTTCGGCGATTTGCTGGAGGACTCTCTTTCCAGGCTCGTCGTGCGGATGAGCCTTGCCGGCAAACACGAATTGCACTGGACGCTTCGGATCGTTGACCATCGCCGCCAGTTTTTCCAGGTCGCGGAGGATCAGGTTCGCGCGTTTGTAGGTGGCGAAGCGGCGGGCGAAACCAATGGTGAGCGCGTCTGGACTGAGCGTGCGTTCCAGTTTCTGCAAGGTCTCATGCGGTTCGTCGCGGCGGCCGGCCTGTTGAACGGCCCGGCGGCGGACAAACTCCACCAGGCGGTTCTTCAGGCTGAGGTGCGTCTCCCAAAGCTCACCGTCGTCTACGTCGTCGATGCCTTCCCAGATCTTGGCTTCGCTGCTGCGCTGGTGCCATCCGGTGCCGAGATGACGATCGTAGAGACGGAACATCTGCGGGGCGAGCCATGTCGGCACGTGCACGCCATTGGTAATGTGTCCGATCGGGACGCTGTCTTCGAGTGTGCCAGGGGAGAGGCCGGTCCACATGGCGCGTGAGACTTCTCCGTGCAGCGCGGACACTGCATTGGCGCGGCGCGAAAGGCGCAGGCCGAGCACTGTCATGCAGAAGGTCTCATCGACGTTGGGATTTTCACGGCCCAGGCCCATGAAGCTTTCCTTCGACAGGCCGATGGCATCGCGCAAAGGGCCAAGGTGCTCTTCGATCAGATCGGCTTCAAACCGGTCGTGGCCCGCGGGAACGGGCGTGTGGGTTGTGAAGACGACTTCGCGTGAGACGCGGGGCACAGCGCGTTCGAAGGTGATGCCTTCGTCTTCCATCCGCATGCGGACGGCTTCGAGCACGGCGAATCCGCTGTGGCCTTCGTTCAGATGCAGCACGCCGGGTTGTATACCTAGCTGGCGCAGAGCTCGCAAGCCTCCTACGCCGAGCAGTAATTCCTGGCGGATGCGGACGCGGCGATCGCCGCCGTAGAGACGCGAGGTGAGTTCGCGGTCTTCGGGGTGATTGCCTTCTACGTCGGAGTCGAGGAGGAAGAGATCGCAGCGTCCGACTTTCACGCGCCATACTTTGGCGTGGATGGAACCAGCGCGCGTATCGATCTGCACGACGACGGGCAGGCCATTCTTGCCGATCGCGGTCTCCATCGGAAGATGGTTGACGTCGGTTTCGAGGTACTCCTCGCGCTGCCAGCCGCTGCGGTCGAGGCGCTGCAGAAAATATCCCTGACCGTAAAAGAGGCCGACGCCAACCAGGGGAATGTCGAGATCGGATGCGCTCTTGATGTGGTCGCCGGCCAGGACGCCCAAGCCTCCGGAGTAAATGGGGAGCGATTCGTGCAGGCCGAACTCAGCGGAAAAATATGCTACGGGGCGAGTGCGCAGGATGCCGGCGTGGCGTCCACCCCAGGTGCGCTCGGCTTCCTGATATTCGAGCAGACGGCGATACGCGTAGTTGATGCGGCTGTGGAGAACCAGTTCAGCAGCGCGCGTCTCCAGCTTGGCGAGAGGAAATTCTCCGAGCAGCGAAACAGGATTGTGATTGAGTTCGGCCCAGCGCACCGGGTCGAGGTCGAGGAAGAGACCGGAGGAATCGTGGTCCCAGCTCCACCAGAGATTGCGGGCAAGAGCCCAGAGACGTTCCTGCAACGGAGCAATGAATCGGTCGAGGGTACGCGCTTCGCTTACTACCGGAGCGACCTGCGTGGCCGCTTCGGCCAACATGCGAATCTCCTCTTCCGGAAAAACACGTGCGTCCTTTGTCTGGACGACCAGTACGCCTTGCAGGATGCCGCGGTCGATCAGAGGGACTCCCAGGAAAGACTGGTAGGCTTCTTCGCCGGACTCTTTGAAGTACTTGAAGCGAGGATGATTCTTTACCTTCTCTACTGCGACGGGACGGACCTGTTCGGCGACGAGGCCGGCGAGGCCTTCGTGGATGCCCATGCGAAGCGTGCCGATACACTCGCGGCGGAGTCCGAGGGTTGCGGCCAAAACGAGATTGGCGCGGTCGGGTTCCAGCAGATAGGCGGAACAGACGTCGGTGCCGAACCGTCGCGCGATCAGTGCGACTACGTTCATCAGGGTTTCGGCGGGCTTGCCGCCTTCGGCGGCCAGGTTGGCGATTTCGTCCAGCCTTAGCACACGTCCGGGTTCGCTTAATTTCAATTCTTGCTCCTGCTCCTCAACTACTTCCTGCTGATGGTCCAATCTGGTACAGCCTCCGTGGAACGAACTTAGGGTCTATGGGGATGATCGGCAAAAACGGTCGGATACTTGTCCGGCCGCAACCATCCCCCTCTATTTTACGGTGTCGGGGGGATCAACACACGTATAAGTCAGTATCGGAGCGGGTTCGAGGGAGGGCAAGGCGGTTTTTTCGATACAGGGGATTAGAAAAGCTCTCAACCGCAGAGGACGCTGAGAACGTCGAGAAATTCTTGGGGAAAAGCATTCTAATCCCTGATTTTGCAGTTCTCTGCGTCTCTGCGGTTAAACGGGTTTGGAGTTTTTTCGCAGGGCCTTAGCGGTTCGTATAAGATTAGCCAGCAATTTCTTCGCGGGCTGTCACCCTGCCCAGGGATCGGAACTTGTACCTCAGGCCCAAAACCCTAGATGAAGCGGTCGTTCAACTGGCTATGCCGGGAACCCAGATTCTTTCCGGAGGTACGGATTTCTATCCGGCACTGGGAGATCGGGTGGTCCAGGCACCTGTGATGGACATTTCCGGTTTGCGCGAACTGCGCGGCATTTCGCGCGAGGGTAATTACGTCCGGATCGGCGGCTTGACGACCTGGAGCGATGTTATTCGGACTCCGCTTCCCCGTTGTTTCGATGCACTCAAGGCCGCGGCTCGGGAAGTTGGGTCGGTGCAGATTCAGAATCGCGGGACGATAGCGGGGAATTTGTGTAATGCATCGCCGGCGGCGGACGGAGTGCCTCCTTTGCTGGCTCTCGATGCGGAGGTGGAAATGGTTTCGTGCGCAGGATCGCGACGCATGCCGCTGGCGGAATTCATCGTCGGGAATCGGAAAACGCAGCGGCGGCCCGATGAACTGCTGACGGCGGTCTGGATTCCGCGAACTCTTGAGGATGCACACTCGACTTTTCTCAAGCTGGGAGCGCGGCGTTATCTGGTGATTTCGATTTCCATGGTCGCGGTTGTGGTGCTGGTGGACGACGGCCGGGTTACGACAGCGCGTATTGCGGTAGGTTCCTGCTCGGCGGTTGCGCGGCGTCTACATGGACTCGAGGGTGATTTGATAGGCGCGCCGGTTCGCGGAGGCCTTGGCGGGTTGGTCACATCCGGGCATCTCGCGCCGCTTTCTCCGATTGACGATGTGCGCGCGACCGGTGACTATCGGCGGGACGCGTCGCTGACCCTGGTGCGGCGTGCGCTGGATGCCTGCGTGGAGGCCGGCTGATGGCCACCACACGGGACATTCCAGTCGGCGCGGAGAGTTCGTCGATTGCATTTCGAGTGAATGGGAACGAGGTCACGACGACTGGGTCCGCGCGCCGGTTGTCGCGCGTGCTGCGCGAAGACCTTGGACTCACCGGCACCAAAGTCGGATGCGACGCCGGCGATTGCGGCGCTTGCACGGTCTTGCTGGACGGCGACCCGGTATGTGCTTGCCTGGTGGCGGCTGGGCAAGTTGCTGGATGTGAGATCACCACGGTAGAAGGATTGGCAGCGCTGCCCACGGGCTTCCGTTTGCAGAAAGCGTTTTTGGCTCATGGTGCGGCGCAGTGTGGAGCATGCACGCCGGGGATGCTGGTGGCGGCGACAGCGCTGATCGAGCGCAATACGAGTCCGACCGAGGGCGAGGTGATGGACGCGCTCGGCGGTGTGCTCTGCCGGTGTACGGGCTATCGCAAAATTATCTCGGCGGTGCTGGACGCGGCGGCGACACCTGAAGAGAAGAAACTGTCCGGCACGATCCAGGCCGCATCGACAAACGGCGCAGTGGGCAGGCGGTTGGTCCGGCTGGACGGGCAGAAGAAAGTGGACGGCTCCGAAATTTTCGGGGCCGATGAAATGCCGGCGGGAGCGCTGACGGTGAGAGTGATTCGTTGCCCTTATCATCGGGCTCGATTTCAGTTTGGCGATCTCAACGCGTTCGTCCGAGAACGCGCCGGCATCGTGTCGGTGCTGACGGCGAAGGATGTGCCGGGAAAAGACTGTTATGGAGTGATTCCACTCTTCGCTGACCAGCGGGTGTTTGCGCATCGGGAGGCGCGGCATCGTGGAGAGGCGGTGGCGGCGATCGTGGGAGAGACCCCAGTGGTTGAAGCGATTGACCCGGCCACATTTCCCGTAGTGTGGGAGGAACTGCCGGCACTGAAGGAGATCGACGAGGCACTGGCCGCCGACGCGCCTCGGATTCATCACGAGCGGGAAGACAACGTGCTGGTGCGCGGGCGCGTGGTGCGCGGCGATGTTGAGCGGGCGCTGGCCGAGGCTGCGATCACAGCGGAAGGCGATTACGAAACTGGCTTCGTGGAGCATGCCTACATCGAGCCCGAAGCGGGATTCGCGCGTCGCGTCGGTGACGGAGTTGAGATTCAGGCTTGTACCCAGTCTCCCTACATGGACCGCGCGGATATGGCAACGATTCTTGGGATTGCTCCGGAAAAGGTGCGCATCATTCCGACCGCGGTGGGCGGAGGGTTTGGGTCGAAGCTTGATTTGTCCGTGCAAACTTTTCTCGCCCTCGCGGCCTGGCATACCGGCCGGCCTGTGCGCATGGTGTATTCGAGAACGGAGTCAATTGTCTCGACGACGAAGCGGCATCCGGCACGCATGAGAGTGCGAGCGGGCTGCTCGCGCGACGGCAAACTGGTCGCAATGGATTTCGCCGCTGATTTCAATACGGGGGCATATTCATCGTGGGGCCCGACCGTGGCAGCACGCGTTCCCGTGCACGCTTCGGGTCCTTATTATGTCCCGCACTATCGGGCGCTCACGCGGGCGGTGCATACGAATCTGGTGCCAGCCGGGGCGTTTCGAGGGTTCGGAGTTCCGCAGGCAGCGATTGCGCAGGAACAACTCTATGACGAACTCGCGGATCGCGTGGGGATGGATCGACTGGAGTTCCGGATTTTGAATGCTCTCGACGATGACACTCCTACAGTCACGGGACAGGTGATGGGTGAGGGTGTGGGGATTCGCGCGTGTTTCGAGGCGCTGCGGCCGAAGTGGCACGACGCGAGGGAGAGGGCGGCGGAGTTTAATTCCAGGAGTAATGGAATGTTCCGTCGCGGCGTCGGTGTGGCCGGAATGTGGTACGGCTGCGGCAACACTTCCCTGCCGAATCCTTCGACGATCCGAATTGGACTCAAGCGAGACGGGCGAATCGCGCTGCACCAGGGCGCAGTAGATATCGGACAAGGCTCGAACACAATCGTCACGCAGATTTGCGCGGACGCTTTGGGCGCTCCGATCGAGTGCTTCGACCTGATATCGGGCGATACAGCAATCACACCGGACTGTGGGAAGACATCGGCGTCGCGGCAGACGCTGGTCACAGGGAAAGCAGCGCACATGGCG
>DATMNN010000025.1:0-7585 GCA_035569025.1 Terriglobales bacterium
GTCGCCGGGTTGATACTGCGTCCGGATCGCCAGCGCCAAGTCCTTCGAAGAAAGTATGGGAGAAAAAATTGCAAATGCGGAATGCACGCATGCCAGGACGATGATCATCATGCCCGACAGCACGGTATTTCCTGCTCCAGGGCGGCCACTGCGCCGAAGAATCCAGTTCGCCAGCGTACCCAACAGCATTGCAAGTGCGACACCGAGCAACGGAATCCGGAACGCGCCCATCGCTTGCGGCGTCAGATCCAGGAAGTGGCCGAAGGAAAGGGCATAGTCCTGTGGATGTTTCTTCAGTAGATCAGAAAGATCGATCCCGGCGGCCGGCGGCTTCGAAAACCAGAGCAGCCCAAGTCCGACGCCGGCAATAATCGCACCAATCGAAACCAGAACCGCTGCTGAAACTCGCCCTGCGCGTCGTTCAGGACTGGCGGCCGGCGATGTTCGTTCGCGGCCGAGCCATCCTCCAATCAGCAACGCCATGCCCGGAATCGCAGGAATCGTATAGTACTCCTGGCGGGTGGAGAAACTGAAGAAACCGACGATGACCAGTGCCCAGAGGATAAAAAGGAGATTCGCACGCTGGCGCCGCGTCATTTGCGAGCGAAAGTCGCGCCACCTTCGCGGAACTTCCATCAAGGCTTGCGGAACAAACACACTCCAGGGCACCAGCCACACGATCAATAACGCCCAAAACAGAAGCAGTGGGACGGTGTCGTAGTCCCGTGGCACCCGTTTGTTCAGGAAGCGCAGAAAGTGTTCATTGACGAAATAAAACCAGAGAAACCCGCGAACCTGCCCCTGCGCGGGATTCGCCAGCTCGGCAAGAATATGCCAGGGTGCCGCAATCGCGAAGAACACTACCGCGCTGGATGGTAAGCGCAGCTTGAGAAGATGTTTGAGATTTCCGGTGAGCAACAGATACAGTCCAATTGCCCCGACGGGAAAAACTAGACCAATGAGTCCCTTGGTCAGAACATTCAGAGCGCAGACCGCCGCCAGGCTCCAGCACACCCAGCGCGAAGGCTGCTCTTCTTCGAGCGAACGCAGAAACAGCCAGTACGTGACCGTTAGCCAGAGTCCAACTGAAACATCAGGGATGAGAAAACGCGTGAACAGATACGGACCGAGAGCCGTGGCCATGACCAGCCCCGCATCGAACCCGCCCTCGGGGCCAAATGTCCAGCGACCGAGGCCACAGGTGGCGAGGATGATCACCAGCACGCCAAGCATTAATGGAAAGCGCGTACTCCATTCGCTCACGCCAAACATTTTGTAGCTGGTGGCGACGCTCCAGTACATGAGCGGCGCCTTTTCCAGGTAGCGTACGCCATTGGCATAGAGCGTGACCCAGTCCTGCCGCTGAACCATTTCCCGCGCCGCTTCCGCGTGCACGGTGTCCGCATCGTCGAGCAGCGCGGGCGCGGAAAGGCCCGCCATATAAATGATGCACCACAGCGCCGTCAGAGTAGCGGCCGCGACGCGCCAGTCGGAAAGCAAGCTTCGCGGACGGGGAATGGACTCGGTTTGTGTCGGCTCGGGCACAATGGCCGCAGCGGAAGTCATCGAGAGAAGGCTTATTATAAAGACAAAATCGCCGATGCGTCGCAACGGTTAGCCCGCAACGTGTCAGTTTGCCGTCGCGCCGCGCGATATCTTGCCGCCAACCACCTCGCGATAGATCGCCAGAATCCTCTCCACGGAATTGGTCCAGGAAAACCGCTGGGCCTGCTGGTACCCGCGCTCTTTCATCCGCGCGCGCAGCGCAGGATCCAATAGTGCCCTTTGGAGCGAACGCTGAATTTCAAAAACATTCTCCGGATTCACCAGCAGGGCCGCGTTACCCGCCACTTCTGGCAGACTCGACGTATTCGACGTGACCACCGGAGTACCGTGCGCCATCGCCTCCAGCGGAGGCAGTCCGAAGCCTTCATACAACGATGGAAACACGAATACCTTCGCGACGTCGTAAAAAATTCGCAACACTTCAATCGGCACAAAGCCGAGGAAACGCACGTCGTTCTGCACGCCGCTGCGCACCACCGTCCGCCGCAATCCAGGATGTCCGGAAAGATCGTCGCCAATAATAATGAGCTTCAGATCGGGAAGCTTCTGTTCTTTTTCCAGTTCGGTCTTGAGGGCCGAGAACGCTTCGATCGTACGCACGACATTCTTGTGCGGCCGGATCGCGCCCGCATAGAGGAGAAAGGGATAGTTCACCTGGTAGCGTTCGGCAATCAGGTCGCGATCGGCCTGCGAAGCGTGTCCATGCAGAAAGCGCTCGTCGATCGCGTTGTAGACGACCTCAATTCGGTCGTCTGGAATGGAAAAAATCTTCTGCACTTCGCAACGCGTGAATTGCGAGACCGCTAGAATCCGCGATGCCTTTCGCAACGCGCGCCGGGTCAGTTCCAATTGCAGACTGCGGCGCACATTCGAGCGGTCGCGCGCGCCGTACATATGATCGAGCAAATCGTGGACCGTCAACACGTACGGACAAGGTAACCCGCGCGGAACCCAGAACAGATGCGGAATGTGAACCAGGTCGCACTCCAGCCGTCGCACGATGGCACGAAATTCAAGGCTGCCCTTCAGCGTGTTCTCCAGACCGGTCAGCGGAACAGCACGAAAGTTCGCGGGTAGAGGTCCGCACTCGTCCACTTTGGCGGGTAGTCCGATCAGAAAATAATCGCTCTCCCGGTCGAGGCGGGCCAGCGTCCGCACAACATTCCGTATGTAGGTCCCGACACCAAATTCCGTCATGCGACGGATGTCGATGGCAACTTTCACGAAGTGAATTTAAACACAGTGCGAGAAAGGGCGCGGAGATTTCCATCAAGGCCCTTCTTTGCGACCTCTGCGGCCGTCCTTCTCGACCTTTGCGGTTACAAGCTCTTGGCGGCAGAGGAAAGAGAAGCCTGGCAAGACCAAAGAAAACGCGGGAGGCATTCAGCGATGCCGCAGTCTCAAGTTCTCCCAACTCCCGTCTGACGCCCAGCCGCCATCGACGGACAGAGTATGGCCATTCACGAAACTGCTTTGTGCCGGGTCGGCCAGGAATGCGACCGCCTGTGCGATGTCGTCAGGAGAGGCAAAGCGCGCCATCGGAACCCGCCCGGTAATGTCGGTGTCGGCGTACAGGCCCGCATCTTGCGCGGAGTCGTCCATCGGAGTCTTCACCCAGCCCGGACACACCGCATTGCACCGAACACCGCGCCCTCCCCATTCCGCAGCCAGCGTGCGCGTCAATCCGATGAGCCCGTGCTTCGATGCGTTGTAGGCGGCGCGATCCGCAACTCCGAGTAGACCCGCGATCGATGCGATGTTGACGATGCTCCCCGAGCGCTGTTGAAGCATGATGCGCCCGAAAGTCCGGCAAAGGAGAAATGGCCCCAGTAAATTGATGTCCATCACGCGACGCCATTCCGCGGCGGTGATTTCTTCCGCCGGAGAGATCGAGCTGACACCGGCATTGTTGACCAGCACGTCAATGCGCCCGAAGCGATTCATCACCGACTCCGCCATTCGCGCAACGGCAGACTCGTCGGCGACATCGCCCAATACCTCGATCGTGTCAACGCCGTGGGTTCGAGCTTGCGCAGCGGTGTCGACGGGCGGGCGCAGGTCATTGAGCGCGAGCGAAAATCCACGCTGGGCAAGGACTTCAGCGGTGCGTTGTCCGATTCCCTGGGCGGCGCCCGTTACAAGAGCAACTTTCATAAGGGAGGAGAACCCGGCAGTCTTAGCGAACTTTGCCGCTTTCCTTTGCGATCTTTGCGGTTCAAGCTCTTAACCGCCAAGGCCGCGAAGCCATCGCAAAGTTCGCAAACGAAACACCCAGCGGCTTACACCCTGACTTCCGCCTGTGCTTTCGCCCGCCGCTCCGCATACAGAGGAAATTCTTCGGCCAGTTCCAACACCTGAGCCCGGATCTTCGCGAGCGCGCCGGCGTCGGCCCGTTGTTTAAGTGCTTCCGCAATGAAGTGCGCAATCTGGCGCATCTCGGGCTCTTTCATGCCGCGGGTGGTCACGGCGGGCGTGCCGACGCGGATGCCGCTCGGCTTCATCGGCGGATTTGCGTCGAATGGAATTGCGTTCTTATTCACCGTGATTCCCGCCTCTCCCAGAGCCTTCTCGGCCTCGCTGCCGAGCATGCCCTTGGCGAATACGTCGACCAGCATCAGGTGCGTGTCCGTCCCGCCGGACACAATACGGAAGCCTTCGCCGGCCAGCCCTTCGGCCAGAACCTTCGCGTTGGCGACGACCTGTCGCGCATACTCTTTGAACCCAGGCTGCATCGCTTCAAGAAAACATACTGCCTTGGCCGCAACGATGTGAACGAGGGGTCCACCCTGAATACCAGGGAACACGACCTTATCGATCGCCGCACCGAATTCCTGCTTGCTCAGGATCATTCCCGCGCGCGGCCCGCGGAGCGTCTTATGCGTGGTCGAAGTCACGATGTGCGCATGCAGCACCGGCGACGGATGTGCGCCGCCCGCAACCAGTCCGGAGAAGTGCGCCATGTCGACCAGGTAGAGCGCACCAATCTTGTCGGCGATCTGGCGCATGCGCGCGAAATCGATGATCCTCGGATACGCGCTGCCGCCGCCGATGATCAGCTTGGGACGTTCCTTCTCCGCGATCCGTTCTAGTTCGTCGTAATCGATTGTCTCGGTTTCCTTGGTGACGCCGTAGGGGATCACCTTGTATGTCTTGCCCGAAAAATTCAGGTGATGCCCGTGCGTCAGGTGTCCGCCATGGGCCAGGTTCAGGCCAAGAATCGTATCGCCGGGCTGGAGCACCGCATAGAGGGCGCCCATGTTGGCCTGCGATCCGGAGTGCGGCTGCACGTTCACGTGTTCGGCGCCGAATAGTTTCTTGGCCCGCTCGCGGGCCAGTTCCTCGACCACGTCCGTGAATTCGCAACCGCCGTAGTAGCGCTTGCCCGGATAGCCTTCCGCATATTTATTCGTAAACACCGAGCCGGCCGCTTCCAGCACCGCCTCGCTGACGAAATTTTCGGAAGCAATCAGTTCCAGGCCCTCGTGCTGGCGGCGGGTTTCGTTGTCAATGGCTGCAGCGATCTCGGGATCGACTTCATAGAGCGGGCGGGACATGGCTGAGTTCTTCATAGTAGGCACGGAGTATTTTACCTGTCCTAATGGATTTTCTCAGACGCCCAACGAAATTTTGCGTAGCAGTGTGACTGAGGGTGGCCCTAACTGAAGCCTTGCTGTCCGCGGCTGGCGGCGGCGTGCTGAAATTCAACGACAAAAACGACGCGGGAGAATCAAAATAGTACCAAGTGGGAGAGCGTGGTCGAAATCATGAGGACTTGTCGGTATTACGCCCCTCCTATCAGTCCGATGTGGAATTACGAGGCCACTTGAATGAGCCGACTCGATCCCATTGAATTCTGCATACCGTCGGTACCAAGATAGTAATAGTGGGAAAAAGGTCGCCCAGAACGCTCTGGAATCTCGCCCAAGATAAGCGTCTCTACCAATCCTTGACGTGAATCACCAACAAGATAACCGTAGCCACGAACGGCACCAGCAAGCCGACTCGCAAGCTGCCGGCGGATTGAGACACCATCCCGACCAGCCACGGCAGAGCTGCAGGTCCGAGAGCGGCGAGCGCGAACATCAACGAGCCCACGCTGCGTGCTTCAACCCCGTACCGCTGGGAGAGGCGCGCCACCGTAATCGGATAGAGTGTGGCATAGCAGAGGCCGGTAAGGACCGCGCTGATCTTGACTTCGGTCACATTTGAGGATCGCAGCAGCATCCCAATTCCCAATGCCGCCAGCGCATACCCACCCTGTAGCACGCGCTGCTCTGATAGATGCCGCAACACCCAGCCTCCCACTCCACGGCCAGCCGTCAGGGCGGCGAAGAAAAACGCAGGCATTGCCGCGGCAACGGCGGCGCTGCCCATCCCCATCTGGGACACGAATGAGCCAATCCAGCCGCTTACGCAGGTCTCCGCTCCAGGGTAGAGAAAGAACACGACGGCAAATAGCCACGTAACGGGATTTCGCGCGATCACTCCCCACCGAATAGGGGCGTCTCCTGAAGGGCGCGGACCGGGAAACGGCAGATTGCGCACCGCCAGAGCGAGCAACAACAGAAAAACTGCGACGGCTTCAAGAAAGGGCGGAACCCGCTGGTACTTCGCGGCCCAAGCGATCAGCAGCGATCCTGCGACCGCGCCCAGGCCCCAATAGAAGTTCAGCAGGCTCACCGCGGCCGACCGTGAACCGATGCTCACCTCAGCGGCCATCAGGTTGGTTGTGGGAATGATCAACCCCAAGCCAAGCCCATAAACCGCGACCGACACCATTGCCAGCTGCATCGATCCTAGAAAAAGCATGCTTGACCCAGCCGCCATCAGCAGGAGCCCGGAAAGAAATACGGCACGGAATCCTACACGCACCAGCATGTATCCGGACAGGAGCACGCCGGCAAGCTGGGAGAGAAACTGAATGGGAAAGAAATTTCCGGCTTGTGCGTCGCTGAGCGACCATCGCTTGCTCAGAATCGGGAGCATCGGGCTGAGCAGCGTAGTAAGAACGCCGGTGGGAAGAAAAGCGACTTGCCCGGCCAGCACTAGGCGGCGACGTCCGGCAGCCCCCGCGTTGTCATCAGGAGTTAACCCTGCGGCCTTCGTTCCTGTGTGAGAGTCCACAACCTGCTTTCTATCGACTCGCGCTTTGCATCTGAAGTGAGCGCTCTCGCCCGGCTTGTGATCCGAATCCAGACGAGAGCTGACTCAAAACGACCACCCGACCATTCGCTACCGGAGGTCTCGACCTTCCCAACCGCCGTTCCAGCCCTCGCGAGCCCAGTCGCCACGACCCCAGCCAGTGAATTGCGCGCCATCCACCACGCTCCCCTCGCGGTATTCGAACATCCGCGTTTGCCCGTTGGAGCCGCGTGTGAAGATACGGAGCGTTTTGACGTGGCCGCGATCCGGATCGACCCCAAAAGTAGAGTTCCCCATGTGGAAGGTTACGTCGCGGCTCGCCAGTTCCCGAAGGCGCTGCGTGACGTCAACGTTATGATGAGGCGTACCGTAGCGGGCGCCGAGGATCTGATATTGCCCGGCGTCGCCATCGCGGTCGCCCCAGCCGCCGTTCCATCCTCCGCCGCCCCAGTTGCCGCCACCCCAACCCGTGAACTGGCTGCCATCGATCACGCTGCCCTCGCGGTATTCGAACATACGATTCTGTCCACCCGGACCTCGCGTATAAAGCCGCAGCGTCTTGACTCTCCCGGGATCAGGATCTTCCCCAAAGGTGGAGTTCCCCATGCGAAATGTAATGTCACGCCGGGCTAGTTCCTTCAAGCGATTCGTCACATCGATATTTCTTTCCCCAGTGCCGTACCGGGCCTGGAGAATCTGATACTGCCCCGCGTCACCATTGCCGTCGCCCCAGCCACCGTTCCATCCTCCGCCGCCCCAATTGCCGCCGCCCCATCCAGTGAACTGGCTGCCATCGATCACGCTGCCTTCGCGGTATTCGAACATACGATTTTGCCCGCCCGGACCGCGCGTGTAAATCCGGAGTGCCTTGACTCGG
>DATMNN010000026.1:0-223303 GCA_035569025.1 Terriglobales bacterium
TTACGTCAAGAAAATTGACGGACCAAACGTCAAGAAGGGCAAGAACAAGATGGACCTGGCGGAGCAACTACGCCAGGACATGCGCAATTTCAAGAAGTCGAGCGGTGCTGACCGGTTGATCACGATCTGGTGCGCCTCGACGGAATCTTTCATTGAGCCGACTGCCGCGCATCAGAGCCTGAAGTCGTTCGAGAAAGCGTTGAAAGAGAACGACGAGAATATTGCGCCGTCCATGATCTATGCGTATGCATCGCTGCAAGAGGGTGTGCCCTTTGCCAACGGTGCTCCGAATCTGACCGTCGATATTCCGGCCATCCAGGAACTCGCTCGCGAACGGGAAGTGCCCATCTGCGGAAAAGATTTCAAGACCGGCCAGACCATGATGAAGACCGTTCTGGCCCCGGCCTTCAAAGCGCGCCTGCTCGGCCTGAGCGGATGGTACTCGACCAACATCCTCGGCAACCGCGACGGCGAGGTGCTCGACGATCCCGGCAGTTTCAAGACCAAAGAAGAGTCCAAGCTGGGAGCGCTGGAGCACATCCTTCAGCCGCAACTGTATCCCGAGCTATACGGCAACATTTTCCACAAGGTTCGCATTAATTATTACCCGCCACGTGGTGACAACAAAGAGGGTTGGGACAACATCGATATTTTCGGATGGCTCGGCTATCCGATGCAGATTAAAGTGGACTTCCTTTGCCGAGACTCAATCCTCGCCGCGCCGATCGTTCTTGACCTAGTCCTGTTCCTCGACCTTGCACAGCGCACTCCCGAACTGCGCCGCCTGGGAATTCAGGAATGGCTCAGCTTCTACTTTAAGGCGCCGATGACCGCGCCCGGGCTCTATCCGGAGCACGACCTGTTTATTCAGTTGATGAAGTTGAAGAACACGTTACGGCACTTGAAGGGCGAAGAGTTGATTACGCACTTGGGGCTTGAGTATTACGACTGAAGTTGAGTGGCGTGGGCACTGCTGCCCGCTGAAGACGATGATGTAGCGGGTCCGATGGCGGATTATTCAGGTTGCCGGTCGCGCAACACGCGTGGAATATTCCCCGTCCCCTCTTCCTGCCATCAGTTCTTTGGTGGTTGGAGCCTCCCGGAAGGCTTCCCCGGTGGAATGACACAATTCTATCTGCTACGCGTCCAGATCCCACGCTTTCTCTAGCCATTTCTTTAGTTCATCGTCGATATCCGCTTTCGACTTCACTTCAATCCGGCGTGTAATCCGGTCTTTCTTCTCGAATCCGCCAGTATCGATCAGGCGTTTCGGAGTTTTCACGTCTCCCAGGGCCAGCCCCAGATCGATTCGCGTGTTTGTAGACACTTTGATTTGCGCGAACACGTGATTCCGGTACAGAGCAACGGCTGTCTTTCCAGGACATGCCTTTACATCTCTGCCAGTCGCGAGCGCGACCTTCAATAACTGGTCGTACATCGGTCGCAGCGCCGCACGCGGCCCCGTGAACATCGCTTCTACCCATTGTTCGGCCGCTTCAAGATAGGCTTCGGGCGAGTCTTCTTCCATACCTTTGCCTTCGGCGCGCTCGGCGATCCACCAGGCGGAGTTGGTTCCCAACTTGTGGTCTTCCTTTAGCCATTCGCGCCTTTCTTTCTCCGTGGAAGGTCCAGTTTTCTTTACGTAAGCAATCCATTCGTCGAGCGAGCGTCCGGTCTTGGCGGGTAGTTCGTTCTTCCACTTGTCGACCATGGATAAGCCGGGATGGGGACTATAAAGTGTGTTGACTACTTTTTTCGCAGACACGAGAGATTCCTCGGCTCGCCATGATAATGCAATTTCAAGACCCCGCTCGCGATAAAATCCTCGTTGATGACCGCCAAGAAATCCGCTCAGGGGCGCGGACATAGCACTGTCTACGTGCGCCTGCAAAAGAATTACTGCTTTGCGTGCGGGAGGAATAATCCGGACGGGATGCGCCTGCGCTTCACTTACGATGAAGAGCGCAACGGCTATGTCTGCCGGTTTCGTCTCGACAAGCGCTATACGGGGCCTCCCGGGCATTGCCATGGCGGCATCATCGCGACGATTCTCGACGAGGCGATGGGCAAGGTGAACAAGATCCGCCAGGTGGTCGCGCTGACTTCGGAGATTTCCGTCCAGTATTTGAAGCCCGTCCCACTGAATCAACCGCTGCGCGTCGAATCCCGCGAAATGAGCGTCAAGGGCCGCCGGCATATCAACACGGCCGAGATTCTGAATCAGCAGGGTGAAGTATTAGCGAGAGGGCGCGGGCTGTTCATCGCGATCGATCCGCGCAAGATGTTCGCGAAGTTTGTGGCCGGTTGATTGGGGGACGGTTAACTCCCGAGCACGCCCGCCAACTCCTCCACTCCGCGTTTTAGTTCCCGGGGTTCGACAGCGGCAAATCCCAGCACGATGCCATTGCCGCGCACTCGCCCATACCCGTAACGCTGAAGCGGAATCACTTCTACATTTCTTTTCGCCGCTGCTGCCGCGATCTCCTCGGCCGACGCTTGGTCTGGGAGCCAGCCGATTGTCTGTAGTCCGGCTTCAACATTGGAAATTTCTACGAGGCCGGTAAGCTTTTCGCGGGCGCCTTTCAGCAACACACCCAGGCGTTCCGCATATACTTCGCGCATGCGCCTGATATGGCGAGCGAAGTGCCCTTCACGGATGAAGTCACACAAGACGGCCTGCCCCAGGAGGGGCGGATGATGCGTACTCACCGACTGCGCTGCAGCAAAGATGTCGACCATCTCGGGAGGAACCACCAGATACCCGAGCCGCATTGCTGGAAACATAACCGCGCTGAAACTGCCGCCGAAGATCACTACGCCCGCGCGATCCAGTCCCTGTAAGGCCGGAACGGGGCGGCCCGAGTAGCGGTACTCGCTGTCGTAGTCGTCTTCGAAAATCATTACACCCGATTTGCGCGCCCACTCCAGCAGCGCCAATCTTCGCCGCAGACTCATGGTCACACCAAGAGGGAACTGATGGGCCGGCGTGACATAGACAAGTTTCGGCTGTGGCCAGCGTTTGATCCCACAATCCAGATCGAGTCCTTCGGCATCCACCGGAACGCCACACAGCTTCGCCCCGGCGGCCCGTAGTACGGCCGCCGCTCCGGGATATCCCGGCTCCTCGATCCATGCGGATTGTCCCGGATCGACCAGCAAGCGCGCCGTGCGATCCAATCCCTCCAGAGCGCCCGAGACGATTAACACCTGGTCCGCGGAGCATTTCACTCCTCGCGAGGTGTTCAAGTATTCCGCTACGGCTTCGCGAAGCGGGCCGTATCCGAGACTCTCGCGTCCCGAGAGCAGGTTGGTGGAAGCGCGCCGCAAACGGCGCGAGGATACTTGCGCCCACAGCGAAATCGGAAACAGATCGAGCGCCGCCTGATTCGGACGAAACGCACGCACCGCCCGTGCCGGACGCGCTCGAAAGGGAGGCAGGCGCTTTGCGTATCCCGACATGGCAACCCGCCGACGCGGCAATCTGCCTTCCTGTTGGGCCCTTCCAGTTTGAAGCAGTTCTTCCGGTAAGACCTTGCTTACGAATGTCCCAGACCCGACTCTGCCCTCAACATAACCCTCCGACTTAAGCTGTTCAAAGGCGGTAACGATGGTGGCGCGGGAAAGGCGGTATGTATCGGCCAGATCCCGGGTCGCCGGAAGGCGCTTGCCGGGGAGAAGGCGGCCGTCGAGGATCGCGGTCCGCAATTGTTCGTACAGCCAGCGATAGAGCGCCACGCCCGCTGCGGGAGCGCGCAGGTTCAAGGCTAACGTGCTGGATTTACGAGCCATACAAGTGGTATGGACAGAATATCGTAAATGGATACTTACGGGAGTCCAATTAGAGAATAGTCTAGAACTCGCTACCCGAAGACAGGATCGACTTTGAGAGTGCTCGCTGAGGTTGTTCAAATCCGGACCGCGCATCCCGAGGAAACATCGGAGATCGTGTCACTCCTCCGGCAATCGTTTGCGGAGTTTGAGGATTTGTACACGCCGGAAGCTTTCGACGCGACCGTGCTCGATCCGGCGCGGGTGCGGGAGCGCATGACGGATGGCCGCATGTTCGTGGCAGTGCTCGGAGCCAAGATCGTTGGTACAGTGACCATCTTCCAGGTCGGCGCGGACATTCTCTACGTTCGCGGAATGGCGGTGCTGCCCTCCGCCAGAGGAAACAGGGTGGGGCAATTGTTGCTGGAGCGAATTGAGAGTCTTGCTCTAGAAAACGGTAACAAGCGATTGCAACTCAGGACGACTCCGTTCCTCACGGCCGCTATCCGCCTCTACGAACGGTTCGGTTTCTGCCGTGACGATCGGTCAATGGATTTATTCGGCACACTGCTAATCGGTATGACCAAGGAATTGAAGGACCAAAAATCAGAAGTGATCGAGGGGAAGGAATATCCATGTCGCAAAACAACGGACACAACACCACTAGCCTCCGCCTGAAGACTGGCTTGGCCGAAATGCTCAAGGGCGGCGTCATCATGGACGTGACCACGCCGCAACAGGCGGAAATCGCCCAACGAGCGGGCGCGGTCGCGGTAATGGCGCTCGAACGCGTACCCGCACAAATCCGCGCGGAGGGCGGCGTGGCCCGCATGGCTTCGCCCAAGATCATTCGCGAGATTATGGCCACCGTGGACATTCCTGTGATGGCCAAGTGTCGTATCGGCCATTTCGCTGAGGCACAGATTCTGGAAGAACTCGGCGTCGACTACATTGACGAATCCGAAGTCCTGACGCCCGCGGACGAAGCGCATCACGTCGACAAACATGCCTTTAAAGTTCCGTTCGTTTGCGGCGCGCGCAACCTGGGCGAGGCTCTCCGCCGTATCGCCGAAGGCGCATGCATGATCCGCACCAAGGGGGAAGCCGGCACTGGGGACGTAGTCCACGCCGTAAAACACATTCGTCAGATCGTCCAGGAAATGAAGATCCTTGCCGTGCTCGGCGAAGAGGAACTCTACGCCAAGGCAAAAGAACACCAGGCGCCCTACGAACTGGTGAGGATGGTCGCGCGCGACGGCAAACTGCCGGTGCCCAACTTTTCTGCAGGTGGCATCGCTACTCCCGCTGACGCGTCGCTGGTTATGCAACTGGGCGCGGAAGCGGTGTTTGTTGGCTCCGGTATCTTCATGCAGAACTCCACTGAATTCGCCGATCCGGCCGAAGCCGAGAAACGGGCCCGTGCCATCGTTAAGGCCGCTACCCATTTCGACGATCCCAAGGTTCTGCTTGAGGTCAGCGAAGATCTGGTGGGCGCCATGAAGGGCCTGGCAGTTTCCGGACTCGATGGATCGCAGATGCTGCAAACGCGAGGATGGTAAGCAAGTCCGATTCACGACTAGCTTTAAACATGAAAATCGGTGTCCTGGCATTGCAAGGCGATTTCGATGCGCACCGCCGTCGGCTTGAAGAACTCGGCGCCGAAGTTGTTCTGGTGAAAAAGCCGGAGCAACTCGACGGCATCGCTGGGCTGGTGATCCCCGGCGGTGAGTCGAGTACGTTCCTCAAACTTCTAGGCGAAGAGGGATTCTCAAAGTTAAGGAACTTCGTTCTCGCGAAACCGACCTTCGGCACCTGCGCCGGCGCAATTCTGCTCGCGACGGAAGTCGAAAACCCTCAGCAAAAGGGCCTGGGGGCACTCGACATTACAATCCGTCGCAACGCTTACGGCCGTCAGATCGATAGTTCAATCCGCGAAGGAAAATTTCTGAACGATCCCGTGGAGATGGTTTTTATCCGGGCTCCGAAAATCGAGCGTGTCGGTGAAGGAGTGGAGGTAGTCGCGACCGAGGGTGACGATGCGGTTTTGGTAAGGAAGGGAAATACGATGGCTGCGACGTTCCATCCGGAGTTGAGTGACGATCCCAGAATCCATCGCTATTTCCTGGAGTTCGTGAAAAACGGGAAACACTGAACTGATAGGAAAAGCGGTACCGCTGGGGCTAAAGCCCAAGTCAAAACAGAACGGTCTATCGCAGCGGTGAACCGCTGCGCCACCCAAAATCAGAGTTTCAGCGAACTACAAAGCCAGGTTTCCCGGACACCGAAGTGCTCAAATAGCAAGAGCTGGCTGCTAGCTGGCCAACCGACGACGAATGAGTGTCGCCAATCCCACCAGGCCGGTCCCCAGAAGGAGGAGAAGTCCAGGTTTTGGCGCCGAAACGGCGCGCACGACGGCTGGGGCTGCAAAAGAATTCACCGCCGATATCAGGATCATGACGAAGCTTGCGATGCGCACGGTTGTAACTCCTTTCCCTTTAAATACCGCAAGCAGCGCGCCATCTGGCCCATTTTCACAAACTGTTCAAATAGCCTGTTTTCAACGATGAAACAGTGACATTTTCTGTCAATATTACGAACTTTCCTAAGTGCAACGGCAACGGTGTGCAGCCTCTTGCACACTTTGCCCTAATGCGTTCCGGTTTCGGGCAATAATCCGTTCCGGTATCCTGTGAACCGCGAAGAAACTCTCTCCATGGACCCGGCTCCAGAACTGGGCATCACCGATATTTCGCTTTCCGCGTATCTGCGCTTGCTGCGCGGGAACGTTAATTTCCGCCGGCTTTGGGGAGCACAGGTGGTCAGCGAAATTGGCGACTGGTTCTACACCCTGGCCATATACAACCTGCTGCTGCAACTCACCGGACGCGCCGGCTCGGTCGCCCTTGCGCTCGTACTTCAAGTTCTGCCTCAGACCCTGGTGGGACCGGCTGCGGGCGTGATCAATGATCGGCTGCGCCGCAAGCACGTGATGATCGTCGCTGACCTGGGACGCATGCTGATTGTTTTCTCCATGTTGTTCGTGCGGTCGAAGGGAGTGGTGTGGATGGTGTATCCGCTACTGATTGCGGAAACACTGCTGGCTGCGTTTTTCGAACCGGCGCGAAACTCTGTGATCCCTAACATCGTCGAGAAGGAAGATGTAGTGCTGGCGAACACATTGTCCTCTACTACGTGGTCGCTGAATCTCATGATCGGCGCGGCTCTGGGAGGTGCCGTTGCTGCCCTCCTTGGACGCGATGCTGTGTTCATCCTGAATGCGCTCTCGTTCCTCGCCTCAGCGTTTTTCATTTTGCGGATGCGATTTGTCGAGCCACACGCCGAAGGCGCTTGGCCCTTGCATCTCCGCGAACTGGTTGATTTTTCTCCGATCGTTGACGGCATCCGTTATGTGCGTTCGCAGGTTCGCCTGCGGTACGCAATTTTTGTAAAAGCCGGAAACCTCATTATCGGCCCGGGCTGGGTATTGTTTACGGTTATGGGACAGAACGAGTTCGCTGTCCGCTGGCATGGGCTCGATCCCGCACGCGGCGCGTTCCTGGGCATGAGCATCCTGCTAGGTGCGCGCGGAGTCGGCGCATTGTTGGGTCCGCTCCTCACCGCACCCTGGGCAGGACAGTGGGTTCGCAGACTCGAGATTGCAATCTTTTGGGGATACCTGGGCGCCGCCGCAGGCTACACGCTACTCGGAGTGTCGAGTCATTTGTGGCAAGCCAGCTTGTGCGTGATGGTGGCGCACTTCGGCAGCGCGATTGTGTGGGTCTTTTCCACGACGCTGCTGCAATTACAAAGCGAAGACAAATTCCGCGGACGAGTCTTCGCCGCCGACCTCGGACTCTGTATGTTAACGATTGCCGCGGGGGCTTATCTGGCGGGACGTTTCGTTGACATGGGATTCGCAGCGCGGCACGTCGCCAGCGTTGCTGGAGCGCTGATGCTGATTCCGGCGGGGTTGTGGGGATTGGCGATACGCAGACGCGAAAGACAGTCGAGTAGCGAGCTCTTCCGTGCTTAAGATTCCCGCAGCCGGTCAACCTTCGCCGCGAGAATGAAATCCGACTCCGTCAGTCCGTTTACCGCGTGGGTCCAGGTCGTGATCTCAACCTTGCCCCAAGCCAGCAGGATGTCGGGATGATGTCCCTGTTCCTCGGCCAGCTCTCCAACTTTGTTCACAAAAGCCAAGGCCGATTTGAAATCAGGGAACTTGTATGTGCGGGTCAGGTGATGTTCGTCGACAACATTCCACTCCGGCAGCTGTCGATGAAAGTCCGTGAGGGCAAGGCCTTTGAGGGGCGGTGTACCGCCCCGGCAGGGAATGCATGTCTTGTCAGCGAGGGAAGTCATAATTCGCCGCAATGGATTGCCGTAGCTGAGAAAATGCCATCCCTAGAACGGTATATCCTCGTCCGTAATCGGCGAACTCGAAGCAGACGCCGTCGCGTGTTCCGGTTCGGGAGTACGCTGATCGAAATTGTTGCCGCCCGATACTCCGCGCGAGGAACCGGATGACTCGCCGCCGCCCCCCTCGCCGCGTCCACCCAGCAGGACAATGTCACTGCCGATGATATTGGTCATGTATTTCTTCTGACCGGTCTGCTTGTCGTCCCAGGAATCGGTGCGGATGCGGCCTTCGATGTAAACCTTGCCGCCCTTTTTCAGATATTCGCCGGCAACTTCGGCCAGCTTCTCCCAGAGGACGATGTTGTGCCACTCGGTGCGGTCCTGCCACTGGCCGTCTTTGTCTTTGAAGCGCTCGTTGGTCGCCAAAGAAAACTTTGCCACGGCCTTGCCTTGCGGCGTGTACTTGATCTCGGGATCTTTGCCCAGATTTCCCACCAGGATGACTTTGTTCACGCTCTTCATAATCGCGGGCTCCTTAAGAAGCTCACTATAGCAGAATTGGCCATACGCAGATGTGTCGTATGAACATCGAATTTGTGATGAATCGGCGGGGCTCCGGCGCCTCGGACCTTAGACGAAGATCCGGAACAGCATCAGGTAAATCAGAACGCCGGTCACCGACACATAGAGCCAGATGGGAAACGTCCAGCGAGCGATCGCCCGGTGCTGGTCGAAGCGCTGCCGCAGCGCGCGGCTGAGCGTGACCAGAACCATCGGGACAATGATGATCGCGAGAATCGTGTGCGAGGTGAGAATCGTGAAATAAACTGGCCGCGACCATCCCGTGCCGCGGAAATAGACAATGCCTCCGTGATGAGGCCAGTGATAGTAGACATACGAAACGAGAAAGAGCGAGGACGTCGTGAAAGCAGCCAGCATCACCAGTCGATGAGCCGCGATCTTGCCGCGGGAAATCAGGACTCGTCCGATCACCAGAAGAATCGCGCTGCATCCGTTAAGCGTCGCGTTGATAACCGGAAAGATCGAATAGTCCGTCATGAGCGAGATCGGCGAAGTCAGAAGTCAGATTGTAGAGTAAAAGACTCTCATCTCTTACCTTAAGATAGAATGTGGCTACGATGTCTGACGGGGAGATTCCGCAGCCGGGCGTTCCGGTGCCAGTGCCGGCTCCACCACAATCCGGTTCCCGTCCTTTACCGGTGGTTGCAGTCTGGGTGCGTGACCTGCTGGTCTCGCTGGCAATTTCTGCGTTTATCATTATTTTCCTCTACCAGCCGGTCAAAGTCGAAGGCACCAGCATGATGCCCGGCCTGGAAGATCAGGAACGCATCTTCGTCAACAAGTTCGTCTATCGTTGGGAGCCAATTGCGCGCGGCGACATCGTTGTTTTCCGTTATCCGCGCGACACGTCGAAGAGCTACATCAAACGGGTTATCGGCGTTGCTGGAGACCACATTCGCATCGACAATGGACAGGTCTACGTCAACGGCGAGGCGGTCGAAGAGGACTACGTCCCATCCGATTACGCCGACTCCCGCTCGTATCCCGAGATCACCGTGCCGCGGAATGCGTTCTTCGTGCTCGGCGACCACCGGACGATGTCCAATGACAGCCGCGACTTCGGCCCAGTGAATGAACGCTTCATCTACGGCAAGGCGGTTTTTGGGTACTGGCCGATGGAGAAAATGGGCAGGCTGCGTTAAGAGGATTCCAGTCGATTCGACTGCAAAAAGGACCTTCTGTGATAAGAAGCCGATCGGTACCAGCAGACATTGTGTTGCCGCATTTGGTCTACCGCGACGTTGCCAGCACCGCGGCGTGGCTCAAAACGACTTTCGGCTTCGAAGAGGATTATCGGTATGGCGACCCAGCTCAGGGTGTACTCATGCACCTGGGTCAAGCGTGGGTAATGCTGACGATAGCCCGAGCGGGGCGTTCCACCCCCGCGCAGTGTGGCACATGGACGCAGATGCTTACGGTGTTTATCGAGGACATCGACGGACACTACGGCCGCGTGAAATCGGGCGGCGCCAAGATCGTCGAAGAACTCAATGAGACCTGTTACGGAGAAAAACAGTTCGCTGCCGAGGACCTCGATGGCCGTCGATGGTTGTTCTCACGGCATGTTCGCGATGTGAGCCGCAGAGAGCGAGGTCGCCCGAAAGATGCTGAAGGAGCAAAGCCTTCGAAAAGTGTGAAAACACCATCATCTCAAGGTTTTATTTTGGACTCTGAACACAACCGGCTCAGCTTTTTTCCACAATCGACCGTCTCTCCTGCTAAAATCTCTAAAATCCACTCCCAGGAGTCACAATGCAAGCAATCCTTGCCCTCGAAGACGGCAGAGTCTTCCGAGGCAAAGGTTACGGCGCCAAAGGCGAGTGCTCCGGCGAAGTTGTTTTTAATACTTCCATCACCGGCTACCAGGAAATTTTCACCGACCCTTCCTACGCGGGACAGATCGTAGTCCTCACCAATCCCGAAATCGGCAACTACGGCACGAATCCCGAAGACAATGAATCGACCCGGCCTTACATCGAGGGACTGATCGTCCGCGAGTTCTCGAAAGTCAGCTCCAACTGGCGCTCGCAGCAGGTCGCCGACGAGTACATGGAGCAATTTAAGATTCCGGTCCTCGCCGATATCGACAGTCGCGCGCTCGTCCGCCACCTGCGCGACAACGGTGTAATGCGCGGAGTGATCTCGACACTCGAAGCCGACACCGACAAACTGGTCACCAAAGCCCGTGCGATCCCCAAGATGGACGGCACCGACCTGGCGAAAGTCGTCAGCACCAATCACACCTATGTCTGGGAAATGGGCGAACGCTCGCACCTGCCCGACGAAGTGGTCGGCGTAAAAGACGAACCGCCACGATTTCACGTAGTCGCTTATGATTTTGGCATCAAGCAGAATATTCTGCGCAAGCTGCGCGGCGAAGGTTGCAAAGTCACAGTGGTCCCGGCGCAAACGCCGGCCGAAGACGTACTGTCTCTCAAGCCCGACGGAGTATTCCTCTCGAACGGTCCCGGCGATCCTGAGCCCTGCACCTACGCGGTTGACAACATTCGGCGGCTGATGGGACGGCAGCCGATTTTTGGAATTTGTCTTGGACACCAACTTACCGGCATCGCAGTCGGTGGCAAGACTTTTAAACTGAAATTTGGGCACCACGGTGGCAACCACCCGGTAAAGCAAATCAAGTCCGGCAAAATCGAGATCACCGCCCACAACCACAATTTCGCCGTCGACCCCGATTCGCTCCCGCAAAGCGAAGTCGAACTGACGCACATCGACCTGAACGACAACACACTCGAAGGCATGCGCCACCGGAATCTGCCGTTGTTTACTGTGCAATATCATCCCGAAGCGGCGCCGGGGCCGCATGACTCGCATTACTTGTTTAAGGATTTTGTGAAGATGATGGAGGAGTTCAAGAGTTAGATCGATCACTTTCTCGGATTCAGACGAAGCTTTAAATGCATGAGGCTTTGAAGGGGCGCGGCTTAGCCGCGCCGTCCGATGTCTTATTTGACTGGGGCTTTAGCCCCTGAGGTTGCGACATGAGACCCACGAGAGAGCCTGCGACTCACAACAACCAAACGTACATGGTCACGACTGAGACCTGGAGCAGGCAATCTCTTTTCAATCACGAACGATGGGCAAAGCTGCTCATCGACACACTTTACAACTATCGAGGTTCAGCTTATCTCCTCCATGCATTTGTCCTCATGCCTGAGCACATTCATATCTTGATGACTCCTGTTGGCGGCCTTGAGAAAGCGGTCCAATTCATCAAGGGAGGGTTTTCTTTCCGAGCCAAGAAGGAACTTGGATCAAATATGGAGGTCTGGCAAAAGGGCTTTCAGGATCATCGGATTCGCGACGCCGGGGACTTTGATCAGCACGTCCGCTATATCCAAGAGAATTCCGTTAGGAGGCACTTGTGTGAGCGCGCCTCCGACTATCCTTACTCGTCGGCGCATCCAGGATTCGAACTCGACGCCGCGCCGCGGGGGCTAAAGCCCCAATCAATAGACGACGCGAACGGCGCGGCTGAAGCCGCGCCCCTTCAAAGCAACCCCAAAGGCGCGGCCCTGAAAAACGTGAAAGCGAAGACTGCCTAGATGCCGACCCGAATCCCCATCTCGATAATGGCCATACTGATTGCCGCGCTTCTGCCGCCCCCGAACGTCTTCGCCGACACCGTCGAAATCCAAACCGCCCACCACTCCGCGCGAGAGCAACAGGAGAAGCAGGAACTCGAGCAACTCCTGAAGAAATACGACGTAAAGAAATACACTTTCACCAACACTGTGATCATCGAGGAACGCGCCATGAACCACGCCTTCCCGGTGCTCACGTTGAACGTGCACTTCCTGGGATCCGACGACGAATTACTGTCGTCGTTTCTTCACGAGCAATTGCACTGGTACCTGCGCGATCATCCGATACAGATGGAGCAGGCGCTGACAGAGCTGAGAAGGTTTTATCCCAAGGTCCCTGTCGGTCTGCCCGAAGGCGCGGACACGATGTACAGCACTTATGGACATCTCGTCGATTGCTATCTGGAGATTCAAGCCGACCGCGCGTTGATCGGTCCCGAGCGCACCGACAAAGTGATCAAGAACAAGCCCTGGTACACCTGGATTTACAAGACCATTACGGAAGATGAAAAAAGAATCGACGCGATTGTGAAGGGAAACCATCTGGACATTCAATAATGCCCAAACGAACTGACATCTCGAAAATCCTGATCCTAGGCTCTGGCCCGATCGTCATTGGACAATCTGCCGAGTTCGATTACTCTGGCACGCAAGCATGTAAGGCCCTCAAGTCGGAAGGCTTTGAAGTTGTGCTGGCGAACTCGAACCCGGCCACCATCATGACTGACCCCGAGCTCGCTGACCGCACTTACATCGAGCCACTCACACTGGAGTATCTCGAAGAGATCATCCGCATTGAGCGCGAAATGACGCCCAGCGCCGGATTCGCTGTGCTCCCCACGGTTGGCGGACAGACTGCGCTCAACCTTGCGATCGAACTCGCTGACGGCGGCATCCTCGAAAAATACAACGTCCATCTCATCGGCGCGCAGATCAGCGCCATCAAGAAGGCCGAAGATCGTCTTTTCTTTAAAGACGCCATGCAGCGCATCGGCCTCGACGTGCCGAAATCCGCGCTCGTCAACAACATCAAGGATGGACTCGAGTTCGCGGGAAAAATCGGCTTCCCAGTCATCATTCGCCCAAGCTTCACGCTCGGAGGAACCGGCGGCGGTATCGCGTACAACCGCGAAGAATTGATGGAAGTCCTCGCCCGTGGCCTCGATCTCTCGCCGGTGCATGAGTGCCTGATCGAAGAATCCGTCCTGGGATGGAAAGAGTATGAACTCGAACTGATGCGCGACACGAAGGACAACGTGATCGTCATCTGCTCGATTGAGAATTTCGACCCGATGGGCGTGCACACCGGGGACTCGATCACGGTCGCCCCCGCGCAGACCCTGAGCGACCGCGAATACCAAATGATGCGCGACGCTTCCATCGCAGTGATCCGCGAGATCGGTGTCGAAACCGGCGGCTCCAACATTCAGTTCGGTATCAATCCGTCCACCGGACGCATGGTTGTGATTGAAATGAATCCGCGCGTGTCGCGGTCCTCGGCGCTGGCGTCAAAAGCCACCGGGTTCCCGATTGCCAAGATCGCCGCCAAGCTGGCCATCGGCTACACGCTTGACGAAATCCCAAACGACATCACCCGCAAAACCCCTGCGTGCTTCGAGCCCACGCTCGACTATGTAGTCGTAAAAATTCCGAAGTGGCAGTTTGAGAAATTTCCCGGTGCCGACGAATCCCTCGGCCCGCAGATGAAATCCGTGGGCGAAGTGATGGCGATCGGCCGAACCTTCAAAGAAGCATTGCAGAAGGGGATCCGTGCCCTCGACACGGGCAAACGCGTCGGCTCCGGAAAGATCGAACCCAAGATTCTCACGCAGCGCCTGGTGACGCCGCATCCAGACCGTCTGGCATATGTGCAGTATGCGATTCGACAGGGACATCCCATCAAGCAGATTGCGAAGATGACTTCGATCGACCCATGGTTCCTCTACCAGCTCAAAGAAATTAACGACATGCAGCTTGAACTGGAGAAGCATCCGATGGAATCGGTCCCCACGGAAATCGTGCGCGAAGCCAAGCGCATGGGCTTTTCCGACGGACGTCTCGCAGGTGTCTGGCGTCTCGACGGCAAAGGCGGCCAGGAGAAAGTCCGCCACTTTCGCAAGAAACACAAACTGAAACCGGTCTATAAACGGGTCGATACCTGCGCCGCCGAATTCGAAAGCTTTACGCCGTATCTCTATTCGACCTACGAAGAAGAAGACGAAGCAGCGCCTACGACGAAGAAAAAAGTCATCATCCTTGGCTCCGGCCCCAACCGCATCGGACAGGGAATTGAATTCGATTACTGCTGTTGCCACGCCTCGTATGCCCTTCGCGAAGATGGCTACGAAACCATCATGATCAATTGCAATCCCGAGACGGTGTCGACCGATTACGACACCAGCGACCGTCTCTACTTCGAACCACTCACGCTTGAAGATGTCTTCGCCATCTGCGAGCATGAAGCCTCCACCGGCGCACCCGTCGGCGTGATCGTGCAGTTCGGCGGACAGACTCCGCTCAACCTGTCGCTTCCGTTGAAAGCCGCGGGCGTAAATATCATCGGCACATCGCCTGAATCGATCGACCTCGCTGAAGACCGCAAGCGGTTCGGCAAACTGCTGGAAGAACTCAACATCCCGCAAGCGCCGGGCGCCATGGTCACGTCGCCCGAAGAGGCAGTCGAAGCGGCCCGCAAAATTGGATTCCCTGTACTCGTCCGTCCGTCTTACGTTCTCGGCGGACGCGCCATGGTCATCGCCTTCGACGAAGATTCGATTACGCAATACATGAAGCAGGCCGTCGAGTACTCGCACGACCGCCCGATCCTGATAGACAAGTTCCTTGAGAACGCCATCGAAGTTGACGTCGACGCTCTCTCCGACGGCGAAGACGTTGTCATCGGCGGCATCATGCAACACATCGAAGAAGCCGGTATCCACTCCGGCGACTCCTCCTGCGTACTCCCCGCGGTCGACATTCCCGAACCGCAGCTTAACGTAATGCGCGATTACACGTTCAAACTGGCACGCGCTCTGAAAGTTGTCGGCCTGATGAACATCCAGTTCGCCATCCCTCGCAGCCAGGGCTCGCAGCAGCATAACGAAAATCCGAACGCTCCCGTCTACGTCATCGAAGTCAATCCGCGCGCCTCGCGAACTGTGCCTTACGTTTCGAAAGCCACGGGCGTGCCGCTCGCAAAGATCGCCGCCCGGCTGATGACCGGGCGCAAGCTCCGCGAGTTCCTTCCCGAATTTATCGAGCGCGGGGCTGACCTCGACACCGGCCGCTGCTTCTACGTGAAGTCTCCCGTCTTCCCGTGGTCAAAATTCCCCGGCGTCGACACCGTCCTCGGCCCAGAAATGCGCTCTACTGGAGAAGTCATGGGCGTGGCCGACAACTTCGGCGAAGCGTTCTACAAGGCCCAACTTTCCGCTGGACAAAAGCTCCCCACGCAAGGCACGGTCTTCATCAGCGTAAATGCTCAAGACAAACCGCACGTCGCCGACGTAGCGCGACGATTTTTCGAACTCGGATTCAAACTCGTCGCCACGCACGGCACCGCCGACCTGATCGAGGCTGCCGGCCTGCCGGTTGATCGCGTCTACAAAGTCAAAGAGGGACGCCCCAATCCTGTCGATCTGATCAAAGCCGAACGCATCCAGCTAATTGTCAACACGCCGCACGGACCGGATCCCTACTTTGACGAGAAAGCCATCCGTCGAGCTGCCGTCACGGCTCGTATTCCGACCATCACCACACTCTCCGCCGCCCGTGCCGCGGCCGACGGCATCGCCGCCCTGCAGCGCGGAGAGGTGCGCGTGCAAGCGTTGCAGGCACTACACGCGGAACGCGCAACCGCGAAGTAGGCGCAACCAGTGGTCGCATGCATTAAACTTTACCTATGCTTCTCCATGGCATATTCCCGCCCATTACGACTCCGTTCTATCCCGATGGCAACGTCTACTACAAGAAGCTCGAGGCCAACGTCGAGCGCTACTCGCGTACGCCGGTCGCTGGCATCGTTGTGCAGGGCTCGACTGGCGAGGCGATTCTGCTGTCGGATCAAGAGCGACGCGATGTCCTGAAAACAGCCATCGCCGCCGCTGCGCCGAACAAGGTCATGATCGCCGGCACGGGCCTTGAGTCTGCCCAGGAAACACTCAAGCTCACGGAATACGCCGCTGGAGTCGGTTACGACACTGTTTTGGTGCGCACGCCGTATTTCTACAAGAAACAGATGCTCCCGGCCAATGTGCTTGCGTTTTATCGCACGGTGGCCGATCGTTCGCCCTTGCCGGTGTTGCTCTACAACGTCCCCGGATTCACCGGATACGACTTGCCGGCCGAACTCGTAGTGGAACTGGCGGACCATCCCAACATCATTGGAATCAAGGAATCAGGCGGCAATCTCGAAAAAGTGAAGAAGATGGTGGACGGCACGCGCCACGTTAAGCGCGCGGCGACGGTGACGCAAACATTCGAGGCCGTCACTCCGCGCATGATCAAGGCTGCCGCTAGTGATGGATCGAATGGCGGGCAGTTAGTGTCTGTGGAGACTCTCGCCGGACCTGGCAAGCCTTCGTCGTCCGCGGTATCTGTCGCGGGAAATCTTAAGACGCGCCAGAAGGGAGTTGGCTTCCAGGTTCTTGTTGGGGCGGCGCATCAGTTAGAGCCATCGCTGGCATTGGGCACAGTTGGCGCTATCGTCGCCTTTGCCTGTCCCGCTCCCATGGCCTGCTACGAAATCTATGCCGCACTGAAAGAAGGGGACTCAGCACTTGCACGCGAAAAGCAGGAGCGGGTGAAGTTGGCGGCGCAACGCATCGTCAGTGACTTGGCAGTGCCGGGAGTAAAGTACGCGATGGAGATCAACGGCTACTACGGCGGTCCGTCGCGCTTGCCGTTCCTGCCCCTGAACGCCGACCAGAAATCTGAGATAGAACAATTGATGGCCGGAATCAAGAGCTGATAAATCGAGTATTGCCCTCTGTTACAACCTATGCAAGAATTCCGTGCATGTCGTGCCTTCGTCTTTGTCTGATTGCTTTCCTCTTATTAGTCTCCACCGTTTCTCTTGCTAAAAAGCCCGACCTGATCATGATGTGGCCACAAGAGAATTCCACCCTGAAACTAACCTTCGGCACCTTTCGCGAGTTGGCCACCTACAATGGAAAAACATCTCTCGCCTCCGACGTCGTCGTGCAGAACTTGACTACCAAGGCCATACCAAGGGCATCTTTAACTGTGTCGCTCCTCGATAAGAATAAGGTCCGGATCGGCAGCGGACTTCTGATTATCGAGGACCTGACTCCCGGACAGTCAGCCAAGATCCAGTTTCAGTGTTTCTCGGTGGGCCTTCCCGTAATGCTGAACCTTGCCGCCTACAATGGCGGCGGAGTTCCGACCTCAACGAGAACGACCTCAGTAACCATCATCTCAGTTCCCCCAGGAGCCAGCCTGAAGGTCGATGGACAGGCGGTTGGAGTAACGCCCACTACGGTTCGTGTCTTGTCAGGCACCCACAATCTCGATCTCCACAAAGACGGCTTTGCAGACGCTACAACGCCGCTTGATGTAAACGTCGATGAAGCTCCCGGCGGGTCGATTACAATCACGCTGGGCGGAATCGCGAATGACACAATCGAACTTCGCGACGGCTCCATCCTCATGGGCGACGTGATTTCGATGAGCCTGGAATCGGTCATCATCAACATCCGAGGAAGCCAACAGACATTTGAACGTAACAAGATTAAGAAAATGTTTTTGGTCGAACGGACGGTCACTCATACGTCGATTCCGGTAACGCCAGCGCAGCCCAATCCAGTTCCAGTCGGCTCTGCCACCCCTCATCAGTAGAAAAGGAAAACTATGTTCAGGATCTCAAGCTTTGTGGTTTTCGCGATGGTCGCTCTCTCCTCGCTCGTCGCGAAGGAAACGCCCGCTTCGCAAATCGTTAACTGGCCCGCAACCGGGCCTACCGTGGTCCGTATCACGCTCGGAAAGTTTAAGGAGCTTGGATCCGTTGTGGGCGAGCGCAGCTACGTCTCCGAAACAACAGCGGAGAATCTTTGGGGAAAGAAGATCTCACACATCGCCTTCACTCTTTATCTGTACGACAAGAACAAAGTCCGCATAGGCGACGGATGGATCACGCTCGAAAACTTTGTACCTGGCCAGACCGTCAAATTCCAGACAACTGTTCATGCTCAGGGCACGCCGGTCTCCGTCGAGCTCACCCCCCGGACACTCCCAACGGAGCTCGAGCCTCTCGCCCCTGCCAAGAAGATCACGCTTACCGTCAATTCCGTGCCCCAAGGTGCAACCCTGCTGGTCGATGGAACCGAAGCAGGTATCACACCGAAGATGGTGCCATTGACCGTCGGAAAGCATCTTCTGGAATTCAGCAAAGCAGGATTCACAGCCGGCAAGTTCCCGGTTGAGATCAGTCCCGATGACGCTTCCGGGGGCAGCGTCAGCTATGAGCTCGGCACCTCTTCGCACGATACCTTCGAACTTCGCGACGGCACGGTGCTCACGGGTGACCTGGTTTCGGTAAGCGGGATGGAAATCCAAGTGCGCGTCGCTGGAAACCTGCAAATGCTTGACCGCAACAAGATCAAGAGGATCCTGCTGACCGAGCGCGAACCAGCCTCAAATTGACTCACTGTAACAAACCCTTGTGATATCAGTGACGTGGCGGTATATTTATATAGAACGAACGTTCGAACAAGTGCCACGAACTATCACAACCCGCGCTCCCGGCCGTCCGCTTCGTTCTGCGAGTCCCGCGTCAGATGCCCGTTTTCGGCAACGCCTCAGCGAGGTGCTCGGCCATGCCACCGAAGTGTTTTGCGAAAAGGGATATGAAGGCGCTTCCATGCGCGACCTTTCGCGCGCCTCGGGGATGTCGTTAGCCGGCCTGTACCATTACTTTGAATCCAAAGAACGACTGCTGTACCTGATTCAGAAACACACTTTCACGACAATCCTTGAAAAACTCAAGGCTCGCCTCGCTGGAACCTCCGAACCCGAAAAACAGATTCGTGTTTTCATCTTGAACCACTTGGAATATTTCCTGGTCAATCAGCAGGGAATGAAAGTGTTGTCTCACGAGGATGAGGCGCTCAAGAATGGTCTCGGTTCGGAAATTGCTGCCATCAAGCGGGAGTACTATCGCATCTGTCTGGGGTTAATGGAGGCCCTGAAACGCGAGCGAGGCCTCGATTTTGACGCCCGCACAGCCGTCATGAGTCTGTTCGGAATGATCAACTGGATCTATACCTGGTACAACCCGCGCGTTGATGGGGGAGCGGAAGAACTTGCCAAACGCATGGGTGATATTTTTCTAGGCGGCATCACTACCGGGTGTACTGATCTCGGAGAGAAGAAACGCCTTGGAGCCAAGCGCTCAGGCGCCAACCGCTTTAGAGGAGCGCGCATTCGTTCGCGCCGCAACGGCACCAAATAGTAATGGCCGGCTTCAGTCGGCGACACTAAGGTACTCACGAAGGAGCAGATTATGGCCGCAATCACGCAACCCGCCACCGGCGAAACCGCGAAACAAGTTGTCAACTACCGCACCGATGGCGGCGTTGCCGTCATCGAAATGAACGATCCGCCCGCCAATACCTACACCTATGAGATGAATCGTCAGCTCGATGAAGCCATCCTGAAAGCCCGTATGGACAATGACGTCCACGTGATCGTTCTGACGGGCGCGGGCGATAAGTTCTTTTCCGCGGGCGCCAACATCAAGATGCTCGCAAGCGTCGATCCAACGTTCAAGTATTACTTTTGCCTGCACGCGAACGAGATGCTGCTGCGGCTCGAGCACACGCCGAAGCTCGTTATCGCTGCGATCAACGGTCACTGCGTCGGGGGCGGACTGGAAATCGCCATGGCCGCCGACCTCCGCATCGCCCGCAAGGATGCCGGGAAGATCGGCCTGCCCGAAGTGAACCTGGGCGTGCTGCCCGGCACTGGCGGCACGCAGCGGCTGTCCCGGATGGTCGGGAAGAGCCGGGCGATCGAACTGATGGTTACTGGCAACACTTTCTCATTCGAGGAAGCGAAAGAGTTCGGAATCCTCAACGACATCTTCGAGCGTGACGGCTTCATGGAAAACATCATGGAATATGCCCGCCAGTTCACTCCGCCAAACAAGGCAGCTAAGGCTGTCGGACGGATCAAACGCGCCGTTCAGACTGGGTGGGAGATTCCGATGGAATCGGCGCTTGCGGTAGAGCGCGAAAATCAGCAGATCTTATTTCAGAGTGATGATGCCAAAGAGGGCTTGGCTGCCTACGTGGAGAAGCGGCCGGCAACCTTTACGGCGAAATAACAAATGCGCAGTTAGCATTTGGCATTTAGCCAATTCTGCTTTCGAAGAGATTTAAGCTAAATGCTAAGTGCCAAGTGCTAACTGCCAGCCCGCACAAAAGGATCGGCACCATGCCAGGAAAAGTAGCAAAAATCGGAAGCTTCAGCGACTGGGTTGGCCTGTTCGACGACTGGCGCAGAGAGATCGGCGTCAATCAGGATGACGTGTCGTCGTTTCACTTCGACACGCTATACGGCGCGGTCGAGACCAGCGATATCCAGTTCGGCTCCTACAAGGGGCGCCCCAAGTGGGAGAACCTGCGACAGGTGCCGACACAACAGATGCGCGATGCGCTTATGAACATGATCGTCTACCAGGGCGACACCGAGTTCGCGAGCGTCGAGCAACAGCGCAACCTGTTCGAAGCTGCGCCCACCGACTGGGACCGGCGCGCGCTCACGCGCGTCATGATCGAAGAGATGCGCCACGGCTGGCAGATGTGCGCTTTGCTCATCGACTACTTCGGATCGTCAGGAAAAGTGGAAGCGCAGAAGATGCTGGAGCGGCGCGCGTTCGAGAACAAGCGATTGCTCGGCACGTTTAACGTCGACATCGACAACTGGCTCGACTTCTTTACCTACACGGACTTTGTCGACCGCGACGGCAAGTTTCAGCTTCAGATGTTGAAGTACTCTTCGTTCGCGCCGCTCGGCCGTTCGACTTCTTACATGCTCCGCGAGGAAGCCTTCCACATGGGCACCGGCAACGACGGCTTGAGACGCGTGGTTGAAGCGGGCGTGATCCCGCGCTGGCTGATGCAGAAATATCTCAATAAGTGGATTTCAAGCTCCTACGATCTGTTTGGCACCGATCATTCCTCTTCGGCGCACTGGGCTTACGTGTGGGGCATCAAGGGACGCTACGACGAGCCGCAAAATGAACAGACCGCCGATCTCGATGACCTCAACGACTACAATCGCCATCTCTATCACAAAGAAGTGTCCGGACTGATTGACCGCTTAAACACCTATCTGAAGCCGGGCGAGAAAAAGTTCTACGCGCCTCACATGCAGTTCAATCGCAATATCGGACGCTGGAAAGAGAAAGCGTTTCACTGCGAAACCGGCGAACCGCTTGACGACCGTGCGTACTCGCAACATTGCGAAGAGAATCTGCCGGGCGCGAAAGATAAGGAACTTCTGCTCGACATCCTGCGCAACGAGAAGAAGTGGATCAAGGAAAAGGAAGGCGCTCGGGATCCGCTGTCGACAATCGGAGAGCCGCGCAAGTCGGCGATTAATTTGTAGGTGTTGTTGTGTGGTGCGGGCCTTGTCCGCACCAAGTATCCACGATGCCTTCGGCTCCCACATCTCGGGTTGCTGTGGAAGTCGAGGTGCCCTTTGCCCGCGTCGTCCTGACCAATCCTCCACTCAACGTCATTGACCTGAGCATGACGCGGGTGCTTTCGACGATGTTGGCCGAGATTGAAGCGAGATCCGACCTCTCTGTGATTCTTTTCCAGGGCGACGGTCTAACATTTTCCGCCGGTGTAGACATCCGTGCCCATCTACCCGAACAAATACAGGAGATGCTCACGAGTTTTCACTCCGTGATCCGCGCCATTGTCGCTTCGCGGAAAATGGCAATTGCAGTTGTGAAAGGCACCTGCCTCGGCGGAGGCGCTGAACTCGCTGCGGTTTGCGATATGGTTTACACCGCCCGAGACGCAACCTGGGGCTTCCCGGAAATCAAGTTGGGATGTTATCCGCCGGTAGCTACGGTTGCGCTGCCCGCACTGGTGGGCCAGAAACTGGCGAGTGAGCTTATCTTGACGGGACGTCAGATCACCGGCGACGAGGCAGCGGCGATCGGTTTGGCCAACCGGTCGGTACCAGCACCGGAACTCAGCGGTGCCGTTGACGAGACGCTGTCCGCACTCCGTGGCATGAGTAACTCCACTCTCGCATTGGCGAAGAAATCCATTTATGCTTGGGACGCGATTCATTTTGACAAGGGGCTGGCTCGGGCGGAGAAGATCTATTTAGAGGAACTGATCCAGACCGACGACGCTCGCGAGGGAATTGCCGCTTTTCTGGAGAAACGACCGCCGAAATGGACAGGCAAATCGACGTAGCGAGTAACAGCAACGTAGCGGTCAAGCGTCCTTACAACTCGGGCCACCTCATGTGCCGGGCGACGCCATGGGGCATCATGGGGTTCCTGGCTTGTGGGTACTTTGCCTGGATATCGTTCAGTCTCATCATGCGGGGTAGGTATTACTGGCCGCACGATGGCTGGACTGCAGCAACTTACGTGGTATGGATCGTGCTGCTCATTGGGTTGATGCTGGATACGCGATGCTTGCGGGAGCGGTTTTTTTTCGGCGTGCTGGTGCTGAACTTTCTGATCGGGTTCGGGCTGACGTTGTGGCGGACGCTGGCGACGCATCAAGTGCATACAGCCAGGATCGGGACCGGAGTGTTGTGGGCCCTGGCGGCGGTGGTCAGTTTGACGACCATGGGACGGGGAAGTGTCGTGGGGCGCGAGCAGGGCGGAAAATAGTCACTATGACGACCGGACCAACTCTCGAAATCGAAATCAGTTGTGGGCAAGTGAAATCGCTGGAGAAGCACGGGACGAAGTTCATGCTGCTCGACGTGCGCGAGCCGTGGGAGCTAGAGGCTTCGCGGTTGGACGGTGCGAAGCATATTCCGATGGGAGATATTCCTACGCGAGCGCATCAGGAGCTTGATCCGGAGGAGCACATCATCGTGATGTGTCATCGGGGAATGCGGTCGTTGAGCGTGGCGAACTGGCTGCGTCAGCAGGGGTTTGAGAAAGTGCAATCGATGCGGGGCGGGATTGACGGGTGGGCGCGCACGGTCGATCCCAAGGTGCCGTTGTATTGAGGATGGCGAACAGAATACCACCGGGGCTGAAGTCCGCACTCGTTATGAATGATTTACGCGGCGCTGAAGCGCCGCTCTTCCAAGGCAGTGCCGGCGTTTGGGAATTTTCCTCAGCCTCTGAGGTCTCCTAATGTCCCCATGCTGACACGAGGTTTTTTCGCAAGCTGAGTGCCCCCGTACTCTCTTCTACTTGGCGGATTCCGTAACAGTGTTCCGACTTTTTCTCGGCCCTCGTTTGGCGTAGGGCTTCGTCTTCTTCTCGGATGCCTTCACAGGGCCGGTGAGTTCGTCGGCCAGGGTGTTGGCTCCGTAGATGTTCCGCAGAGCTTCAATGATCCCGCGGGCGTCGACGCTTACGGCGCGGCCCTGGCGTTCGTCGAAGAAGAAATTCCAGACTAGCGACTGAATGTTGCCGTCGAAGATGATGCCGACGACTTCGCCCTCTTTGTTGATGGTGGGGCTGCCCGAGTTGCCGCCGATAATGTCAGGAGTGGAAACGAAGTTCAGAGGAGTGAAGAGGTTGACCTTGGATTTCATTTTCGGCCAGCTCGGGGCCAGGTCGTAGGGAGGCTTGTTGCCGTGTTCCTCGGCATGCTGGAAGGCGCCGGCCATGTCGGTGAAGTAGGGAATCTTTTTGCCGTTTTCGTCGTAGCCTTTGACCGCTCCGTAGCTTAGGCGCAGGGTGAACGTGGCGTCGGGAGGCTGGGTGAATCCGCTCTGTTCGAAGCGGGCTTTGGCGATGGTGGCGCCGTCACGGCGTTCCACTGCATCGACTTCGTCGTCGTAGCGTTTGCGGTAGGAGCGCGCAATCGGTTCTACGTTTCGCAACAGAACAATCATCGGATCGGTGCTGGCGTCGACTGCCGACTTGCCGCCCTCATAAAGCTGCTTACGAGCCGCTACGTCATCAAGTTTTGTGCCGTCGATGGCTGCTTTCGCAACTTCGTCAGGCGACTTGCCACCCAATGCGGCTTTGACCGCGGAGTCATTGGCGCCCAAGGCTTCCTGCATCTGGGCGAGAGAGTCGGCCAGGGTAACGTATTCGAAAGTTTTGTAGATAGGGGCGGTGGAAAAAAGCCGCTGTTCCAGCGACGGCAATGCAGAGTCGCGGAATTCGCGGAGGCGCTCGCCATTGGCCTTCGCTTTTTCGTCGGCGGCGCGGACAATCCAGCGCGCGTACTGGGCTAGTTCAGAGTTGAATCCGCGAAGGCGATCTGTGTATAAGACAGGTTTGTAAATCTCGCGGTCAGCCTTCATCGCGGTGGCGATTTCTTCCCACGGATTGGGACCCTGCGGATGCTTCGCCATGTACTGCTTTTCCTGTTCTTTTTCGGCGGTTTCCTTCTGCGACATGGCGGCCTCATCACGAAGTCCTTCGAAGTATCCGGTGATGGCCTTCTGGGAATTCTGATATCCGAAGATATCTTCCTGAGCGATGCGGGCATTCTCGGCTGATTCAGCGCTGAATTTCTGGAAGAGAGCGATTCGGCGTTTGTAGTTGGCCAGGCGCGAGGGGTAGTCGACGTCTCTCAGAAACTGCATCTGCGCGACGGTCTTCAGACGGTCGGTGTTGCCGGGATGGCCCGAAACGAAGATCAGGTCGCCTTGCTTGACGCCGGTTTTCGACCAGTTCAGGTAGTGTGTGAGATGAACCGGCTTGTCGTTTTCATAAATGCGAAAGAAGGAGGTGTCGAGGTCGTAGCGCGGGTAGGTGAAGTTGTCGGGATCGCCTCCAAAAAAGGCAGCCTGGAACTCGGGAGCGAAAACGAGTCGGACATCGGTGTATTTCTTGTATTGGTAAAGATGAAAGACTTCGCCGGAATACAGTGTGACCAGGTCGCAACGCATGCCGGTCGACGCGGCACATTCTTTTTCTATGGCGCTCATGGCGCCACGCTGGGCCTGACCGGCCTCTGCGGCGGACATCGATGCGGTCGAAGCCGCCTTGACCTTCGCGGAAACGTCGTCGATAGCCATCAGGACGTTCAACTCGAGATCAGGGCACTTCGCTTCTTCGGCCTGGGTTTTGGCGTAGAAGCCGGTTTTCATGAAGTCGGTGCCTTCCTTGCTGAGCTTCTGAATGCAATCGGCGCCGACGTGATGGTTGGTGAAGGCCAAGCCATCGGCGGAGACGAACGATCCCGAGCCCCCGTTATTGAAGCGGACCGACGACATCCGGACATGATCGAGCCATACCTGCGTGGGGACGAAGCCATAGTGAGCTTGTACACGATCTTTGGGGAAGGCGTTGAAGAGCCACATTCCCTCGTCGGCCATCGCCAGGGGCGTGGCGACGGTGAGAGTCATGGTCAGGATCATTGCAAGAATCAGGCATCTCGTTTTCACGAAGCTCTCCATAAAATTCAGAATTTTCGCGGAATACTGCACGCGTTGTAACGGGAGGGAGACAACTTCTTAATATACGCTGCGCGTGCGCTTGAGGCCAAGTCGGAGTATGGAAACTGATTCTGCTTTGGCGTATAAAAGAGGGTCGCGGGTAGGATCATTTTCCGCTGAACAACCAGCGTTTATAGACCGGGCAAGCGAGGAATCATGTCGAGCGTCAGCACAACGCAAGCGTCCAAGGGGTTGGAAGGGGTGGTCGCGACCACCTCCAGCATCTGCTACATCGATGGAGATCAGGGAGTTCTCGCCTATCGCGGCATTGACATCCACGATCTGGCGGATCATTCCTCGTTTGAGGAAGTCTGCTACCTGTTGTGGTTTGGACGGCTTCCGAAAGCGGACGAACTGCGCTCTCTCAAGCAGCGGATGGCGGAGGAGCGCAAGTTGGATGCATCCGTTCTCGACCGGCTTGAATTGCTGCCGAAGCATGTTCTGCCGATGGACGTGCTTCGTACGTTGGTATCGACGCTCTCCTATTACGATCCGGAGTTTGACCGCAACGATCACGACGCGAACGTCAACAAGGCGATCCGCCTGACGTCGCAGATCGCGATGCTGGTCGCCAATTACGATCGGATTCGGAAAGGGAAACCGGTCGTTGAGCCAGACCGGTCGTTGTCGCACTCGACGAATTTCTTGCTTATGCTGAATGGCACCAAACCTTCGACCACCGCCGAACGGGCGCTCGACATCGCGCTCATCTTGCATGCCGATCACGAATTGAATGCTTCGACGTTTGCTGCGCGGGTGACGGCGGCGACGCTATCCGATATACACTCCGCGGTGACGTCAGCTGTGGGAACGCTGAAAGGGCCGTTGCACGGCGGAGCCAACGAGGCGGTGTTCAAGATCCTGATGGAAATCGATCAGAGTGGAACCGATCCGGTTGAGTACGTGAAGGGAATGCTGGCACAGAAGAAAAAGGTGCCAGGATTCGGGCATCGTGTTTATCACACGGAAGACCCGCGGGCGACGCACCTCCGCAGCATGTCCCGCGATTTGGGGAATTCCAGCGGGAATCCGAAGTGGTATGAGTATTCGAGGAAAATTGAAGAGTTCGTGAAGGCCGACAAAAAGTTGAATGCCAATGTCGATTTTTACTCGGCTTCCACATATCACACGCTCGGGATTGACGTGGATTTGTTTACGCCAATCTTCGCGGTGTCGCGGGTGAGCGGATGGACGGCGCATATCATCGAGCAGCTCGATGACAATCGGCTGATTCGTCCGCGCGCGGAATACCTGGGACCGGTGTATCCGCAGAAGTATGTCGCGGTGGATAAACGATAACGGCGGCCGCCGGTTCAAAGCAGCAGCCCTGGCTGGAATTTTAGGCTTCCGATATGCCCATTTTGGACTACCGCCGTTGAGAGTCTGTTCCAGGCATAACTTCCGGTTTGTCCGTCATCCGGAAAGCAATGGCCGTGGTGGCAGAAAGGGCCCCTCTACTCGACATGAAGGTTACCTACCTCATTCCGTTGGCGATATACAAATCGGAGAGAATCTTGTAATCGGAATAAACGTAGGACTTGCCGTCGGGCGTCATGAGAACTGGCCAGATGTCCCATAGTCCAGCGAGATCGCCTGGGACCAAGGTGTAAACGAGTTGCCGGCGGCCGGTGATAACTTGGATTTGATAAACCTTGACCGGGATCATACCGTAGTTCGCAACAAACAGATTCTTACCGTCAGCACTCCAGCGGATTGTTTCTTCTTCAGGCTCAATGCCGGAAAGCGCTTTAGGCTTGCCGCCGTCCGTTGGGTAAAGCCAGAATTTCCGCCCCGGATCAGCTGCCACCAGCAATTTGCCGTCCGGTGATACCCACTTTCCTACCGTACCCTCCGGAGTGATGGGTAGCGGTTTGCCAGCGGTAACATCTTGAATCCAATTCCGCAGCGGACGTCCAGGTTCGCTGCCCTCAAATAAAAGCGTTTTTCCATCAGAGAGCAAGGTCGCAAAATGGTGGGAGATGGAGTCGTGAGTTAGCGTTACGGGTTGTCCTGCTCCGGTGGGCAAGAGAAGCAATTGCGGCGCTGCCGTCGGCCGTATGCCCCAGGGATAGTCGGTCAGCGCCCACTTACCATCCGGCGAAAACCGCTGCGGGAGGCCGTCGCCCAAGCGGACCGCCGGTGAGCCGTCGGTCTCGCGGAGATACACCTCATAACCCGAACCTGATGATTCTCCTTGCACGGATAACAAAAGAGTGGCTCCGTCTGCACTGAGATCGGAAGCAAAAGAATCATTACGCCAGCCGAGTTCGCGTTCCTGAGTCTCCGGATGGATACGCCCGAACACCTCACCGCGACCGGCATCGCGTGTCAGCAGCAGACGCCCATCCCGAGACACATCGTGCACACTTAGATAGCTGGGCTCCCGCCGGACTAAGAGTTGCTGTCCCGCGGTCGTTACCTTGAATAATGCTCCCGGACCACCCGGAGCTGGTTCATCCCCGGAAAACCAGATGGCATCGGCTGCGGGGTCCCAAGCCATTCCCGAAATACCCTGGAACTCCTTGGACAGGGTCTTTTTGTTGCCGGCGAGGTCGATCACCGCCACAGAGCCGGCATAGTCATCTCTTCCCAGCGGATGCTCGAGAAACGCAATCTGATCTCCACGGGGCGAGACGCGGGGATGACTCAGCCATGCTCCTCCCGTGGTTTCATACAAAACCTTTCCTGCCGGAAACTCGAGGGCGCAACGACCACCGGCGTAGTGTGTAAGCGCCAGTTTCGAACCATCCGGGGACCAGTCTGCATCCTGAACATTGTCGAGCAGCTTGCGGGGTGCGCTGCCGGTGAGAGGCATCAGCGCGAGCGTGCCCTGACGGGTAGCGATGCTGCGACGTGGATTCAGCAAGATCGCCATTTCTCCCGAGGGGGAGATCGCGAGAATGTCGGCTTCCACCCCGAGTGAGCGAGACTCGAGACTGCCTGTCCTCGTCCAGAAAAGCTGGAACGGTTTTCCGTCCCAGGCAGCGCCGTAGACCACGCTCTGCCCGTCGGGAGCAAAGCGCGCCGAGAGAATCGTTCCCCGACCGAAGCTGAGCCGCTGAAAACCGAGTTCACGTGCCTTCCCATCGTGATAGCGAATCCACCACAACGCACCCAGCAGGCATACCAGGCCAAGAACAACCCCTAGCGGGAGGAATACGTAGCGTGAGCGCGCAGCTTTCGCGGCAGCTTGGTGCGTGGCGGCAACGCTGCTTCCAACAGAGGTTTCGATCTTCGGTGGCGTTGCTGATTCCAGCGGCGCAATGAAACGATACCCTCGCCGGGGCAGGGTTTCTATAATGGAGGGATGCTCCGCTGAGTCCTCCAACGCCTCGCGCAATCGATTCATAGCCTTGTTCAAACTGTGCTCAAAATCTACGAATGTGTCGGCAGGCCAGAGCCTCTTGGTCAGTTCATCGCGGGTGACTAACTGGCCGGGGCGTTCCACCAGCGCCGCGAGAATCTGAAATGGTTGTTCCTGGAGGGTTAGTTTCCGGTCGTTGTTCCGCAATTCGCGGGTGCGCAAATCAAGTTCAAACTTCCCGAAACGAACGGTCTGCCCGGATTCATCGGGAATTGCCATGGCCCCATCCCATCGCAAACGATGGAAGAGTTTAGCACCCGCTTATCAGCCGTACAGGGCAAAACACCTTGAGCCTCCTCTTGAGGAGGACAAATACGTTCTCCATGTCCCCAACATGTCATCTCAGGTCACCTCCAGGTCATTGACCCGCGGAGGCCAACCGGTTCACAGTTGGGCCTCGAATCGCGGTCGGCACTTCCCCCACCGAGCCCCGACATAGCCGGCGCGCGGATCAAGCCAAAAGGAGAAGTGCGCATGAAATCTCTCAGACTGACCGGCATCATCGCAATAACACTGTGCGCTGTGGCCATGCCAGCTTCACTGGTCGCGCAAGATAAGGCGAAGGAACATCACACCCACCGATACCATCACTACCAGCTCGTAGACGTGGGCACATTCGGCGGGCCCAACAGCAGCTATCTCCAACCCCTTCCGGGTCCCGGTGGCAGGTTAGTGAACAACAGTGGGACGGCGGTGGGATCTGGCGACACCGCCACTCCCGATCCGTATTGCATTTTCTTCAACTTCGACTGCTATGTTGCTTACGGATTCAAGTGGCAGGATGGCGTCGCCAACGCGTTAAGTCCACTCCCTGGTTTCAACGGTCTCAACAGCGCCACCGGTCTCTGGGTCAGCGATAGCGGGCTGACCGTGGGAGTATCCGAAAACGGTCTCGATCCCCTGTCTGGCGCTCCGGCAATAGAAGCGGTTCTCTGGGGAACGGACAATTCCCTCACCGACCTGGGAACGCTCGGAGGAAATGAGAGCTCCGCAAACGCCGTCAACAGCCGGGGACAAGTAGCCGGAGGAGCCCTGAATACAATTGCCGACCCTTATACAAGTAACTTTTATGTTGGCGGCGCCACCCAAGTGCATGCATTTCGCTGGACCAGATCCCACGGCATGCAGGACCTGGGCACGCTCGGTGGCACTGACAGCGCTGCATTCTCGATTAACGAGCGCGGACAGATCGCCGGCATGTCTTTCACGAATACGACGGTGAATCCTACGACTGGAGTTCCAACCCTCGACCCGTTCCTTTGGGAAAACGGCAAAATGCTGGATCTTGGCACTCTGGGAGGCACGTTCGGGGTGGCGTTTGCGCTCAACAATCGAGGTCAGGTCGTCGGCTACTCCGACCTGGCGGGAGACAACACAGGTGTGCACGCCTTCCTTTGGGATCAGCAAGGGGGCATGCAGGATCTTGGCACCTTGGGGGGCGCCACCGGAGTTGCACTGTCCATCAACGATGCAGGTGATATAGCCGGCGGCGACAGTCTGGCCGATGGGTCAGGCCGCTCATTTCTCTCTCGCCATGGTGTGATGACAGATCTGGGCACTGTGGTGGGTACAAATATCGACAGTCTAGCCCTCAGCATCAATTCGAGACGCCAGATCGTGGGCAATTTGGTTGATAACAATGGCAACGAAATCGGCGGATTCCTGTGGGAGGACGGCGGCCCCATGGTTGACCTGAGTACTCTGATCCCTCCCAACCGTGATCTACAACTGGACCATGCGCTTTATATCAACGATCGCGGAGAGATCGCTGCTAGAGGAGTGTTTTCCAACGGCAACATCCATTCGTTCGTGTTGATCCCGTGCGACGAGAATCATCCCAATGTCGAGGGCTGCGACTACAACCTGGTGGATGCGGCGATACTCCAGCAGAGTGCGCCACTCGCGACCCAACACCCGGCAGCCGGGACTCCGCGCAGCCGCATGCCCGCGGGGATGTCGAACCGCTTTCGCGCTCGCTTGGGTCAACGGACTCCGGGTTCTGTAACCAATCCGGCGACTGCCGCGAAGCAAACGTCTTCTGCCAACACTGACAGCGTCGATTTGGAAGGCGAACAATTACTCGGGCCACTATACGGGCGCTACAAAGGATATTGCGCTGTGTATGGTGGGAAACTGACCGGCTATTGCACTGCATACAACTATTACAGTTGTGCGGTCAAGGTTTCCACGGCCTGTCCCAGCGGGGAGACAGCAACAAAACCGGGTTACTTTCAGTGTTCCAACAGGTTCTCCCGTTATGTCGATCTCGGGAGAGGTTGCAGCTTCAATTGAGAACTCGACTTCAGCAGCGGATTCGAACGGCGACAAACGCTCCGTTCCGCTAACCCGTGCGACGAGAATCATTTTGGCGTCGAGGGCTGCGACTACAGCATGGTGGAGACGACCGCTCCTCAGGGGCAAGCGCCGCAAGTAGCGCGGGCCCCGTCCGGTACGATGCAAAACGGTATCACGATTACCTCGCCGGGTCGGCTGCGAGCCCGGATGGCGCGGCGATGATCACATTCCCGCGCGGCCTCACACGATCCGACAGATAGTTGAGGGACACAAGAGTTGGCTTCTCGGAGGCATCGCGATGCCTTTCTGAGTGGATGGTTGGCAGTGCGGAAGTAATCCTGGAATCCTTCAGCCGCTTGTCTCGCCGTCTACAAACGTCCCTGTGCAAGTTGGCACGCCCTAACCTTGACACGGCTTTATTGAGGTAAGTAAAGCGTTGCTACCTCCGGAGCTCACCCCCGATCCGCAATAGTGCCTAATTGCAGCCTCAAGTGTTCCACCAACTCTTCCACCCCAAGAGATACAACCGCCTGCCAACGCATTATCGGTTTGGCGCAGCGTCTACCTCTGGCGTGATTGGCGGGGCAACAGCGGGTGGGAGCGGGGTGGGCAGATCGAGCGTCGTTCTCGGAGCCGGAATCGGCGTCAGCCATTCCGGGGGAAGTTGGACTTCCGACGTACGCACCCCTTTGGCTTCGACGATCGACCAGCGCCAGTCTTCGTCGGGGCCGGGCGTGATCCCGATATTTTCTTTGAAGGTGGTCGTGCTGAAAGGCTTGGCGGTCGCTTTCAGGTGATAGAGCAGCGTCACGTCGGAACGCTTTTCCATCGTTGACTGCAGCGAGTTTTGCGACGCCGGAATGACTCGGGCCCGGGCGGAGTCCTCGGCGGCTTGTCCGGGCTTGCGTTCCAGAGTCAGGCCTACCGTGATTTCGCGAAGGTCCCAGTCGGTTCCGTTAAAAACTTCGAGCTGGAAATTCTCGTCCTGAATAGATGCGGGACCGTCGATCTTCAGCAGCTCGGGCAGCGGCAGCGTTTCCACAAGGACTGGGTTTACGAGCAGGGAACCAGCGCGGGCGTTGAATGAGAGACTACAGGTTACGTCGGGCGATGAGGCGTTGATGGTTTTGGCCGTGGGGTCAATGGACAAGACAAATTTGTCTTTGTCGTGACCGACTGGACGGCGGTTCTTGGCGTCCTCGGTGGCCTGGGCCAGGTTCTCGTTATCGATGACGGGCGCTTCCAGTTGCTGGGGAGCCTTATTCTTTCGCAGATTGCGCGCCAGATCGCCTAGAGGCGTCTCGTCCTGCGCAACGGAGAGCAGCGGCAGCACGAGGCAGAGCGCGATCGGGATGGTATGTCGCAATTTCATGATGGTTCGGCGCCCGGCGCTTGGTTTGCACGCGCTGGCGTGACTGTCATGAGACTTGGCCTGCGCAGCCAGTCTCTAAAGGAAATTCTAGGCGAGTCGTAACAGGATGGGAGTTACCGAAGGAACACGACAGTGCTAGCACTTCCGCGGAAGTGGAAGTCCTGGACGCGCTTAGATCGAAGTGCCACGCAACGGGGGCGCGTCCAGGTCATCCGCGAAACAAGAATCTACAGCAGGCCAGAGGTTCGGAAACGTGAAACGGGATCCACCACGCGGATTGATTGACGCTGGAAGATCCAGCGAGCCACCGCAAGGCCCAACGCCGCATAGCAGAGGTGCATCAGTCTCGTATTCATAAAGTTCCCCCCCACGGCCGGACTCGACTTGGGGAGGATTCGAGGGTTCCGCCGTGAGCTAAACGTACATCCGGTATATCGGCGGGTCCAGCCCACGGAAGTGCCATCCGGGGGGCGAAGGTCACATTTGGGAGGTTACGAAGAGCAGTGGTCGGTGGGGCAGTGAAACCCTGGAACCGCTAACGAATCACTAATCTCTGCCTTCGATCCAGCCGCCACCGACAACTGCGTCGCCGTCATAAAAGACGGCGGCCTGGCCGGGGGTGATGGCGCGCTGGGGAGCGTCGAAGGTGACCTGGATCTGATCGGGACCCGTCGACTCGATCATCGCCGGGGCGGGCTGGTGGCGGTGGCGGATCTTGACGGCCACTCGCATTGGCTCGGTTAGCTCTGCTACCGAGATCAGGTTGTTGCGATGGGTGGTCAGCGTCTTGGAGTAGAGATCTTCGTCGTGGCCGACGATCACCTGGCGAGTGTCTCCCTTGATTTGCAGGACGTAGAGCGGGGAGCCGGTGGCGATACCCAATCCCTTGCGCTGTCCGACGGTGAAGTTGTGAATCCCAGTGTGCTCGCCGATTACCGTGCCGTCGGTGGTGACCATTTCGCCGGGAGTCTCGAGCGGCGGCTCACCCTGCTCGGCGAGGTAGGCGTCGAGAAACTTCTTGTAATCCCCGCCGGGGACGAAGCAGATTTCCTGGGAATCAGGCTTCTCGGCGATAACCAGCGCATACTGGCGGGCGAGTTCGCGGACTTCGGGCTTAGTCATGCCACCGAGGGGGAACATCGTGCGGCTGAGTTGTTCTTGCGTCAGGCCGAACAGGAAGTAGGTCTGGTCCTTGGCATGGTCGACCGGGCGCTCGAGCATCCAGCGGCCGGAAGGGTCGTCGAAAACGACCTGGGCGTAGTGGCCTGTCGCAACCCGATCGGCGCCAATCTGCCTGGCTACTATCAGAAGCTGGTCAAACTTCAAATGATTGTTGCAGAGACTGCACGGGATCGGCGTGCGCCCGGAAAGGTACTCTTCGACGAACGGACGGACCACGTCGCGTTCGAAACGCTCTTCGTGGTTGACCACGTAGTACGGGATGCCGATGGTCTCGGCGACGCGGCGTGCGTCGTAGACGTCGTCGAGCGAGCAGCAGCGTCCCTGAACCGACTCGGGCATGCCCTCGTGTCCGGCTAGGCGGCGCTGATTCCAGAGCTGCATGGTCAGGCCAATTACGTTGTGGCCTTCGGCGCGCAGCATGGCCGCGACCACGGAGGAGTCGACTCCTCCGGACATAGCGACGGCGATCGTGGAATCAGCGGTTAGCATTTAGCATTTAGCACTTAGCACTTGGCTTAGACCTTTTGACTCGCCACTCTATTGTAAACGGGGGACAGATCCCGCAGTCGGGTCACAGTTTCCGGTACTAGGTTGATCGCGAAGTCGACATCGTCTTTCGTGTTCTGCTTGCCCAGACTGAAGCGGATGCTGGCTCGAGCTTGATCGGGAGCCAGGCCCATCGCGGTCAGGACATGCGAGGGTTCGATTGCCCCGGAAGAGCAGGCGGCGCCGGTGGAAACGGCCAGGCCCTTCAGGTCGAGAGCAATGACGAGGGATTCGCCTTCGATGGCGTCGAAATAGATGTTGGTGGTGTTTGGGACGCGCGGAGCGCCTTCTCCGTTCGTGCCGGTAGAAACGATCTGCCGCAGGGCACTTTCGAGTTGGTCGCGCAGCGCGGCTACTTTTTGATCGTCGCCTCGTTCGAGTGCTGCATGCGCTAGTTCCGCGGCCTTGCCCAGGCCGATGATTCCAGGGACATTTTCGGTTCCGGCTCTGCGCTGGCGCTCGTGGCTGCCACCGTAGAGCATGGCCTCGATCTGCGTCCCCTTGCGAACGTAGAGGGCGCCGATCCCTTGCGGTCCGTGAATCTTGTGGCCGGAGATCGTCAGCAGATCGCAGCCGATTTTGTTTACGTCGACCGGAATCTTTCCGGCGGCTTGCACGGCGTCGGTGTGGAAATAGATGTCGCCTTCGTCGGCTATCTTTCCAATTTCTTCAACCGGCTGCAGAACTCCGGTTTCGTTATTCGCGGTCATGATTGTGAGCAGCTTCGTATTAGGACGCAGGGCGCGCTTCACGTCATCGGGATCGACTTGCCCGCGGGAGTCGACGGGGATGCTGGTAATTTCGCATCCCTTCTTCCCCAGATGCTTGCAGGCGTTCATCACGGCGTGATGTTCGATGGTCGAGGTGACGATGTGATCGCCTTCGTGGGCTAGTCCGAAAATTGCCAGATTGTCAGACTCGGTGCCGCCGCTGGTAAAAACAATTTCGCTCGGACGGCAATGTAGTAGTTGCGCCACGGATTCACGGGAACGCTCGACGGCGGAGCGCGTCTCCTGTCCGTGATGGTGGATGGAGGACGCGTTGCCGAAGTGCTCGGTGAAGTAGGGACGCATGGCGTCCAGGACTTCGGGAAGCACGGGCGTGGTCGCGTTGTTGTCGAGGTAAATGCGGCGCATGGGACAAGTTCTATTGTACTGGCGTGGGATGGGGCGTGCGCGAGCCGACCCCGCCCTCAGTGGCTTAAGCCACATCCAAAGCAGAGCTTTTACCGCAGCGGTGAACCGCTGCGCCACCCAAAAGCAACACCAACGCCGACCTGAACCGCTCAAGCCACGAGCGGGATGTTCGTGACGCCTTCCGTGCCAAAGACGCGGCGGTAGCGTTCGATTTCTGCTGGCGGGCCGAGGGCTTTGTTGTAGTTGTCGGAGAGCTTGATGGTGGGACGGCCTTCGGCTTCGGAGACTTTGCAGATCAGGCTGATCGGATCGAACTCCCGGGTGCCGCGCGGATCGCAGCCTCGGAAATCGTTGGTCAGCAGAGTGCCCCATCCGGCGCTGAAACGGATGCGAGGTTGCTGGATCCACTTCTGCGGGTCGCGGAAGTCGGCGGCACTTCGGAAATCGGTGGCGGCGGTCGTGCTTTGCATGGATCCGCCGAAATAGGCGTGCAGGCCAATGATCTCGTCGATGTCGAGAGCGTCGGACGCGATGAGTCGCTTCTCGCGCGGATCGCGACCGCGGGCCTTCAGCCACTCGATGTATTCGTCGCCCGCTACATAAGGATTCTTGCTGTCGACGCGTTGGCCGGTCCAGTCGACCGTCCAATCGGGTGCGCCCTTCAGGAATTGAGTGGTACCGAAGGTATCGGGGAGCATGATGCGCAGAGAACCGTCGTATGTTTTCTGCCACATATCGAGAACATGGTACTGCGAGGCCTTCAGGGCCTCATCATCGTCTGCCAATGCAGCGAGCACCATGGGAATTTCGTGGGCGTTGGTTCCGATCGCTTCGAGATCGTGTTTGTGGGCGAGGAACGCATTCGATGTTCCTGTGAAGCCGCTGCCAAGATTCGAAGCCATCGCCTTCACCACATACTCCTGCCACAAAAAGCTGTGACGGCGACGCGTGCCGAAATCGGCGACGGTCAGGCCGGGTAATCCGCGGAGGCGCTCGATCTTGCTCCAGAGCGTCGTCTTGGCGCGCGCGTACAAGATGTCGAGATAGAACTCGCTCAGCTTTTTCATGTTGGCTCTGGTTCGGAGCTCGTCAAAAATCGAGAGCGCATACAGTTCCCACATGGTTGTCTCGGGCCAAGTGCCGTTGAAGGTCAGGTGAAACTGGCCGTCTTGCACCGAGAGCTGGTAGTCGGACAGGCGGAAATCGTTCTCCAGCCATTCCAGAAATGCGGGCTGAAAAATTCCGCGGCGTCCATAGAAGGTGTTGCCGGCGAGCCAGACAAGTTCGGATTTTCTAAAACGCAGTTTACGGACGTGCTCCAACTGGTCGGTGATCTCACGGGTGGCGAACATATCCGCCAGGCGCACCGACGACGTTCGGTTCAAGAGCGAAAACGAAACTTGCGTCTTCGCGTAGTTCTTCCAGATGAACTGCAGCATCAGCAGCTTGTAGAAGTCAGTATCGAGCAAGGACCGAATGACTGGATCGAGTTCCCAGTTGTGATTGTGCGCCCGCTCGGCGAAGTTGACGATCATGCGGTTTAGTATCGCCGATCTGTCGCGGCTTACAAAATCCGGCACTGCTCCCCGACGATCCCCGTTTGCATTATCCGTTGTCGTAGGCCCGTTGCAAGCCTGCGATGTCGATCTTGTCCATTTGCAGCATGGCCATCATCACGCACTTCGACTTCTCCGGATCCGGATCGCTCATCAACTTGCCCAGGGCTGAGGGAATGATCTGCCAGGACAGGCCATACTTATCCTTAAGCCACCCGCAACGTTCCTTCTTTCCGCCTGCGGAGAGTTTTTCCCATAGCTCATCGACATCAGGCTGCGTTTCGCAGTTCACGAAGAATGAGATCGCCGGCGTGAAGGTGAATTGCGGTCCGCCGTTGAGAGCGAAGAAGTCCTGTCCTTCTAGTTGAAAGGTAGCGGACATGACGGATCCTGCCGGTCCGGGGCCGCCCGCGCCGTAGCGGGTGACTTTACCAATCTTGGAGTTCTTGAAAATGGAAACATAGAAATTCATGGCTTCTTCGGCTTTACCGTCAAACCACAGGAAGGGCGTGATTTTTTTCATGGAGTTCTCCTTCAGTTTCAAACAGCGGGCTGGTCGTTGAAGGGGTGGTTATCTGTTTCCTCCTGCCAGTGTTGCCAGCACTTCTTCGAGGCGGTTGTATCCGGCGGCAACGCCTTGCTCCATCGGGGATTTCAGTACGGCCTCGCGCGCTTCCGCAGACTGATAGGCGACGATGGTTGTAACGGTCGTCTTTCCATTTTGCTCGGTCAACATCACCGTCCCGACGGCTTCGCCGGGGTACCAGGCCTGGTCGAATTTCTCCGTGGACACGATGCGTTCCGGCGGAACGATCTCGCGGAACACGCCGCCCATTCCCATTTCCTGCCCCTTTTCGTGACGCCACACATAGCGATAACTTCCGCCCACTCGGAGATCAATTTCGCAGACCGGCATCGACCAGCCGGGAGGCCCGAGAAGCCATTGTCTGACCAGTTCCGGCCTCGTAAAGGCGTCGAATACGAGCGTGCGTGGTACGGCGAAAGCACGGGTCATCATGATCTCGCGGTCGCCGTGGGCGCTTACTTTGAATGTTTCTCTGTAGGTCACGAGTGCTCTCCTCTTTGAGTTTTCAAATGCGGATGATTTCTACGTGCAGTGCGTCGGCTCTTGGTTTGGCCGGTTTGCATCTGGTCGAGCAGGGCATCAAGCCGTTGGTAGCGGGCGTCCCAGAACTGCCGGTAGGCTTCCAACCACTGGTTAGCTTGCGCAAGAGGGGCGACTTCAAGACGTCGAGGCCGGCGCTGCGCATCGCGGCCGCGGGAAATCAGGCCGGCACGTTCCAATACTCGGAGATGCTTGGAGATCGCAGGCTGGCTCATGGAGAAGGGCGCAGCCAGTTCGGTGACCGAGGCATCGCCCGATGCCAGCCGAGCGAGGATCGCCCGGCGAGTTGGATCGGCGAGCGCAGCGAAGGTTGCATCCAGCGCGCCAGGAGCATAACCATGTGGTTGCATAACTACTAGGTTATATATAAATGGGAAAATCTGTCAAGCGGGATTTAGTGGGTTCCTACGATGCCGCGGGAGGGAAGCTCAGAGCGTTTGCAGCCGGTCAGGGCTGGCTTCCTAGAACACTTTCCAGACGTAGCGGCCAAGCAGGGCAATGAGCAACAAACCACCGACTCCGCAAACCCAGAACAGGAAGTTGGCCGTTAAAGCCGGGGAATTGATGTCTTTCTTGTCCATGGTTCGATCCTCACCAGAGATGGGGTTCCGGGAGCCATGCAGGGGCACGGCTCCCGGAGTTTGTGTCCGCGGGAATCGTCGAAAACTCCCGACGTCAAAGTTTAGTGGTGGTCATGATCGTGATCGTGGTCATCCCAATCGCGCTCGGTGTGCCAACGCCGTTCGTGTTCATCCCACCAGCGATGGTCGGCGCCCCAGCAGCGCTCACGGGCTTCGCGGAGATCGTTGCGGGCGCGTTCGGCTTGCCTGCTTTGATAGCCATGATGGGCAACGGCCTGGTCGAGCTTGTGATCTGCGTGAACAATGCGGCGCTGGCAATCGCGCTCATCGGCGCGGACTAGCGGCGGGGAGGCGAACAGCAGGAATGCCGCTAACGCTGCGGCAACCAGGGACGTGGTTCCGAATAGTAAGTCTTTCCAATCACGTCGCATCGGGATAGTGTCCTCCTTAAACAGTGATGTAAGTAAAGTCCTGTGACACCGGCCTTTGGAGTACGACGCTTGACGATGACCATAAATCGTCGCTGTCGTTGGGTCTGTTCACAATTGAACACCGTCTTGTGCTTGCGGGTTACAAAAACAAACCCTAGCAGGTGCCTGTTTGATGAAGCCATACCGTGAAGAGGGTAGGGAAAGTCTTCACGCGCTGTAGCGACGCGAAGTCTTTTAACCGAGCATAACGAGACGGGGAGGAGATTCAACTAGAGTAGTCTCATGAAGCAGACGCCAACGCAAAGGAATTTTGTGCGCGAGCACTCCTTGAGCCTGTCGGCCGCGGGAATCGTGATTTTGTTGATTGCGCTTTACTCGCGGTCCGACCCCGCGACTCATTTCGGGTCCTTCTTTGGAAATGCAATCGCAGACTGGACGGGGGTCTTCGTGACGATCCTGATGACGAAGTATCTTTACGAAAAGGGATCGTCCGAAAGCAAAAAGCCGAAGGGAATGTTGCCGTCCGCCGTATTGGAGTTTCTACGCGAACACTCGCTGAGTATTTTTCTGCTGGTGACAGGCGTCGGTTGGGTAGCGGCATTTCGCGGCATGGATCCGGGCAGCAAGTGGGGACAGGTGGTCGGCAATATCGTCTCCGAGTGGACCCAGATTTTCGGACTGGTGTTGCTAACGAAACGGTTGATTGAGGTGGGATCGAAAGAAAGTTCGTCGCGATGACACGATGGGCGCTAAGCGCCCATTGGAATCGAGGGCAGAAACAGCGGTTTCTGCCGGGCTTTGGTGAGTTGTTCGAAGGCGTAGGCGATTTTCAACAGAGTGGGCTCGCTCCAGGCGCGTCCGAAGAATGAGATTCCGACCGGCAGTCCGTAGAGATATCCGCCAGTGACGTTGATGTTGGGATATCCGGCCACGGCGGCCGCGTTGGAACTACCTCCGGCGGAGTGGTCGCCGTTGATGAGGTCCGTGAGCCACGCGGGGCCGCCAGTGGGGGCGACTAGTGCGTCGAGTTTGAATTTGTCCATGACGAAGTCGATGCCATCGGCGCGTGTCTGTTTGTGATTGTTGGTAAGGGCGTCGACGTACTCTTTCGTCGTGAGGGGGCCTTTCTCTTCGGCCTTGATGAACAGGTCCTGACCGAAATAGGGCATCTCTTTGGCGATGTGCTTGTCGTTGAAGTCGATCACGTCTTTCAGCGATTTCACTTGCGCTGAATCACCCAACCGCGCCAGATAGACGGCCAAGTCGGCTTTGAGTTCGTACAGGAGTACCAGCAGTTCGGTGTCGTCAAACTTGCCCAGCGTGGGAATGTCGGCGGGGTCGGTGATGTCGGCGCCGGCGCGCTTCATCTCGTCGATCAGGGTATTCATGAGTTGATCGACCGCATCGTTGAATCCGAAATATTTTCGGACTACGCCGATGCGCGCGCCTTTCAATCCGTTGGGGTCGAGGAACTTTGTGTAATCGGGCTGCAGCTTGCCTGCACTGGCGGCGGTGGCTACATCTTCGGCATCGGGGCCGGCCATCGCGCTGAGAAGAATCGCCACGTCACGCACAGTGCGGGCCATGGGGCCGGAGGTGTCCTGGCTGTGGGCGATGGGGATGATGCCGCTGCGGCTGATGAGTCCGAGGGTTGGCTTCATGCCGGCGAGTCCGTTGGCGGAAGATGGACAGACCACGGAGCCATCGGTTTCGGTGCCGACTCCGGCGGCGCACAAATTCGCGGAAACGGCCGCGCCGGTGCCCGAACTTGATCCACAAGGATTACGATCCAGGGCAAACGGGTTACGAGTGAGGCCGCCGCGGCCCGACCATCCGCTGGTGGAATGGGAACTGCGCATGTTGGCCCACTCGCTCAGATTGGTCTTTCCCAGGATCACCGATCCAGCTTTTCTAAGCTGACCGGCGACGAACGCGTCTTTCGGGGGAGTTGACCCGAGCAGTGCCAGCGATCCAGCAGTAGTGTTCATCTTGTCGGCGGTGTCGATGTTGTCTTTGATCAGGATGGGAACGCCGTGCAGGGGGCCGCGCGGGCCTTTTTCTTTACGTTCTCGGTCCAGGGCCTCGGCGATTTCGAGGGCTTCGGGATTGACTTCGATCACGCTGTTGATGCGCGGGCCGGCCTTGTCGATGTCCTGAATGCGCGCAAGATATTTTTCTGTCAGGCTGCGCGCGGAATATTTTCCGGACTGCATCGCTTGCTGCAGATCGTCGATCGTGAGTTCGTCGAGTTCGAACTCGCGGGGGATCACGTTGGGATTCTGGTCATCCGCAGCCGCGGCAAGTGCGGGGTACGCGGCCGTGGCGACAGTAGAAGCGAGTCCGGCGCGGAGAAAGTTGCGGCGGGAATAGGGCGGGGGATTCTTGCGCATTCGTTACTCCGGATGGGAACTGGTTCTGACCGGGCATCTTACGAGAGCGCAGCGGAGATGGCAAATGGTTGCGCCGGAAAGCCCACATCGGCCATCCGGTACATGAAGTGTGTCTCGGATGAAGGGCGGGGAAACAGGACCTCATGACTGCGCGCTAAGTACGCGCCGGATGGATGGAGCGGGAGACGGGGATCGAACCCGTGACATCCAGCTTGGGAAGCTGGCGTTCTACCGCTGAACTACTCCCGCACTGAGGAATGACCTGCATTGCGCTCAGTGAACTCTGCGCGCCCCTGCCAAGTCAGACTACCATCCGGCGCCGCTCGAGGGCAACGCCGGGGTCATCCGAAAGTGCTATTACCGGGCCGCGCTTGGCGTCGAGGTTTTCATCTGAATCAGTCCGATACCCAGGCCGCCAACGGCTCCTGCGAGAATTCCGAGAATGATCAGCACAGAAATTTTCTCGAGCAGAGAATTCTGAACTGTTTTGGACATCACGCCCCCTGTAAGGTCAGAGGTTCGAAGCCAGATTGCAGAGGGGGCTTTCCTCTCGGAACTGCAACGGCGTGACCCCTTTCCCCAAGTACACCTAATGGGCGGTATTCTAGCATTGCTCTAGCGGTCAAAAAAGCCTGAACCGCGGGCGCGAGGTATAACTCAAGGCGATCGTGGGCCCTGGTTCCGGACCCCAGTCGACGAAAAGACTCTCGTCGCCCTATGATGAGGAGGTCAAAATTTGTTCGAGTTCATCCCGAGGTCATCTTATGACAGAACCTACTTATGAAGAGCTGAAGGCACGACTGGAAACGCTTGAAAAACAGGCGGACAAGAAACGCAGCGGGACACTGGAATTCCGTGTGGGAGAAAAGGGCGGCGTCAGCGTGTATGGACTGGGGCGCTTCCCGGTGACGCTCTATTACGAACAGTGGAACCGTCTGCTGGATGCGTCGCCCGATTTGAAGAATTTCCTGGAAGAGAACAAGAGCAAGCTGAAATTGAAGGAAGGCTGAGCGGACGGCTGCCGCCCGTCCGTGCAGGGAGGAGACGCGTCAATCCTTGGTCTCTCGTCTCGACTGGAAATTTTCGCGGTGCCAAGCTCAATCATGTCGGCTGACGATATTCTTACAATGACCCCGCCGGCAGCGGATCGGAGCGTGGCCTATGGGGCTGATCCGAATCAGTTTCTCGATGTGCGCCTTCCTAAAGGGAAGGCGCCTTTTCCCGTCCTGCTCAATATCCACGGAGGGTTCTGGCGGGCCAAGTATGACCTCGCTCATGCCGGACATTTATGCGAGGCGTTGCGGGTGGCGGGCGTGGCAACGTTCAATGTGGAGTATCGCCGCGTTGGCAATGACGGTGGCGGATGGCCCGGTACGTTTGCCGACCTCCGGGCGGCTTATCAATTCGTTCTCCAGGAACACTCCCGATTCCAGCTGGACGTGAGACGGCTCGCGGCAATGGGACATTCCGCTGGCGGCCAACTCGCCTTGTGCCTGGCGGCGCATGAGGATTCACTCACAAACGCCATTTCACTTGCGGGCGTGGTGGATTTACAAAAGGCGTTCTCGCTTCATCTGAGCAACGATGCTGTTGTGGAATTTCTGGGTGGCAAGCCTGCGGATGTTCCGGAACACTATCGTGAAGCGGATCCGACAGAGTTGAAGATTGCGCATGCGCGTCAGTGGGTCCTGCACGGTACAGAGGACGATACGGTGCCGGTGGTTTTTAGCCGGGACTATGTGGCGCAGAAGAAGAGGGCAGGTGAGCACGTGGAATTGATCGAAGTCGCCAAGGCAGGCCACTTTGATTTTATTGATCCACGGTCGGAGGCGTTTGAGAGGGTGAAGGGCGCGGTGATGGCAGCTGTGAGTTAGTTTCCAGACGGTGTTGAACGCCGGTATAAGATTCTGAGCCATGTCAGCCGTGGACCCAGCGGGAGAGTGGCGAGAACTTGCCGAGCGCTATCACCAGATGCGTGACCCGGAGCTGGTAGCGCTGGCCCGGCAGCGATCCGAGCTGACGGATCTGGCGCAGCAGGCGCTGACGCAAGAAATTTCCTACCGCAAGTTGATCATCCCGCCGGAAGAGGACCCAAAAGAGTACCTCCCTCCGCCAAAACCTGACCGTCCTGACCCTGATTCTCATCAAGACGGCGAGGAAGACCCATACGCGGAAGAGCGCGCCCTGGTCGAAATCCGCACCGTGTGGAGCCTGGCGGATGCACGACAGATCGAGTGGCTGCTGAATCGGGCGGATATTCCGTTTTTTATGGGGCCGGAGAAAGCTCCCGCTATGGAACGAGTCACGTCAGATTTCAGCCAGGGCGTCAGCGTTCAAATCATGAGGATTGGCAGGTACTGGGCGCAACAGGCCTTGCAGAGCTATGCACCTGTGGATGAGCCCGAGCCCGAGGTGGTAGAGGAGCCGGAAGAGGTGGTTGTGAAGTGTCCGCGATGCCGGTCGACGGACGTTGTTCTGGGGCGATTGGTGCCGGACTCTACCTCGAGGTATGAGTGGACGTGCGATGCGTGCGGTTATGAGTGGGAAGATGATGGCGTTGCGAAAGCGGAATAAATGTTACCAAACACTTGGTTCGCTTGTGACAGTGAGAGTCATTCCATTACGTGGGTAATTAGGGCGAAAAGAAGTGTCCTTCTAGAATTGACTACAAGTCACAGCGGCTTCTTCGAAGCCGGGAGTAGTAGTTATGAAGTCGCTTTTAGGAATTCTAGTTCTCTTCTGCACGCTGCTCTTGGCCGGTCTCGCGCTGGCCTCGGAGAAATCCGATCGCAGTATGATCATCGCGCTGGAGAACGCCTGGAATCAGGCGCAAATTCATCGCGATGGCGAAGCCTTGAACCGCCTTATCGGAGATAAGTTCGTCTATACCGATTGGGACGGGACTCTGTTCAATAAATCCCAGTTCATCGCGGACAGCAAGGACCCTGCAACCGAGACGACAATGGTCGCGAACGACGGTGTGGACGTGTACTTCTATCCGGGATTCGCGATTGTGACGGGCGCGTATCACGCCAAAGGCACGACTCGCGGCAAGCCATTTGATCACTACGGGCGCTTCACCGATACGTGGATATCGTCGTCCGACGGGCAGTGGCGTTGCGTGGCTAGCCATACTAATCTGGTGAAGAAACCGGGCTCGAAATAACCGTCCGTCCGTTCATCCAGCGGTGCGCTCCCGAGGCTGTCCAGCCCATCCTGCCGCGCATCTTTCGACTTAGCCTTCTACTGCTTTGCCTTCCCGGCGGACTCTTGCTTTTGCGCCTTTTGCGCATCCTCCGTCCAGGGAGGAGTGACTCCGACTGAACGCGCGTAGACGATGGATTGTCCGAGGTGTTCGGCGGCGTGCCGAACGATAAACAGCAGGATGCCGCGCTGCGTGTTCTTCCCGCCAAACCAGTCCAGGGACTTTTCGAGGTTGGCATCGGGCATGGCGGTGATGGCTTTGCGCGCGTGATCGAACGAGTCTTTCAGCGTGGCAATCACCTTGGCTTTGTCGGTGGTGGATTTCTCCAGAGTCTTCACGTCAAAAGTCGAGGGCGGCGGTGTACCAACCAGTTTGTAGAGATTGAAGTTCGCAGCCGATACGTGCAGAAATACTTCGGCGACGGAGCGCACGTCGGGCGAGGGACGCCAGGTGTATTTGTCGGCGGGGATGGCTTCGGCGAGGCGGAGAAACTTGTCCTGCTGGATCATCACTTCGGCCAACACTTCGGAGCGGTAACCGGTCACCCCGGGAGTGCCGTCTTTGTAGGGACTCACCTGAGCAGCGAGGCTGGCCGAGAAGAATGTGCAAGCGCATAGGCCGGTGATCCATAGAATGGACTTCAGAACACGCTTCACGGTGTTTTCTCCCGGAATGATTGTATGCGCTACCTGCCAAGCCCCAACCCGCTTCGTACCACAGTGGCATCGAAGTCGGCATGCACCTTTGACGCTGCGCCTGTCCAAACGTTACCGGACTGATCGTGAACCGCGTGAGCGTGTGCACGGTCGATCGATGAGCGCCTCCGGCAAAACGGTTCGGCGGAAATATCAAGGGCTGGTATAATTTTGGTCTGCTCGTTTGTATCGCGCCCTTAGCTCAGCTGGATAGAGCGTCTGGCTACGAACCAGAAGGTCGGGAGTTCGAATCTCTCAGGGCGCACCATTCTTTTTCCTTCTAGCATCAGGCACTTAGCACTGAGGCGGTTGAAGTGATAACCTTCACCGCCCACAAGTGGTATTCCCCAAGTTTGGAGCATACACTTAGCGCAACTTTGGTTCGGCCCCAGCGTAGCGATCCGGCCCGGAAGTGCATAACCACTTTTAAGGAAGTGGAGACAGACTGATGTCTCAGGCCAAGAAGTCCGATGAATTGGCGCAATTTGCTTCCGATTTGCAACTGATGAGGCATCGTGCGATCAACTTGCGCTTGTACGCTACCAGTCAACGGCTTGACGCGGCCATACGGGCGGTTGGTTTGGAGATCGCGGATGATACCGATGGTTACCCCAAATACAGCGTTGTTCAGGCTGCTCGCAAGCTTGGCCGAGAATTCCATTGTTCGCTAGAAACACCGTGTCCAGACTGCGGCTCGACTGAAGGCGAAATGCGCACCCACGGGGGGAGTTGGGACGACGCCGATTGCCATTGTGCCGAGTGTGGAAAGCTCATCCACCACGCTTGGTCTGCAATGTGAGAATTAGGTTCCCGCCTATCGGCGAAGAAGTCCCAAGCGAGATCCCCTGCGACCGCGAACCTCATGCAGTAGATTCAGCTGATCCACCTACTTCGATGAGAAAACAGGAGTTGCGGAAAATCACTTATCTCGACGAGTCATTTTCAGAGACAGAACGCCAGGTTCGATATCCCGCCAAAAGCCGCGCCAATTGTGCAAGGTCGGGCCTCTTACCAACCCCTCCGGGCAAGAGTAAAAGTTTCCAGCGGGGCGCAAAACCTACCCGATGGGGATCCGGTCTTCTGAAAGTTACCAAGGGTTTAGCAATGGCACGCGGGGTGCTTCACTCAAGGCAGACGAAGTGGCGCGCAACGGGGTACTCGGAACAAACTTCGGCCAGAGGTAGATCCGGGTGCCCCTTTGCATTTCCGTTTCGTCGAAATACACTCCGCTTCGCTTCCCGACAGCCTTCCCCCGATCACCCGAATCAAGACTCTTGGGTGCGGGGCGGGGTGTGGGTAAAGCAGCCTATAGCAATCAGCATTCAGCTCATAGCTTTTTCCGGGCCAGTGCGCCCCGCTTACAGACTCCGCCAACTTGTCGTGACTTGGGCTACACTACGATTTCACCGGCGATCCCAAAAAATCAGGCCAGAGTCAGCTTGTCTGTAATATCCAGGCCGGCTTCGCGCAGGAGGCGGGCTACGGTATCTTCATTCAGGCGGGAGGCGTCGAAAACCACTCGGACGATGTGCTCCTTCTCTTCAAACCACGTGCCCTGGATGCCGTAGACTTCGCGGACGCTGTCGAGTGCGCGCAGTTCCTTTTCTCCGGGCTGGGACTGGTAGTGATACGCGACTTCCAGATACGTCATCTGTTCTCTCCCCAAATGAAAGCTTCGCAGTTTACCCTTTGAGTATCTAATAAGGCCCGGAATCCGCCAAGGGGCATTTGGCCGACTTCTGGCAAGCGTGAGCAATGGACCCTATTCAAACTGAAAAATCGGAAGCGCAACGAGTTGTCGATCCCGTCTGCGGGATGAAGGTCGATCCGGCTGCGGCGAAGTTCAAGACTTCGTTTGGCGGTCGCGAGTACTTTTTCTGCTGCGCGGCGTGTCTCGCCAAGTTTCAGGCGAATCCGGAAAAAGTTCTTTCTTCGCCACCGGCGCCGATGGGGTCGAAACTCACGTCGCTCAGCATGGTGGGCGGGATCGCTCCCGCGCCGACCCAAGGCAAGCCTGGGACGGCAGGGAAGAGCGACACCCGAATCTACGTGTGTCCGATGTGCCCGGAAGTGCGGCAGGAGGGGCCGGGGCCTTGTCCGAAGTGCGGGATGGCGCTGGAACCGGAAAGCCCGGCGCTGCCTGCTATCAGGACGGAATGGACCTGCCCCATGCATCCGGAGATCGTGAGGCCCGGGCCGGGGAGTTGTCCGATCTGCGGGATGGCGCTCGAACCCCGCACGGTCACTGCTGGCGAGGAAGAGAATCCGGAACTGCGCGACATGACGCGGCGGTTGTGGATTAGCGCGGCGCTCACCGTGCCATTAATGATCGTGGCGATGGGCGGCATGTTCTCGCCCGGCTGGTTGATGAAGTCGCCATGGAGTTCGTCTCTACCATGGCTGGAACTAATACTCGCGACGCCGGTGGTGCTGTGGGGCGGCTGGCCATTCTTTCAGCGTGGATGGACGTCTGTCGTCAACCGCAGTACAAATATGTTCACGCTGATCGCGATGGGCACAGGCGTCGCCTATCTGTTCAGCGTAATCGCCACCGTGTTTCCGGGAATTTTTCCGGAGTCGTTCCGCACGATGGCCGATCGGCCCGACGTCTATTTTGAAGCGGCGGCGGCGATCGTCACGTTGGTACTGCTGGGCCAGGTTGTGGAGTTGCGCGCCCGCAGCCATACGTCGAGCGCGATCCGGGCGCTGCTGGATTTGAGTCCAAAGATGGCGCGGGTGATGGCCGCGGACGGGTCGGAACACGACGTACCTTTGGAGCATGTGCAGTCAGGTGACAAATTGCGGGTGCGCCCGGGCGAGCGGGTTCCGGTCGACGGTCAGGTGCTGGAAGGCACGAGCGCGGTCGATGAGTCGATGATCACGGGCGAGTCGATTCCGGTCGAGAAGATACCGGGGTCACGAGTGATCGGCGCAACGGTGAACGGCCACGGTTCGCTGGTGATGCGCGCCGAACGCGTCGGGAGCGAGACGATGCTGGCGCAGATCGTGTGTCTGGTAAGCCAGGCGCAGCGCACGCGGGCTCCGATTCAGCGATTGGCGGACCGGGTGGCGGGGTGGTTTGTTCCAGCGGTCATCGCAATCGCGGTGCTGACATTTCTGGCGTGGGCAGTATTTGGTCCGCAGCCCCGCTTTGCGCATGCCATCGTGAATGCTGTCGCGGTGCTGATCATTGCTTGCCCATGTGCGCTGGGGCTGGCTACGCCCATGGCGATCATGGTGGGCACGGGTCGCGGCGCTAACGCGGGGGTTCTCATCAAGAACGCCGAGGCCCTGGAGATGGTGGAGAAGGTCGACACGATCGTCTTCGACAAAACCGGAACGCTGACGGAAGGGAAGCCGAAGGTCGTCTCCTACAGCGATGCAGAAGTGTTGCGTCTCGCGGCCAGCGTGGAGCGCGCGAGTGAACATCCATTGGCGGCGGCGATTGTCGAGATGGCCGGCAAGCAGAGTGTCAGGTTCTCGGACGCCACCGGTTTCGAATATCTGGCGGGCACGGGCGTGAAGGCCACGGTGGATGGAAAGCGTCTCGCGGTCGGCAATCGCGCGCTGATGACCGACATAGGCGTTTTCGGAAACGGACGAAACCACGGAGTAGTGGTGTCGGGCGGGCCGGCGGCCACACACGTTTACGTCGCGGTCGATGGGCAGTATGCCGGACATATTGCCATCATGGATCCGATCAAGGCGAATGCGGCCGCGTCCTTGCGCGAGTTAAAAGCCCTGGGGATTCGTCTGGTGATGTTGACCGGCGACAATCCGGCGACGGCGCAGGAGATAGCCCGTCTCGTTGGGATCGACGATTTCAAGGCGGAAGTATTACCCGCTCAAAAAACCGAGATTGTGAACGCCCTTCAAGAAGAAGGGTGCGTTGTTGCCATGGCCGGTGATGGCATCAACGATGCCCCGGCGTTGGCACAAGCGGATGTTGGTATCGCCATGGGCACCGGTACCGACATTGCGCTGGAGAGCGCCGGCATCACGCTGCTTAAAGGAGACCTTGAGGGAATTCTGCGAGCGCGAAAGCTGAGTCGGGCGACGATGAGCAATATCCGGCAGAACCTGTTTTTTGCATTTATTTATAACTCGATCGGCGTGCCGATTGCGGCAGGCGTGTTGTATCCGTTCTTTGGACTTTTGCTCAGTCCGATTCTCGCGGCGGCGGCGATGAGTTTCAGTTCCGTGTCGGTGATTGCGAATTCTTTGCGGCTGCGGAGGGTGAGGCTGTAGTTTCCAGACCGCTGACACGCCGAGAATGTCTCGAGGACTCGACCACTAGAGCTTCGAAAGATAGTCGGTGATTTCCGTGCTGTTCCAGTTTACTGCGCCGATGAACTTTCGGCGGACTACTCCGTTGCGATCGATGATGTAGCTTTCCGGCCAGCGAAAGGTACCGTAGGTGTCGGGAGTCTTCCGGGCATCGTCGCGGACGGTCACGAAGTTTACGCCGAAATCCGTGAGAAATTTGTGGTACGCGGCATCGTTCTCATCGATGCTGACGCCGAGAACGGTGACCCCGTTCTTCTTCAGCTTCGCCTGCATCTGGATCAGCGTCGGAGTTTCTTCGATGCAGGGAGCGCACCACGATCCCCAGAAGTTCAGGACGACCACCTGGCCCCGAAACTGGCTGAGGGTAACGGAGTGGTCAGAGTCCTGGACGGTGAAATCGGGGGCGTTCTGGCCGATTCGGGGCGGACGGGAGCCGCTGTAGCATCCAATCAGAGCCGCCAGAAATCCAATGACAAGAACAGGGGCAGTTCGTCTCACCCCGCTATAATAGCGGAAATCCTTATGGATGCTGCGGTCCCAGCCACGACTGAGGTTTCGATCATTGTTCCCGCCCGCAACGAAGAAGTGTGCCTAGGGGACTGCCTGCGGTCGCTGGTGTCGCAGACGGGCATCACGTTCGAGATTATTCTGGTTGACGATCAGTCAACCGACCGGACACGCTCCATTGCGGAGAGCTTTTCAGCAGTTCGGGTGATTTCTCCCGGGCCGCTTCCGGCGAATTGGACCGGGAAAAACAACGCCGTTGGGGCCGGAGCGCGAGTGGCGCGAGGGAAGTGGTTGCTGTTTACGGACGCCGATACTGTTCATCTGCCGGGATCGCTGGCGCAAGCGGTGATTGAGGCGCAGGAGAATCGGGTCGACATGTTGTCGTATTCGCCGGAGCAGATTGCGGTGACAATCTGGGAATTGGCGACGATGCCCGTGGTATTTGCCGAACTCGCCCGGCAGTATCCGCCTGAGAAGGTTTCGGATCCGGAGTCGCCGATAGCGGCGGCGAATGGCCAGTACATCCTCGTGCGGCGCGAGGCGTACGAAGCAGTCGGAGGACACGCAGCAGTCGCGAGCAGTTTGCTCGAGGACGTTGCGCTTGCCAAAGTATTTAAGACTTCCGGGCGGAGGATTCGATTCCGCTATGCTGCCAAAGCGGTGCGGACTCGTATGTACAGGAGTTTTGCTCAATTGCGCGAAGGGTGGACCAAGAATCTCGTGCTGCTTTTTCCCAAGCCCGGTTGGCTCGCGACGAAAATGCTGGCCGCATGGGGAGTGGCTTGGGTTGCCATTCTTTCTCTGTGGATCGTGCGACCGGGCACGTTCTGGGTATGGAAATCGGTTGCCGCGCTCGCGCCTCTCTTCTTGATGTTTCGATTGCGAAGAGCCAACGTCACGTCGGATATGGAAATTCTGGGTGCAATGTTTGGTTATCCGATGTTTGCGTATCTGCTACTGCGGTCGCAGAGCGCGCACCGGCGAGGCGGCGTTCCCTGGAAGGGACGGAAGTATGAAGGCAAGTCGCATCGCTCCAGAGGGAATGAAAACACGGCCGATCCTGGCACCGCATCTTTGATGGCGCCAGATCGTCCTCATGCGTCTTTGTAGTAAGAAACGGAGACGCGGCAAGCCGCGCTTTCGCACGATGGTTTCTAGGACTTGGCAACTGACCTCTGGCCACTGCTCTTATGATTTATCTGACACGCAAGGCTGAATTTTCGGCGGCGCATTTCTATCACAATCCGGCCTTTTCGCCGGAAGAGAATCTGCGCGTTTTTGGTAAGTGCAACAACCCGAACGGGCACGGGCACAACTACACGCTGGAAGTCACGGTGAAGGGCGCGGTGGATCCGAAATCGGGATTTGTGGTGGACCTGAAGCAATTAAAGGACATCATGAACAGGGAAGTGCTGGATGCTCTGGATCACCGGCATCTAAACAAGGAAGTGCCGGAGTTTGCGAAACTCATTCCGACTACCGAGAACATTGCGATTGCGATCTGGCAACGGTTAGTGAGTAAACTCAACACTGCGCAACTTCATCGAGTGCGAGTGTACGAGACGCCGGATTTGTTCGTGGATTTCTATGGTGAAGCATGAAGGCGCACCTGACCCGGCGCTACATGTTTTCAGCTTCGCACCGCCTGCACAGCGACGCGATGTCGGTCGAGCAGAACCGCGCAGTCTATGGCAAATGCAACAATCCGCATGGGCACGGGCACAACTATACGATTGCGATCACAGTAAGCGGACCGGTAGACCCGCAGACCGGAATGGTTTGCAACCTGGTCGACCTGGATTCGTTCGTGCGTCAGCATGTTCTGGAACGGTACGACCACCAGAATTTGAACGTGATGCAAGAATTCTCGAATAACGTACCGACTACGGAAAATCTTTGCATAGCAATCTACGAAATCGTGAAGCGTGGGTTCGAGAGAGCGCATCTTGAAAGAGTACGCATCGAAGAGACGATGATGAACTCGTTCGAGTATTCGGGAGAAGAGCGTCGTTAGTCGTCGGTCGCTTGTCGTTCACAACCGCTGTTGCCAGACGGCTCGCGACCCGATCAACTGCTCCGACCAACTATGAAATCGACGATCCAACCGACCACACTGACAAGCGCCAGCTACGAAGAGTTGGTGCGCGAGATGCTCATACGCCTCGGGGAGGATCCTGATCGCGAAGGGCTGACGCGAACTCCGGAGCGCGTACACAAAGCCAATGAATTTCTCACCCGCGGATACAAGGAAGATCCGGAAGCTTTATTGCGGAAGGCTCTGTTCACGGTCACTTACGATGAGATGGTCATCGTCAAGGACATTGAAATGTTCAGCTTGTGCGAGCACCACATGCTGCCGTTTTTCGGCAAGGTGCATGTCGCCTACATCCCTAAAGGAAAAGTGATCGGGCTGAGCAAGATTCCGCGTCTGATCGAGATTTTCTCGCGCCGTTTGCAGATTCAGGAACGTTTAACGACGCAGATTGCAGAGACGATTCAGAAGACGATCGAGCCGCAGGGCGTCGGCGTAGTGATCGAGGCGCGCCATTTGTGCATGATGATGCGCGGAGTCGAGAAACAACACTCGGCGGCAGTTACGTCGTCGATGCTCGGATGTTTCCGCGAAGAGCAGGAGACGCGGACGGAGTTTTTGTCGCTGATCCGGCAACGGACAAATGGAGTGTGAGGAGCGGCTACGGCAAATAAAATAAAAGATCTGGCTTAATGCGCGGGGTGCAGACTCATGATCGAATCAGGCAATTTTTAGGCGGGACGATATGGCTTCGATGGATACTTCCCGATCACTGAAGTCATGGGAGCATCGGCTCGCGTGGCTCGTTGCAATAGCGGCGGATGCAATCCAGATTGTCGGATTTCCAATTTTTGTCGAGGGCGCGGTGTCACCCGCAGATTCCGTGCTGGACGTGATCGTTGGCATTGTCCTGGTGGCGTTGTTGGGATGGCATTGGGCGTTTCTGCCTTCGCTGGCAGCGGAATTGATTCCAGGATTGGATATGTTTCCGACGTGGACGGCCGCAGTCTGGTACGTGACGCGGCAACGGATGAATCCGCATGAGCCAGAGATAGAGATATTGCCACCGGGCCCGGCGACGGAGCCACGGGCGTAGAGCAGCCGGCGAGTCGACAGTCCTACCATGCCCCATAGCGATGCCTCTGTGGGCGTTCCGAGAATATCTTGATCATCAGTACGCCGACTACAAATCCTCCTACGTGCGCCCAGAATGCTATTCCACCTGTGGTTTGGGATGTCACGGCGATCGAGGATGCGGTACCCATGAAGAACTGGACCAGGAACCAGTAGCCGAGCATGAGCCATGCCGGCACGTGGAAGAAAAAGATGGGCGGAAACCATACCAGTACTCGTGCTTTCGGATAGAGAATAAAATAAGCGCCCATCACGCCCGCAATCGCACCACTCGCTCCAACCGTGGGGATCGCGGAGTTTGGATTGAGGATGATCTGCGACAAGGCGGCGGCGATCCCACTCACCAGATAAAACAACAGATAGCGGAAGTGGCCCAGGTAGTCCTCAACGTTGTCGCCGAAAATCCAGAGAAAGAGCATGTTCCCGGCAACGTGAAAAAAACCTCCGTGTAAAAACATGGAGGTAAAGAACGGCAAAATCGCCGTTGCCAGACTGTCGTAGGAGTGCCCGGTAAGGACGGCGACCGTGTGGCGCGGCACCACCCCAAATTCAGAAATGAAGCCATTCAGAGTGCCGCTACTCTGCATCCCGACGGAGAACTCCCACAGGAATACCAGCACGTTCAATATGATCAGAAAATAGTTGATGAACGGTGTGGAGTAGCATGGCTGGTCGTCGCGGAGGGGAATCATTTAATTGAGAATCTGGTAGCTTGTAATAGGCAGTTGAAACCAGCGAGCGCCCGGTCGACGACCTTCACCAGAGTATCAATATCAGTACCCGTTCACAAATTACCAATCCTTATGAATAGCGTGGTGGTGGTCGACAAGCCGTCGGGTCTGACTTCGCATGACGTGGTGAACCGCGTGCGGCGAATCCTGGGACAGAAGTCAGTGGGACATCTCGGAACTCTGGATCCTGCGGCTACCGGAGTTCTGCCGGTGGTCACGGGCAGCCTGACGCGGCTGGCGCAATTTTATCTACATTCGGAGAAGTGCTACGAGGGTGTGATTCATTTCGGATTTTCCACGGACACCTACGACGCGGACGGGGAAGCAACCAGTCCGGAGAGCGACGTCGATCTCGATCTTGAACATCTGCGACGACTTGCGCGCGAGTTTGTCGGGATCGTTCAGCAAGTGCCGCCTCCCTATTCGGCAAAGAAAGTTGCCGGAGTGCGGGCCTACAAGTTGGCGCGCCGGAAACTGGAAGTCACCCTCGATCCGGTGCAGGTTGAGATCAAGGAGTTCGAAATGCTCTCGATCGACGGCAACTGCTGTAGTTTTCGCGCGCGGGTCGCGTCGGGCACGTATATGCGTTCGGTGGCGCACGACCTGGGACAGAAAATGGCCTGCGGCGCTCACTTGAAATCGCTGCGACGGACTGCAGTGGCGGAGTTTGGAATTGTCGCTGCGCATACCTTGGAAGAATTGATGCAGGCGGCAGAGCAGGGAAGAGTGGAGGAATTGGCAATTCATCCGCGAATGTTGCTGCCGCAATTCCCGTCCGTGACGGCCACAGAGCAGAATGCGGCGATGATTCGGAGTGGGAGGGCAGTGAATTTGCCGGAATTGTCGCAGGAAAAACTGGTCAAGGTGTTTGAGGGGCAGCGCGATCTGATTGCGATCGGCACGCGCATCGCAGGCACGCTGTTTCATCCCGGGATTGTGTTCGCGCAGGACTGACGTGTAGGGGGTCTTGAACGGAGTTTGCGCAGCCCGCAGCCGACCCTCATCCCGGGTTTTTCCTGAATTGGAATTTTTTCCGTTTGAGTTGGTAGCTCTCACGACCGTTGGCGATCGATGAGTTGCGCTATACTTATCGCGGTCTTTTCACATCAGCCGTTGATAGTTCCCGTCTCGTATTGGGCCCCTTAAGAAAAATCTCAGCAGGAGGAGTCTATGCGCTTCTTGAAAATTGCTTTGGCCTCAGGAGTCATTTGTTTGTCGTTGTCGGCGGCTGCTCAAACTTCAGCAGTAGGGAATTGCAAGCCGACCTTGCCTTCATACCCAACCATCCAACAGGCAGTCAATGCCGTAACCGCAGGATCGCTGATCGAAGTCTGCCCTGGGCCTTATCCGGAACAGGTGGTCGTGAATAAGAACGTGACTCTCAAGGGAATCGCGGCGGCTAATCAGGGCGCAGCCATCATCACATCGCCGGCGGGCGGACTGGTTCAGAATACCGCCAGCCTTGCGACCGGGAATCCGATTGCGGCACAGTTGCTGGTGCAGGCGCCAGCCACCGCAGTCACGATCACCAACATCACAGTGGACGGAAACAACAGTCAGATTGCTACCTGCGGACTCAATCCGATTGGCATCTATTTTCAGAACGCTTCGGGCACAATCACACGCGTTGCGGTTCTCAATTCGACTCCCAGCCCTGGCTTTGAGGGTTGCCAGACTGGATTGGGAATTTTCGCGCAGAGCGGCGGTGGCGGCGGATCGGTTGTGACCATCAGCTCCAACCATGTCGAAGGCTATGCGAAGAACGGGATCACCGGCAACGAAGGCGGCACCAATGTAACGATCACCGGCAACAGCGTAATCGGAGTCGGACCAACCACAGGCGCGGCGCAGAACTCGATTCAGATCGGATTCGGCGCGGCCGGCAACATCACCAAGAATACGGTCGGCTCGGACGTATGGTCTCCAGATAACATCGGCGACCCTGGCGATGCGGCTGCAGGGATTCTGGTATACGCATCTGCCGGCGTGAATATTACCAGCAACAACGTCAGCGATACACAGTTCGGAATCGCAGTGGTGAGCGACCCGAATTTCGGCAATGCCAACAACAGCCTTGTAACGAAGAACACGGTTTCCGCGACGCACATCTTCGATGGCATTGACCTGTGCAGCAATGGCAACACTGTGAACACGAACATCGTGAACGGATCCGACGAGGCTGGAATTCACGTCGACGACTCGTGCACGGGATCTGCAACTGGCAATCAGGTTACGAAGAACACCATCAACTCAGCGTGTGCCGGCATTCTGATCGGACCGGGAGCGACCGGTAATACAACGGCACCGAATACGTATTACAACGTCGTTACCCAGCGACTCGATAATGCGACCCAGTGTTCTCCACCAGCGCGGCCATCGAAAAAGGGATCGCGGCACGCGACCGTCCGGGCCGCACGGCCCTAGTTGAAACTTTTTTAAAGTGCGAAGGGTGCCTGCCGAACGGAAACGCGGCAGGCGCCTTTCTATTTGGGATATAATTCGCGCGCCTTCCCCCGACGCGGTCCAGCTTGACGGCTGGTGTCAGCCCGCACATTCGTAAACGCATTCCATACAACTTGTCTTCTTGGAGGAGCATATGTTTTGTACCGAATGTGGTGGCAATATCAGTGCTTCTGACAGAGCTTGTCCTTCATGCGGCGCCCGCCAGGACAATCAACCGGTGCGCGCGGCGGTGCCAGCGGCTGCGCGGGCAGTGGCTGCCGATTACAGGAAGCCAGGATTTGGCGTGATGGGGATGACTCGCGCGGTGCTCGGCGCCCTGGCTGACGGGAAAGTAATCAGAAACGCAATAGCGCTGGTGATGAGGCTCGCGGCCGTGCTGGTTCTGCTCGGCGGATTGCTGGTGGTGATCACTGTATTGAAGACGTCGTTCCAGATTTCATCGGCCGCGGCGACTATCGGCGGACTGGTCGTGGCGGTCCTGATGGCGGCCGCGTTCTTTGCGGTCTCGCAGATTTATTTGTTCCGCGCCCAGTCGGTGCACGATCTGGAGGACTCGCCGTTTACGATCATCCCGATTCTTTCCATCTTGTTCCGGGCCTCGGGAGAAGCCTATGCAGTGGGGGCGCTCGCATTCGGCGTTGGCGGCTGTCTGTTTACGTGGCTGAGTGGCATGAGTCCGATGACTCTGCTGTCGCAGCTTGGGGTACTTGTGCCATCGCTTCCCGGCCTGAACGAAATGGGCGGGCAGAGCTTCGTTGCCGGCCTGGTATTCCTGGTCACAATGGTCATTGCCGCGTTTGGCGCACTCGTCGCGTTTTACGCGCTGGCGGAATTGGTTGTTGTGCTGGTGGATATCGCGCTGAACGTACGGAGGCTGGTCAAGGGACAGACGGTGGCCGCATAAGAAGCGTAGGGCGCGTTGTGAGCGCGATCAGCATTAGAACCGATGTAGGAGGAAGCAAATGAAGTGTCCAAAGTGCGCGGAAGAGGCTGGTTCGGGGCGTTTCTGCCGCAATTGCGGGACGTCGGTCGCGGCCGCGGCGGTGCCGGTGCAGGCTGGCAGCGTTTGTCCGGTATGTGGAGCGGAGGTGCGCCCGGGAGCCAGGTTCTGCGGCAGCTGTGCGGCCCCGCTGGGGAGCGCTCCGGCTGCCGCACCGGCTGCGGCTTCCAGTGTGATCTGCGTCAATTGCGGCACAGAGAACAAGGCGGACACGAAATTCTGCCGTTCATGCGGTAAAGCAGTTGGCTCGGGAGCTCCCGCGGTTGTTCCCAGCGCCGGAGTGACTCCCGACATGTTGCCGACGATGATGGATGCACGGCCGGTTCCGGTTCCACAACCGCCGTCGCCAAGGCCTGCGGCCGTCGTGGGCCAGGCGCGGCCGGTAGCGGCTCCGGCACCCACACCTCCCAGGGTGGCGCCTGTGGCGGCGCCGAGACTAGTGCAGAAGGGCGCGCCGGCGGGCGATGCGGCGGGAACGCCATCACGACCCAGTGCAGGCAATCCGACTGTAATTGTCGCGACGGTGATCGTTCTGGCTCTGGCTGTAGCTGGCCTGGTTTACAAATTTGTGCTGAAGAAGCCCGCAACACAGAGCGCACAGAATGCTCCTGCGGCCGACACGCCAGCCTCGGCACAGGTCACGCCTCCCGCGACTCCGCCGGCAACAACGACAGACTCGTCGAATCCAGACACGCAGGCCCAGCCCGCCAGCACCGACACACAGCCAGCAGCGGCTGACACCACCACAACGACCACTCCGGCAGGGAACAGCCCGGCATCGAGTGGAGGCCCTGCTGCCCCTCCGAAAGCTCCGAAGCGGACGCCCGCAAAGGCCTTGGGCCCATCGTATGCCCAGGCACACGCGAACGCGGAGCAGGCGTTTTCGGCCTCGCAGTACATCACTCCTCCGGACGGAAGTGCCCTGTTCTGGGCGCGCAAGGCAAAGGCGTTGGGCGATCCGGCGGCGGGCGAAATCGAGCAGCGGGTCTTTGCCAAGCAGATGTCGGACGTGACCGCGGCACGGCAAAGTCATCTGTACGATCAGGCGTTGGCGCAGCTCTATCAAGCAGCTAGCAATTTCCCTGAACACACCGAGCTGCGTTCGATGCAGGACGACATCCATCAGGAACAACAGCGTTACAACCAACAAATGGAGGAGCAGCGGCGCCAGGCCGAACTGGCCGCCCAGACCAAGAAGTTTCCGGCCCAGCACCGGCACGGGACCGGTGAGAACTTCTGCACGGGCGTGATTACGATCACCCCGGATGGGGTCGGCCACTACGACTGCAACACAGCCGACAGCAAGGGACGCTGCGAACACGTCACCTTTGCGGCCGACTCGCTCAAAGAAGTGAAGGTTCGAGGCGACGGTTCGCTGCACGTCGCCACCCGCCAGCAAGGGAACTTCGATTTTACGGGCGGCGAGTTCGCCCTGAAAGACGCAGCAACAGCGTTGGGCAAGCTCGTCAAGCATTGATGGCGGGAGATTGGACGGATGGAGCGTTGGGAATGGCGGGTATTGAGTCATTATCGCAGCGTCCGATAACAGGTATTATGTCTAGTTTTATCAAACCTTCGACCTTCTGCTAACTGATCGCATCTTCGCTTCGTCTCTTTCACCGATCCCCGGAGTCTGGACCCAAATGCTTAGGCGATCCTCGCGCGTACCCTGCTGGCTTACGCTGTTCCTGACATTCGCTTGTACTGTCTTTTCCCAAACCGCGCCAGCCCGCGAGCGCTTCCAGAATTCTGATGTGAACTACGGCTGGGCGCAGGACAGCGCCGGGCACAAGCTGCGAATGTTTGTCACGCGGCCCAGGAACGCCACCGGCAAGGTTCCGGTGATCTTCTTCGTGGGCTGGCTCAGCTGCGATTCAGTGGAATATCCGCGGGGCGGGACCGACGGCTTCGGAGCAATCTTCTGGAGCCTGATTGAGCAGTCTGGCTACGCGACCGTGCGAATGGACAAACCCGGCGTTGGCGAGAGCCAGGGAGACTGTGCGCACACGGACTTCAATACGGAAATGTCTGGATATCAGTCGACTTTCGATGAAATGCTCAAGTATGACTTTATTGATTCAGCGCGCGTGGTTGTAGTCGGGCTCAGCAATGGCGGCGGGACTTCGCCGCTGATTCCCCGCCAGCATCCTGTGCGCGGCTACATTGCCGCCAGTTCCTGGGGACGCACCTGGTATGAGCATATGCTGGAACTCGAACGCGTCCGGTTAAGCGCGAGCGACGAGAATCCGGGCACAGTGAACTCGGACTTGAAGGCGTTCATTGACTTCTACAGCCTCTATCTGATTCACGGCATGAAGCCCGGAGAGGTCGTGACACAGCATCCGGAATGGAAGGGCCTCTGGTACGACGCCCCGGATGGACAGTATGGGCGGCCTGCCGCGTTTTATCAGCAACTCCAGGCGCTTAACCTCGGCGACGCATGGCAAAAGGTGACCGTGCCGGTGTTGGTCATCCGTGGGACGTCCGACTCCATCATGAGCGATGTGGATGCGCGCTCGATTGCGTCAAATGTAAACAAGTCGCATCCGGGAATGGCCCGGTACGTTGAGGTCCCCGGCGGGGATCATCTGCTGAGCGTCCACGGAAAGCTCGTGGATGACGTGGTCCCGACGATGATGACGTGGATGCGCGAACAGTTGAGGAATGACTCCGGGCCGAAATAGCTTGAGAAGCCATCCACCGGAACCAACGGTGACTATCTCCCCAGCAGGGTTCGAAGGTCGTTGCGGAAGCGGTTCAGCGTCTCCAGTCTCTCCGGCGTAGCCTCGACGATTTCTTGTTTCGCCTGGAAGACCTGGCGGCCTTCCCTTTCGGTGAGCACGCCTATGACTTCGCCCATCCGCCAACCGGGAGTGCCCAGGATCTGAAGACCAGCTACGCCAGGAACTAACAATGCGACACAATTGTCGCGGATCACGCCGATACACTTGGGAAAGCGGTCGAAGGTCTGGAGTTCGAAGCCGGCGACATAGATACGTTGCAGTTGTTCGGCGGAGTCCATGGGAATTTAGCAGTTAGCAATTAGCCCTTGGCAAGTTTTGATTTTCATTTCTGCCCACGACTGCGCCCCATCAATGCGCTTCCGCTCGAATCACTTCCAGTGAGTTTCCGTCTCCCAGATGCAGGAAGGTGAAGACTCCTTCGTCGGCAGAATAACAGGCGAAGGAAGGGCCGAGTGACCCCGAATCGGAGTACGTTGCGATGCGGCGCCCGGTCAGTGCGTCGACGATGACCAGGGTCTGCGTGCTCGAACCTTCATCCCAGAAGGAAACAGCGACCCGGTTGGCGGCGACGTGAAAAGTGTTTGGCATCAAGTCGTGAACTGGTGATGTGATATGCAGCGTCCGCAGAATCCGGCCGGCGGGTGAAATGACATAGATCAACGCGGGCGATGAGCGGCGCAGGACATAGATGTTTCCGTCCGCGCCAGGTTCAGCGTCGGACAGGTCAACGGATGGCGCGGGTTTGTCAGTCCGGTCGGAAACGGGCGGCGTTGGGGGTTTGGCGCTTGAACTAGCCACTTTCGGCGAGTCGGCAAGAGTAATTTGAGTGAGCAACCGGCCGTCGGCGGAGAAGACGGCGGTGAGCGGTCGTTTGGGGTCGGACCGGTTCTGCACGTCGCGCTGGTAGCCGGAGACCAAAAGGCTTCCATTGGCAAAAGGCGCGAACTGATAGGGCTGGAAGTCGGCATCGAGGCGAATGGGCGACGATGGGGATCCGTCGGATGAGAACTGGAGAACGTAGATCTGCGGCTTGGCAATACCGACGGCGGCGATCTGGTAGAGTCCGCCATCCGGCGCCGGAGAGTAGGCGTCGGCGCGGTCGAGTTTGAGTTGCGAGAGAGCCGCGGGATCGAACGACGCGACGCGCTTCCCTTCCGCATCAATCTTCACGACTGGGCCAAGTAACGGACGGTCAGTGGCGTATTTGCGGATATAGAGATTGCCGTCGGCGTCGCATCTTGCCGGGAACATAAAAGCTCCGCCCATTTCGGAGACGATGCTTTTGCGGCTGGATTCGTGCAGGGCGATGGGGTGAGACGAAGGATTCTTCGAAGGAGGCACCGACTGCGCGTAAATGGCGCTGACACATGAGAGAGCGCCCGAAAGCAGGACAAAATATCTTTTCAACATCCGCAATCCGACTTCTCACTTCCTACATCTTGTACTTGCCGAGGTCGTCGTCATTTAGGCCTTCGAGGAGTTTGCGCAGTTCGTCGCTGGTCGCTCGCTCGGAGAGGGCGGTGGCTTGCTTGGAATTCTTCAGAACCTGGTCATCGACGAAGATCGGGCAGTCCATACGAAGAGCCAAGGCGAGTGCGTCCGAGGGGCGTGAATCGACGCTCACCACGCGCCCTTCCCTTTCCAGCCAGATGACGGCGAAGAATGTGTCGTCCTTGAGTTCGGTTACGACTACTTTGTGAATGAGTGCGTCGAGGCCGGTGAGCACGTTCTTGATGAGGTCGTGAGTCATGGGCCGCGGCGTGCTGACCTTCTCGATCTCGAGAGCGATCGCATTGGCTTCGTAAACGCCGACCCAGATCGGGAGCACCGTGTCGCCGCCTACGTCTTTGAGCAACACGATGGGCATGTTGGTGACCGGGTCCATCATGAGGCCGCGAATTTTCATTTCTACTTCCATAAGACCTCGGCTCTTACACCATCTCTCCCACCAAGCTGTTCGGAAAGATCGTGGTTACTTGCACATCCACGTAGCTTCCGGTCTTTAGTTCGGTGCCGTCGGGAGCGGTAAAGTTCAGAACTTTGATCTGGGACGTGCGGCCGATCCACTGGCCCCGGGCCGTGTTCTTCCCTTCCACCATCACTCGGGCGATCTCTCCCTTGTGTCTTTGATTACGATGTGTCGAAATCTGCCGCTGTTTATCGTTGAGCACGGCGAGACGGCGCGCCTTTTCTGAGTCGGGGATGGCATCGTCAAGCCGCAGCGAAGGGGTATTCGGACGCGGGGAGTACTTGAACGTAAACGCACTGTCATAGCCGACCACATCCAGAAGCGACAGCGTTTCTTCGAATTCGATTTCGGTTTCGCCGGGAAAACCGACAATCAAATCGGTGGTGATGGAAATATCACGCTTCGCGGCATGAATCCAGGCGATGCGTTCCAGGTATTCATCGCGTGTGTAGAGGCGTTGCATGGCGTCGAGGACGCGATCGGAACCGCTTTGAATCGGCAAGTGGACGTGATCGCAAAGAGTTGGAAACGCGTCGATGGCTTCCACGATATCGCGGGTAAAGTCACGTGGGTGCGACGTGGTAAAGCGTACGCGCTCGATGCCCGGCACTTCGCCAACGGCCACCAGCAATTCAGCAAAACTCTTCTTTTCATCGGGATCGCGGTAAGAGTTGACGTTTTGCCCGAGCAACTGAATTTCCGTGTAGCCAAGATCGGCTAGCTGGCGCGCTTCTGAAAGAACGGAGTCCCACGTCCGGCTGCGTTCTTTTCCGCGCGTGTAAGGCACGACGCAGTAGGCGCAGAATTTGTCGCAGCCTTCGATGATCGTGATGTAGCCGCGATGGGGATTGGTGCGCGCGGTGAATTCGGTTTCAAAGCATTCGTCGGTAAGGCGATCGTCAAGTCCGGTAGCACGCTGGCCGGCTTCGATCTGCACCAGCATCGCGGGCAGATTGCGATACGAGGCCGAGCCAGCCACCAGCGAGACATAGGGAGCGCGCTCAAAAATCTTCTCGCCTTCCTGCTGGGCTACGCAGCCGAGGACTCCAAACTTCTTGCCTTGCGCATGCCACTTCTTGTAATCGTTGAGGCGATTGAACACCTTCTGCTCGGCTTTATCGCGGATGGAGCAGGTGTTGTAGAGCACCAGGCCGGCTTCTTCGACGGTCGGAACCTGCGTATACCCCTGCTGCAGCAACGTGCCGACTACCTTTTCGGAGTCGTGCGCATTCATCTGGCAGCCGAAGGTTTCGAGGTAAAACGTCTTTTGGTCGCTGGCCGACATCGTCTCAGTATAAACCCAGAAGTAACCTCTTCCCGAATCTACGAAGGGGCGAAATCGGCCTCCTGATGCAACTTCTTGCCCTGGTTCCGGGTTCAAAACAAAGAGAAAAGAGAGAAGTCATTCGGGAGGCACCATTTGGGAGAATTGCGCTGCTTTCGTTCTGAACTTGTGGCATTGAGGATGGCATCGCGCGCTGCGGCCGTCTTTCTCTCTCTCCTGCTCTTGTTGGGCACGATACCTGTGGTGGGCTGGGCGCAGATCATCCGCAGAACTCCAAATCAGGACGAGCGGGATGGCATGGGCGCGGGCGGCGACTGGGCGGAATTCCAGTCCGACGACAAGATGACAGGTGCCAAGCGAGTTCGGTTTGAACTGCTGGCCCGGAACTCCTTTCGCGAGGATCCGGATTTTCAACCGCGCGTGGAACTGTATTGCAGCGCGGGCAAGCTCGCCCGTGCAGACTTTGATCCGGGCGCCAGACTGGCGCCGCCCAATCGTCCGGGGTTTTGGGGACAACCCCAGATGGAGGTAAGGGTACGCATCGACGGCGATAACCACAATCAGGGGTGGAATTGGGTGAACGGTCATTTCCTGGAAATGGACAAGGGCACCGCTCGCGGCCTGATTGGAGCGGACATCTTCAACGTTGAAGTCCAGACCGTAAGCGGAACCCAGATTGCCGAGTTTTCGCCCGCAGGCTTATATCCAGAAAGGGTGGAGCAAGCCTGCGGGTTAAAACCCAAGAAGCAATGATCGGGCCTGCTCGGTTAGGCAATGCGGGATTCCACCGTCTCGCCCTTTTCGACGAAGCGCTGCATCCAGCTGAGCACGCGGATCCAGCCTTCGTAGTGGCCCTTAGCGCTTTCTGGAGCACCGGCAAAGCCGCTGTGATTGATGCGTAGCATGGTTCCGCCGGCGACGGGATCGAGTTTCCATCGAACGACGGTGGTGAGATCGCTGGCCCAGCTTGAAATCCACGTGTGAACAAGCAGCCGCGGGGGATCGACTTCCAGATATTCACCCTTCACATGAAAAGCGCTGCCATCCTTATCGCTCACTCCTTCGCAACTCCACCGCCCTCCGGGACGCAGATCGGTACACCACTTTGTGGTCTGATACATCCCTTGTTGTCCCCACCAGCGCAAGAGTTGGGTGGGATCGGTGATTGCCTGGAAGACGCGGTCGGGCGGCGCCGCGATCTGAACTTCGATCTCGATGACGTCCTGTTCCGGCGTAACTAATTTTGTGGCCATGAGGGTTTTCCTTTCGTGGATTTAGTTTGTCGTTTGAATCGGAAATTGGGCCCTAATATTTTCGTTGGGTGTTTCGACAGTGTCGCCTTGCTCAAGATAGTCGTGCAGCCATCCGAGAACCCGCTTCCAGCCTTCGGCGTGGCTCGCAATGGAAGTGGGAGCACTAATAAATCCCTGCTGACTGATTTTCACGCGCGTACCCGTACCGGCTTTCCGCGGGCCAGTTGGATGCAGTCCGTGCACGACCTGGGGCTCGAGTTCCCATCGCACCACGCTCTCGCGAGGACCAGTCCAACTGGAAATCCAGGTATGCACCAGCCGATGGGGCGGATCGACCTCGATATACTCGCCTTCGATCGTGAATGTCGAGCCATCTGCCCTGACGCCGGCACTCGACCATCGGCCGCCGGGGCGAACGTCGGCTTTCCATTCCGTGACCCGATAGATGCCCTGGCGGCCCCACCATTGCGGCATCTGATTAGGATCGGTGATCGCGTCAAACACACGCGCGGGGGCTGCCGCGATGAAGATTTCTTCTGCCACAACGTCCTGGTCGGGGGTGATTGCGATGGTTGCCATGGGGCTCCTCTCTTCGTTCATGTCTCACGGAAGGTGATCTTCAAGCCTTGTCCCTCACTGTTCTTCCCTTCCCACGTGCCTTCTAGCGCTTTCAATGTTTCAAAGGTTTTCTGGCTGCCGGACTCCGCCAGCGCGAAACTGGCGGCGAGGACAGTGACAACGGCGACGGCGACTGGATAGCGGACGTGCTTCATTGTTTTTCTCCTGAAGTAGATTTGTTCTTGCCTGCGGTCTTGCCTTGGGTCTTGCCCGTTTCGCGGGCGTATTCCTCTTCTACAAACGCTTTCAAGTTGTCCAGATTCGCTTGCCAGAAATTGCGATAGTGATCGAGCCACTTATCGACCGATTGCAACGGTCCGGCGTTGAGCCGATAGAGTCGATGACGGCCGCTGCGGTGTTCCACCACCAGCCGAGCCTTGCGGAGCTGACGCAGGTGTTTGGAGATGGCGGGCCGCGAGATGGGAAAGGCTTCGGCGATCTGACCCGCCGGTTGCGCTCCCGCGCGCAGCATGTCGAGTACGGCGCGCCGCGTGGGGTCGGCAAGGGCCTGAAAGGTAGCCTCGGTCGAATATGTAACCGAACGGTTCCGCATAATGCGTAACTATAGGGTTACATATAAGCCCGTGTCAAGCGAAAAGATTGGAGAAAAGTTGGGAATCCTTGGGGAGGTAGTTCTAGTCGCCGCTCAGGCTAACCGGCCCGCTAGAGCCGGGGCGCAGCGTTTTGCGAAGGTGGGCGGCGATTTGTTTGCCGTGGAAACGTCCGTTTTCGATGAAGATTTCGCTGGTGCGGGATCCGGCGACGATCACGCCGGCTACGTACACGCCCGGAATATTGCTTTCGAGCGTCGCCGGATCACAGACCGGACGCCGCTGCTCGGTCGAGAGTTCGATTCCGATGCTGCTGAGGAAATCGAAGTCGGGGTGATACCCCGTCAGTGCGAAGACAAAATCATTGTGCAGCCGCAAGGAACCATGCGGGGTGTCGAGCACAACGAAGTCAAGCCCGATTTCCAGGACGCGACTGTTGAAGTAGGCGGTGATTTCACCGGACTTGATGCGGTTCTCGACATCGGGCCGAACCCAGTACTTTACGTTGGGGTGGATCTGCGAACCGCGATAGACCAGGGTAACGCGCGCCCCATGGCGCCAGAGATCAAGCGCAGCTTCGGCGGCGGAGTTCTTTCCGCCTACAACCACCACGTCGTTATCGAAGTAGGGATGCGGCTCGCGATAGTAATGAAAGACCTTGGGAAGGTCCTCACCTGGGACACCGACTTCGTTCGGCAGATCGTAGTATCCGGTCGAAACGATGATCTTGCGGGCGCAGTGGTCGTGGATGTGCCCTTGCCGGTCGGTGGCCGCAACGTGAAAATCGCCGTCCTCGCCGTTAATGGTCTTAACCCACTGATACTGGCAAATCTGCAAATCATAGTGCTGGGCAGCGCGGCGATAGTATTCAAGCGCTTCGAGACGCGTCGGCTTCACGAGAGAACTGGTGAAGGGAATGTCGCCGATCTCGAGCAGCTCCGGCGTGGTAAAGAACGTCATGTTCGTCGGATAGTTAAAGATTGAATTGACCAGGCAGCCCTTGTCGAGAATGAGAGCCTTGAATCCGGCCTTTTGAACTTCGATCGCGCAGGCGAGACCGGTCGGTCCGGCGCCGACGATCAAGACGTCCACTCGCGAGTCACGACGTGGGACTGGCTTGGTGCGCGGAAGAGTCTCGGGGATCAGGTCGACGGGCACGGTATGGGGAAAGGACACTATTCTAGCAACTGTTACTTCTTCACGCACACGGAGACGCCGTCTCGCAGAGGCAAGATGGTTGTGTACACCTCGGGCGACTGATACATCAGGTTATTGAGTTCTACGATGGCTTTGGTGGCGGCGTCGGGGTTGGGCTGGGCGACTCGACCACTCCACAGGACGTTGTCAGTGATAAACAGGCCGCCGCTTTTGAGATGGGGGATCGCCATGCGGAACACGCGTGGGTAGTCAGTTTTGTCGACATCGTTAAAGATGATGTCGTAGGGCTCTTTTTCTTCCGACAACAGTTCAAGCGCGTCGCCTACACGGACCGTGATACGGTCGGTGACTCCGGCGCGTTCAAAATAGCGGCGCGCTTTGTCGGCCTTGCTCTTGTCGCCGTCGGTGTAGATCACGCGGCCTCCCTGGCCGACAGCGCGCGCCAGCCAGATGGTCGAATAGCCAATGGCCGATCCCATCTCAAACACTCGCTTGGCTCGGCTGATGACTGCCAGTTGATAGATCACACGGGCGACTGCCGGCCCGATGATCGGAATCTTGTGTTTCGCCGCTTCCGATTCCATCTCGGCGAGAACTTCATCACGTGGGGGGAGGAGGGAGTAAATGTAATCTTCGACGCCCTCAACGGTGATACCACCCATGCGCCAATATGAATTTGCGTTCCGGTCGGCCATGATTACTCCCTGAAACAATAAAACTTGTGATGTCGATGAATATGATATCTACGAAATGGTCAAGCCCGGTTTCAGCTCCATCACCTTGACGTCGGGAACCAGTTTCTGCAGCTCTGCCGGCGTTCCAGTCAGCACCGGGAAGGTGCCAAAGTGCATGGGAATGACGGTCTCAGGCTTCAGCAGCTTGCAAGCGTAGGCGGCTTCGCGCGGTGACATGGTGTAGTGGTCACCGATCGGGAGCATCACAATCTTTGGCGCATACAGATCGCGGATGATGGCCATGTCGCTGAACACATTCGTGTCTCCCGCGTGGTAAATCTTCACCCCGTTCGAAAACTCAAGCACGTAACCGCAGGCCTCTCCGCCGTAGATGATCTGATCGCCGTCCTGGATGCCGCAGGAATGAACGGCGTGGACCATGGTGACTTTCACGCCGGCGGCGGTCTGAGTGCCGCCTTTGTTCATGGGAGAAATCTGTTTCACTCCCTTTTTCTGGAGCCAAATGCAAAGTTCAAAGATTCCCACAGCCAGAGAATCGTGAGATTTGCCGACCTCGACGGCGTCCCCGATGTGGTCGCCGTGACCGTGCGTGCAAAGCAGGACGTCCGCTTTCTGCACACTCTTGTCGCCGGCCGGGCACATCGGATTGCCCATGATCCATGGATCGATGTAGAGGGTCTTCCCTTCCGGCGTCTCGATGCGGAAGGTGGCGTGGCCTAGCCACGTGAGTTTGATTCCGTTGAGAGTCATAGGGGAGGTCTCAGCTATCGGGTGTCAGGTATTAGGAAAAGCAAAAAGCTGCCTTTCCGCGAACTAGCATTTTATGGGTACGTTGAGATCGCTGCAACGGGCAGAAATCGCCCATTTCGATCGGGCTCAATCTCGTGTATAAAGTTTTTCGTGCCTGAACTTACCGTACTGCTCTCACGCGATCAGATTGCCCAGCGGGTTGCCGAAATGGCGGCGGATATTACACGCGATTTCGCCGGACAATCCATTATCTTCGTCGGCGTTCTGAAGGGAGCGGCGATTTTCCTCAGCGATCTTGCCCGCCAGGTTCCACTCGATGCGACCTTCGACTTCATTGGTGTTTCGAGTTACGGGAATCGGCCTACGCCGTCCGAAGATCCGGCGGGTCACGCCGCGTGGGATTCGCTGGGAGAAGTGCGCGTCACCAAGGACCTCGACCAATCCATGACAGGGCGCAATGTGATCCTGGTGGAAGATATTCTGGATACGGGGCTGACGCTCAACTACATCCAGAAGCTGCTGCTGGCGCATCAGCCCAAGACGCTGCGCATTGCGGCGCTGCTCGATAAACCTTCGCGTCGTAAACAGCCCATTCATGCACATTATGTCGGATTCCCCATTCCAGATGCATACGTCGTCGGGTATGGATTGGACTACGCGGAACGTTATCGCAACCTGCCGGATATTTGTGTGATCGCAAATCCTTAGCCTCAAACTGCGGGCTGCGCCGAGCCCAATTGCCACCTTTCGTGCATCAAGGCGGCCGGAGGCGGCTGCTATGATTAAGTACGTGAACTCGAGTCCCGCACAATCGGTAGAGCCGACTCAGGTGGAGCCCTTCCTGCTGGAAGTAGCTGACGTGGTCAATACCACGCTCGACCTGGAAACCACGCTGCGGCGCGTGGCGGAACTGGTTCGCAAGGTCATCGATTACGAAATTTTCGCCATTCTTTTGCTCAACGAGCAGCGGCAGGAGCTTTATGTCCGATTTCAGGTGGGCTATCCCGTAGAAGTAGCGGATCGTGCCCGCATCAAGGTCGGCCAAGGGGTGACGGGACGCGCGGCCCAGTCGCGACAACCCATCCTCGTGAACGATGTATCGAAGGAAGAGCACTACGTGGATGCAGTACCGAACGTCCACTCAGAACTGGCAATTCCGCTGATCGTGAAGAACCGCGTGATCGGCGTTATCGACATCGAGGCGCGAGAGATCGGCCACTTCACGGAGGAACACAAGCGGCTGCTGACATTGATCGCTTCCCGCATGGCGGTTGCGATCGAGAACGCTCGCTTGTACACGCGTACGACGCGACAGGCGCGGACGTTGCTTCTGCTGAACGAGATTGCGCGGGAATTGACGTCGATCCTGAACCTGGACGAACTACTGAAGCGAGTCGGAGAACTCCTCAGCCGGATCATCGACTACCAGATGTTCAGCGTTTTGCTGGTGGATCAGGATACCGAAAAACTGCAGCATCGCTTTGCGCTACGCTTTCAGGAGCGGCTGCATCTCAAGCACGACATTCCGATCGGCCGCGGCGTGGTGGGATACGCGGTGCAGAGCAAGGAAGCCGTTCTGGTTCCCGACGTGAGCAAGGATTCGCGCTACATATTGCTGAATCCCGAGACCCGCTCGGAATTGGCGGTGCCGCTGATCTACAAGGAAAAAGTAATTGGCGTGCTAGATCTGGAGCACACGCGGCGCGGATACTTTACAGAAGATCACAAGCGCACTCTGACTACTTTGGCCGCTCAGATTGCGATTGCGATCGAAAACGCACGCCTGTACGAGCAGATCGCCAAGCAGGAACAACGCCTGGAGCGCGACCTAGCGCTGGCGCACGAATTGCAGTTCCGGCTGCTGCCGCATGCGCGGCCGAAGATTCCGAACCTGGAAGTGAGCGCGAAATTCGTCCCGGCGCGCGCGATTGGCGGCGACCTCTACGACTTCATTCACTATTCTCTGTCACGCCTGGGAATTGCGGTTGGAGACGTGAGCGGAAAAGGATCGGCGGCGGCGATTTACGCGGCGCTCGTTAGCGGCATTCTTCGATCGCACGCGCCCATCGAACCGGGGCCGGCGGAGATGCTGTCCGCGGTAAATTTGTCGCTCGGCGAACGCCGGATCGATGGGCAGTTTGTGGCGATCATCTATGCCGTCTGGGATGATGAACGTCGCACGCTCCAGGTCGCCAATTCGGGGTTGCCGCGCCCAATCTTCTGTCGCGACGGAAAGATCGAAGTGATTCCGGCAACCGGATTGCCCCTCGGGTTGTTTGACGAAGCCGAGTACGACGAGTTTACCTACAAGACGAAGCCGGGCGATCTTTTCGTGTTCTACAGTGACGGAATTCTCGACGCGACGAATCGTGCCGGACGATCCTTTGCGCGCGAGACGCTCGAAGAAATCATTCTCGGCTGCCAGACTCAGTCGGCGGACTGTGTCGTCAATAACATTTTCCAGGCCGTATCCGAACACGCAGCTGGCGCGAACCCGTTTGACGACCAGACGGTCGTTGCGATCCGGGTCAAAGATGGCCCTGGCGGTCCGGGCAAGAAGAAGTGAGCCGCCGCGCGAAAAATGAAATTGTTCGCGCGGCTTCTATTGCCTATCGGCGTGCGGGCGCGAATCCTGCCGGACTCTTCTGCGAAGATGTTCCTCTGGCACGGCTGGCGGAGCGCCACGGCACCCCTCTTTACGTCTACTCTTCCGAAATGATTCGCGCCCGGATCCGTACGTTCGAGCGCGCCTTCGGTTCTGTCCCTCACACCATCTGCTACTCGGTCAAGGCGAACTCCACGCTGGCCATTCTGCGACTGGTGGAACGTGAGGGCGCAGGCTTCGACGTGGTCTCGGGTGGAGAACTGGAACGCGTCCTACGCGTGAAGAGGGCGTCTGCGCGTCATGTGGTTTTTTCTGGGGTTGGAAAAACCGTTCCGGAGATGGAACTGGCGCTCAAGGCCGGTATCCTGCTCTTCAATGTTGAGAGCCCTTCTGAGTTACGCGTGCTGGGTACAGCCGCGGCTCGATTGAAGAAGCGCGCGGCAGTGGCGGTGAGGGTCAATCCCGATGTCTCGGCGAAAACTCATCCCTACATTTCCACCGGATTGCATCAGCACAAATTTGGCGTGCCAATTGCGGAAGCCCGCGAGCTTTATGCGGAAGCGGCGCGGCATCCGAGCTTGCAAGTTTCCGGAGTCAGCGTACACATTGGATCGCAGATCACCGATGTCCGTTCGTTCGAGGAGGCACTGGAGCGTGTAGCCCGCCTGGTCTGCGAGTTGCGCAGCCATGGACATGACATTCGCTATGTGGATGCCGGGGGCGGCCTGGGAATCTCGTATGAAGGCAAGCAGGAAGACTTCGCGGCCCAGATCTCCGCGTATGCCCGCGCGGTTCTGAAGTCGCTTCACGGACTGGGAGTTCACGTCTTGCTGGAACCCGGGCGGTCAATTGTGGGAGCGGCCGGAGTACTGTTGACGCGCGTAATCTACCGCAAGGCAAACAAGAGCAAGCGATTCCTGATCGTCGATGCTGGCATGAACGACCTGCTGCGGCCGTCATTGTATAGCGCACATCATGAGATCGTTCCGGTTTGCAAGTCGTCCAATGAAATGGAGACCTCGGACGTCGTGGGCCCGGTGTGCGAGACGGGCGATTTCTTCGCGCGTGACCGCGAGCTTCCCGCCGTGTCGGAAGGGAACCTACTAGCGATTCTGGACACGGGAGCTTATGGGGCAGCCCTGGGATCGAACTACAACACACGAGGCAGGCCCGCGGAAGTGCTGGTTGACGGAACAAAGGCCCGATTGATCCGGAAGCGAGAGACGTTCCGGGATACCGTCAGATTGGAAACCTAGCAGTTTGCGGAAAGACTCTGCTTTTGGGTGGCGCAGCGGTTTATCGCTGCGAAAATGGTTTGTTTGACTTGGACTCCGGTATCCTCACCTCGCCAAGAACGGGAGGGCACGACTTCAGTCGTGCCGCAAAGCCGCTCCATTCCTGTCATCCCGAGCCCTTCAGGGGCTGAAGCCCAATCGTTGTGAGGTTCTGGCGGCATGGCTGAAGCCATGCCCTCCCAAAACCACTTATGAGGCCAGTTCCACCACCGAATCGTCCCTACAGTGACTCCAGAAAATTTGTCACAGCCCGCAGCACTGGTTCTGGTTGCTGGATGAACAACGCGTGGCCGAGTGCGCGAAACTTCACATGCGTGTGATGGGGCAGTAGACGCGTTGCGAGAGAGACGTCAGCGTCGGACATCAGGCCGCCGAGTTCCCTGTTTCCTTGCAGGAGCAGAGTCGGGCAAGCTATGCCCCGCAACACCTCTTCCCCGTCCCAACCCTCGAGTGCCGACCCGTCCACAGCCATGTCGTAGGTATCGGGATCGGCCTGCGACACGCACCGCGCCCACGACAGGAGATAGGCTTCGTCGTTGCCCGGCATACTTCGGATGAACACGTATTCGTTCGTTCCGCGCACCGGGAGTGCAATGCGACCGATGCCGGCAGCAATCTCCTCCACCGATCCGCCCTTACGCACTAGGTCGCGCAACCCGGAGAAGAGCGCGACATACATGGGGTTGGGGATTCGCTGCGGCACAATCATGTTGTCACCGAGTATCAGGGCTCGCACCAGGTCGGGATGATGGCTTGCGATCCACATGCCGACCATGCCCCCAAGCGAATGGCCAAAGGTCACCGCGTTGCCCGGCACCCGTTCCCGGAGAAAAGGCGCGATGTCGTCGGCATAATGCGTCCCGCCGTAGCCGCGCGGGATTCGTCCGGACTTACCATGCCCCCGAAAGTCCGGTGCGAATATATGCCAGCGCATGCTGAGTGCCGGAATGATTGGTAAAAAGACCTGCCAGCGCCGTCCAAGACCATGCAGCAAGACCAGCGGCGGTCCGTTGGCCGGGCCCTCGGCGTAGTTCAACCGTACTTGTCCGGTATCGAAGCCGTGCTCGGTAATTCCAGGTAGGGCTTCTTGCACAATCATCACCGGTTCGTGGAATGGGCCGCGGGCGTTGAACTCTGTTCAAATCTATCGGACCAGACCGGAACGACACAACGAAGAGCGCTTACGAGCCCAAAACTACCCGTAAGCAGAATTACCGGTTCAATGGGATGACGATAAATGGCGAGCGGATGCGTGACGTAGTAAACCAGCGGAAACAGCAATAAAATTAGCGCATGAGGCAGTGCGCTCAGCCCTCTTCTCCAAAAAGCCAGGACCGCGCCGGCCGCCGAAAGCAGCGACAGCGATGCCCACAGCGGCATCATGGCCGGGATGTTCTCAGCAGGAGCACTCCAGAAATAGAAGACGCGCTGTAGAGACAGGCGAAGAAACCGACGCGGATGAGACCGGATGAATTCTCCGGCCACCTTTCCCCTATCGTCAAAAAAACGTATCTCACCCAGCTGGTTGTATTCGGCCGCATTGTCGGCAGGAAAATTGTAACCGTAGTCGCAAATGTACGTTACACCCTCATGGTTGCCGACCCACAACTCCAAGCCGAGGTTATCGCGGATCGGGATCAGCCGATGGAACTGCTGGTAGTTTCGAGCCGTCCAGGGCAGAACGATCAGCCCACACGCAGCGAGAGCGATGGCCAGCTGCAGCGAGGCGTTCCGGCCGGCACGGCGCTCCCGAAGCCACAAGCAACCAAGGGAGGGCACAAAAATCGCGGCCATTGTCGTGTTGCAGAGCATCGCCGCGCCTGCCAGTCCACCCAGCGCGAGCCATCTTGATAGCGGAATCGGCTCTCGGTCGCTTTCCGGCAACAAAAATAGTAAGAGTGTTACCAGGAACGCCGAGAGAATCGCTTCGCGGAATCGGGTTGAAAGCGCGATCGACAGCCAGAGCGCGGTGGCCAGCAATCCGGTGGCTCGGTCAAAGTGCTTCACGCCTGTCCGGTAGATCCAGGCTGACGTAAGTCCCGAAAGCGCGGCATTCATGATCGCCGTAGCCCATACCGACGCGGAGGAATAGGCTCCGAAAATCCGGAAGATGGCGGCTAGCAGCCAGGGATAGAGCGGCGCTTGCTGAGCCGTCGCCAGAAGAGGCGTGTTAGGCCAGGGCGAGCTGAAGCCGTGGCCGGTGGCGAGAGACCAGGCAATGCGCGATTGCTCGTTTTCAAAATAGAAGTATTGTGTGCCTTCGCGGGACACGATGCTGAACGTGGCAGCGATCTGGATGAGAAACGCTAGACAAAAACTCCATCTCGCGATTTTGCGGTCGCCTGCGGATAAGAGCATCGATGTTCGCATCCCCCGCCTATCTGGCGTCGTACACGAGCTTGCCGCCGACCCACGTCCGCAGAACCTTGACGTCGCGAATCTTGACGGGATCGATGGTCAGAATATCGTCGCTCAGCAGAACCATGTCAGCCAGCTTGCCTGGCGTAATGGATCCCTTCACTTCATCCTGAAATTCGGCATAGGCCGATCCCATGGTGTAGGCCTCGATCGCCTCCTTGATGGTGAGCTTCTGCTCGGGAAACCAGCCACTGGGATTCTTCCCGTCGAGGGTGGCGCGCGTGGTGGCAGCATAGAGCGACAGCATGGGATTGAGCGGAGCGACATTCCAGTCTGTTCCGAATGCCAGACGGACACCGTGATTGAGAAACGTACGGAACGCGTAGGTGCGGCTGGCGCGGTCGTGTCCGATACGGCTCTCGGCCCAGCGGCCGTCGTCGATCGCGTGGTATGGCTGCACGGACGCGATCACATGCAGTTGCGCGAAGCGGTCGAAATCTTTCGCAGCCATGTGTTGTGCGTGCTCGATTCGCCAGCGGCGGTCGCGTGCGCCGTGCGCTTTGTCGATCTCCGCGTAGATGTCGAGGATGGCAGAGATACCCGCGTCACCGATGGCGTGCGTGCACAACTGCAGGTTGGAAGCATCGGCTTTCATCATGCGGTCGCGCATCATGGAAACGGGATGCATCGCGTCGGAAAGAATGCCGCGATTGCTGGGCTGGTCGACAAATGGTTCGAAGAAATAGGCGGTCGCGGAGCCGAGCGAGCCATCGGCATAGGACTTGAGCGCACCGATGCGCAAATACGGGCCGCCAAAAGCGTGACGGATTCCGATCTTGACCTGATCGTCGACCTGCGAAATGAGCGGTGCGGCATAAATGCGCGTCGTGAGCTTGCCTTCGTCGAGCAGCTCGTTGTAAATCGCAATGTCCGCATAGTCGGGATTCATGTGCTGTACGCTGGTGACGCCGACGGAGGCAGCGTGTTCGAGTGCGCGCTCGATCGAGTGGCGGCGTTGATCGTGGGTTGGGTCGGGGATTACTTTGAATACGAGATCGGCCGCGGCGTCTTTCAAAGCGCCGGTCGGATTCCCCTGGGCGTCATGTACGATGACGCCGCCGTCGGGGTCAGGAGTTTTGGCCGTGATACCTGCAAGCTTCAGCGCAATCGAATTGGCCACGATCATATGGCCGTCGTAGCGGTCGAGCGCGGCCGGATTCTGTGGGGTGATCGCGTCGATCAACTCTTTAGTCGGGAGTTGAGCGGGAGTCCATTTCGTTTCATCCCAATCGCCCCCGAGGATCCATTCATCTTTCGCAGTGGTCTTGATTCGCTCGGCGACGCGGCGAGCGAATTCCTCCTGGCTGGTGGCGTCGTTCAGTTGGACGTTGTCGAGTTGCTGGCCACCGGAAGTGAAATGGACGTGCGCATCGTTGAATCCGGGAACGAGCCGCTTCCCTGCTGCGTCTTCGACGCGCGTGTGAGGTCCGCGCCAGACGTCAACGTCCTGGTCCGAACCGACCGCAACGATGCGATCGCCGAGAACCGCGACGGCTTCGGCCTCGGGGCGGGCGTGGTCGACCGTCCAGACTCTTGCGTTGCGGATGATGAGGTCGGCGGCGGGTTTGGATTGCGCGAAGACACACACCGCGCAAGCCAGCAGCATCGTGACGTTCAAGAAGGATCGCTTCATTCTGCCCCCGGATAAGACCCCGACGTAGAGACGATGCTCGTCGCGTCCCAAATTCTGTTCCTACCGTTCTCCCCACTTAAGCTTGGTACTTAGCACTTCGAAGAACGTCTTCTTGAAGCGCAGCAGTCTGGCCGGGTGTTCTGCCTTCACGCAACGTACGATATCGCCATCGTTCACCGGCATGCCGACTTGCCCGTCAAGGCTCAGGTAGGCTTCTTCTTCGCCGGTTTTTACCTGGATTTCGATTTCGACACTGTCGCGCACCACCACTGGCCGATGCGTGAGGCCATGCGGAGAGACTGGCGTAATCACAAAGGCGTTGACATCGGGCTTGAGAATTGGCCCCCCGGCACCCAGAGAATATGCCGTTGATCCGGTAGGCGTGGCTACGATTACGGCGTCTGCTTTGTAACTGGAAACGAATTCCTTGTCGACAAACAGTTCAAAGTGGTTCAAGCGCGCGATGGCGCTCTTGCTGATGACGATGTCGTTCAAAGCGATGTGGGTCGCGACCGCTCCGCCCGCACGGACCAGCGAACAGCTCAACATGGCACGACAGTCGACCATGTATTGTCCTTTTTCGATCGCTTCCAGTGCCGGATAAAGGTCAGGGAGTACGAGTTCGGTGAGGAATCCGAGCGTACCAAGGTTGACGCCGAGGATTAGTGTGCCTGATCCGCAAACGGCGCGAGATGCTGACAGGAGAGTTCCGTCGCCGCCGAGCACCAGAGCGAGACCCGGAGAGATAGAGCTCATTTCGCCGCGCGGCACCACATCGGCAGCCAGGAAGTACTGCGCGCTCTCGGGATCGACGATCACTTTATAGCCACGCTGCGTCAGCCACTGGTAAAGCGGCGGCAGAATTTCGGACAATTCCGGGCGTCCGGGTTTCGAGAGGATAGCGACGGTCGATGGCCGGGCGGCAGGTTTGGGGGGGTCAGGCATGGAATCCACGATTGTACAGAAACGAGGGCACGGGGCAGAGGTCAGATTGCAGAGGTGTCGCGCTCAGTTGGAAATTCAGCATAGAGCAGGAACTCGCGATTACCCTCGGCGCCTAGGATCGGAGACTCCGTCGAATCGGTGCGAGCCGCACCGAGCTCTTGCAAAGCAGCCTCTACCTTCCGTAGTGCTGATTGCTGCGCGGCTTCGTCGCGAACAATTCCTCCCTTTCCAACCAGGTCACGCCCGACTTCGAATTGCGGCTTCACCAGGACGACGATTTGAAACGCCCGCGTTCGGTCGGTACGCGCAGCGTCAATGCGCACAGCCTGGATCACCGCCGGCAACACCAGTGTGGCCGAGATAAAGGAAACGTCCATGGCGACGAAATCTACCAGCTCGTCAACTTGTTCGGCGGAAAGATAACGGGCGTTGGTCTTTTCGAGAAGCCGCACCCTAGGGTCGTTGCGGATTCGCAGGTCCATCTGGCCATATCCGGTGTCGACGGCGATCACGCGGCTCGCGCCGTGTTGCAGCATGCAGTCGCTGAAACCTCCGGTGGAGGCACCCACATCAAGACAGGTCTTGCCGGTGAGATCGATGCTCCAGTGCTCGATCGCTTTCTCAAGCTTGAGTCCGCCGCGGCTCACATAGCGTAGATCTTCGCCGAGCAAGCGGATCACGCAGCTGGAATCCACGGAGGCTCCGGCCTTTTCAATCTTCTGATCGTCGACGAGAATTTTCCCAGCGAGGATCAGCGCTTGCGCGCGTTCACGCGACGGCGTAATACAGCGTTCGACCAGCAACTTATCGAGGCGAGTCTTCAATGGCTTGCAGTCATACTGGGAAGTTTCGCGTTGCCCCACCGCGATGTGCCAGCACCCGATGCAGTGCAGAATGCTGAACCAATTTGTTAAGAGAAGGTTACAGGAATTACTACCGTGTTTTGCACAGAGTTTTCCACGCTGATGTTGAAAACTATCCGGAAGATACTGTATTTTTCAAAAAAATAAAGCCGACCCCCATTCGGGACGGCTTCAATCTCCAAGATACTCTAGCTCTAACCGGCGACCTCTTCCAAAGTCTTTTCGTCGATGTCGAAGTTGGAGTGGACATTCTGGACATCGTCATTGTCTTCGAGCGCCTCAACCAACCGGATCATCTGCGCGGCCTGCTGGCCTTCGAGTTTGATGTAATTCTGCGGGACCATCGCGACGCTTGACGATGCAGGAGTAATGCCAGCCTTCTTAACCGCTTCAAGAACCGTTTCGTACGCCGACGGCTCGGTGAGGATTTCCCAGTTCTCGCCTTCGTCTTTCAGGTCTTCGCCGCCCGCTTCCAGGATGATGTTCATCAAGTCATCTTCCTTGGCAGCAGCTTTGGGGATGACGATATCGCCCTTTTTGTGGAACATCCAGGAGACGGCGCCCGCTTCGGCCATGTTGCCGTTGTTCTTGCCGAAGACGTGACGGATTTCGCTGACCGTGCGGTTGCGATTGTCGGTGGAGATTTCCGCCAGCAGAGCAACCCCGCCGGGGCCGTAGCCTTCGAGCGTGAACTCTTCGTACGTCAGGCCGGGCAATTCGCCAGTGCCACGCTGGATCGCGCGTTTGATGTTGTCGGCGGGCATGTTCTCGGCCTTGGCCGCGAGGATCGCAGTGCGCAGGCGCGGGTTCATATCCGGATCGCCGCCACTCTTGGCAGCCATCGCGATTTCCTTGATGAGACGGGTGAAAATCTTGCCGCGCTTGGCGTCCAGCGCGCCCTTTTTGTGCTTGATTGTGGCCCATTTGGAATGGCCGGACATGGAAATACCTCGATCGATGGAACTTAAATTGCGCTTTTGATTAAGAAGTCGCCCGCGGAGGAGATCATTGGATAGCCTCTACGAAAACTGGTCAGGCGAACACAGATTATAGCACGGGGATGGAGACCAACTACCGAGCGACGACTTTGCGCTGGTCGACCAGGATGCCAATCTTCTCCACTCCTGAAGACTGGACGCTGTTCAAAACTTCTTTGACCCAGGCATACTCGGCGCGGGCGTCGGCTTTGATGTAGACCCTTCTTCTGAACCGCGACCGTCTCCCGGATTCTGCCGGGCAAGTCTGATGTGCGCACAGGAGCGCTACCGAAGAAAACTTCACCTGTCTGCTGGTAGGAATCAAACACTAGCGCACACTAAGGATTGCTTTCTGTAGAGTCCGTCCGCGATTGTTTCCGACGAAGATGAAGTTGTAGCGCGAACCGTTCAGCAGCGCGGCCAGGACTTCCCGCGCTGGAGCAGGGCCGAGTTCCACGGCGATTTCTTCACCCTCCGCGCCCGCTGGAATCGCGATCTCGACGCCGCTCTGGCGCTGGACTTCAAACAGCACCTGGGCCAGTGTCGCGCGCTCGGCATGAATCTTGAGCAGCCCGTCCTGAAAGGTGACTTCGACAGGCGCCTTTGAAGGAGCGGCCGGAACATTCTCGCTTGCGGCCGGAGTGAGTGTTGCGTCGTTGCCGGCAGGAACGCCGGCCTTGGCTGCTCCGACCTTGAGCATGACTAAATTGCGGACGGAAAAAATCTGATACACCTGCGGTTCGCTCAGATCCAGCACGATCCTTGTGACCGGCGGATTACTGGAAAATAGTCCCGCGCGAATCGATTTCAGAACGCCGCGGTTCACGTTCATTGCGCGCAACTCCGCTGCCGGCAGGGCGCCCGGAAAATCCACCACGATCCGGTCCGGTCCGGTGATCGCCTGGCTCTGCGGAACGATCGCGGCCGAGGCCTGAATCTCTACTTCGATTGCCGATTCCGTGCCGTGTACGATCACGCGCTGCACTCTGGGAGGCCCTTGCGCGATGGACATGATCGCGACTGCCATCAGCAAAAGCGTTAACCGCAGAGCACGCAGAGATCGCTGAGTAAAAACGGAAAGATCTTTCTTCCTCGATTTTCTCTGCGGCCTCTGCGTACTCTGCGGTTCAGCGCAGCGGAATAAGCGGATCATGGATAGTCCTACGATGAGTCTAACCCCTTTGCCCCGAATGGATTCACACTCAAGAGTCGTAGCACCAATTCCGGACGAACGGCCATAGAGACCGTGCCTTGCTGTGCCTTCCTTTGGTCCCGGGGGTGGCGCCGTCTCTACACGGCGGTTCTTGGTTGCAAGGACCGTCGGCGATAGCACCAAAAAACACCTGCCAATCCAGAGGCAATCAGTATCCACGAACCGGGCTCGGGCACATGCGGAGGCTTGTGATGATGGCGGCACCGCTTGTCTTTTTCTTCCTCGCCCGGCTTGCACAGATGGGGCACAGCGACTCCGAAGCTGACGTACGGAAAATTAAATCCACCCGCAAAAAGCAGTGGCCCGCCAGGCGGAAGGGCGTCCGCGCTCGGCAGGTTGGGGCGAACGTTCGGAAAGCGAATCGGCAGAGCGGGACCAAGGGCCGCCACTTCAGTCACCGGCTGATCGAGCACGTCGGCGGCGGGTTCCTCGTCGGAGACTTCCGGCTTGGGTGTTTCCGACACCTGATTGCCGCAGCGGGCGCGGGCCGTAATCGTGCCGTCAGTGAGCAGAAGTTCGGCCTCGAGCAGGCGGACCTTCTTGCGCGTCCAGTAAATCCGGTCGCGGAGACGATACGAAAGATAAACCTTTCGAGCTCTGCCGGCGCGCACCAGATGAGCGCGTTCGTAATTGAACCCCGCGAAATGCCGGCGGACTACGTAGTCCCGAGCCGCACGGTCATGGAGATCAGCCGCATTGCGAATCCCGCCGGGAATTACCGAGTAGGGATACGTTTCCCGCCCGGAGCGCGAAACATGCACAACGCGCGCCTGGGACAGCAGAGCAAGACGGCTGGCGTCGAGGCGGGAGAACGAGTCCGGCAGGAAATTTGAAGTGTGCAGAGTCGGTAGCGCCAAGTGTCGCGCGACGCTCTGCCAGCAGGCGGCGACCAGGGCCAACACCATTGCGGCCGTCAGGATGCCGCGCTGAACGCGCAGGCGCCTGCGGTACCAGCTTCGCTTCCGCCGAATGTGAGTTCCAGCAGCGCTGCTGTTCAATCGCACTCCTACCGAAACCGGGGTCGCAGGACAGAAAGGCGGGAGAGCCTACTGTAATAGAGCATCCCGGTTTCCAAACCTGGTGCTGCAAAGTGACTGTAATGCCAGTGCTTACCGGAGGGGAGTGGCAACATAGTAGCAGATCGGGCGTGGAGATTTGCATAAAAACGAAAGGGATTTGTGCGCAGGCCGGTTTCAAAAGGGGAAGTTTGAAGGGCACGAAACAGGCGCCAATCAAGGGCTACGGCATAGATGTGGTGGAGCTAGTCGGGATCGAACCGACGGCCTCGTCGTTGCGAACGACGCGCTCTCCCAGCTGAGCTATAGCCCCAACGATGGTTGCTGGCGTACGTCTTATTTTATCAGCGCTACGATTGTTTCGACTACTGGCGCGGCGATTTCGTAAGCTTTGGGGTCTGTATCAGGGCATGCGGAAAGCTTTAACCACAGAAGGCACGGAGGAACCCGGGTTTTCCTCCGTGTCCTCGTGCTCGCTGTGGTTAAGACACTCGCCCCTGTAAATGAACCTCAGCGATGGGCTTGGCCGGAAGTGATCGCCAGACCAGGCAACGTATGCACAAACGGCACGCATCGAACCGGCCGTATCCGGGTTCATAGGTAGCAGGAAGTGTCCGCCCGGCGGTCCCACGGCACTTAGGGCGACCGATTCAGTCCGGGCCGGACACTAGTTCAGGAGATGTTCCCCCATGGTTCGACCTAAAGTACTGCTGCAGTTGGGCGTTGTCATCAGCATGGCAGGTTTCCTGGTCAGTCTGAGCGGTTGCGCAGCCGCAAGTCACGACAGCCCGCAGCCCCCTCCTGGGCCCGGCAAGATCAACCACATCGTGATCATTTTCCAGGAGAATCGCACTCCCGATAACTTGTTCCACGACCCGGTGCTGATCAGTCGAGGCGCGGACATCGCCAGTAGTGGCCTGAATTCCCAGAACCAGGTGATTCCGCTAAGCCCGATATCGCTGGTGACGCCTTATGATTTGGGTCACAGCCACCACGCGTTTCTCTCCGCCTGGAATAACGGCATGATGAACGGCGCGGATCAGGTTAAGGTCACGTGTCCGGACGGAGACCCCAACTGCGCTCCCCCCAATCCGCAGTACCAGTACGTGCAGGCTTCGGACGTACAACCGTATTTCGCGATGGCCGAGACCTACACCTTTGGCGACCGCATGTTCCAAACCAACCAGGGACCGAGCTTCCCTGCCCATCAATACATCATTTCGGGAACGTCGGCGATCAGCGAGTCGAGCAACTTTGATGTCTCCGAGAATCCCACGAACATCGACCTGGCGAACACCGGGTGCATTGCGCCGCCCGATTCGACGGTGAAGATTATCGATACCACCGATTTCAATGCTCTCACTAACGAGACCCAGACCATCTATCCGTGCGTGGATCATCCCACTCTGACCGACCTGCTGGATGCGAAGTCGCTCGACTGGAAGTACTACACGCCGGAGGCCGGATCGATCTGGGTGGGACCGAACGCCATCCAGCATATGTGCGGTCCCGACGTGCCTCCGCCGAATGGAGTCAACTGCGTCGGCGCGGAGTGGACGAACCACGTCGTGATCCCGCAGACGCAAGTGCTCACCGACATCACCTCGGGCAAGCTGGCGGCGGTGAGTTGGGTGATTCCCACCAACTCGGCATCCGATCACGCCAAGGGGAATGACGGGTCGGGGCCATCGTGGGTCGCGTCGATCGTGAACGCGATTGGCACCAGCCAATACTGGAAAGATACAGCTATCCTCATCACGTGGGACGACTGGGGAGGCTGGTACGACCATGTGCCGCCGACTGCCATTCACAACTCCTACGAGTATGGATTCCGGGTGCCGCTGCTCGTGGTTTCGCCGTATGCGAAAGCAGCCCACATTTCGCACGTAACGCACGATTTTGGAAGCATTCTGAAGTTTGTCGAGACGACGTTCGGCCTGCCGGAAGTGGATCCGGCGGTCGGCTACGCGGATTCGCGGGCAGATGATCTGTCCGACTGCTTCGACCTTAATCAGACACCGTTGAAGTTCACGGCTGTGCCGGCGAAGCTTGACGCGTCCTATTTTCTCAACGATAAGCGGCCGCCTGAAGGACCGGACGACGATTAGACAGGAGACTTGCCGGAACTGGTTGGTTCCCGACGTTAGGGGTTTAAGCCCTCGGGGGTTAAGAGCTTGCTGAAACACTCACTTGGTCAAGAAAATGACCACGGGGGCTGAAGCTCATATTGATTATCAACGGCTGACGCGGCCCTGAAGGGCCGCTCTTCCGCGGTAGCACCGACACTTCCGAGGTTTTCAGCAAACTGTAAAACCCAAATCAAAACAGGCGACTGTCGCAGCGGTGAACGGCTGCGCCACCCAAAAGCAAGGCCAAACGCGAATTTTGCAGCAGCCTTTGAAGGCGTGCCCTTCCCGGAAACCATTTATGAGACGGCTCCCAGGCAGAGGACGATTAGACAGGATCTTGCCGGTTAGATTTCGCTGCGAGTGGATTCCACGGCTTCGGCGACCGCCACAAATTGCTCAGGCTCCGCGTCCTTTTTTTGGACCACCAGTTCGCCGGTACGCAGAGCTCGATTCGTGAAGTAGGCCCAGGCCAATCCCGCGCCATAAACTGCGCCGCCAATCGCCAACTGCAGTATGAGTTCGCGGTAATTGTGCGGCACAAACCACTGCTTCATCAGCAGGAGCGCAGCTACCAGCGGCATGGTCAGTAGAAACGGCAACACGTAGGCTTCGCGCAGGTAGGTGCGCAGGCGGATATCCAACAATTTCGACACGTGGCGCGGCATGAAAAAAATCGTGCTGCACGCAAGCGGGATGGCGGTGCCGAAGGCGTCGCCAATGATTCCGAAACCGAGACGCACCAGAAGGATGCTGAGAATCAGGTTAGAAACACCTTCGATGAGGGTGATCTTGGCCCAGGTGCCGTGCTTCGACATGCCGAAGAGAACGCGGCCGGAAGCGCTCTGCGACCACCACAACGTGCAGGCAACGATCATGATAACCAGCACCGGATAGCTGGTTTCCACGTACTTTTTCCCTACCCATACCTGAATTACGGATTTCCCGAGAATAATCAGGATCGCGCAGATGGGAAAAATGATGAGCGCGCAAACACGATTGCCCACGACAAAAATCTTGCGCAGGCGGTTCATGTCGCCTTTGGCTTCCGACTGGCTCGACATGGGCACGAAGACCTGCGCCAGCGTGGTCACAACCTGCCCGGCGTAGTCCACGATGCGGCCGCCAATGTTGAAGTAGGTAACCGCCGCCGCCGAGAGCATGGTGCCAATTACGATTTCGTCGGTCTTGAACTTGAGCCGGCCGGCAACCATGATCAGAAATGTGGAGCTGCTGTAGTTCACGATCCTGCGAAACGTGGCGCGATCCACATATCTGGCGCCGAGAGGAACGGGTTGAAGCCAAAACGCAATGACGGCTCGAACAATCGAAGCGAGCAGCGGCAACATGATTGTGATGAACGCCACCATGAGCAGGCCGTACCCGCGCCTGAGCGCCACGACGATCAGTAGAGCGCGAAGCAGAGTCGAAACGACGTTGGTCCAGTTCAGTATGTAAAACCGCTGCAACCCTTCCAGGAAACCGCCGAAGACGCCGAGAGGAAACCCGAGCGCAACCGATCCGCCGACCATCAACAGCAGCCAGCGCGCGGTAGGCAACATGTCGGGAGGAATTTTGGAGAAAACGTGCCCGGCATAGAACCACAGCACGAGGGTGACCACCATGCTGGCCAAGCCGATGGAGCTATAGCTGAAAAGACTGGTATTGACAACCTTTGATAACTCTTCGTGTTCTTCGGTCGCGGTAAATTTGGAGACATAGCGCACGACAGAAGAGCGGATGCCGAGATCGAACAGTCCGTAATAACCGGTTACCGAAAAGATCAGAACCCAGACGCCGAACGCCGTGTCTCCAAGGTGGTGAAGGATGAATGGAGACAGGAAAATTCCCGTCACGATGTTGATTCCCAAAGAGAACCAACTCGAACCGATGTTTTTGATGATCCGTTGTTTTTCGATTTTACGCATTTACAGAAGACAACCTACTCTCAGCGATTCATTCCACTGGTGTGCGGGGTGAAGACGCATCTCACGACACCGGTTGACGCCGCACCCAGCCCGGTGTAGCGGTGCTGTCCAATGCACGATTCTGTAACTCGTACCCGAGAAGATTCAAGAGCGGGTACCAGGCGGATTCGATTTCCTCGACCGACTGGGGGGATAGACTCTCTTTCCATCCACCCGATTTGGCCGCCCGCACAAATGGAATTTCCTTGCGGGTATTTTTCGTTCCGCTCCACTGCTCTGACTGTTGCTGTTCGAGCTTGCGCATACGGTTTGCAGAACTTCGGTCCACGGCTGCCTGAAGGCTTTCCGGCCTGGCCTGAATTCCCAGAAATTTCGCGATCCTGCCCGTCTCTTCGATGGAGTTCGCCAGCAGATCCTCGTAACGAACCAGTAGAAACGACGAGCTGCCTTGGCGGGTTGCGACCCAACTGGCGACGTGTTCCCACCAGGAGCCGTAGGACGCAGTTTCGCCCGCCACAAACCGTTTCACGTATTGTTCCAGGGTGACACTGGGGTCGATGTAGTGCTTTTTCAAGTCGAAATGGTATTCGGAAACAGCTACGTCGCGAGGATCGCGTACCAGATAGATGACCTTGCGAAATCTAACGTCAAAGGGCTCGTGGCTTTTCAAAATCCGCGGACGCGGAAGCTTCTTCAAAAAGCGTTTCGAGGAAATACCGGGGGCCGGCAGTAATTCGTTGATGTTGGCAAAACCCACTGTCTCGTTTGGATGCAAGAGATTCGCCAGCAAAAATCGGCACCATGTGTTGCCGGATTTCGGATAAGACACAAGAAAAGTGTCGTCCGGAAAGATGGTGAAATGTCTGCCCGCGCGGTCGCGACCGAGAGCGTACTTCACGATGTACTTGAGTTGGCCGATCATATCCTGACCATTGTCAACCGAGCATTCGTTGCTTCGACTCCGGAAGTCATCGCGGCTTGTCCGGCATGAAGCTGACCATTTCCGGCTCGATACTCAGGGCTTTGCTCGTCGCCAGTTCGTAGCCGAGGAAGGTCATGATGTGTCCCCACTTCGCTTCGAGCTGTTCAACGAGGGAGTCAGGTAGCTCGCTACTCCACCCACCCGACTTGGCCGCTCGGACGAAGGAGAGGTCCTTGCGTGAATCTTTCGTAAGCGAACTTTGATCGCTCTGCGCCTTCTCCAGCTTGCGCATCTGGTCGGCCGCGCTGCGCTCGACTGCTTGCGAGATTCGCTGTGCGTCGGGCGTCATGTTCAAGAAAACGGCAACCCTGGTGAGTTCACGCCGCGGATCGGCGACCATATCTTCGTAACGCAACAAAAGGAAGCGCGGATCGTTGTGACGCGACGTCAGCCAGGTGGTGACATTCTCGCCCCAGGAGCCGTGCGGGCACGTTTCACCGGCAAGAAAGCGCGCCACAAATTTTTCCAGCGGAGAATCGTCCGCGAGTCTCTTCAGCTTGCGGTGATAGTGATATTGCGAAAGTACGACATCACGCGGGTCGCGAAGAATGTAGATGACCCGCGGATAGCGCGGATCGAAGCACTCGTGGCTCTTGATGATCCGCGGCCGGCCAATGCGGTCAAATTCCCTCTTGGTGGTAACGGACGGATCGGGGATCAGCCGGTGGATGTTCGCAAAAGTGGCGGCCTGCTCCGGGTGCACCAGGTTCGCGAGTAAGAATCGGGTCCAGGTGTTGCCGGATTTAGGAAAGGAAACCAGAAAGACGTCGTCGGGAAGAATAACGAGACTGCGCCCGGGACGGTGGAGCCCCAGCAAACGCTTCGTTCCCGCCACCAGGTGCGCAATCATGCCATCACTCCGCCCCGGCATGGGCCAGGCTTGAAACGGCCAGCTCGTAGCCCAGATTCCGCATCATTGCGCCCCACGCCGTTTCAATTTCGGCCACGGAGGACTCTGGCAGTTCCGTGCGCCAACCGCCTGCCTTGGCCTTCCGCACAAATGGCTTGTCGGAGCGAGTCTCGCGGGTTGACGACCACAGGTGCGCCTGTTTTTTCTCCAATTCCCGCATCCGGTCCGCTGAACTCTGCTCGACGGCAAAAGCAATCCGTTGCTTGTCAGCCGCGATCCCCAGAAAATCGGCGATCCTCCCCATCTCGGGAACGGCGTCGGACTGAAGGGCTTCATAGGTGACCAGCAGAAAGCGAGGACTGTTATGGCGCGTGTAAAACCAGGTCGCCGTGTTCTCGCCCCAGGTTCCGTACGGATGGTTGACCTCGCCGCGGACAAAGCGGGAAACAAATTGCTGAACCGGGTAGTCTTCTCCGATGGCGCGCCGCTTGATATCGAAGTGATATTCGGAAAGCACAACATCGCGCGGATCGCGTGCGATGTAGATGACCTTCGGATAACGGGGATCGAAGTATTGATGACTCTTGATGATGCGTGGTCTGGGCAGGCGGTCGAGACGCCGCTTCTGCAGCGCTTCCGGGTCCGGGATCAAGTCGTTGATATTGGAGAAATCGGGATTCCGGTCGGGATATACCAGGTTGGCAATCAAGAACCGTGTCCAGGTGTTGCCCGACTTCGGGTACGACACGAGAAAAACGTCGTCCGGAAAAACCTGGTGATTGCGGCCCGGATGGTGCAATCCAAAAAGGCGCTTTCCCCCGGCGATGAGGCGCTTGATCATCGCGAGTCCCCATGTTGAAAAGCTGGCACGATGACACTCTGACGCCCGGTCCTCACGCCGACGCTCCATTCCGAATTCGGCCCAAGAAAGAAATCAGCTTACAGGTTGCGGCGGGGGCGATATTCAAACCGAACAGTGTCAGGCTCAACGAAGGCCGGTGTAAATATGCGTTCGCTTGCGCGATCAGCTCCCTGGCCTTGCCAAAATCACGCTGGCCTAGCTGGCGCTTGCCTTCTTCCACCAGGTAGCGGGCTCGAATGACCTCGGCCCGTTTCGTTACGACTGTCCGCTGTGCCTCGCTCAATGGCAGAATGCGCTTGAATCTTTCAAGGATGCTCCAGTAGGCCTCGATCATCTTGGCCTTTTCCTGCGACATCGATCCGGGACGGCCGATGTACATGTGTACCGTCAGCTTGCGGATGTAACCGATCTTCGCGCCATGAAACGCGGTGCGGACCCACATGTCGTAATCGTCGCAGCGCGGGATGGTTTCGTCGAAGCCGCCGGCCTTCACGATCGAAGCCTTGCGCACCACCACCGTCGAAATCGGAATCTGACATTGTTCGGTCACGAGCGTCTCGAACCTGGCTTCGCCCTCGGACGGGCATCGCACACTGAAGGGCGCCTCGCGTTCCGGATCGCCTACCAGTAAAGAATCGCAATATACGAGGTCAAGCGAAGGGTCATCCGCAAACTGCTTCATCTGCGATTCGAGGTGCTCGGGATACCAGGTATCGTCGCTATCGAGGAATGCCAGGAATTCGCCGCGCGACGCCTTGATAGCGGTATTGCGCGCGCCGGCGCAGCGTTTGTTCTGCTGCTTGATGTAAACGATGCGGTCCATGTATTGCTCAAGAACTTTTTCCAGTTCCGGTGTGTCGGGTGAGCCGTCGTTTACAACGATCGCTTCGAAATCCTGAAACGTCTGCGCCATCACGGTGTCGAGACAGCGCGCAATGAGCGTCGCAGTCTTATAGCTGGGGATAATGACGCTGACTTTCGGTGTCGTGTTGGCGGCAGCAGGCATGAATTCCCTATGATCTTCGATAATTATTCACGAACTATATTTACGAACTATTTACGAACTATGAAAAACCGATTCTTTTTCTCCGGCCAGGATGTTGTTCACCGCTTCCACACCCATCATCACCGAGTGATCCATGTTTCCAATTTCATAACGCCACGCGCCAAATCGTCCGCGTGAGTAAACGCCCTTTTCGAGAAGCGCCGGTTGCATCACGTTGAGCGCTTTGTCGCGGCCCAGGGTCGGGATCGGATACGAATAGCCGACAATACGATGATAGCGGGAAACGATGTGTTGGCGGTCCCCTTCTTCGAGGATGGTCGACTTGATCAGACCGTCAACCACCTTGTCCAGAACCTTCTCCGGATCTGGCGTTTCGCCGACCTTGAATGACATCTCGCACATCAGCGAACTGTATTTCCCCGTGTCGCCGTTTGGAACATTGTTCGGCGAATAGTGCGAAAAGTAGGTCGCGCGGTAGCACGGCATGTCGGCGTCCGTGAAATAGATCCAGCAGCGGCCGGTTTCGATTTTCTTTTTCAGGCCGACGCCCATGACGAGCAGGTTGTTGTGCTCGAGGCTGGCGGATGCATCAACCAGCTTGCTGTCGTTTGGGCGGACCATTTTTGCGAGCAGGTCAAGCGGCGCGGTTGAGATGAGGAGATCGTAGGTGTCTCCGGTACCGTCCGCGAAGGAAATACGGCGGCGTTCCAGGTCAACTTCCGCCAGTTGTTTGCCGTGCTTGATCTTGTCGGGAAAGTGAGTGGCCATTCGCCGATAGATTTCACCCGTTCCGCCGTGCAGCGGAAATTTGAACTTACTGTTCGGTCCCCAGCCCACATCGTCGCGTTCGTAGAGAACATTTTCCAGCAGGCGTTTGAAGTCCGGCACGGCCACGCGGTCGGCGATCCATCCTTTGGACATCTGTTCGAGCGGCGTCGTCCAGACCTTTTCGTTGTACGGAAACATGAACGCGTCCGCGACGCCCTCGCCGAAGGTCGCCAGGATCCAGTCACGGAAGTTGGCCGATTCCTTCCCTGCTCCGTTGGCTGAGGCCTTGGCGGCACCGACCAGGCAGCGGACCTGAACCTCTTTCGGCAGATAGCGCAGGTTGCTCTGAAATGGATACGGAACCCAGCCGCCGTCCTTTACGATCCAGCTTTCGCGAATGCGCTCGTGCACTTCCTTGCCGAGCATGTCGTCGATCAGCTTGTCGAAGTACGGGTAGTGCGAAAAGATGACGTGTCCGCCTTCGTCCCAGACGAAGCCATTTGGGTCGACGTGGGAACAGGAATGTCCGCCGACTCCGTCGCCCTTCTCGTACAAAACCCAGTTCTTGTAGCCCAGTTCGTTCAGACGGTAGGCGGCGCCCAGTCCAGTGGGACCCGCGCCGATGATGACGATCTTCTTGCTGCCGTTGTCCATAGCTTTCTGTCTTTGGGGGACAAACTCGTTGATGCAGAAGGAGTTAATTAAACATTAACGATTGCGATCACCCGGCCCGATTAGAGCTCGGCCAGACCATCCAACGGCTTGGCTCGAGTCGATTCTAGCATCCGGGATTTTCGCCTGGCGATTCCCGAAGTAACGCGCGCGATTGGGCTGAGCCCGTCCAACGTTAGAACAATTGCAATTTTCCCACCTTAGGATTGTCCGTCTCGCCGGGAGTCTTAAAGAAAACAAACAGCTTACGCTGTTCGCTGCATCGAATGGGCGTTGGTATGCAACGGGTTGCAGCTTCTGGAGTGGAGTGGGAAGCCGAATGGCACGGGAGTTCCCTATTTCTTCAAGTGGGGTTCTTCCGGCCGCGCAGGGCGCAGAACTGATTGGAGTTGAAGTTCGAGCTCCCAGACCGTAAACGGAAAGTTTCCGCGCTTCATGATCTTCTGAGGCTCGCTGTGATGGTTGCCGCCGCCGTAGGCCGAAAAGACATTTTCGTAGTGCGCGAGGGCGAGCTCTGCGGCAGGGGGCGAAATGTTCTCGGCGCGCCCAAATGGAAATGAAAAGTGCGGCGTCGAACCGATGGTCGCTTTGAAGTCCTCCAGCGAGCCGACAATCTCCGATTGCAGAAACTCTCGGTCCGTCGATCCGCAATCGGCGTGGTTGCGGGTGTGGCTGGCGATCTCGTACCCGCTCTTCTGTAACACTTTCACTTGTTCCCACGTGTTGGGCGGGAATCCATGCTCGTGGAACATCTCGTCATGAGCAAACTCTTTCCCGCCAGAAATGTGCTGGGTCGCGACGAAGTATCCGATCGGCACTCCCGTGGATTCGGTGACTGCGCGGAGGTTGATGTAGTTGTCCGCATAGCCGTCGTCGAACGTAATCGCGACCGTGGGCATTGTGACTGGGCCTTCGCGAATGAGCCGCACAGCTTCCGTCAGGCTTACTACTCGGTAGTGCCGCAGCAGGTAGTTCACCTGGCGCAGGAAGTATGCGGTCCTGACACCAAAGCGATGCGGACGATCCGCTACCAGATGGTGATAGAGGATCATCACCGGAAAGTCGCGTTGTCTGCGGTAGCGGCGATTTCGGATTGCGACCGGCACAGCAAACAGCAGAGACTTCGCCAGCAGCTTCCAGGGCGGCCGCCGATATGGATTGCCGTAGCCGGGACGGCGCGCCGCGAGTTGCTTTTTCATTTGCAGGAAGTCCTCGGCGGCCGGGGATCGAAGAGTCTTTCCGGGGCCGCTCTGCGCCGTTTCTTGCACCGTCCCGAGAGCAAAGTCGCGGATCGCCGCGACGATCAGATCGCAGCCCACGACATCGGCCTTCAGAGCCAGGCTTTCGAGATCGTCAAAAGGCTCAATCGCGACGGTCGCCGATCGGATGACACCGCCGACATCAACTTTCTCTTCGACGCGATGAACCGTGACTCCGATTTCTTTCTGATCATCGAGTAATTCCCAGAGTCCAACGGCGCCGCCGCCCCGATAGTCCGGCACCTTGCGTTTGTGGATGTTGACCGACCCTTGTTTAGGGATGTTGTAAAGCACCGGCTTCAGAATGCGAGTGCCGAAGACCAGACCCAGATCAGCATTCTTGCGGCGCACAAAGTCGAGAGCTTCGTTGGAGTGAATGTCACGCGTGACGAACAGCTCGGCACCGATCTGCTTGCAACTTTCGCCGAGGTCGTCGAGACCATAACCTGTCCGGCCATTCGGCCATCTCGGAGCGGCGTGGATGAAACGAATGACCGAGTCGAGCTGATCGAAGGCATGGCGTTCAATGGTCGCTCCGATGCGATGGACGACATATTGCCAGTAGGCGAAGCGCTTCATCTTCTTGCGCCAGTTCTCGATACGCTGTTTGAGCGTCTTGGAAGGACGGCGTTCGTACAGCACACCGCAGATCCGGGCCTCGGGGGCGTCCCGGCGAATGCGGGCCATCACTCGGGCAACCTGGATTGGAGGAACTGAGGAAAAAATGATGACTTGGAGTGGACTTCCCGGCATTTCGGTTGGTTCGGCCATCATTAATCGGAAATCGTCGATCGCAAGTCACGTCGCGACTCGGCTGCAGACTCGCGGCGACCCGTATCTCTACATTACCTTATCTTCCCCTATAATTTGAGAGTGAGGATTGCCAACGTAAAACAAGTCGCCTCCGCCGACTTTCCGACCCGATGGGGGCAATTCCGGATTCACGGCTTTACCACGGGAACCGCGAACGGCGGCAAGATTGAAGAAGCCGTCGCGCTGGTGATGGGCGACGACCTGTCGAAATCTCCTCTGGTACGCATTCATTCCCAGTGCCTGACCGGAGACGTATTCGGATCCCTGCGCTGCGACTGCCGCCAGCAATTGGAAATGGCGCTCTCCATGATTGCGAAGGAGGGCCGGGGCATCCTGGTGTATGAACAGCAGGAAGGACGTGGAATCGGGCTGATGGCGAAGCTCCAGGCCTACGCTCTTCAGGACAGCGGACTCGATACGGTCGAGGCCAACGAGAAACTAGGATTCAAAGCCGACCATCGCGAATTTCAACTGCCGGTCGAGATTCTGAAAGCGCTCGGCGTCAAACAGGTACGCTTGCTTTCGAACAATCCAGATAAGGTCGGGGCGCTGGAGCGAGCGGGAATCAGAGTCACCGAACGCGTTCCTTGCGAAGTTGCTCCCAGCAAGTACACCGAAGAATATTTGAAGACTAAAGAAGAGAAACTGGGACACTTGTTTACGAAACGATGAAGCGAGACCGCTAAACCGGCCGGAGAAGTTCCTGAAACTCGTTTCGACGCTTTGCAGGCAGCTTGCGCAAGGCTGAGCGCGCGAGAACCACATATACGTCACGCGCTTCCGGATGTCTTTCCAGAATGCTCAGGTGCTTTCCTACTGTCTCCACGTCCCCGCGAATGATGGGCCCGCTGAACGAGTGCCGCGGTCCTAAGCTCAGATAATTTTCCAGCGTCTGTCGGATGATGGGCAAACTCCTTCGCTTTGAATCTCCAGTCGTAAGGCCTGCGGCGCGCGCTGCCTCCTCCAGCGTTACCAGGAAAGCCAGCAGCAGAGGCGAAGTCATCGTCGCCCAGGCGTGGTAGGCGGGCTTGCGTGTGGTTGACAGTGCGAAGCTGTCACCGCCCAGGTCGCGCACAATTCGCCGCGCGATGCGCGTGGCGGCAGCGTCACCCTCTAGGGCAAACGGCACACCGGCGAACGCGGGATGGCTGCCCGGAACAAACGTCATCAGAGGATGAACCGACGCCACGGCGATTCCGCGCCTGCGCAGTGGGTCGAGTTGGAGACTGGTGAGCGCGCCGCTGGAATGAAACGCGAAGCGTGTTTTGCGGTTTGTTGCAGCTGCAAGAGTTGCGGCGGCGGCGCGAATCTGCCGGTCTGGAACACAAAACCAAAGCAAGTTGGCCTTTAGCGCGGCAGTCTCTGGCGTTACGGCTTGCGCCCCCACCGTGGCAGCCAGCTTACGGGCCGAGCGGCGAGAACGCGGCGAATCCCGGCCGATGATCTCGGAGATCGTGTAGCCCGCTCTGCGGAGTGCTGGCGCAAGGGAATTTGCCAGGCTGCCCGCGCCCACGATTGCAATCGACGGCTTTCTCGTCACCGGCGCAGCATATCACTGCCGCTTCGCTCGGAACCATTGCCGCGGAGGTGATACGAAACGCAGGTAGCAGATCAGAATCAACGGCGGCGGACAAGAGTGTCCGCCCTACAGTTGTATATTGTTGGCATGGCGCAGCGATCGAAGGCCGGCAAAGCGCACGTGATCTCGTCGCGCGTGGTCTACAAAGGACCTGCATTCACCGTCACCACGGATCACGTCGAGGAACCCGGCGGCGTTCATACTCGCCGGGATGTCATTCGACATTCGGCTTCGATCGTCGTGCTCGCCATTAGCGGTCCGTCAGCCGATCCGATGATTTTGCTGGAGCGTCAATATCGCCACTCGGCTGGACAGCGGCTGTGGGAACTCCCCGCGGGTGGGATCGACCAGGGCGAGAGAGAACTGGCAGCCGCGAAACGCGAACTTCTGGAGGAGACCGGATACACCGCCTCGCGCTGGAAGAGAATCCTACATTTCTACGTGAGTCCAGGATTTCTGGACGAGACGATGACCATCTACCTGGCCGAGGACCTCAAAGCCGGCATCGCCCAACCGGAGGAAGACGAGAAGATTGTGGTCCGATTCTTGCCTCTGTCGGTTGTCGTACGAATGGTCGAGAAGGGGCTTATCAAAGACGCCAAAACCATGGCGGGCGCTCTGTGGCTCGCCCAGCAGCGGCGTCGCTAAACGCTGAATATCGATATCCCTCTTCGGCACTGTCAGGGTGAGTGTCTGGAAAGCAGAGAAATTCCCCGATTTCTGTGCTCTGTTTCCTTGACAGTACCCCCCGTCCGCCGCACAATGCCTGCATAATTTTGCGGTCCCCGATTTCTTCCACCATTTCGGTGGAATCCGCAAAATGAGGGGGGCACGTGGAACGTCTGAAAGGTACGGTCAAGTGGTTCAACAACGCGAAGGGATATGGCTTCATCGGCCGCGACGATGGGCAGCCTGACGTGTTTGTGCACTACAGCGCGATCACTTCGGAGGGCTACAAAAGCCTCCAGGAGAATGACAAGGTCGAGTTTGAAATCACGCAGGGGCAAAAGGGCGCCCAGGCGGCGAACGTGACTAAGGCCTCATAGTCCCGGAGGCGGTTTTCCTCACGCCCAGATCGTTCGGTTCCTCTGGCCGCAGGTCGTGGTGCGTCGACCCTCAGTCTGCGACGCTTACCTCGGGGGCTGAAGCCCAAATCAAAACAAAGTCCTTATCGCAGCGGTAAAACCCCTGCGCCACCCAAAAGCAGTGCGTTTGAACAACCGTTCAGCCCGGCAGTGCCTTCAACTTCGATACAATTTCCTCTTCTCATGGATAACAAGTCCATCGCCACGATTCTCTACGAAACTGCCGACCTGCTCGAAATCGATGGTCAGGATTCGTTCCGCATTCGTTCCTACCGCAACGCCGCTGCGGCCATCGAAGCGCTGCCGCAACAGATCACGGAACTGATTCAGGATCCGAAGAGAGTTCTGGCGGTACCGGGCATCGGCAAGAGCATGCTGGAGAAACTGCAACAGCTGGTGGGAGAGGGACGCCTCGACGCACACGCCGATCTCCTCAAGAAGTACCACCCGTCGATGCTCGAGCTATTCAAGATTCAAGGACTGGGCCCCAAGACGATTGCCCTGATCTGGAGCGCGTACCAGGTCAGCGACCTCGACGGCGTCGAAAAACTCGCTCGCGAAGGCAAGATTCAGACGCTTCCGCGCATGGGTGTAAAGCACGAACAAAAGCTGTTGAAAGCGATTGAAGACTATCGCAGGATCGGCGGGCGATTCCTGCTTGAAACCGGCGAAAAGCTGGCGGATCAACTGGTCGAACATCTGCTCAGCGTACCGGGAGTAGAAAAAGTCACGCCTGCCGGATCGCTGCGCCGTGGGCGCGACACGGTCGGCGATCTCGACATCCTGGTCACCGGCCCCGCCTGCTCCGCGGATGAAACGCGCCAGACAATTGCCGAGCACCTGCTGGGTTTTCCGGGGCTGATGGACGTCATCGCGCAAGGAGAAAACAAACTCAGTTTCCGCCACCGCAACGGCATGCAAGTGGACGTTCGTTTTCTGCCGCCAGAATCGTTTGGCGCCGCAATGCAATATTTCACGGGCTCCAAGGCGCACAACGTGGCGTTACGGCAGCGCGCCCTCAAGATGGGTTTCACACTCAGCGAATACAGCCTGGCGGATCTGGAGACGGAGAAGCCCGTGGCGGGACGAACTGAGGAAGAAATTTATGCCAACCTGAAACTCGACCTGATCCCTCCGGAACTGCGGGAAAACCTGGGCGAAATCGAAGCGGCCGCCAAACACGAGTTGCCGAAACTGCTGGAACTCTCGGACATTCAAGGCGACGTCCACATGCACACCGTCGAGACCGACGGCCGCAACACCATCGAAGAAATGGCCGAGGCGGTCGTCGCCCGTGGGTACAAGTACATGGCTATCACCGATCACTCGAAAAATCTGGCCTTCGCCAACGGCCTCACCGACGAGCGAGCCCTCGTTCACATCGAGCGTATCCGGGCAGCCGAAAGGAAATTCAAAGGGCTGCGCGTCTTCGCTGGCATTGAAGTGGACATTCTCGGCGATGGCTCACTCGACCTTTCCGACAGTGTGCTCGCGCAGATGGATATCGTGATCGCCAGCGTGCACTCTCATTTCAACCAGGATCGCGAAACGATGACTGCACGGCTGATTCGTGCGATTGAGAACCCGAACGTGTCGGTGATTGGACATCCCACGGGACGCCAGTTGTTGCGCCGCGATGCCTACCCGTTCGATCTGGATGCGGTGCTGAAGTCAGCGCTGAAGCACAAAGTCGCTATGGAGTTGAACTCTTATCCCGACCGGCTGGACCTGAGCGACGTCAACCTGCGGGCGGCGAAACATCTGGGAGTCAAGATTGTGATCAATACGGATTCTCACCATACCTCGCACCTCGAAAAGATGCGTTACGGGGTGACCCAAGCTCGGCGAGCGTGGCTGACCAGGGACGACGTGCTAAATGCCCTTCCGGCGGAGAAGTTTGCTCGCGCCATGAAGCATGGCTGGTAGACTGTAGGGTAAAACTGGGCAAGAAGTTTACCCACCCTACCTCCCAAGTTAACTGCAACTTCTTTCACATGGTCGGTTGAGCCTGATGCCCTGACGAGCGATTTTATTATTAGCCTGTGTTTTCAATATGTTACAAACCATGGAGTTGGCGATTACGGTATTGGAATTGCACTCCCAAGGTGTTGCGCGGACTTTATAATGACCAGACAAGACGAACCTTCATCCAACGGCTGGACGCCTTTCGTTGCCGCGTCCGACCTGACCGGGTGAGGTCAACAAGAACAGATCTGAATAGCCCCCCAAGCGAATCGAATTATCTGCATAAGTTTTTGGGTAAATATCCTGGAGGAACACTGCTTTGACCGCTTCGATCAGTCACCTTATCGCCCCGCATGGGGGAGAACTAGTTCAGCTGCAAGTGCCGGCCGAGCGCGCCGCGGAATTGAAAGCGCAATCTAAAGACTGGCCTTCGTGGGACCTTACTGCCCGCCAGCTCTGTGATCTCGAACTGCTGATGAACGGCGGATTCTCTCCGCTGACCGGGTTCATGAATCGCGCCGACTATGAAGGCGTTTGTAAAGATATGCGTCTGGCCAACGGCACGCTCTGGCCCATGCCGATCACGCTCGACGTGACCGAAGAGTTTGCCAAGAAGCTGACCGCCGGCAGCAGCAAGATCGCCCTACGCGATCCCGAAGGCGTGATGCTCGCGGTGCTGCACGTGAGTGATGTATGGCAACCGGACCGCGCCGCCGAAGCCAAAGCCGTATTTGGATCCACCAGCGCCGCACATCCGGGCGCTGACTATGCGATCAACAAATCGAATCCCTGGTACGTGGGTGGCAGGGTAGAAGGCCTGCAAGAGCCCTCGCACTACGATTTCCGCGAGCTGCGTTTGAATCCGAAGGATGTTCGCGCGGAATTTCAGCGCAATGGCTGGACTAAGGCCGTCGCATTCCAGACCCGCAATCCTATGCATCGTGCTCACGTCGAACTGACGATGCGCGCCGCCAAGCAGGTTGAGGCTAACCTGCTGATTCATCCGTCCGTGGGCATGACGAAACCGGGAGATGTGGATTATTTCGTCCGGACCCGTTGCTACCAGTTGCTGCTGCCAAAGTATCCGCACGGCACGGCCAAGTTGTCGATGCTGCCCCTGGCGATGCGCATGGGCGGACCGCGTGAAGCGATCTGGCACGGCCTGATTCGCAAGAATTATGGTTGTACGCACTTCATCGTCGGCCGCGATCACGCGGGCCCCGGCAAAGACACCGACGGCAAGAACTTCTATGGGCCGTACGACGCGCAGGAGTTGTTCAAGAAGCACGAAGCGGAAATGGGAGTGGTCATGGTTCCCTTCCAGATGATGGTGTACCTCGAAGGCGAAGACCGCTATGTTCCCGCCGACGAAGTCCCCCAGGGCGCCAAAGTGCTCGACATTTCCGGAACAGAATTGCGCAATCGCCTGAATGAAGGCCGCGACATCCCCTCCTGGTTTACCTACCCGGAAGTCGTAAACGAACTGCGCCGCAGCTATCCGCCACGGCACAAACAGGGTGTGACGATCTTCTTTTCCGGACTCTCTGGTTCGGGAAAGTCGACCATCGCCAACGCGCTGATTACCAAATTCCTCGAGACCGGCGGACGTCCGGTCACGCTGCTCGACGGCGATCTGGTACGCAAGAATCTTTCTTCCGAACTCGGATTCTCAAAAGAACATCGCGACATCAACATTCGCCGGATCGGCTACGTTGCGTCCGAGATCACGAAGAATGGCGGGATCGCCGTATGCGCTCCGATCGCTCCTTATGAAGCGACTCGTAAGGCGGTCCGGCAGATGATCGAACCGTTCGGAGGATTCATCCTGGTGCACGTGGCGACTTCGATCGAAATTTGCGAACAGCGCGACCGCAAGGGGCTGTATGCCAAGGCGCGCGCCGGTATCGTAAAGGAGTTCACAGGCATTTCGGATCCATACGAAACGCCTACGAACGCCGAAGTCACCATTGACACAGGGAAACTGAGTCCCGAAGAAGCCGCGCAGACCATCATTCTGCACCTGGAACGCGAAGGTTTTATCGGGGTTAACGGCAACGGGTAAAGAACAAAGCTCTCAGTTCCCGGTTCTCCAGATAAAACAAACCGAAACCGGAGCGATGCAGCATCATCGAACTGAGGACTGGCAAATGAGAACTGCCCATGGAACTGGTGCTGGCGAAGATTCTGATCGGCTTCGTGGTTGGAATGCTGATCGGGTTAACGGGGTTGGGCGGCGGCGTATTGCTGCTGCCCACACTCATCTTTGGGTTGCATGTTCCTGCCATCATTGCGGTGGGCTCGGACGCTCTGTTCAATTTCTTCACCAAGATTCCGGCCAGTGTCGTCCATCTGGCGCGTCGCACGGTTCGCAGAAAAGTTGTGCTCGCCATGGCGACCGGCAGTATCCCCGGTTCCCTGCTGGGTGTTTCGCTGGTCCAACACCTGCGCGTTGTGCATGGCGATGGCGTCAATGACTTCATCAAGTCCGCGGTCGGCCTGCTGCTGGTTTGTATCCCTACGCTGCTGCTGTTTCAGGGACGCATCGAAGAGCACATGGCGAAGCGGGTTCCGACACTGTCTTCGTTCATCGGCATGAGTTGCATCGGACTGTTTGGCGGATTCCTGGTGGGCATGACCTCGGTGGGATCGGGCAGCATCATCATGATGCTTCTGCTGGTGTTTTACACCTACTCGCCAAGGGTTATGGTTGGCACCGATATCGTCCACGCTGTGATTTTGACAGGTGTTACGAGTCTTCTGCACTCAAGACTTGGGAACGTGGATTTCAGGCTCGTCGGGACGTTGCTGATTGGCTCCATCCCTGGCGGACTATTGGGTTCCTATCTGAGCACGCGAGTCCCAGTATTGTGGCTGCGACGAATCTTGTGCGCCGTCCTGCTGACGACCGGCGCGAAGATGCTCTGGGCGTGAGAAAGCAGTTCTCAGTTCGCGGTTCCCAGTTCTCAGTAAAATCTGAGTGTCTGGAGAGTCTGGCCTTTACTGAGAACTCGGAACCAGGAACTGAGAACCAAATATGGATGACACTCTACAAAGAATTCATGCCGCGCTTGAGGCGGCTCGGGAAGTGTTGAACCGCTTTACTCCGGGCGCGATCGAAGCGCAGTACAAAGTCGGGACTGATCCCGTCACCGAAGCGGATCGCGCCGTGGACGAAGTCCTGAAAAAGAATCTGCTTCGTGACGGCGAGGGCTGGCTTTCAGAAGAGACGGTCGATGATTTTTCGCGCCTCGACAAACAGCGCGTGTGGGTGGTCGATCCCCTTGATGGAACGCGCGAATTCGTGCAGGGCATTCCGGAATTCTGCGTCTCGATTGCGATGGTTGAAAATGGTATTCCGGTCGCCGGAGGAATCTGCAACCCGGCAACCAACGAACTGATCCTGGGATCGCGCGAAGGCGGTGTAACATACAACGGCAAGCCCGCGCAGCCCAGCCAGCGCAAGGATCTGCATGGCGCACTGGTGCTCGCCAGCCGCAGCGAAGTGAAGCGTGGGGAGTGGAAGCAGTTTGAATCGGCCGAATTCAATATTCGCCCGATGGGCTCGGTAGCGTACAAGCTGGGCCTGGTCGCTGCCGGACTGGCCGACCTTACTTTCACACTCGTCCCGAAGAACGAATGGGACGTGGCCGCCGGCGCGGCGCTCGTTGAAGCCGCGGGTGGATTTATTCTCACGCTCGACCACACTCCGCTGCGCTGCAATCAGAAAAACCCGTTGCTATCCGGACTACTTGGCGGTGGGCCCTACTTGCGCGCGCCTCTGCTCGAAATGTTGGACCGGCAGGCACAACCGGTGGGCGAAGAAAAGCCGCGCTGAACTATAACTGGAGCTAACAAGGAAACGCATATCTCATGGCTCCCACGCGCATCGTTTTTCTGATGTACCACGAACTAGAGCTTCCTGGACGGAAGCTGGTTCAGTCCGAGCCGGGATATGTGCGTTACATCCTGCCCGTCGACACCTTTCGCGGCCAGATGCACTGGCTCAAGAGTTCTGGATTTCGCGGACTGCGCGTCAGCGAAGCAGCGCTGTACCCCGCCGGACCGGGCGTGTGTATCACGTTCGACGATGGCTGCGAGACCGACCTGATCGCCGCTGCACCCATCCTGCATGAGTTCGGCTTGCATGCCACGTTCTATCTCACTGGCGGCTTTCTCGGTACACCCGGTTATCTCAATCATGACCAGGTCCGCGAGCTTGATTCACTCGGTTTCGAAGTGGGCTGCCACTCGATGACCCACCCTTATCTTTCCGATCTTTCCGACGCCGAACTCGGGCGCGAGATCGTCGATTCCAAACTGATGATCGAGCAGATCGTGGGGCATCCGATCGCCCACTTTTCGTGTCCCGGCGGGCGCTACGACCAGCGTACGCTGGAGACAGCTCGCCGCGCGGGTTTCCGCACCGTCGCCAACAGCCGGTTTCACGCAAACTCCCCCGAGTCCAACCCCTACGAACTGGGCCGCGTGGCCATGCTGCGCAATTCGCCATTAGAGGACTTCTCCGCGACCTGCCAGGGCCGCGGTTTGTGGAAGAAGAATCTCCAGGATCAGGCGCGGTACAGCGTTCGTCAGCTGCTCGGAAATCGGATGTACGACCGGATTCGCGCCACCACTCTGGGAGAGCGCAGGCAGTAACCAGCGATCAGGTTACTTCCTTTTCTGTGTCTCGCACACTTACTTAATCCCACTTCCGCGTCTAAGTGATTGCACTTAGGCCAATGCTCTCAACGCAACCGGAAATACGCTCGTGCACTAGCTATTACCGCGCGCGAATCTGGACATGCAGCGGCGCGAATCCCTCGCCCAGCACGGTGTCCCACGCGACATGTCCCAGCGCGTTGTACCTCATCATGCTCTTTCGGCATCTGTCTGAATTCTTACCGACACCCTAGATTCGTGGCTGAGGGCTCGATCTCACAGTCCCCCAAATTTCTGTAATCGAGGCTCGTGATGTCCATATTGAGTTGCTATCTTCGTCGCGGCAGGTTTGCCTTCTCGGAAAACCTGGATGGGCGCCGCATCGCTGCTTGCGCGCTCATTGTAATCTGCGCAGTGCTGACTGTTTCCTGTGGCTTCATCACGCAAAGTGAAGCCGGAACTACCAACCAACCCAGGAACAGCCTGACTCTTTCGGGACAGTTTCCCGGCGCCGTTGCACACCAGGCTTACAACACAGTCCTGACGGTGAGTGGCGGAACTGCGCCGTATCAGTTCACGATCAAGTCGGGCAGTTTGCCTTCGGGAATGAACCTGAACGCATCTACCGGGTCCATTTCCGGCACGCCCACGATCGCCGGCTCTTACGTCTTCGAAGTAGAAGTCGTCGACGCGCCTCAGACTCACCGTGGCGTCCAGAGCTTTGCGATTGCCGTCAACTCCACGAAAGCCGGCATCAGCGTCGTCGTGTCCCCAAGCAATGTCACTGTTGTTTCGGGTCAGACTCAGACATTGACCGCGGCGGTCAGCGGTACTGACAACACCGCAGTGACCTGGACTGCTTCGGAGGGGTCTATTTCCCAGAGCGGTGTGTTCAACGCTCCCCCTATAAGCACTATCAAGAACGTGATAGTGACCGCGACCAGCCAGGCGGATTCGAAAACGCAGGGCATGGCCACAGTGGTGGTCGAGCCTGTCATCGGCCACTCCTTGACCATCGCCGACACGAGTCTGCCCGACGGCCGCACGGGCAACGCGTACGATGCAGGGCTCAGCGCTTCGGGCGGCACACAGCCCTATAGTTGGACCGTCTCCAGCGGAACGATTCCACAAGGAATTTCGCTCTCGAAGAGCGACGGCCAGCTTGCGGGCATGCCCGGGAACGCCGGCACCTTCAACTTCACCGTCACAGTGACGGACTCAAAATCGCTGACTGCCAGCAAGAACTTTGGGCTGCACGTTTCGACGGGTGGGTCTCTTGATGGCCCGGCCGAATTGCCTCGTGTGACGGTACCCAGCGCCTTGAGCGACACCCCGGCTCCTGGAACAACGATACCGGTCAATGCTGGAGGCGATCTGCAGGCTGCATTGAACGGCGCTCATTGCGGCGACACCATTGAGCTACAGGCGGGCGCAACCTATGCCGGAGTTTTCACTCTGCCTGCGAAGAGTTGCGATAGCGCGCATTGGATCATTGTGCGAACCAACGCATCCGACAGCGCCCTTCCGGCTGAAGGCCAGCGGGCGACGCCGTGCTTTGCGGGAGTTGCGTCGCTGCCGGGACGCCCATCATACAGCTGCAACAATCCGCAGAAGTTGATGGCCAAGCTCGAATACAACAAAACAACGAGCGGGCCGATCGTGATTAGTAACGGCGCGAACCACTATCGCCTGATCGGACTCGAACTGACGCGCGTCGCTGGTGGACGCATCGCTCCCACACTGGTCGGCGTCGCGGTGGGCGGGGTTGCCGACCACATCATTGTCGATCGCTCCTGGCTGCATGGAACCACGCAGGATGAAACGCAACTAGGCGTTTCGCTGGACGGCACAAACTACTTCGCCGTGGTGGATTCCTACTTTAGCGATTTCCATTGCACGGCGGGGACGGGAACCTGTTCCGATTCCCACACCGTTGCCGGCGGCCTCGGCAACCACCAGGATGGTCCGTTCAAGATTGAGAACAACTACCTGGAGGCCTCGGGCGAGTCCGTCTTTTTCGGCGGCGGCGCTGCAACCATGACGCCGGCGGATATCGAAATCCGTCGCAACCACATCTTCAAGCCGATGCAATGGATGCCGGGCAACCCGAACTTTGTGGGCGCAGCTGACGGTCATCCGTTCGTCGTGAAGAACCACATCGAATTGAAGAACGCAACCCGCGTGCTGATCGAAGCCAACATCATGGAGAACACCTGGGGCGGATTCAGTCAGACCGGATACGGCCTGCTGCTGAGTCCAAAGAACCAGCACACCCGGCAAAACGGCAACGTCTGCCCGCTTTGCCAGGTGACCGACATCACCGTCCGGTACTCCCGAATTTCGCATGGCGGCGGCGGTATGCAGCTGGCCACTTCGATCTCGGGATCTGGCATCGATCAGGGTGGCGGTGCGGCGCTGGCGGGCATGCGCTGGAGCATTCACGATGTCGTCATTGACGATATCAGCCAGGCCTATGTGGGCGGAGGTTCGCTGTTCGAAGTGATGAACGGCTGGCCGACCAATCCAGTCAACACGGTCACGATCAATCACATTACCGGTTTCCCCGACGCTCAAGGCCATCTGTTCATCATGGGAAACAGGGCGCCGAACCCGTCGATGTATTCCTTCGTGTTCACCAACAACCTGGTCACGACCTCGCGGTATCCGGTATGGAACGCGGGTGGTGGCAGGGCCAGTTGCGCATTTCCGGATACGCCCGTGACCAGCATCTCAGCCTGCTTCAGCAGCTACACGTTTGGCAACAATGCTTTGCTTGCGTATCCGCAACAGTTTCCGCCATCGTCGTGGCCGACCGGCAATTTGTTTGCCCCGGACATGAGCAAAGCGGGCCTGACCCAGTTCAACAACGGAGTCGGCGGAAACTACCAGCTTCAGCCCAACAGTCCTTACAAGAATGCGGGGACGGATGGCCGCGACCTCGGAGCCGACATTGCGGGTCTGGACGCGGCTCTGGCAGGCGTCGAATAGTTCAGGCACTCCCGACGTAACTCGAAGTCCGCGGCTCGCCGCGGACTTCTTTTTTTCGCGCAAGCACCCTGCTCTGGACAGGTTGGGTGTCACCGGTGCGTGGTATCATCGCTTCAAACACCATTGAAAACCGCAAGCCGGCTGCGGCATTGCGGCCGGGGCGTGGGCTAGGGAAAGATCATTCATGGCTCCGAAGAGTCTTCTTGCTTCCAACTGTTGTTCTTCCGCTAAAGTTTTTCCCTCGCGCGGACTGATCGCAATTCTGATCGTGTGCGCCTGCGGATTGGCCCTGCATGCCGCCGCGCCTCCAACTTCAGAAAACGCCTACTGTGGCAAGGGAGATGTCGCTCACTTTGGTGACAAGGATGGCCCAGCGCAATTGCCGACCTCCTGCTACTACACCGGGCTCGACGGAACGCCGTCGCCGGGTAAACAGATCCGCGTATCGGCCAAGTCAGACTTCATCAGCACGCTCGAAGGCGCGAAATGCGGAGACACTTTGCTGCTTGCTGCCGGATCGTCGTGGGAAGTAACCGACCTGCCCTCGAAAAAGTGCGATGACCAGCATTACATTACCGTGCGAACGGATGTTCCCGATGCCAAACTTCCTTCGGAAGGGACGCGCATTTCTCCTGCATGGGCTGGAAGCGCGCAGTTGCCGGGGCGTCCGCCGTACACACAGGCAGATGGCGGTCCGGCAAAACTAATGGCTACGCTGATCGTGCGACGGCCTTCGGGCGTGATCGTAGGAGATCACTACCGATTCATCGGAATCGAATGGACCACCGATCCGAGCGCCAACATTGGGCGCCTCATCAGCACTGAGGGCGCCGATCACATCATCTTCGACCGCAACTGGATCCATCCCGCGGACGGCGCGGAAGTGGGCAAAGGCGTGGGAATGATCCAGGGCGCGCGCGTGATTGCGGTGATTAACTCCTACCTGAGTGGTTTCAACTGCATTGCTCGCTCGGGGAAATGTACTGACGCCTCTGCCGTGGGCGGCGGGAATGGGAACAACCCGACCGGCACGTTCAAGATTTTCAATAATTATCTCGAAGCATCGGGAGAGAATATCCTGTTCGGCGGCAGTGGCGCGACGGTGAATCCGACTGACATTGAAATCCGGCGCAATCACCTGTTCAAACCCATGGTGTGGAAAGATGACGCGCCCGGATACAAGGCTTCTCCCAAGGGAGATCCGTTCATCGTCAAGAACAATTTCGAATTGAAAAATGCGCAGCGTGTTTTGTTCGAGGGCAATCTGCTGGAGAATTCGTGGGGAGGCTTCAGCCAGACCGGATTCTCCGTGGTATTGAGCCCAAAGAACCAGAACGATCGTTGCCCGAAGTGTCAGGTCACCGATATCACGATCCGCTACAGCCGGATTCGCAACGTTGCCGGCGTGATTGAAATTCAGAACGGCCTGTCAAAGACTGGTGGAGAATCCGCGGGCGGCGGGCGCTACAGCATTCACGATGTTATTGCCGACGATATTCACGATGAGGACTACAAGGGACACGGCGCATTCCTCACCATCCTGTCGAACGCTCCGCCCGTACACGACGTGTGGTTTGATCACGTCACTGCGTTTGTTCCGGGGCCGGTCGTCACCATAAAAAGCGTAGACGCCAAGATCGACAATTTCCGCATCACGAACAGTGTTTTCTCTACCGGCGACCGGCGGCCAAGCATCGCCTCGGCGGGCGGAGGCCAGGGCAACTGCGCCTCCAAAACACAGAAAATGGGTGCTTCCACAGTTCTTGAGGCGTGCTTCAGCAATTACAAGTTTGACAAGAACCTGGTCATCGGAGGAAACGGGTGGCCATCCGGCACCATCAGTCCGTCCGAAGGCTCGGCCGCGATTCGCGAGTTGAAGAACGGAATCGCGCGCAACCCTCGCCTCTGTCGCGACAAAAGCGTGGGCTGCTCAAAGGCCTCTCCCGGCGCGAGCGCAGCCTCCGATGGGAAGGATATGGGCGCTGACGTGGACGCAGTCGAAGCCGCGACTGCGGGTGTCGAGTAGCGTTTGATTAGTGACTTTTGTAATCATCGAATTCCGATGCAGGCGCGGTTTTGCGTCCCACGCTGCATGGTAAGATTTTCTTAAGTTGCCAGCCCTGAATTCCAGTAATCGCCAACTCAGCCCTGTCTTCGTGATGGGATGTCACCGCTCCGGCACCAACCTTCTGTATGACATGCTGTTGTCGTCCGGGGGATTTGCCATCTACCGCGGCTATCTGCCCATCTACAAGACCCTTGTGCCTCTCTACGGATCGATGGAGAGCCGCGCGAACCGCGAAAAAATTCTCGCTACATGGCTGCGCAGTAAGGGCTTTCGGCGCACTGGACTGGATGCTGAGCCTCTGTCAACCAATATCCTGAACGACTGCCGGAATTCCGGGGATTTTGTCCGCACTGTCATGGGAGCGATCGCGCAGAATCAGGGCGTTCCGCGTTGGGCGGTGTACGATCCCGACAACGTGCTTCACATGGAGCGCGTTAAGCGCGATATTCCCAATGCGCTTTTTGTCCATATCATCCGCGACGGCCGCGACATCGCACTCTCGCTGAAAAAGATGGGGGGATTCTCCCCGTTACCATGGGATCGTGCGACCACTCCCAGCCTGGTTGCCACCGCGTTGTATTGGGAATGGATGGTGCGCAAGGGCCGCGAGCATGGCGCCCGATTCCCGAACGATTACATCGAAATTCACTACGAAGATTTGATTACGAAACCGCACGAGACGCTCAAGACGCTAGGCGGATTCATCGATCACGACCTGGACTACGACCGCATCCAGCACGCAGGCCTGGGGCGGCTTTCCGAGACCAACTCTTCCTTCCGCGAAGAAGGCCGGAAAGAAGAAATCAATCCGCTGGGCCGCTGGAAAGAACGCTTGTCGCCGAAAGATGTCGCGGCGATTGAAGCGGCAGTGGGCAAGTGTCTGGAAGAAACGGGATACGCCCTGTCGCTTCCCGCCGCAGACAGAACGCGCGGACTTCGCGGCGCATGGATGCAGGCGTTGTATCCAAATTTCCTGAGCGCAAAACTTTGGATGAAATTGAACACGCCCATCGGGCGACTTTCCGATACGACAGCTCTGGAACTCGAAGATACACCGGTCGCGGTCGCGCAATCCGCCCGTCCCTGAGGTATCGCCATGAACCCAGCGTCCGAGACATTAGAAAAAACGAAAACGGGAACTGCTGCCGAGGTTCGTTTCAAGCGTCCCGTTTTTGTGCTGGGGTGCGGGCGGTCCGGGACCAAACTGCTTTATCACACGTTGCTCTCGGCTGGCGGCTTTGCGAACTACCACGCGGAAAGCAACGCGTTCAATCTCATCGGCCTTCGCTTCGGCAATCTCGCGAAGCGCGAAAATCGACGCGATCTGCTCGACCACTGGCTGCGGAGTAAGCTCTTCGACCGGTCGGGACTGACGCGCTCGGAGATCGAGCCACGCATCCTGGAGGAATGCCGCAATGCCGGCGATTTCCTCCGCATCCTGATGGAAACAATTGCGCGCAAACAGGGCGTGGATCGTTGGGCGGAGTGCACTCCACTGCACTTGCTCTACCTGCCGCTGATCAAGAAGCTCTTTCCCGACGCGCTGATCGTGCACATCATCCGCGATGGCCGCGACGTAGCGGTGTCGCTCGACCGAATCGGATGGATCAAGCCGTTTCCCTGGGACAGCAAGCGCCGATTGCTCGCGCCAGCAATCTTCTGGAAATGGATTGTCCGCAAGGGGCGCCGCTACGGTAGGCGGATGGGCTCCGACTATTTCGAAGTACATTACGAAGACGTGGTTGAGAAGCCACACGAGACGCTGGCCCGCATCGGCAAGTTCATCGATCACGATCTTGACTACGATCGCATCCAGCAGAACGCCCAGGGATCGATGATCGATCCGAACACTTCGTTCCGAGGCGACGGCGAGGAGAAGGAAGCGAACCCGGTGGGCCGCTGGAAGACCGTGCTTTCTGCTGAACAGATCGCGCAGGTCGAGAGCTTGATTGGTGATGAACTGGAGTCAACCGGATACGCATTAGTCCAGCCCGCGGACCAAAAACACTCAAGGCTGCCCGTTTCCCTGATGGGACTGCTTTATCCGATTGTCTTTGATGTGAAACTCTGGCTGAAAACCTATACGCCGCTCGCCAGGACAGCGGATATCGGGCGGATGGGAATCGCGAAACCCTCCGAGTCCAAGGTGTAGAGACTAGTCTTCCGCGGGCCGTTCAGTACTCGTCCGGTTACTCTGCAGCCATCCCAGAAACTTCTGCTTGCGGGCGAACATGTTGCGCGCTTCGTTGCGCAGGGTTCCGACGATCTGATATTTGGATTTCGTAAACCAGGGGACACGGTAGGAAGTGCAGCCGTATTTTTCCTTGTACACACCTTCGCCGCCCCAATCGAAAATGCTTGCGCCACGCCTCTTCCAGTAACGCAGCGCATACCAGTGGCAGGCCTCATTGGGACGCAGATTCTGGTACGCGCGAAAACTCGCGTTGCCCCAGAACTCGGCAATCTGATTGAATCCCGGATAGATGCCCGTCGCAATACACTTTCCTTCCGCGTCGCGCGCACGGATCAGCAGAACGTTTCCGCTCGGCTCCATGTTTCGAACCAGCGCACGCACGCGATCTACGGAATAGGTCGGTACCAAGTTCTGTTTTGCGAAGACGTCCTTGAGTTGTTCGTAGTATTCATCGGCAAACGCGAGGTCGTGCGCTTCTTCAATCTTCACACCGCTCTTTTCGGCCTTGCGGACGCAGCGGCGGCAGGCGCCTTCCATGCCGTTGAACAACTCGTCCTCGGACTTCGTCAGGTCGCTTCGGTACGTTCCATAGAACTCCGCGTTGAACCCGAGGCCCTCTGCGTCTTCAAATGCGAAGTGTGCGTCGGAAATTTCCAGGTGCAGGCATTTCAGATCGTCCCATGCGAACTTCTCCAGCGCTTCGAGGGCGCTGCGGCGCGATACTCCAGGCTTCAGGTTGAAACCGATATAAGGAGTGGTCCATCCCGGAAACGAACTGCCCAGCACCTTGAGGCCGAATTTCGAAACCGTGAGCCCGGTGAAGTATCCGAGCACATCGCTTCCCTCGCGCAGTTCGGCTAAGACCGGGGTCGCGCCCTGCGATTCGGTGACAAACTGCAGCCACTCACGCGTCTGGAAGACGGTGCGGTCCGCGAAGCTGTCCAGATGCTTCCAGTTGGCTGCCTTGAAATCGATGCGATGAAACTTCATTTTCTGTTCTGTGCCGCGCTTCCGGTTACCAGCACATGCCTTCGTAGGTCGTAACGCCTTGCGGGCGCCGCGAGGGGTCCAGGTGGACGAGATCGATGACAATCTGTTCGGGTTTGAGATGCTTCGCCAACTCTTCTTTGCTGGCCGATTTGTTGCCGAGAATAACCACCTCCGCGCCCTTGAGTACGCCTTCCATGTTGTCCGAGAGAACCGACCCGATGTGCGGAATTACTTCTTCAATGTATTGACGATTCGCGCCGGCGATGCGACCCAGTGAAACGTCTTCGTCCCAAATCCGGACTTCGAGACCTTCGCCCATCAAGCGCTTGATCAACTGGACCTGCGGGCTTTCGCGCAGATCGTCGGTACCGGCCTTGAAGCTGAGGCCGAGCTGCGCGATTTTTTTCTTGCCGGTATCCAGTACCATTTCCACCGCGCGATCGACATGCTCGGCATTACTCGGCATCAGCGATTCCAGCAGCGGCAATTTCAGGTCGAGCTCTTTGGCTTTGTATGTGATCGCTCGCAAGTCCTTAGGCAGACACGACCCGCCAAATGCGAAGCCTGGCGACAGATAGGCCGGCGAGATGTTGAGCTTCGTATCCGAAGTGAAGATTTTTGTCACCGTCTGGGCGTCCACTCCGAGGTGTTTGCACATTGTGCCCATCTCGTTGGCGAAGCCGACTTTCAACGCGTGGTAACAATTCGAAAAATACTTCACCATTTCCGCGACCGGGATGGTTGTTTCGTAGAGTGTGCCCGGTGTGTCCCTATAGAGCTCGCGTAACGGCGCCAGATGATTCGTGTCGCTCGCACCCAGAATCGTGTATGGAGGATTCAGGAAATCCGCCACCGCGCTTCCCTCGCGCATGAATTCTGGGTTGTAACAGAGAGTGAAATCGCGGCCGACCTGCTTGCCGCTCTCTTTCTCGAGAATCGGGAGCACGACACTCTCCGTCGTCCCAGCCAGTACCGTGCTGCGCAGAACGAAGACGTGAGGACCGGTCTTTTGACGGATCGCCGTGCCAATCTCACGCGCGACCGCTTCGATATGACTGAGGTCGAGCTTGCCATTCTTCAGGCTAGGCGTACCCACGCAAACGAACGATACGTCGGAATTCAACACTGCCTGGAGCGAATCGGTCGTGGCAGTCAGGCGGCCTGCCTTGTTGGCCTCCGCGACCAGTTCAGCCATCCTCGCTTCGACAATTGGAGTGCGCCCCGAGCCCAACATTTCGACCTTGGCGCGGCTCACATCGACGCCGATGACTTTGTGGCCCATCGAAGCGAAGCAAGCGGCTGAAACTGAGCCGACATATCCCAATCCGAAGATGCTTACCGACAAACCCATTCGTTCTCTCCTCAAATTTCGCCGGATGGCGAGTCAAACTGCCAGAATTGTCCCTCTGAACTATACCAACCCAACCGGAAGACAAGAGCAAACCGGTTTCCATTGAGCCTAACCGATCGTTTCGTATTGCCATCTATTCCATTGATTACACGACAGTTACGCAATGTCACTTGCGCGGCTTACGGCGTCTCCTCACCCTAGGCAAAAAGTGGACAACTTTTTCCATCGGGTGGAACGGAACTGGGACACTCCAGGGGACTACTTTTCCCCTGGCCACGAGTCCGAGAGCCCCCAAACCAGTCAGCACAACAACTTAAACGGCCAGCATGACGCCGTGGTGAAAGCAAGGATGGACCCTATCTTGCGGCCAGAAGGCCAGAAGGTAAGATAGAAGCACTGTGCCGCCGGGACGCAAAAGCAAACTGGCTCGCTTGTCTCAGATGAAATGGGACGAAATTCGTACGCGTGTCGGCCAGGAACTCCACAAGCGCATCGACTTTGCGCGACACCGCGCAGGCAGGCAGCCTGCCGTGCCTGCGATCGGCCTGTCACCGTCCACTCAGCCTGAGTTCTTCTTTACCTCGGGCCAGGCGGAGGAACGCGCGACGGTGCTGCGCACGCATATGCCAGCTGCGGCACTCGATATTCTTCATCAGGCCGATGACGTCCGCCGTCATCATTTCAACCTGCTGGGCTACGAAGACCTCGACTACGGCCCGGAAATCGACTGGCACCTGGATCGCGTCCACGGCAAGCGCGCGCCGATCGATGCCTGGTTCACAATTTCCTTCCTGGATTTTGCCGCCGTCGGAGACCACAAGATCACCTGGGAACTGAATCGCCACCAACACCTGGTGACGCTGGCGAAAGCATGGCTGCTCAGCGGGGACGAGAAATATGTCCGCGAGATCTTCGCGCAGTGGGACAGTTGGGTAAAGGCGAATCCGTATCCGCTTGGGATCAACTGGGGCAGTTCGCTTGAAGTAGCATTCAGAAGCCTATCCTGGATCTGGGCGGACCAGTTGCTCGCCGGTGCACCCGGGCACGCTGATTTTCGCGCGGAACTCCTTCCTTTGCTGGCTTTGCATGGACGGTACATCGAGCGCTACCTTTCAACGTACTTCTCTCCGAACACACATCTGATCGGCGAAGCCGCCGCACTGTTTTTTCTGGGCACTCTTTATCCGCAGATCGCAACCGCCTCGCGCTGGAAGAAAACCGGATGGCAAGTCTTGATCGAAGAAGCGCAACGCCAAGTTCGTCCGGATGGCGTCTACTTCGAGCAATCGTTGTACTACCACGTCTATGCGCTCGATTTCTTTCTTCATGCGCGCCTGCTGGCGTCGAAAAATGGATTCAGGATTCCGCCCGAGTATGACGCCACTCTCACCAGGATGCTGGCTGTCGTGCAGGCTCTTTCGCAAGCCGGACCACCGGAAGGCTTCGGTGACGATGATGGTGGGAGAGTCTTCGATCCGCGCCGTAATCGCACTGAACACATGACCGATCCTCTAGCCATTGGGGCGCTGCTCTGTGGCGGCGATCTTTCTGATGCGCGCCTGACAGAAGAAGCCATCTGGCTATTTGGACAAAAAGCCGTTGACGATCTCACCGTGCGAGACGTTCACCCCGCACCGGCGTCCATCGCCTTTCCTGATGGCGGAATCTATGTCCTGTCAGACCCGGGCCTCGCAGACTCGCAGACCTTCGCGCAACAGATCGTGGTGGATGCCGGCCCCCAGGGCATCGGACATTCTGGTCACGGCCACGCCGACGCCCTCAGCATTCGGCTCAGTATGAATGGCCGGAGGTGGCTGGTGGATGCTGGCAGTGGCGTCTACATCTCCGCTGATCCCGCCGACCGCAACGCGTTTCGCCAGACCGGCGCGCACAACACGCTACGCGTGGAAGGCGTGGGCCAAGCGGAGACTGAAAGCGCGTTCTCGTGGACTGCGATTCCAGAAACCAGGCTCCAGAACTGGACTGCCGGCAAGAGCTTTGCGTACTTCGCCGCTAGTCACGATGGCTATACGCGGCTTTCGGACCCAGTGACGCACTCGCGTTACATCGCCAAGATCAGCGGAGGCCCTGCGCTCGTCCGTGACGTGGTTCTCGGGCACGAAGAACACGACCTCGAACTCATGTGGCACTTCGCTCCTGACCTTGAAGCCCGCCGATCGGCTGACCAAATACTGACGACCTCGCCCGTCGGGAGCGACCAGGCGGCACAGCCCCATCTCGATTTCATCGTGCCGGAAGAAAACAGCTGGGCCTTCGAAATCACGACGAGCCTGATCTCGCCGGCCTATGGGAAATTCGAAAAGGCTCCCGTCGTGCGTGCTCATACTCGCGTGTGCCTTCCCGCAGAAACCGCCACTTTGCTAAGGACTGGCAGCGGTTCAGTGCAGGATGCGAGGTTGGTGAGCATGCGTCACGACACGGTTCAAGCGTATGAACTAGTGGAGGAACGCGCGAACCATGGCTTCTGCTTTGCACTCGACAAGCGTCCGTGGAGTTTCGGGCCCTGGTTTTCAGACGCCGAATTTCTCTACTGCCGCATCGTGGCGGAAAAACTCGCTCACCTGGTCGTTGTGGGCGGGACGTACGTCGCGTGGCAAGGACGCGAATTGCTTCGAGCGCCGGGGCCGTCGTCATTTTTCGAGTGGCGAAAGCAGGATCAGTTGTTGCACGCTGCGCCGGCGCCATTCTCGATGTCAAATCTCTTTTATCAGTTAACGGGCAGCGCGATCGTGCCCATGGAATCCTCGACCATTTCTTCAACCTATGCGGAGAAACCCTGAATGTGCGGCATCGCTGGAATTCTAGAATTCGGGCGCGACGCCAGAGCTGACTCTCCCGCCCTTCGTGCCATGTGCCAGATCATCGCCCATCGCGGGCCAGACGATGACGGCTTCTACACCGACGGGCCGTGTGGGATCGGCATGCGACGCCTCAGCATCGTTGACCTCGCCACTGGGCACCAGCCAATCTCGAACGAAGATGGGTCTATCACCATCGTCTTCAACGGCGAGATCTATAACCATAAACTCCTGCGCGAACAACTCGTTGCCCGCGGACACCATTACCGTACCCACAGCGATACCGAGACGATCGTTCATCTCTACGAAGAGTATGGCCGCGACTGCGTAAAGCACTTGCGCGGAATGTTCGCGTTCGCCATCTGGGACCGCAACAAGAAAACACTGTTCATTGCGCGTGACAGGCTGGGAATCAAGCCGCTTTACTACCGATTGACTTCCGACCGGCTGCTGTTTGGTTCGGAGATTAAAGTTCTGCTGGCGCACGGCACGGTTCGTCCGGAGTTCGACCGCGCTGCGCTGCCTGAGTTTCTTGCCTTCGGATACCTCTCCGGCGAAAACACTTTCTACTCCGGCATTCAAAAGTTGATGCCTGGCCACACCATGGAAATCGGGTTGGACGCGCAGCCACAAATCCGCCAGTACTGGGACCTGGATGTGTCGTCCACGCGCGAATCACGCGATGAAAATCATTACGTGGAGAGCTACCGGGAACTGCTCGAAGGCGCCGTCAACAGCCATCTGATGAGCGACGTTCCGCTGGGAGTGTTCCTTAGTGGAGGGCTGGATTCGAGCGCGGTGGCAGCCCTGATGACGAAGATACGCCGCGAGCCAGTGGAAACGTTCTCGGTTGGATATGGTGAGCAGACCTACAGCGAATTGCCGTTTGCCCGGACCGTGGCGGAGCACATCAAATCGCAACATCATGAAGTGCTGGTCAGCGAGCAGGATTTTTTCGACTCGATGCCGCACCTGATCTGGCATGAAGATGAACCGATCGTCTGGCCATCCAGCATCTCCCTATACTTTGTCGCGAGGCTCGCACGCGAACGCGTCACGGTGGTATTGACCGGCGAAGGAAGCGACGAGACCCTCGCCGGTTACTCGCGCTATGCGTTCACGTTGAAAAACGCTGCCATGGATCGCGCGTATCGATCTGCTGTACCCGGCGCTGTGCGTCGCGGTCTTCGCAATGCGGTAGCGACTTCCTCGCTGCTTGGGGCGACGTTACGCCGGAAACTCGAGCATACGTTTCTAGGAAAGGACGGCGCTTCCTGGGCCTCTTTCTATTTCGATAACTTCTTCTCAGCCTTTGGCGAAGCCGAACAGACTGGACTGCTCACGAGCGAATTCGCAAGACAGTTCGCTCCCAGCACGGCCTATAAGAGCGTTCTCGACTATTGGGAACATTCTTCCGGAGAGATGCTGCAGCGGTTGCTCTATACCGATATCAAGACCTATCTCGTCGAACTGCTGATGAAGCAGGACAACATGAGCATGGCGGCGTCGATCGAGAGCCGGGTTCCCTTCCTCGATCACGTGCTGGTGGAGTATGCAACCCGCATCCCGCGCGAAATGCAGATCAAAGGGCTCACAGGCAAGACGATTCTGAAGAAGGCGATGGAAGATATTCTGCCGCACTCGATCATCTACCGTCCGAAGCTCGGATTTCCGACGCCTTGGAGTGGATGGCTCGCCGGACCGCGTCTGGAATCCATTCGCGCCATGTTGCTCGAACCGCGCAGCCTGAACCGCGGCTACTTTCGGCGCGAGGCCATCGACAAGCTATTTAACGAACATCGCGACAAGCATCGCGATAACTACGATCGGATCTGGCGTCTGCTGAACCTGGAAATGTGGCATCGGGTCTGCCTGGAAAACGAACCGCATGAGGAAATCGGACACATGGAAATGAAACTGGTGTCGGCCAAGTAGTTTTACATTAGAACTGATCCCATAAATGGTTTCTCGGGCAAAGAGCCAGGCGCTCCGAACTAAGGCCCGCGTTTTTATTGGCCGGTAACGGTACGGCTGAAGAGGCTGCTGAAAAATTGGGTTCGGCAACGGAAATCGACCACCGGGGCTGAAGCCCGCACTCGTTATGCACAACTTACGCGGCCCTGAAGGGCCGCTCTTCCACGGTCGTGTACGCATTCATGAGTTTTTCAGCAGCCTCTGAATGCGTGCTTCCCAAAACCATCTATCAGACCAGTTCTAGAGTTACTTGGCTACCAAGCCCTGATATACCCGAACCCACTGCCCGCGCACGGCGTCCCATGTGTACTTGCGCGATTCCGCATATGCGTTCCGCGCCAATCGCGCGCTCAACTCCGGATCACGCAGTAGTCGAATCACATTCGCCGCCAGCGCCTTCTCGTCCCCGACTGCGGAGAGCAATCCTGTACGCTCATGCTCGACGAAGTAGGGGATGGACTCGGGCGAAGTCGTCACCACCGGCGTGCCCGCGCCAAATCCTTCGATAATCGACACTGGCATGTTGTCGAGGCGTGAAGCGTTGATGAAAATATCGGCATCGTCGTAATATTTTCCGATTTGCTGGCGCGAGGCGACACCGGGAAAGCGTACTCCGGTCAGCTTCAAGTCGCTGACAAGCTGACGAACGTCGGCTTCGAGTGGTCCACCGCCCACCAGATCCAGCTGGGCCTCGGGGTGCCCTTTTTGCACTTCCGCAAACGCACGCACCACCACATCCACGCAGTAGTAGGGAGCGAAACCACGCGTGCACACCAGGTGCGGCCGCAGCGGATTGCGCTCACGGTAACGAAACTGTGAGAGATCCACCAGGTTGGGAACGACCACGGCCTTCACACCAAATTCGCGGAAGACATCGACGAGATACTCCGTTGGAGTGACATTGCCGTCGGTGCGTGAAAGCACGAACGTTCCCGAACGAAATCGCTGCAAGTGATCGCGCGCTTCGCCGCTGCGGTAATTGATCAGCGTCTTCTTTCCACGCAGTTTCGCAATCCACCAGGCTGGTGCAGGGGCGAGCAGGAACGACCAATAGGACGCGGAGAAGATGTGAGCGATGTCGACGTCCTTCAGTCCGCGCCAGAGGTGCCAGAAGTAAATGGGCTCTCGAAACAGCGTTCGCAGGAATGGAACGTGCTCCGCCCATCGCAGGAGCCAAGGGAATGAAGGATCGACAGCGATGAATGTAACGTCGACTTCCGGGTCGTCCTTCCACAGGCGCATCAGCAAATCTGCCTGCACGGCCTGCCCTCCGACATAGCGCAGGCTGGGCGCTACAATCGCCACTTTCAACTTGCGCGCTGAACCTTGATTTCCGGGCGTGGTCATGCGCGCGAGGGCCTCACGCCCTTTTGTTGAAGCAACGTCCTGTAGAGCTCTTGATATCGATCGCGCACCCGAGCGAGTCCAAAGCGTTCTTGCACAAACTGGCGGCCGTTGCGGCCCAGTTGTTCGCGTAACGTCGGTTGTGTCAGCAAACGAACTACGGCTTCTGCGAAGGCGGCTTCATCCCCTGCCGCAGCGACCGCCCCTCGGGTTTCGTCAATCAGTTCGGGATTGCCGCCACCCTGATAAGCAACGACCGGCAGTCCCGCTGCCATCGCTTCGAGAATGACATTCGACAGGCTCTCGGAATCCGACGTGAGGACCGCGACATCCATGGAAGCGTGGACCGCCGAGATATCGCGGCGATCTCCCAGGAAGATTACGGAGTTGCCCAAGCCAAGCTGCTGCGCCTGACGCTCAATTTCGCTCCGCAGAGGACCATCGCCCGCCAGGATGAACTCGGTTGCGGGCAACGCTTGCCGGATGCGCGCTGCGATCCGCAGGAATCCCGCGTGATTTTTGTAGCCTGCATTCATTCGCGCGACCATGCCGACCCGAAGCACGCCAAGGCGTTTCGGCAACGCTGCGGCCGCGGGCGCAAATACGTCGTCGGGCAGGGCGTTGCCGATCACCACGAGCTTGTCGCGGGACAACCCATGCGCCGCCAAGGCATCCGCCGCTGCCTGCGAATTGCAGATGACAGCGTCGCACCACCGGAACGCCGCTGCCTGTGCGCGAAATTGAGACGGACTGAGCAAGTCGCCGATCTGCCGGTGGCTTCCAATCACGACCGGCACACGCGCCAATTTCGCCGCCGGAATCAGCGTCAGATTGGTATAGAAGTCGAACGCGTGCGCGATCTGGATCTGATTGCGGCGCAGATGCCGGCTGAGTTGAAGGCGAGTCCGTAACGAGCTCCAGCCGAAGAGACTTCCGCCCAACCGAAATTCTGGAACCTGCCCAAACGTATCCGCGAAGGGACCTACTCTGCGAATGCACCCGAGATGAAGTTGAAATTGTTCAGCTTGAAGATTCTGAGCCAGCACCACAAACTGGCGCTCCGAGCCACCTGTCTCGAACGTATTCGTCATTAGAAACAGGTTGACGGGAGAAACTGGGGCGCGAGGTAAAGTTACGGGCGCGGCATTGCTGGTCGCCACCCGGTCATTCTCCTGCCGGGGCAGATGCCAGGACTGGCGCGGGCAGTGGGACTTGAGGCCGCGAGTCGGCGACGACAGGCAGGGTGAACAATCCCGCCGGCCGGACAAATTTCTCCAGAAAATTGCGATGCCAGAGCTCGAACATCAGCAGGCGCCAGAGGCGTCCTGTCATGGTGCGACCGCGGTTGAGATGATCATCCATCAGCTTACGAACGCCAGAGGCTTCAAAATAACCGCGTTCGAGCGTGCGCGGCTCCAGCAGGATCATCAGCATGTCTTTGAGTTCGTTCCGCATCCAGTGTACGAGCGGCAACGAGAATCCCTGCTTCTGGCGGTACAGTACCTCGCGCGGAACTCCAACGCGTTCGGCCAGCTTACGCAGGATGTACTTCTGCTTGTTGCCGCGCAGCTTCCAATCCACAGTAAGGCTGGTCGCATACTCGACAAACTCGTGATCGAGAATCGGAACCCGCACTTCGAGCGAATTCAGCATGCTCATGCGGTCGACCTTGGTGAGGATGTCCGCCACCATGTAGGTCTTCGCATCGACGTAAAGCAACTGGCTGACGGGATCTTTTGCCGGTGCTTGTTCAAAATATCGTCGCAGAACATTCGACGGATCGTCGCTACGCCGCAGAACTTCGCGGAACTCGGGCGACAGTAGCGGCGTATCCCGCTCGAACGCAGGAACAAACGAGAGCCCGTCAATATAGCGCTCTTGCCAGGGGAGCGAAATGTTGTACGAAAACTTACGGCCTTGCATACTGTTCGGCATGCGTGGAAACACCTGATCGCGGTAGAACTTGCGAGCCCACTCCGGAACGTGCTCAAACACGCGGCGGCGGGCATGAATGCTGTAGCGGTCGTATCCCGCAAAGATTTCGTCGCCGCCATCGCCAGACAGCGCGACGGTCACGTGTTTTCGGGCCATCTGCGAAACGTAGTACGTGGGCAGCATCGAGGAATCGCCGAAGGGCTCTTCCAGGGAGCTGGTGAGGTGCTCGACGGTATTCACGACGTCCGGCTCCAGAATCATCTCGTGATGATCGGTGCCGAACTTCTTCGCCACGATGCGGGCGTAATCAGACTCGTTGAAATCATCTTTCTTGAAGCCGATGGAAAAGGTCTTGACCGGGCCGGAACTGGCGCGCGCCATCATGGCCACGACGGTCGACGAATCGGTCCCTCCGCTGAGGAATGCGCCCAGGGGCACATCCGAAATCAGGCGGATCTTCGTCGCCTCAGACAGGCGCCGCTCTAGTTCTTCCAGACATTCCTCTTCGCTCGCCGGCGACTGGGTGCCATATTCAGGTAACTCCCAGTATTGCCGGATGCGTATTTCGCCGTTTTCAAATTCCAGGAGATGTCCGGGAGGTAACTTTTGAATACCTGTAAACGCAGTGATCGGATCCGGCACGTACCCATACCAGAGATACTCCAGAAGCCCCTGCGAATTCACTTCCGCTAGTTCCGGAGCCACCGCCAGAATCGACTTGATCTCGGACGCCCAGTAGAGCTTGCCGTTGTGAAGCGCGTAATGCAGCGGCTTCTTGCCCAGGCGGTCGCGTGCCAGAGTCAGTTTTCGTTTGTTCTTGTCGTAAATCGCAAGCCCAAACATGCCGCGCAGCTTCTTTACGCAATCGGATCCGAAGTCTTCGTAAAGGTGAATGATGGTTTCGGTGTCGGATTTGGTGACGAGGCGATGGCCGCGTTTTTCCAGCTCGGGACGCAATTCAAGAAAATTAAAAATCTCGCCGTTGAAAACGATCCAGGCGCTGCGGTCTTCATTGAAAACAGGCTGGTGCCCGCCGGCGAGATCGATGATGCTGAGACGCCGCATGCCAAGCCCCGCGCCGTCAGCAACATAGATTCCTTCGTCGTCAGGCCCGCGGTGCACGATCTGGTCGCACATATGGCGCACAAGAGCCTCGGAAATATTGCTCTCCCGCGTTGCGCTCACGACACCGGCGATTCCACACATGTCTTGCTTTTATCCTTTCACGGCTAGTGGCTGTGAATTCCACTTCTCCGACGCGCTCGACTTGTCCGCAACTTGTTTGAAACGGTAGTCGCGATACTCGCCGGGATCGCCGTCCTTGCCATCGCACGCCGCGAGAATGACGTTGGTCATTTCGCGGGCGGTTACAAAATGAAGTGTCTCGTTGCGATCCGCAGCGCCCTCAACTAATTGTTGAAGGAAATTCCGGAACGATTCCCCGACCACAGCGTCCTTTTGCGTCGGATCCATTCCATGACAATGCACTTTGATAAAAAGCCAGTCAGGACGCCCCTGCACGGCAATGTGCGACCGTTTCCAAAGTGCCAGGCGGCGCAGGCTCATCGGATTACGACCCGTGACTGCGCTTGTTTCAAACATTCTTCGCGGCGAATGTATTCCCGTCTTCCAGTCCGCCATCAGCGGGCCTTGCACGATTACCGGAAAAGTGTGTACCGCGGTCCCCGCCCGCAAGTCATTGCCTTGGAGATGTGGCGCGGCCCGGTCCAAAGGCAATGCGCATTCGTAGAGTGAATTGATCTTCGCAATCTGGGCGGGATGATAGAGACCTGCCGGCAGGGTGAAATCCGCATAGCATCCGGTTTCGGCCAGGACCTTCATCTCCGAATCGACGCCACAGGCGCGCCCGCCCGCGGAGTTCGCCAATGCGAAGTTCCCATGAACGAACGCGTATCGCGGCTGGTCGGACCCCGCTTCGAATGAAAGGCAGCGATGGCGAAACGCCAGGCGGTCGCGAAATTCTGCCAGAATGTGACGCGTGTTCTCCGCTGTATCGGGCTGCGTCATGCCATGGTGAAGATGAACTTCCACTTCTCCCCATCCCGCATGGCAATGCTCAGCGAGCATCTGGAGCAGGCCCTCGTCATACTGCTCCGCGGGATAGAAGTAGGTGTGGACGAACGGCCGTCCATCATGGTCACGCCAGCGGTCGACTGCTTCCGGATATTCGCGGCTCCAGGATTCCAATCGGCCTTCCTGCTCCGCTCGCGGAACTCGTTTCGTCCCATCCCCGGGAACGATGGCAGGTTCGAAATGATCGGCCATCGCGATGACGAGATCCGAATGTCCGCGAGGCACAGCGCGAAGCGCCCGCCAGGTGGCGCCCGGCAGCACTTTGCTCGCATACACGAGTTTTTTCCTGAGACTCATTGATGCTGAGGTTGCAAAAACTAATCCCGGCGCAACGGCTTTCTTCCTCGAACAGCAATCGCAAATTCGCCGATGTGCATGTCCTCCATACCCATCGCCTCGTACCAGCGAAACACCTGCTCGTACGTATGCTTCGATTGGTAGCGAGGAGAGTACCAGTCAAACGTATCGAGCATACGTGCTTCCGGATCTTTCTGGCGGTTGACGGGAAAAACGTGATGCACCACTCCCGCCATCGGACGCCCCACCAGCGGCACATGACGCAGGCCCTGTTCCAGGTTGTAAAAAACCGGGACAGCAACCTTCAACAGGCTGTGGAGAGTCTGCGGTTTCATCTTGTGCGTGAAGCGGCGCCAGAAGTCGCTGAAGCGATACCACTTGTTGTAGCCGCTGTACAGCCACACCGCCAGGATTCCACCGGGCTTCAGATACTTGTCGAGCGCTTTGACCGCGGCCTCGCAGTCGGGAGTATGGTGCAGCACGCCGACGCTGTAGATGATATCGAAGCTCTCCGGCGCAAACGGAAGCGAAAACACATCCGCCTGAAACGCAACGAAGTCACGGTCGGCGAGATTCTTAGCTGCGACTTCGGCCGCCGCGCTCAAGTCGATTCCCATAACGCGTGCTCCCCAACGCGTCGCGACTTCGGCGAACCGCCCCATGCCGCAACCTACGTCGAGAATGAGCTTCCCTTTCAGTTCTTCGGGACGCAGCGCGGTTTTCATGCGGAAGTGCCGGTCTGATTCGCGCACTTCGTCATGATCGAGCTGCGTTTTCTGATAACGATGCCATTGAAAGCCGAAGCTGGCTGCATAGTGCTGGGCATCGACAAACCGGGCGATGCCCTGCACAAACGGATAGGCGCGCTTGCAGGAAGGGCAGCAGTAGCCTCCTGCGTTGTCGCTATCGAGTTGTGAACCGCAGCTCAGGCAGCGCAGAATCGCCTGCAAGTCAGCGGACAGGGGCGACTGCACCTGTTCTTCCGTAGTCGGCATAGGTCTCCAGGAAATGACGTGGCTTTTTCGGCGGAGGCGCCGTCGGGCCGGGTTGTGATTCTTGTTCGCGCTCCTTCACCGTTTGCTGCAAGGTTGCCGTAAAAGCCACAGCAAAATACGGGAAGAACTGGTACGCCTCGGGCGCAAACAGAGCTCCCACAATGAATCCGATCAGCGAACTGTGCAGCGCTCCTACAAACAGAACTGTATGTTCGTCGAGTTTCTTGTCCTTCAGCAGAATGCCCAGGTTCTTGAATCCGCGCCCGAAAAACATCAGATACAGAATCAGGCAAGGGATACCGCCCTCGACGCAGATCTGGAGATAAGTCATGTGCACTTCGTGCCAGATACCGGAGTAGGTCACGAAGTTGTTCACGCCAACGCCCAGAAGCGGATAGTGCTCGATGCCGTTGAGGGCCCGCAACATGAGGTATTTCCTGTCTTCGTAGGAGCCGTACGCCGATTGTTCGGTGGTGCTGCTGCCGGAAAGAGCGGTAAAGCGATCATAGAGCTTGCCGCCCACTGTCACGGCCAGCACGAAGCCAATTACGCCTGTTCCGACAATCAGCCACATGCGCTTTCCGCGAATCCCGAAATGCCACAAGGTCACGGAACCGCAAATCACGAGATCGATGAATCCCGCGCGCGATGCGGTCAGGAAAATTGCCGCCAGCATGCATAGCATGCCGCCCACCCACACCAGTTTTATAAAGTTATTTTTTGCGGTGACAAAAAACGCGAGCGCAAAAGGCAACGAGAGGACGATGGCAAAGGCAAGATCGTTGGGATTCGAGTAGATACCGCCCAGAACGCCTTCCAGTCGCGGCGTGTCATGCCCTTTGATCATGGAAATAATGCAGATGGTAACCACCGACGCGGCCTGGATGAAGATGATCCGGCGCAAACGATCGAAAGTCGTAATCAGCAGGAAAGTAAGCGCCCATGCCACAAAGACTTTCGAAATGTCGATCGTACGGGAGATTGCGCCTCCCTTCCAGATCGGCGACAGAAACCCGCTGACGTAGAGCAGCCCAATCATGGCCAGCAGATAGTTCCCTTCCTTGGGCAAATCTTTGAACGTGCGTTTCGTGCGTCCGAGACTGGAGAACAATCCCCACATCGCGAGGATCGCGGTAATTTTGGCAAGGGGCACATACTTGAAGCCGGGAATCCAGTCTCCGGGGCGCGCACAATACACAAAAAAGAAAGCCGCCAGCCAGAAAAATGCGCCCTTGGTGGCGTCGACGTACGGGGCTGCCTTTCGACGGCCCAGGATATCCGTCTGGACTGCTATTTGGTTGTCGCCAATCGCCACAAACCCTCTCTATCTTTTATTGCAAGTTCTTATTGTAAGTTCTTACGCGGTGCGTGCAGGAACCGCGCCGAGTTTCGCATTCTTCTGTCGCACGACCGATCGCAATACGTCCTGAAATCGCTCACCGATCGCCGGCCAGTCACATCGAGCCGCGGTTTCGGCCGCAGCCTGTTCGTAACGCCGTCGCAGGTCGCGGTCGCGCAACAGCATGATCACTGCCTGCGCAAAGGAGCCTGCGTCATCGGCCAGCATGATGTCGCGACCATGATGAACATCGAGGCCTTCCGCGCCGACCGTCGTCGAAACTACGGCCTTCGCGGTCGCCATCGCCTCATAAATCTTCAGACGCGTTCCGCCGCCGATCCGCAGCGGCACAATCACAACGGAAGACTGACGCAAGTATTCCACCACCGAAGGCACGCGTCCCGTAACCTCGATGAACTCCGAGGCCCACTTCTTCACGCGCCGGTCGGGATTTCTGCCGACAATGCGCAGGCGCGCGCCGGGCACGTCCGCCTTGATCGCGGGCCAGATCTCGCTGGCAAAATATTCCACGCCGTCTACGTTTGGCTCCCAATCCATTGCGCCCACGAACGTCACCACCGGGCCGGGCTCATCCGAGTCGGGATTGGGCCGGTATTCGCCCAGGTCGACGCCCGTCGGCACAACCGTGACCCGGTCGCCGTCCACCCACCTGGTCATGAGCGCGCGATCGCTTTCGGAAACGGCGACGACGTGATGGAACTTGCGGACTACAATCCGCTCGTAGCGCTCCATTTTGCCGAATTCGATTTTGTACATCGCCTTCTTCAATGGATTGTCTGCGGTCACCGCATGGCGCCGCCAAATCTCGCTTTCCACGTTGTGCTGAAAGAGCACACAGGGAATGTTCAGGCGTCCCGGAAAATTCACCGCCGCATCCAGAAAGTCACAAACCGCGACATCGAAGCGCTGCTCGCGGAACCATCCACGCAATTGATCCTGCACCTTGAAACTCGCAAAGCGGCTCACTGCGTAGGGCGGCTGCGAATTCAAATGAACCAAGTAGTCCAGACCACGCGAAACGCCGGACAACTCTCGCTTCCCGGTGCAGACCGCAACCGATCCGGGTAGGTGTTCCCGAAGCTCGCGCTCGTAAGAGCGATCCTCCCGGCCTCCGTAATACGAGTAAAACGTAAGCTCGTGCTGCGACGATAGATGCCGCAGGATGTGGTACGTGCGGATGTTACCGCCGTTTTCCACGGGGAGCAGCTTGTCGGCTTTGACCCAGAGAATTTTCATGGCGGTCATTTTCAGGGCAGTCAGCGGACCCAGACCGCCTTTCTGCCGGTGACAAAATTGACAAACGCCACCAGAGCCGCCGAATTCAGGACTACGAAAGTCCGCGCTGCGTCCGCCACCCGCGATAGCGGGCCAATCTTCACTCCGACCATGGCCACCACACTTAGGGCATAGAACGCCAACTGGGCAACCAGCGCCGCCCGATACCACGGCTGCGGCAGGAAGAACGACGTGACCAGCAGCGCAACCAACGCAAACGGTACCGTGAGGCGCGACAGTTTGTGGCTGACAAACTCAAAGCGAATCGGATTCGTGGACCCCAGCAGCCACGGCGCGAGTTGCAGCAGTTGATAGTTCCCACTGAGAGTACGCACCTTCCGGGCAAACTCGCGGGTGCCGCCGAGATCCGGCGAGTCCCATGCCCGTGCGCGGGAATCGAAGATCACTCGAGACCCCTGGCGCACAACCTGCATTGGGATCAACACGTCGTCGAGGATCGTTCCGGCGGGCAAGGGCTCGAATAGTTCGCGCCGGGCGCAGTAGATCGCTCCAGTCGCACCCGCGACTGACCCAGCCGCCGACTCCATCTCGCGAATCTTCTTCTCGATGCGCCAGTACAAGCCCATACCCTTTCCCGTCTCACCACTTGCCGGATCACCCAGCATCAATTCGCCGCTCGCGCATCCGACTGCCGGATCGGCGAAGTTCTCCACCAGAAACCGCAACGCAGCCGGCTCGATTGCCTGCCGGGCATCGGTGAACAACAAAAGTTCTCCGCTCGCAAGTTTGACCGCGTCATTCAATCCCAGAGCTTTTCCCTGCGACTCCGGCTTCAACAGGAACCTTAGCCGCGCGCTGCTTCCAAACTCCTTCAGGATATTCGCCGTGCCGTCGTTCGATCCGTCCGAGACTACGACGACTTCCAGCTTGTCTGGGGAATAGTGGATCGACAACAGATTCTCCAGCTTGCGCGCGAGCACGGCCTCTTCATTTCGGACCACCATGACCGCCGACACGGTTGGCTCTACGCCGCCACGACGCACGGGACGCGGCGACCACCGGCTGCGCAGCCATAAGCAGGCCGCATACCCCACATAGGCATACGCTACGGTCGCAGCCGCAATCCAGAATATCCATTTCATTGCGCGCCCCGGCGCAGCAAGACGGTCTTGATCGTCTGGAACATGATCAGCAGGTCCAGCCCGATCGATGCGTTTTTGATGTAGAACAAGTCGTACTGAAGTTTTTCGATTGCGTCCTGGACAGTGCTGCCGTACTTGTACCGGATTTGCGCCCAACCCGTCAGTCCGGGGCGTACCATGTGCCGCACGCCATAAAACGGAATATCGCGGGTCAGCATTTCCACGAATTCGGGACGCTCCGGACGCGGCCCCACAAACGCCATGTCGCCCTTCAGCACGCACCACAACTGGGGAATCTCATCGAGCCGCGAGGAGCGCAGGAAGCGTCCGACCCGTGTGATGCGGGGGTCGTTCTTGCCCGCCCACTGCGGACCACTTGCCGCCTCCGCGTCCTGACGCATGGTGCGAAATTTTATGACGTTAAAAGTCTTCCCGTACTTCCCCACGCGCTGCTGCGAATAAAAGGTCGGGCCTGGAGAATCCAGCTTGACGAGCAGCATTACCAGAGGCCACAACGGGGCGCTTGCGATCAGACCGAACAACGAGATAATGATCGAGAGCGCTCTCCGCACCACAATGAAGACAGAGCCGCGGCGGAAGCCGTCGGCAAAAATCAGCCAGCTGGGGTTAAGGCTCTCGACTTCGATTTTGCCGGACATCTTTTCCAGCCACGAGGTCGCTTCTTCAATCTTCACGCCGTGCATGCGAAGGTCAAGCAGTTCCCGCATAGGGATGGTGCCCCGGCGATCGGGCATCGCGACAATCACGCGGTGGACTCTCTGGTGATTAACCACCTCCATCAGGTGCGCAGCCACTGAATCGCGTGTCACAGCCCCTTCCATTTTGCCGGTCCAGCTGGCCACTTCGACTCCCAGTTCGGGGTTCTGACGCAGGCCCTGCACCAGGCGTAGCGCCCGATCGCCCGTTCCCAGAACATAGATCCGCTCCACGAGAATCGGTAACTGAACCAGCCAACCGAATCCGATTCGCCAGCCGATCAATCCAGTCGTCAGAATCAACAAACCGAATTCGGACGATCCATTGCGCAACAGGTTGTCTTCGGGACGGAAGTAGCTGACCGCCGCCAAACCAAAGGAAAGCAGCGCCGGCACAAGCAGCAGGCGGAAGTACATTTCCCCCTTTGTATTCGCCAGGGCGGTGTCATAAAGGTCGAACCAGTGGGAGCAAAGCAAGACCAACGCCGTCGCTCCCAAGATCTTGGGGATGCCGCCATCGTAGTTCATCACGATGTAAAAATCGTCCGGATGTGCCAACCATGCGCCGAGCAGGAGGGAGCCCAACACGATCAGCGCTTCTCCGACCAGCAAGATCAGCTTGCGGATCGGATAATAGACATTGAGGACCCGGATCACGATTCCCTCGTTCGTCTTAGGCGGGGCTGGAGACTGCCTCGCCGTAGTAGTAGCGTGACTGCGGCAGCTGATCGGCGGGGATCCCGTTCAGCACAACACCCAGCAGCAGCTTGTCCTGAAATTCCTCGCGAGCCTTGCGGGCCAGGTCGGAAGGTGTGGAGTTCGAGCGTACGACCATCAACACTCCCTCACAAAAATTAGCCAGGAGCGTGGAATCCGCGACCGGAATGACTGGCGGCGTATCCATGATGATCCAGTCAAACATCGGTTCGACGCGCTGCATCAGGAGCTTCAAACGTCCGTTCGCCAACAGTTCGGGCGCGCCGGAGGATTGCCGCCCGGCGGGGAGAAAGAACAGGTTGTCCATGGGGCTACGCTGGATGACGGAGAATTCGTCGGCCTCTCCGCGGAGGTAATCCGATAATCCCGGAGTCTGACTCGCGCCCAGGTGACGGTGCATGCCAGGGCTGCGCAGGTCGGCGTCGATAAGAAGAACACGCCGGCCCTGCTGCCGCACGATGACCTGGGCCAGGTTGGCAGCGACAAACGATTTCCCTTCCTTGGGCAAAGCGCTGGTCACCATCAGCCGCTTCAAGGAGATCTTCTCGCGAATCTGATACAGGCGCGAACGCAGGGTGCGGAATTCTTCCGCGCCTTTCCGGTTCTCGTCGTCCTGGAAGAACAGCATCGTGCGCTCGTCCGGGCTCCAGGTTGCGACTGGGCAGCGTGCCAGCAGGCTCTCGTAGCTGAAGGCTGCGGCGGGCATCACGGCCGTGTGCGCGTGAGTGCGTTCGGGAGCGTTTACCGGTTGCAGTTCCGGCTGCCCAATGGCAGGCTCCGTGTTCCCCCCCAGTGAAGTTGCTCTTTCCTGTTCGGCGCGTTTTAAAGCGTCATGGATTCGGCTCATATTTTCCTCTCTTTGGGGAGATCTTGTTCGGATTGACGAATCTTGTCCGCCAGTGTCGCCAGCGTACGAAGGGCTTCTACCAGGTCGAACCGTTCGGAGGTCACTGGTGCCACCACCGGAGTCATGGCTGCGGCCGTGATCCCGTCGCTCAGATCGAAATCTTTTGCGACCGCATCCACGATCTCCGCAGAAACCGTTTTCTTCTGATCGACGAAAGCACTGACCAGGCAGTGTTCACATAACAGGTTGATCACGCGCGGCACGCCGGCGGAGTAACGGAATAGCGCCGACACAGCCTCCGGTTGAAAGACGAGATCGCCATTCGAGCCGGCGATCCGCAACCGCTGGTTGATATAAAGCTTGGTTTCATCGATGTTGAACGGATGCGTCTTCGCCCGCAGCGTCAGTCTTTGACGTAATTGGCGCAACTGCGGCTGTTTCAGGCGCTGTTCCAGTTCCGGCTGTCCCACCAGCACGATCTGCAGAAGTTTCTCGGTAAAAGTTTCCAGATTGGTCAGCATCCGGATCTCTTCCAGCACTTCATCCGACAGGTTCTGCGCTTCGTCGACAATCAGCACCGCGGTTTCACCGGCGCGATAGCGGTCGAGCAGCCAGTTATAGAGACGCTGTAACACCTGGCTTTTCGATTTCGAATCGCATGGGATGGAGAAGTCCGCCATCATGAAATCCAGAAACTGCGGCACGTCGAGACGGGAGTTGAAGATGAACGCCGTCGCCACTTGCTGAAGCCGCAACCACTCCAGCAACTTGTTGATCAGCGTCGTCTTGCCGGTCCCCACCTCGCCGGTGAGCAGCACGAAGCCCTTGCGGCTCTGGATGCCGTAGGTCAGACACGCCAGCGCCTCTTCCGTGTGCCGTGTCAGATACAGATAACGCGGGTCCGGATTGACATTGAACGGGTTGGCCCGAAGTCCAAAAAACTCTTTATACATACGATTCCCTTAGACCCCGATCCTCTCGCGATCCGGTGCTCCCCCGTTGCCACGACCCCAGAAGGGCCGCCGCGCATGGCCGTTGGCAGAGACTTCCTCTTCCTCTGACACCCACGGCACAGACACGAGCAGGGGAAGATCCATGGCCGCCGCCGCATCTCTTTCGGTACGGATGGAACGGTCACGAATCTCCAGCCAGACGGCGATCACAATGCCCAGAACCAGTCCAGCACCCATGCCGCCGCCGGCGAAATACCACCGATTCGGGAAGGTCGGACTGCTGGGCAGCCCAGCTTCGGTCAACAGACTTAACTGCTCACCCTGCGCCTGGTTTTCCATGTTTTCGCCGAGTTCGGAGGAACTCTTTTTTGCCAACAGGCTCTGGTAGACGTTCTGCGCATTGTCGTAATCGCGCGTTTTCCGCCTGTATTCTTCTTCGATCGCGGGGCTCATCAAGGTGCGGCTCTGGGCGACCTGGATGGAGCTCTGCAATCGTTTCTGATCCTGAGTAGCCTGCGTGATCACGTTGTCGTACTGATGAAGCTGGAGACGGAGCTGGCGAATCTCCGGCGGTTCGGAAGCTGACGCTTTTTGGGTCGCATCAGTGGCGCCACTGGGCGCGTTGTTGATTTCAGCCAGTCTCTTTTTGACTTCTACGATATCCGCTTTGGTCTTGATTACATCGGGATGGTCATCGGTGTAGCGCGCTTGCTGTTGCATCAGTTGCGCTTGCAGAATGTTCAGCTGCTGTTCCAGCGTCTGCGGGTTGTTGCTGGATTGGGAACTCTTCCACGCCGCCAACTGCTGTGCCAAAAGACTTTCGGTGTAAGCCTTGTCCTGCTGGGCGCGATTCAGGGTCTGTGTGGTGGCATCGAGCTGCGAGTTCATCGACATCAGGATGCGCATATTGTTATCCGCATCGCTCGGCAGCTGTCCCAGGTTTTTTGCTTTGAATTCCGCCAGGTCCTTGTCCTGCTGGTCCAGAGCCTGCTTAGCTTCGTCCACCTGGCGGCTCAGAAAGTCAGTCGTGCCCTTGGCCGTCGCGGATCGCGTGCGCAGATTCTCCTGCACCAGCATGCCGACCAGTGCATTACAGATTTCCTGCGCCCGGCGCGGGCTGCTCGAACTGTAGCCAATGAGAAAACCGGGAACAGAGGTCGTATTCGGAGCCTGTTTCGGCGCATTGGATTTTTTGGTCGATCCGGCCGAAGAACTGGAAGACGACGACGATGGCGCTGACATGTCGGACGACAGCGCCGCCACGGTCATCGTGGACTGGATCTCCTGAATGATCGCCGATTCCTCGCCTGGCTTTGCGACGTTCAGCCCATCGATCATGGTACGAAGGCGAGCCGGCGCCAGGATTTGCTGTTTCATGGTGGCCACGCGCTGCATCAGGTCGGCGGTGATTACGGGTTGGACGTACGTGCCTGGAACCTTCTGCACTTCCACCAGCACCGTCGCTTGCGAGGTGAACTTGGGAGGAAAGGCATAAGAAACGAGGTAGCCGGCTATCGGAGCGAGCAGCGCCGGAATCAAAATGACTTTCAGGCGGCGCTTTACCATCGCCAGATAGTCGTCCATCGTGAGATCGCGATTTTCAATCATGCTGTTCACCAGTCCGGCCGCAGGGCGGCCAAAAAAATCAGTCAATCCGGCTTGGCCGGGGATGCCATTCCACACCGATCGTAGCCATGTTGCGGGTGGTGCTTCGCCCCGGCTGATCGAAAGTCAAATCGTTAAAGCGATACGCCGCAAACGCTGAAAATTCCCTGTTGATGTGCTTGCGCAACAGGACCCGCGCGAATCCGTGGTCGAACGTGTTTCCGGCCTCGCCCCCTTTTCCAGTGTCGGTCTGGAGACGGCGGTTATGGGCGTACCCGAAATCAAGGTAAATCTCGTAAGTGCGGGCAAGCGGGCGGGTGATCCCTAAGCGCGCCGCCTGTGTGTCAGAACCCGCAAAGAAACCCGACCCCGCGGAGGTGAATTTTTCGTAAGTGGCCGCGATTGAAGTCCGAACAAACCGGTACCGCACTACGGCTCTCCCGTTCGCTGACCAATGTGTCGTGTTGCCGAAGACGGGATCCTCAAACACCAGGCGCTGCGGACCGATGGCGCCAATAAATGTCATTCTGCCGCTGATGGTGTGACTCCAGCGGAAATTGGCGATCTGCGCATCAATCTGTCCGCCCACATCCTGCGGAAAACGAAATTGCTGGAACCCATACACCGCACCGATCTGGTCGCGGCGTCCGAGCATGTAGCTGTAACCCGCCTGGACCATGACCTTGTCGCTATTGATCAGGTTATCCGTGTTATCGAAAAAATGAGCATTGCTGAAACCCACAGCAACGGTAAACGCGGAACGCGGAGTCAGACTCTGCACTACGTCCAGAAAAGCATCGTTGGAAAGGCGCGGCGTCAACCCTACGGAACCGAACTGACCGTTTCCAAAAAAATGGCTGCCCGGCAGGCCGCCGCCAGCGAGTCCCGATGACCCTCCGCCGGTTGCAATGCCGAGACCGGGGTTTCCCCCGAAAGCGCCTACGCTGAACGAACCTTCCGGCAGATAGCTGAAAGAGTCCCGCACGGTCAAACGGCCCGTCCGCCAGCGCGTCACACCCATCACGCCCAGGGCGTGCAACTGACTGGCAGTTCGGGTCGCGTTGGAATAGAACGCTCCGCCTCCCACATATTCTGCAAACAGGTCGGTCTTTGCGTAGAAGCGCTGCAAGTCGAGAGCGCCAATTAAGTGGGTTACGCTACTCACCCCCTGTTTATCGATTTCGTTGCTGGCGTTGGTATCGGCTGACTCTGCAACAGAAAGACCGTAAGAAACGAAGCTGCGCGAGGAGCTTCTCATGTCGAGCCCGGCTTCATCCAGACTCGAGATCGGCGGATTATCCGGATTGAGGATCGGTGCCGTCTGCCCGAGTGCAGGCGCGGGTCCGGTCCGTTCGGGACTCGAATCGTTCTGGGCGGCAGCCGATAGGCTGACTCCCAGTACCGCTACCAGCAGCCCGATTATCCGTGTCGTATTCATCTTCTCTCTCAAATTCCCGCCCCAAGCGGTGCGGCCGTCCATTACGGAATAACGACCGTGTCTCCCGGTTGCAACAAGTAGTTCTGCTCCATCTGCTCGCCCTTCACCAGTTTCTTGTAGTTGACGGGAAGCTTCACTTGCTTGCCGTTCTGGATTCGCATGACGTAAATCTTCTTTGTGTTCGCGAATTGCGTCATGCCGGCGCTGGAGAGTGCCTGCAGGACCGTCATGTTCGGCAGCATCGGTACCGCGCCGGTGTGCCCGACTTCACCCACCAGGTAAATCCGCTTGCTGTTGATCTGCGATACCACTACCGTTACGCGCGGACTGGCCACGTATTTTTTCAGCTTTTCGGTGAGTGAATCCGCCAACTGCATCGGCGTCAGGCCGGCGGCTTGCACATCGTTGAGCAGTGGCAGAGAGATCTTTCCGTCAGGACGCACGGGCAGAGTCGCCGTCAGGTCTGCCTCTTTCCACACTGCGACGTGCAGGACATCCTCGGGGCCAATCACGTAATCAGGGCTGCTCATTGAGGCGGCGGCATCCGAGGCGCTCGCCATCGCGGGTGGCGCCGTTGTGGCATCCTGTGCCAAAGCCATTCCTCCGCTCAACAGCAGAGTCGCCATGGCCACTTTCCAGGTTCGCTTCATATCTTCTCCTGTGCCCCTTTCCCTTCTCTAAATCTCTAGCGCCTTATTTATGCGCCGTTTAATTCCTGATATCCGATTTGCTTCAGCTTGTACAGCAGGGCCTTGTAACTGATTTGCAATTCCTGCGCAGCGCGGCGGCGGTTCCAGCGCGTCCGCGTCAACACCTGAAGAATCAATTCCTTCTCCGCTTCCCGGGAGGCCGCCTTCGCCGCTTCTTTCAGTGAGACTTTCTCTCCGTTGCTGCGATCTCCTCGCCGGAGAAGCGACCGCAATCCACCCATAGCCAGCGTCTCGTCGCCCAGCGCCACGATCGCGCGGGCCGCGTCCTTCAACTCGCGGATGTTTCCCGGCCAGTGATACTCCTGAAAGAATGACTGTGTTTCGGAACTCAGAACCGGCGCCACGCGGGAAAAATCGTGAGCCGCCTCTTCCAGAAACCAGTCCAGCAAGATTGAGATATCTTCCTTGCGCTGCCGCAGCGGGGGTAAACGCAGACACACACCGCTGATGCGGTAGTACAAATCTTCCCGGAATTTTCCGGCCTTCACTTCCGCTTCGAGTTCGCGCGATGTCCCGCAGATGAAACGCGGAACCCGCCGGTCGTTCCCGCCTCCGGATGCGATCTGGCGAACCAACTCGGCCTGGGCTGCGGCATCCAGATCTCCAACATCCTGCAGGTAAACCGTCCCGCCGTCCGCTTCCCAACTGGCCAGAAGTTCTGGCGTGGCCTCATGGGCGTGGCTCTCGTGGAATGGTTCCAGGTTGCGGCTCGAAAGGGCATGAATGCGCGCCGATGCGGCCCGCTTCCCAGATCCCGACTCGGCCACAACCAGTACCGGAACGTCATTCTGCGAGAGTTCCCGGATCACAGCTTCCACGGTACGCATGCCGGAGCTGACGCTCTCCCGCCAGGGACGCATGCCATTGCGCGAGGCTCCAATGCTGGCCGGTAACTTGAAGCTCTTGATGTCCATTGCTTGTTCCGTCCGAGCACAGGGGGGCGTCGCCTCGGACAAATCCACACTACCGCTTAGTGCACACCTGCTGCCATCCAGAGCAATTAAACCAATATTCGAGAGGATGGTTAGTCTCTTATTTGTCAGCAACTTAGGTGCATGTCCTGCACTTCCAGCTTAGCTTCACCCTACCATCGCTGCGGACAAATGGGAAACATTTTTCCCATTTTACCCCCTGTGAACGGCGCCACCGCAGTACTCTTACTTCGGAGTCAAGTCCTAAGCTATTGGAACAATTGCGGTTCTCAAAAGCCGCCCGGGGACGCACCCGCCTGGGGGCCCCAGTGGAACTTGTTTTCCTTGTTTTCCCCTCAATTAGCCGACGGCCCCCTTCGGATCGAATCCTGATCCAACCGGACCGACGGAAAACACGTCCGATTCAATGCCAGCCCTGTGATTCGCGATTGCGGCGACGGGATGTCTTCGCATATTCTCGAAATTAACGCGCTATGAATGAATCGGTAGAGGCAACCCCTCTGGTTGTAAGGAAACCGAGCGGGTTTTTGTCGGGGCGATGGCAGACCGCCGGGCTTGTGCTGCTTCTGGTCTGGCTGTATGGCTCTATCGCCATCGGCTTATTCAGCCAGTGGACTCACGACAAGGATTTCGGCCACGGACCGTTCGTCCCGATCTTCGCCCTCTTTGTTCTCTGGCAGAATCGCGACATACTGAAAAACATCCAGGCCGCACCTTCGTGGACAGGGGGCCTCATTCTCGCCGGCGGCTTGACTCTGCTGGTGATCGGACAACTGGGAGCTGAGCCGTTTCTCTCCCGCGTCTCTCTGCTTATCTTGTTCGCCGGATTCATCGTTCTGTTCCGCGGATGGCCTTTGTTCCGCAGTGTGCTTTTTCCCTGGGCCTTCCTGATCCTGATGATTCCGATCCCGAAGATCATTCTGCAGAATGTCACGTTCCCGTTGCAGATGGTGGCCTCGAAGTTGGCGACGGCTCTCCTCCGGGTGTTCCAGGTTCCGGTGTATCGCGAGGGGAATGTCATCGCGTTGCCCGTGATGTCGCTCGAAGTGGCGGAAGCGTGCAGCGGAATCCGCTCTTTGCTCTCGCTCATCACGCTAGCCATCATCTATGGATATTTGATGGAGAAACGGATCTGGGTCCGCGTCGTGCTGGCGTTGTCGGCGCCGCCGATCGCGGTCGCGGCTAATGGGTTTCGCATTTTTGGTACGGGCATGATCGCGCAGTATTGGGGTCCGGACAAAGCGGAAGGGTTCCTTCACACTTTCCAGGGATGGCTTGTCTTTGTAGTCTCGCTGATCATGCTCTTCTTGCTGCATGGTCTGATTTCGCGGATCTGGCGGGAGCCTGAGTCCAAGAGTGATAGCGACCGTTCCAGGAATGCCAAGAGCACGGACCGTTTCGTGGCAGCGAAAGAAGACCAGACGCGAGGACCGCTGAAGAACTTGTCTCTTCATTTTGCAACCGCGGCCGCCCTGTTACTTGCGACAGCGGTCTACATGCAAGCACATTCGCAGGCCGAAGTCTTTCCGCCGCGTGAACCTCTCAGTAACCTGCCTTATGAATTGGGGGGATGGGTTGGGACAGACTACAGTCTTGATGAGAAGACGCTCGAAATTCTTGGGCCGGGTGAATTCCTCACTCGGGATTATACCGACCCATCCCACTCCGAACCAGAGGCCGAACTCTTCATCGCGTACTACGCCTCCCAACGAGTTGCGGAGACGCCCCATTCTCCCGACCACTGTCTGGTTGGGCAAGGATTTGTTCCTACTCAACGTCAGGTAGTACAGCTCCCCGGCCCCAACGGTTCTTTGATCCCCGCCAACCGCTATGTCGTTTCGAAAGGTGACAGCCGTAGCCTCGTGCTTTATTGGTTTCAGGCTCATGGCCGCGCGATATCCAGCCAATATGCGTCCAAGTACTACCTGGTAGCAGATTCGCTCCGCATGAATCGCAGTGACGGGTCGATGGTGCGCTTGATCACTCCCATGTATCCGAAAGAATCGGCTGACTCCGCGCAAGCGCGTTTGTGGGCCTTTGGCGGACAAGTCGCTCCCCTGCTCGACCGTTACATTCCACGTTGATCGCGAAGATGTTCAGGCTCCGAGGCGGACTTCCGCGCCTTCGGCTTTCCGCACGATGGCAAAGGCTGCGGGCAGATAGCGCACCAAGTCGGTCGCTACCAGGGAATGCTCGCCCAACTCTTTCGTTGCCAGGTCCCCGGCCAGTCCATGCAGATAGACAGCGAGCGCTGCGGCCCTGAACACGTTGTCAGGGTGCTGTGCGATCAGCCCAGCCACCATCCCGGTCAGCACGTCGCCGGTACCGCCGGTTGCCATTCCTGGATTGCCAGTGGGATTGACCCACACCTCACCTTCGCGCGAAACGACCAGAGTGCGGTGGCCCTTCAACACAACGGTCAATTCGTGCTCGCGGGCAAACCTGCGGGCGACCGCAACCCGGTCGGACTGAACCTCGGCGATAGTCAATCCTGTCAGCCTCGACATCTCTCCGGGATGAGGAGTGATGACCAGGCTGCGCCGGCGATCCGTCATTTCGTGGGTGCAGCCTTCGAACGCGTTGAGCGCATCCGCGTCCAGAACCATGGGCAGGTCGAACTTCTGCACAATTCTTCTTACCAATTCCGCGGTTTCCTGATGACGGGAAATTCCCGGACCGATCGCCAGGACGCTCTTCTTCCCCAGCAAGGCTGCCATCGCGCCCGAATCGAGTGCCTTGAGTGAGATCGTCCCGGCGTCCGTTTCTTCAAGCGGTTCTGTCATCAGTTCGGAATGAAAGCCGGCGACCGTCGGCAGAACCGATCGCGCGGTCGCTACCGTCGACAATCCCGCACCTACGCGCAAGGACGCAAATCCCGCCATCGCCGCCGCGCCCGCTTTACCCAGCGATCCCCCGACTACGAGTACGTGACCATAGCTGCCTTTATTGGCTTCGCGCTTCCGAGGCTTCCGCAACCCGGCAAAGTCCGCCGCCGTGCTGAGATTGAGGTCTTGGTCCGACACAATCGCCTCGGACGGAGAACCAATTGCCGAGATGACTGTCGGACCGCCTGTCAGCTCCGCAAAGACATGTGCTGGACGCGGAGCTGTGAAAGTCACGATCGCATCGGCCCGCGCAACCAGGCCATCGGGCGGATGCATGGCATCGGCATCGGCGCCGGACGGGATGTCCACGGCAATCACCGGAGCCCGGCTCTCATTCATTCTCTGGATCACAACGGCGTACAGCGGACTCATCGGCGGACGAAATCCTGTGCCGAGAATCGCGTCTACGATCAGGTCGGCGGAAAATATTTGCTGCGTGTCGGACGACTCGAGCGCACTCCCATCGCGCATCACCAGCGGAAGAATGCCGACCCTCTGCAACATTGTCGCCGCGTCACCGCGGAGTTCCTCCGTGCCACAAAGCAGCAAGAGTCGCACCACGATGCCTGATTCCGAAAGCTTGCGTGCCACCACGAAACCGTCTCCGCCGTTATTTCCTTTTCCGCAGATGACGCTGATTCGCCGGGCTTGGGGATACTCCGCGAGAATGAAACGCGAGACGGCGGATCCGGCATTCTCCATCAGCGTGAGCGAGGGGACGCCGAAACGCTCCGCAGTCGAGCGATCAATCTCGCGCATTTCCGCCGCGCTGACGATCTTCATAGGAGAAGCAGTATAGCTCCCATGCCGAAGGCATCGTTTTCCAGAGGACGCAGAGACCGCGGGTTGTTAGAACGCTGGACGATTGTTACGATCCAGACTATGCCAACTCTTATCGCACAACCAACTCGCATTGAGGCTGCGGGAAGCAAGCCGAAGATCATCGAGGAATATGTCGGCCGGGTAAATTCCCAGGACGCCGGGGTCAGCGTGGCCCACATGCGTAGTCCAGAAGGCTGGCAAGAACCCGGACAGACTCCCGAGTTTGACGAGTACACGCTGGTGTTGCGGGGTATGTTGCGTGTCGAGCACAAGGATGGACAGATGGATGTCCGTGCGGGTCAAGCGATCATCGCCCACTCCCGGGAATGGGTACGCTACTCGAGTCCATTCGAGGGCGGCGCGGAATACATCGCCGTCTGCCTGCCTGCATTCTCACCGGGCACGGTGCATCGAGACACGGGGCATCGGGACGCGTGAACTTGAGCGCTTCCGGGTCCGGTTTTACAATCGATTGCTTCAGTTCCTTCGAATCTATGCAGCTCTCCGTCGTCATGCCGGTGTATAACGAGCGCGCCACGCTGCGCGAGGCTGTTCGGCGGGTGCTCGCGGTTCCGATCGAAATCGAACTGCTTTGCGTGGATGACGGCTCCACCGACGGCTCGCGCGACCTTCTGGCTGAACTGCAAGCTGAGCACCCCCAGGTTCGTGTGCTATTGCAGCCGCAGAATATGGGGAAGGGGGCGGCGCTTCGCCGGGGCATTCAGGAGGCTGTCGGCGACTTTGTGATCATTCAGGACGCCGATCTCGAGTACGACCCGGCTGAATATCCACGCCTGCTGGAACCTCTGATCCAGGGCCGGGCCGACGCCGTCTACGGATCGCGATTCATGGGCGACGGGCCGCATCGCGTGCTCTACTTCTGGCATTCAGTCGGTAATCGCGCGCTCACCCTGCTTTCGAATTGCCTGACGAACATCAACCTGTCCGACATGGAAACCTGCTATAAGGTTTTCCGGCGGGACGTGATTCAGGCCATCCCTCTGGAAGAAAATCGCTTCGGATTTGAGCCGGAGATCACCGTGAAAATCGCGCGCCGCAAGCTGCGGATTTATGAGGTAGGAATCAGCTACTCCGGCCGAACCTACGAAGAAGGGAAGAAAATCGGTTGGAAAGACGGCGTGCGGGCACTCTACTGCCTGGCGAAATACTCCCTGAAAGAACCATGGGCCGAGGCCTCCGATGTACAGGCAACCCCAGCCCCAGATCGTTCCTCTTCCCGATAACGTTCTGCACCGACTAGTGCGAGCCTTTGTGGCGCAGGCGACCTTTGTACGGGTCTCCGGCCTTTCGCTTGCCGTCGCCCTTGGAGCCACTTGTGGAGGCAAAATGGATCGGTGGATTCGATTCCTTCTTTTGCGCCTTCAATGCCGGATTCGTCCGCGCAGCCTTGCCGGTTCCAGACTTCTTAACCGATGAGCGCGCGCTGGACTGCTCCGCTCGGCGTAGTTCCTGGGCGGGGCTGTTCTTGTTCGCTGGTTCCTTGGCCACCGCCCGACTCTTCTTGTTGCCCTCTTTTTCCTCGTGATGCGAGGGTTTGGTTCTTGTTGGCTTATCGAACTTCTGCGCGGCTGCGGTCATGGTCAAACCTGCCATGGCCAACGCAAGGACTACTGAGAATCTCATCTGTTTTTGCCTCACACATGCTAACGACCCTAACTGTTTGATGCACGCATCCTGCCAACGTCGTCTGGCTACCCTATGTTAACCCGGCCCAAGGGAAATCGACTCACACGAACAGTTTAGGAAGGCGTCCACCCGGAATTGCGATTTCGGCGCCTCGTCCTGTATCCGCACCAAATTGGCCGCAGCCCGGGCCCATAGGAAAATGTTTTCACACTGAAGCGCCGGGAGTTGGAATTCGGACTTTCGACCCGGACGCCCGGCAGCAGGGCCATTTCCCTCCGGCCCTGTACGGTCGGACATTCGCGCATTGTCCACCTGTTCGCTCACGTCTCGTACTGGCGTAACCCCTGAAAATCCTAATGAAAGCCCATGAACAATGGTGCTGTGTACGATTCCGCGTTCTCTGTAGTCCTTCCGCAATCTACCTCGTTTCCGCAACCGCCCTTGAAAATGAAAGTGCTGGGGTGCCGAAGCAGCGACTCTCCAGTGACCTGAAATCCCCCGCCGTATGAGTCAGATACGGCACTCTGAGGTCTGGACACTTGAACGCTAGATGGATAGGCCGAACTAGGTCCTCGCTCCTGATCGCCGCCGCCCTCCTTGCCCTTACCGGGTGCCAGTTGCTCGGCAAACAGCAGAATCAGGTCACCGACTCCGTCGTCCTTGGCAGCGTGAGCGCCTCATTCGGCCAGGTCAATGTCGGGAACTCCAAGACGATCCAGAACACCCTCACCAACTTCAAGACATCCAGCGTCACGATCGTGTCGATTAGCGGACTGGATCCGACCCTTCAGGTTTCCGGAATTTCTTTGCCGCTCGTTCTGGCCTCAGGACAAGAGGTCCCGTTCAGCGTGGTGTTCCAGCCTTCGGCTGCGGGAAAAATCTCGACCACCCTGTCATTCAGCGACGGGCAGCAGTTTCTCGCTTCTCTGCAAGTTCAGGGCGAGGGCGTCGAACCGGGACAGCTCAGCTTTACACCTTCTTCCATTAACTTTGGAAACGTCAAGGTAGGCAACAACAGCGCCAGCAACATCACCCTGTCGAATAGTGGCAGCACCGATTTGAACATCACTCAAGTCTCCCTGAGCGGAGCGGGCTTCACGATTGGTAACCTTTCATTGCCGCTCACGCTGCACCCAGGAGGCTCTGCTTCGTTGAGTGTCACGTTTGCACCCACCGGCGCCAGCCATTTCACCGGCAGCGTTAATTTTTCGACCGATGTCGCGCAAGCTCGCCGTGGTTTTCGGAAAGCCGACCAGCACACCAGTCTTTCTCTACCCTTGAGCGGTGACGGAGTTTCTCCCGGCATGCTCACGCCTAGCCCCACCAGCGAGGCGTTCGGAAGTGTGCAAGTGGGCACGACCGGCACCCAGACTCAAACTCTGACCAATACCGGCGGCTCTCCGCTGACGATCTCGCAGGCCAGTGTGACGGGCGCAGGCTTCTCGATTAGCGGGTTGTCCGTACCCACGACCCTGGCTCCGAATCAAAGCGTCGTCTTCACGGTGAAGTTTGCGCCGGCAGCCGTAGGCGCAGTCAGCGGCAATCTGGCTCTAACGTCGGACGGCTCCAACCCGGCCCTCAACGTTCCTCTCACCGGTACCGGTGTTGCTGCCGCTCAGTTGGTGGCGTCCCCAACTAGTCTGGCTTTTGGCAATGTGCAGATCGGGACCAGCAGCAACAAGTCCGAGACGATCACCAACAACGGCGGAACGGCGGTCACGATTTCGCAGGCGACGGTCACCGGCGCCGGCTACTCGGTTGGCGGCGTGAACCTGCCCGCTACTCTTGCGGCCGGGCAGAGCGTGGTGTTCACCATCATGTTCGCCCCCACTGCGGCGGGAGCAGCCTCCGGGAATTTGGCGATTGTTTCCGATGCGCCCGGTTCTCCGTTGAACGTTGGCCTTTCCGGAACCGGCGTCACTCAAGGACAAATCACTCCGAATCCCGCAAGCCTGAGTTTCGGGAACGTACTGGTGGGAGCGTCGAAGATTCTTACCGAGACGCTGACAAACTCAGGTGGAACGAGTGTGACCATCTCGGCCGCCACGGCGAGCGGCGCCGGGTTCACCATGACTGGTCTGACGGTGCCATTGACTCTGAACGCCGGGCAGAGCACGTCATTCTCCGTGCAGTTTGCGCCGACGGTTGCAGGTGGTGTGAGCGGAAGCGTCGCCATCACATCCAACGGCGGGAATCCGAATTTGAACATCCCTCTCTCTGGAAACGGAGCTACGCCCGGAGCACTCGTCGCCAGTCCAGTGAGCCTTGCGTTCGGCAGCGTTCAAGTGGGGAGCAACACGACCCTGTCTGAAACTCTGACCAACACCGGAGGCTCCAACGTCACGATTTCGCAAGCCACTGTCACCGGTTCGGGATTCTCCATCACCGGGCTGACGATCCCCAGCACGTTAACGCCGAATCAGACTGCGACCTTTACGGTTAAGTTCACTCCAGCGGCCGGCGGCAACGTCAATGGCAACATCGCGATCGCCTCCGACGCGCCTGGTTCGCCTCTGAACATTCCGCTTTCCGGCACTGGCATCGCGCCCGGAGACTTAACGGCGAATCCGAGTAGCGTGATCTTTGGCAATGTGACTGTTGGGAACAACAAGACTGTATCCGTGACAGTGACCAATACCGGCGGCGCCACGGTGACAATCTCCAACGCCGCGGCAACCGGCAACGGTTTCAGCTTCACCGGTCCGAACCTGCCGGCAACTGTGGCGGCTGGCCAGTCGGCGAGTTTCAGCGCCATCTTCACGCCCACGGCGGCCGGCAACAGCAGCGGCAATCTGACTATCACTTCCGATGCCAGCAACCCCACGCTAACCATTCCACTCTCTGGCGTCGGCGTAACTCCGGGACAACTCGCCCCGAATCCCGCCAGCTTGAGCTTCGGCAATGTGGCCGTGGGTAGCTCGAAATCCCTGACCGAAACCCTGACTAACTCCGGCGGTACGAGCCTTACCATTTCGGCCGCTTCCGCGACTGGTACAGGCTTCAGCATGAGCGGGCTAACGGTCCCTCTCACACTCAACGCCGGCCAGAGCACCACCTTCAACGTGCAGTACGCTCCTACCGCCACGGGCGTGGTCAGCGGCAACGTCACCATCACGTCTGACGGCTCCAACCCGACGTTGAACATTTCCCTGTCGGGAACAGGCGTGACCGCGGGAACGCTCTCTGCCAGTCCCATAAGCCTGTCGTTTGGCAACGTTCAAACCGGGACCAGCTCTTCCCTCTCGGAAACCGTGACCAACACAGGCGGCGTGAATGTCACGGTTTCGCAAGCGAACGTGACTGGCGCGGGTTATTCGATCAGCGGGCTCACGGTGCCCGTCACATTGACTCCCAGCCAAGCTGTGACATTCTCCGTGAAGTTTGCACCGACCGCGGCTGGAGCCGTCAACGGCACGCTGGCGATTATTTCTGACGCGTCCAATTCGCCACTCAACATTGCTCTTACTGGGACTGGCGTTACTCCCGGACAGATCACACCGAACCCGGTGAGCCTGAGCTTTGGCAACGTGACGTTAGGAAGTTCGAAGTCCTTCACCGAGACTCTGACCAACTCTGGCGGATCGAGTGTCACCATCTCGTCTGCCTCAGCCAGTGGAAGCGGCTACAGCATCAGCGGGATCTCCGTGCCCTTAACGCTGACTGCGGGCCAGAGCACGTCGTTTACGGTGCAGTTTGCGCCCACCGTCGGCGGAGGCGTCAACGGCAACGTAACGATTACATCGAATGGATCGAATCCAACTCTTAACATCGCACTCTCGGGTACGGGCGTGGCTCCGGGCACACTCTCTGCAAACCCGGCCAGCCTATCGTTCGGCACAGTGCAAGTCGGCAGCAACACGAGCCTCTCGGAAACCGTGACCAACACGGGCGGGGTTCCGGTGACAATCTCACAGGCGACCGTTACCGGAACGGGGTTCTCCATCTCGGGATTGACCGTTCCCACAACTCTCAACGCCGGTCAGAGTGTGACGTTCACCGCCAAGTTCACGCCCGCAGCGCCCGGCGCCGTGAGCGGCACGCTGGCGATCATCTCCGATGCATCCAATTCTCCGCTTAACATCGCTCTGTCTGGTACAGGAGGTGCGCAAGGACAACTCGCGGTTACGCCGGCAACGCTGAACTTCGGCAATGTGGTAGTCAATGCGAGTTCCGCATTGACTGGCAGCCTGACCGCGACCGGGGCATCTGTCACCGTCACGTCGGGTACCAGCGACAACGGCGAGTTCGCTCTGTCGGGCATAAACTTCCCGAAGACCATCGCAGCCGGTCAGTCGGCGTCGTTCACAGTAACGTTCACGCCGAACGCCAGCGGCACAGCCAACGGCAACTTGACTTTCATCAGCAATGCCTCGAACTCGCCCACGATCGAAGCATTAACCGGCAACGGCCAGGCACCGCAACCGCATACCGTGGACCTCACCTGGATCGCAAGCCAAACACCGGGCGTCGTCGGATATAACGTCTACCGCCGCACGGCGTCGGGTTCGTACTCATCGCCCATCAACAGCACGCTTACGCCAAGCACAGCCTATACGGACAACACGGTTGCCGCCGGTCAGACATATTTCTACGTTGCGCGGGCAGTGGATGGAAACGGCGTCGAGAGCGCAAATTCAAACGAAGTGCAGGCGGTGATTCCGACGCCGTAGGAGAGACGGCTGTCGTATCTCTGATTCAGTGCTCGCCGGCCTCACGGAATCTCGACCGTAACGGCTGTGGAGAACCTACTCTCGCGCCCGTTTCCGTCCACGGAAGTTACCGCATAAAAATACGTTCTCCCACTTGTGACCAAACGATCTTCGTAGGGCGGACCCGCAACGCGCGTGGCAATTCTTACAAACGAAGTTGCCTCGGACGCGCGGCGGTAGACGTTGTAGCCGACGACAGGAATCCCCCTAACAGGGCGCGCCGCCTGCCACGTGAGTGTTACGCTGTGAGGCTCACCGTTTCGTTGCAAATGCGCCAGGCCGACGATCGCCAGGCTCAAAAGCCCAACCACTAGCGCCGCAATTCCCGCCCATTTCTTGAAAGAGACGTTCATGCGCTTTGAAGTTGCATCGTCAGGACGTCCGCGATGCGCTCGCCAGCTTTCCCGTCCCATAGAGGAGGGATCGCTCCCTTCTTGGCGCTTCCGGAGAGCACCTTGGAAATTTCAGTGCGCAGCTTGTCGCGGTCGTGGCCCACAAGAACGTTGGTTCCTTGCGACACCGTAATCGGCCGCTCCGTGTTCTCCCGCACAGTCAGGCAAGGTACGCCGAGATAAGTCGTTTCCTCCTGGATGCCGCCCGAATCCGTGATCACCACAGTTGCGCCGGTCAGTAAGCCCAGGAAGTCGACATAAGGTTGCGGCTCGATCAGCCGAAGCTGCGCTGCATTCAATCCAAACTCAGCAATACGTTTCCGGGTTCGCGGATGAGCGGGAAATACTACTTCCATTTCCTGGCTCACCTCGAGCAGAGACTGCAGGATGCTCCGGAGCGTGTTGGCATCGTCTACGTTGCCGGGTCGGTGGAGAGTCACAAGCGCATAGCGATCAGGAAAACCGTTCCGTGATTGCTGCCGTGCCACTGGCAGCAGCCGCACCAGGGAATCGATCATGACGTTACCCACACGATGGATCTTCTCCGAGGCAATTCCCTCTCGGCGTAAGTTTTCGTCGCCGTCCTCGGACGGAGTGAACAGCAACTCGGAGAGCTGATCGGTCACCAGCCGGTTGATCTCTTCCGGCATGCTTCGATCGAAAGAGCGGAGTCCGGCTTCGACGTGCCCAACCCGCACACCGAGCTTGGCGCACAGCAGTGCGGCCGCTACGGTGGAGTTGACGTCGCCGTATACGAGCACGAGCCCGGGTTGGTGAGTCGCGATCGCCGGCTCGAGGCGCGTCATGATGTCGGCCGTTTGCCGCGCGTGTGTGCCGGAACCCACCTCCAGGTTCAGGTCGGGCTTGGGAATGCCGAGTTGCTCGAAGAAAACCTCCGACATGCTGGCATCGTAGTGCTGCCCGGTATGGACGAGGGTCTGGACAACCCCGGGTCTCCCCTTCAACGCAGACATGACGGGAGCCACCTTCATGAAATTCGGCCGTGCGCCGACGACGTGGAGGATATTCACTGGAGTCCGTTCCGATGGAGTCTATTGCTGGAGCACCGCGCTCCGAAAATATTCAAGTGAGAGTCTGAGACCCGCTTCGAGTGTCACTTTAGGCTCCCACTGCAACAGACGCCTGGCCTTGGAGATATCCGGCCGGCGTTGTTTGGGGTCATCCTGCGGGAGTGGTTCGTACCTGATCTTACTGGACGAACAAGCAACGGCGATGACCTGCTGTGCACACTCCAGAATCGTAAATTCCGTGGGGTTGCCGATATTGACCGGTTCGTGCTCGGTAGAGCGTGAGAGACGAAAGATACCCTCGACTTCGTCGCTCACATAGCAGAAGCTTCGGGTCTGGCTGCCCGCGCCATAGACGGTCAGGTCTTCTCCGAGCAGCGCCTGGCCCATGAAGTTCGGTATGACGCGGCCGTCGCGGATCTGCATGCGCGGGCCATAGGTGTTAAAGATGCGCAGGATCCGCGTATCGACTTTGTGATACCGGTGATATGCCATGGTCACGGCTTCGGAGAAACGCTTGGCTTCGTCGTACACGGAGCGCGGGCCAATAGGATTCACATTGCCCCAATAAGTTTCTGTCTGGGGATGAACCATGGGATCGCCATAGCACTCGGACGTGGATGCCATCATGAAACTGGCTCCGTACTGCCTCGCGATTTCCAGCGCCTCGAACGTCCCGTAGGAACCGACCTTAAGGGTGGCGATGCCGTGCGCGGCGTAGTCCACCGGACTGGCAGGGCTGGCAAAGTGAAAGACGTAGTCCACGGCTCCGCACCGGATAGGCTCGCAGACGTCCTGTTGCAGGAATTCGAAGCGTGAGTCGCGGCTCAGATGAGCGACATTGGCGAGCCGCCCGGTGAGCAGATTGTCGGCGGCTATGACCGCATAACCTTCGCCCAGCAGAGCATCACAGAGGTGAGAGCCGAGGAATCCCGCACCACCCGTAACTAGGGCTCGCTTAACTGTCATTGAATCCTGCTTCTCCTTGGTTCGTTTGCTGGCCCTGCCCCCTGGTCGACGTGCTGGCCCGGGCATGGTCGCGGCAATTCAGTCTAAAGGAAACCGGGCTGGATCGCCCTGGGAACTGGGTTCACTGGGAACAGAGCGAAATCGCACACGAGTGGACGTACTGCCAGCTGCGACCAGGCTCAAGAAATCAGCCTACAACCAGTGGGAAGAGCACAAATCGCTCGCGACGACACAGGGCGCCGAGATCGCCTCAAGTAAAACAGAGTAGCGCGCTTGCTTCCGATAGACAGGACTCAATGATTATGTGTGTGTGTCACACTCTTAGCCATGTGCTCATTCTCCCAGCTTGGACTGGCGAGTGACCAGACTACACCAAGACAATCGTTTTGCAGTAAATCGGTGGCCGTCAGCGCTGCAAAAATTGCATCGGAATCATCTTCAAAATTTCTCGTCCAATCGGCAGCGACGCCGTCGCAGCCGGCGAAGGAACGTTCAGCACATGCAGGAAGCGATCTCTCGGCACAAAATGAAAGTCATCGACGATGTTGCCATCCGGTGCCAATGCCTGGGCCCGTACTCCGGCTCCTCCCGGCGCAAGATCTCCCGAGCGCACTTCGGGGAGCAGTTGCTGCGGCGACTTCACAAACGCGACATCCATTGACCCTTAGTCACAAATAGGCAACTCATTGAATCGCGACGTATTCAGCCCGTCATTCGCTTGGTGCCTAAGCAGAGTTTGGCCGTCTGCGTAATTGACCCAAGAACAAACGTGGGGATCGGACCTTTCCTTGGCGAGGGATGCACTTCCGTGTCTGGTGGGCCACCGCGTCGCTCGTTTAGATTAAATGGCATGGAGTGATGAAGTGGAGGCCGGAATTACAGGGAGCCAATCTCGAGCGGAACATTTCCCGCTTTCCATATTTTATTTTTTGTTCGCTTTGATTATGCGGCTTATAAGCAAAAACGGGCTCGTTATAGCTCTCTTGCTGTTAACGGTCCCGCTGTCTGCCCGTACCTATACCACGAAGTTTCCTGCCACTGAGAATCCTATCTGTGAGGGCAGTCCCTGCAACTGGATTGGCGGTAGCGCAGCGGGGGGAAATCTTTGGGGCGACGTACAGACATCAGGTTATGCATTCGGAGTCAGCGAACCTACTGAATTTGGCGATCCGACTGCCATCCTGACGGGGACTTGGGGCCCCGATCAGACAGTCACTGGCACGGTCCAGATCAACAAGACGCCTACGGGAAGCTGCTGTCACGAAATAGAATTGCGTTTACGGATGACGATTGACTCAACTGCCCACACCATCACCGGCTACGAGGTTTACTGCAGTGTGATGCCCAGCGACAAATATTGTCACATCGCTCGCTGGGGTGGAAAAAACGGACGTTATTGCAACATCGAGCCGTCCGCCCCGTCTATCAATCTCGTGAATGGTGATGTCTTCAAAGCCACCGTCGCAGGCAATCCGCCAGTTCTTACAGCCTATCGGAATGGCTCGCAGATCATGCAGGTAACCGACACCGGAAACGAAGGAGGCGGAGGCACGGATTGCGGAAACGGTCACGCCGTTTACAATTCCGGAGGTCCGGGCATCGGTTTCTACGACAATCCAGACTTCAATTGGAGTTATTTTGGCTTTTCCGACTTCACCGCCACCGACGGAGGGCCCTCGCCTCCGAGCGGGCTCAAAGCTCAGGTCAAGTAATCTTGCTCCCTGCGACCCAGTGGTTGACTCCCGATTGTCGTTGACGTGCCAACAGCCGATCCTCATCATCGTTTAGGGCGCCGTTCCAAGAATGGCGTAACTGGCTCAGCCTTGACGGGGAGGATGGGTCGTTAGGGCAATATAATCAATTGTTTAGACCCGTATTTTCCAATCCTCGGATAGAAATTTGAGCGGTTTCTGGCGAATACTGGATTCGGAAAAGGTTCGCATTCCCGTGCAACCGTTGCAAAAAGTATCATCTTGACAACATCTTATAAGCGAGGCCTAATAGCTACAGTGCTCTGGGGCAGGTTTTGAACAGACGGCTCTAAGTACACTCTCCTCCTCCGCAAGTGCAAAATACGTCTTTCTCAGGGAGTTGTACTGATGAAGAATAAATTGATGTTGGTGGCTTTGGCGTTGGTGTGCCTGATCCCCGTTTCCGTTGTCGCAAAACCACGTGACGAGCGGGGATGTGATCCGAGGCGCGACCGACATTGTCAGCAAGTACCAGAAGGTGGCTCGGGAGCGATTTACCTGGTCGGTGCCGGGCTCACATGCCTGGGTGCGATTGCCATTCGCTCGCGCTCTCTGACGTCCAATCAATCATAGGTTCGGCGTCCAAGTAACTAGGGGTTCGCGCCCGGGACAAATCCCCGACGCGAACCCCTTTTACGCTTTTGTGGGCTCATATAGACTTGGCGAATCGGCCGCACTTCAAACGGTCCATCCTTCAGCCGGGCGAAGTACTAAGCGGCGTGGGCGCGACCGTTTCCGTCCGACGAAGCCCGTACAGCAGCAGGGACATCGTGATAAGGGCGGCCCCGAGGAAGAGAATTCCGCCTCGATGATGCAGGTTGCCATCGAAGAAACGCGGATCCACTCGCGTCCCCAGTTCGGTAATGACGAAAATCCGAAAGCCGTTCTTGATCGCCGCCATGGGAATTGCAACGGCAATGAGCAGTGCTTTCCGCCACCAGGAACGCAGGAACAAGTGAGCGAGGACGGTTGTCGTAATGACCAGCAACATGCTGGATCGAATGCTGCTGCATTCGCGCGCTACCTCGATATCCAGATTGGGGATCGACAGCATCACGCCGTCCTGGATGGCGGGAATGCCCGTCGCCATGAACATGATCCGCGCCGCAAAAGCAGACTGTTGCTGGAGAAAATAGACGACCTCGTCCAGTGCAATGGCAGGGAGCGGGACGATCCATAACAGGAAGCAGAGAGGAAACAGCAATGACTGAAACCTCCTCCTTCCGAAACACAGGATGAAGCTGCCGATCCACCAAAGGACCAACGCCAACATACTCAACGACAGTCGAACATCTTCAGACAATTCCAGTGGTGTCCATCTCGCGAATCCAGCGATCATGAGGGCAGTCACGAGCCAGGCGCTGCCCCAACCCAAGTTGGTTTCAATCGGTGATACCAGGTTCCTTTCCAGATAAAGCAAGGCACAACTCAGAGGCACGATCAGAAGAATGTGGGTGTAGGCCTCATCGCGTATTGCCAGTCTGACCACTTTCGTCAGTGGCCCCCACCACAGAGCCCCGGACACCGCGAGCAGAAGACCAGCTCGAACAGCGATCGGCAGCCGGCTCGCGGCCGGTTGAAAGTGGGTCTTCATCGGGCTTCGGGTTGGAGAGCGAAAAGGGGTTGAAACACACGGTCGGCGAACAGCCGCGACTGCCACCTCAGTGATGCGGGCAAATCAGAATCGGTGGCTTACAGTGTCGCCGCCTCGAATGTCACGAACGAAGCCATGGGTACCGGCTTCGTCATCGTAATATCCCGCGATCTGGCGGCCGGTCATAGTGGTGGGAATTGTCTGGGATGCCGCAATTGACGCCGTGAACGTGTCAAAACTGCCATCACGTTTGCGAAGAAAACCGCATACACAATTCGTGTTCGGATCATAGTACCAGCCAGCGATGCGTCCAGAATGATCGATGGCGGTCGGCGTCGCGGAAATGGGCGAGTTCACGACATCGAAAAATATCTCCTCGCCATCGGGTTGAGACAGCAACCCCCGGCTGAAGTTGTCGCCAATATACCCTGCTACCTCGCCATAGGCGTTAATCGAGTCCGGATAAGTCTCGGGATCAAATGCCCGTGTGAAGGTCCCGTCGACCTCGCGCACAAACCCCCGTCCGCTGGCTCCGGGTTGATCAAAATTCCATCCCGTGATTTGCCCTTTCCGGTTGATCGCCTGGGGGTAGGTAATGAAAAAGGTCCCGGGTGCGTCGAACGAGATCATTGTTCCGTTTCGCTTCCGTAGAAAACCATGAATTCCGGAATCATCGTAAAAATATCCGGTGATCAATCCCCCCGGACTAATGGCGCGGGCATCGGTTTCGGTTGCGCCTGGTCCATCAATCGAGACGATGGTGCCATCCGGCTGCCGGAGAAACCCATGAACAATCAATGCTGCGTCCTGATAGGTCCCGGTGATCTGGCTTTCTGAATTGATTCCTAGCGGGTGCGTATATATCGAATCGGGCACATCAAATGTAACCAGAACTCCGTTCCCGTCGCGGAAAAAGCCATGCGCCTGAAAAGTGACGTGGTCGCGGTAATAGCCGGTAATCTGGCCACCGGTGTTCATGGACTCAGCAAATGTGTCCGCGGCTCCCGGTACATCGAAGGTCGTGACTGTCTGAGCGCAGAGCGCCGAGCAGACAACCAGAGGCATAACAATCAAGAATAACCATGAAGAGCGGAGGGTCATTAGGGGTCACGCTGCTTTGCCGGGGAAGACGATCGAGGGGAAGGAGGACTCCGCTACATTACAGCGAACTAAATCAGAAAAGTCAACCGTTTCGAAACGAAAGCCGTATCTACAATATGTACTTCTTGGTTATGAGATAGGGGAGCATCAAGATTTCTGCAATCGAGGGCAGAGGATCTTCCGAGGAAAACACCGATTCAACCCGCGTGCTCCTGAGAGAGTGCCAATAGGAATTCAGACTCATGTGGCCCCTCCAGAGATCCGACGCGGCCGTCGGTAGATCCGTAACTAAACGAAGCCATCCCACTCCGGGCCGTCCTCTCGACGGGTCCGGCAGATCTCCCGTTTGATCCGCGAACAACAAATACGCGAAATCGACGCCCGCCGGAGCTCCGATGGAGTGAAAGCCCCAGGTCCGGGCATTGACATCCAGAAGCTTGAACTGACCGTCTCTTGGATCTTGCTTGAACTCCACCTCGACCAGTCCGTAATAGTCGATAGACTTCAGAAAACGTTCCGAAAGCTCTTCGACCTCAGGCATTTCCACTGTCTCAACATAGGTGGCAGCCCGTCCGAATTCGCGCGGGTGTTGCCGCATACGCCGGGCAATCAGAGTGCCGTGCGCCTTGCCGTTCCGAAAAAAAGCACAATAAGAATACTGTCGCGTACCATCTCCGGGAATGATTTCCTGCAACAGAATCTCTTCCGGCCGGATCTGTTGGGCCGCTTTCCGAAACAAGGCCTCGAGTTCAGCTGGTGTGTCGGCACGCCACGCCTTGGAACCGGTCGCGTAAAAGAAGTTTTCTTTCACCGCGGGTTTGATCGCGAGCGGCAGGCGCTTGTGTAGTTCTGAAAGCTCCTCGACGCTTCGGGGATTCCACGTGCCCGGAACCGGAATTCCCAATTGAGCGGCGAGCTCATAAGTATTCTTCTTGTCCCAGGCCCACTTCACGCTCTCCCAGTCCGGCGTGGTAACTCTGAAAAATTCCGCGAGCCGACTTCGATGCCGAGCGAACGCGGCTACCGTCTCATCCCTGGTGGGGAACAACACCCAGTCTTTCAAACCGTAACGCCGGCCGACCTCAAGAATGCTGTCGACTGTCTTTTGTTCATCCCTCAGATCCTTTACGCGAACCACGCGATCGGTGTATCGGGAAAATCGTGCAATCGACTGTTGGTCGTCCACGATACAAATGGGAATCCCGTGTCGCCCCAGACTACGCGCAATGCCCAACCCCGGATGTTCCCCTCCCACCACCACGGCGCCCACTTGCGTCGCGACCGCCGTCGACCGTTCGACTCGATTTTCTAGGGTTGCTGTGGCCGTCATTTCAACCTCTCGGATCGCTGCGCAATGTGCGAAACCAGTTCCCGCGAAGCAAACTCAGTTCCGGCCACAAAGTACAGGAGCGGTCCGAAGCTTCGAGCCGCCGTTGCGCCGACGAAGTGCAGGCCAGGTATAGAACTGCGGAACCCACTGGTAAGTATCGGATAGCCCCCGAACTGCTGCACCTCGCGCACCAGTTCAGGGGAAAGAAAGTCATAGCGCGAGATATCAACTTCGTAGCCGGTACCAAGCACGACGTGGTCCACTGAGCGCCAGGTTCCGCCCTTGAGTTTGAGCGTAAGGCCGTTGGCACTGACGATTGCCTGCGACACTTCGGTTCCCGTGGTGAGCTTTACCGATGCCAGGCGCTCAGGGAGCCATCGCGATCCCGCCGGCCTGACCGCTCTCTTTCTGATTTTGTCGCGAAGCTTCAACGGAACGTAGGACATCACCTTGGGATACGCCACAAGCCTACTGATCCCGATTGGACCCACATCATGCGAGGAGTAAAGCATCCGTGAAACGAACCCCATTTGATGCAGCCATTTGTGCATACCAATCCATTTGAGCTGGTGGTTTCTAACGATCAATTCCACTTCCGCACCCGCTTCATGAATGAGTGCGGCAGATTCCAAAGCGCTTTGACCAGCCCCGATCACCGCGACTTTCTTTCCCTTGAACTTCCGGACGTCCCGACCTTCGTAACAGTGAGAAACGTATTGGGCTGGCAAATCTGCGAATACTGTTGGCTTCTTCCGGAACGGCCCGATGCCAGCCGCAACCACGACGCGACGTGATCGAATGATCTCTCCGTCGTCGAGGGTCACGCGGAAACCCCGGGGGTCGTGGTCCACTCGGGCCACTGTCCGTTCATCCAGATCCGACCCCAACTGGCGGCGAAACCAGCGTCCGTATCCCACAAAGGTGTCGAGAGGAAGGGGGGCGGATGGCTCGATCCTGGCCGCCGCTTCATAGGCCTCCAGGCTGAGGGCGCCTCCACGGTCTGAGATGTTCGAGGCGATTCGGGGCGATCGCAGTAGCATCCCTTCAGGCATTTTGGTCGCCCAGAATTCCATAGGTTTGCCAAATACCCGCACCGCGATTCCCTCGCCCTTCAGATGAGCGGCCGCAGAAAGACCATATGGTCCAGCACCAATGACAATCACTTCACGATGGGTCTGTGCCGGCCTCTTCTGTTCTGAGACATCATCTGTGGCGATGCCGCCAATCTCAGTCCCGTAATTCACTGTATTCTCCCTAACAATAATTCAGTAACACCGATCTCGACATACTACGACCGCCTTAACACGAAACAGTTTCCGAAACAAACGAAAACGTGAGCTGCCCGCGTTCTTCCCTAGCGTAGGCAATGCGGGCCCGCTCTTTCCCCTCACCTTCAATCCGCCAGCCGTCACCTGACTTAACGAGATCCATTTCAGCTCTTTGTCTCCACCACCGATTGACTTCGTTGGGCGTGGTGATCCAAACTCCTTTCTCGTCACGGATACGCACGAGATGTTTCAGGAGGACTTCGTAAGTCTCTCGTTCCCGCCTTGTGATGATGTAGTCAGGGTGGACAATCATACTGATCAGGCCGTGTTTCTCCATGATCAGATCGATCTGTTGTTCCCAGAGCCCAATCGAATGGTCCCGAAGGATGTGAAACAAGGAATAGTCTTGCGTCGTAGTAACAGGAAGTTCCAGCAGCTTACCAATAAAATAGGGCATTACCGTACAGCAACCACCCCGCTGTGGATCCAGGTGGGCGACGTTCGGCACCGACATTTCATAGGAAAAATCGAGACTGTCGAACCATTCTTCCCGCCGATAGAGGATCGCCGCACGAAAGCCGCTCGCTCCCCAACGCCGTCCATAAGCATTAATCTTGGCGGCTCTGGTTAGAAATTGCTGGCGATTCCGGTACAAGCGTCCATCATGGTTCAGGTCCTGAACTGCGACCTCGAAGCCGCGGGTCGTGATCGATTCCAAGTATTCCGGCGTGACTTCGTAGCGTTCCTCGGGCACAACCTGAAATGCGGCCTTAATCCCGAAGCGATCATCGATATCCATCAGGCTCGCGCAGAAATCTCTGCCCGCAGCCGTTTCTACATCATGCGTCATGATCGCACTACTAGACGCACCGTTCGGCCAAAACCAAATAAAGGGGATGCATTCCAGGCGGTTCGCTCGAAGCGACAACAGTAAGAGCCGCTCCAGTAGGTTATCCACTGTGCAATCAACCGGCCATTGCGGAAAGGAGATCTTGTCCCAGCCGCTGAGACGGATTCTCTGCAGATGCTTCCGCACCGCCACGGGCAACAAGGGACGTACCAGATAGTACAGACGATTGAGCGGCGATTCCAGCACTTGAGCCGCCGCTCCAGCGCTCGCATAGCGCTCGAATCGCAGATTGTCGACCACCCGCTCCACATCGAAAGGAACGGACACTTCGCCATCCGCTGCGACTGTATCGCAGTTCGCGTCGCTCAGGGAGCCTGCGGGGGAATAGGATGCCTTCGTTCCGTTGTACGGGCCATAGCAAACGATGTTGTCCCCAAACCGAAAATATCCTTCTAATCCCGCTCTCACCTCTTTCGCGGACAGCTTGAGGTATCGCTCAGGACACCGGTAATATTGACTGACGTATTCGTTCATTTGCTAGCACTTCTGCGGACGCTACGAACGCTAAACAGCTCTCCCGAGGGCTGGTATTGCAGTCGTCATCGGGCAGGGATCCAAATTTCCAAAAATCAAGGGGGGAGTACAAGCGGAGTGCTCAGCGAAAGCTGAGATCGTACTAACTCGCTGATTGGAACACGGTGAACGATTTCGAGAATTTCTCTTTCCAACCGAGAAGTCCGAAAAGGCGCGTCAATTGGGTAAACGGCTCTCGGCCGCAGCCTATGCGCACCACGGAGAGATACACCACCAGGAACACAGACGAGGTCGTCACGATGCGGACTTCCGCTCCGAGGATACCCGGCATGCCTTCTAGTACATGAAGTTCTCGGACAATCGCTGCGCTGGTTATTCCCGACAGAACCGATGCCAAAATATATTTCCAAGTAACTGCTAGTATCGGACCCAATCCCAAATGGATCGGACGCCCAGCATACCAAAAGGCAGGGATGATCAGGACAGCGTAGGACGCTGACCAGGCAACTGCAATTCCCTCTGGCCCCCAAGGCAGCGCGAGTATAAAAAAAAGAACCGTAGTTCCGAATTCGATCAGGCCCCACCTGAACCAACGATCCGGTTTCCCCAAAGAGAGATGGAGCGCACTGTGGGTATTGTAGAGGAGCATCACTCCGATCGCAGGTCCAAACAACGTGAAAATCCCGCCCGTGGCCTCCCAATTAGGTCCGAGGACTACGCGAATCACGTCTTTGCCCACTAGAGTGAGATCTGCACTCACGGCCATAGCCACGAACGATAGGACAGATAACCCAGTCAGGAAGTGCCTTTTGTACTGCTGTTGCTCCCGGCTCAATCTGCTTAACATTCCGATTACAACGGCCGACATCGGACTAAGTAGCTGATTTGTAGGAAGGACAAACAGATCGTACGCCTTCTTGTAGAAGCCAAGCGAGATGGTGCCGAACCGCAAGCCCACCAAAACGTTGTCAACATTTCGCGCCCCGTAGCTGGTGATGAAATGTCCGTAAACGCTAAGTGAAAACCGGACCATGGCGGCCGTCCCCTTGGCCCGTCTGGGGAAACTGGGTATCCACTGACACATGGCCCATGCCCCAATAGACGTGCTAACTGCCTGTGCTATGACCCCAACGACCAAGGCCCAATAACCCCAGCCCAGCAAGCCCAGGACGATTGAAACAAAGACAGATAGGACTCGAGCGCAGATGTCATTGATCGATATCGCCGAAAAGCGCATGGCCCGCTTAAGGAGGGCCAAATGCAGAACGGAGGTACTGCTGACCAGAATTGTCGGCGCCATTGCGAAAACGGCCTGCGCGACAAGCGGTTCGCGAAACCAGTGCGCAATCAGTGATCCTGAGGCCGCCAGTACCAGGGTCAGCACGAGGCCCTGCGCCAGATTGATCCAAAACAGGTTGCTCGCTAGAAACCGATTGATTTTCTCACGCTGGAGTACGGCCTCCGTAATCCCATTCAAGCCGAAACTACCGAGCAACCCGGTGAACGTCGTGACAATTGTCACGAGTCCAAAGTCATGCGGCGTAAGGAGCCGCGCAAGCGTGAACGTCGCAAACATCTGAACGGCAAGGATCACGCCTTGCGAAACTACCGTGAGACCAGCCGACCTCAAGGCGACTTGAGGCAACTTGTCATGGTCAGTATCGAGATGGAAAGAACCCGTATCTGTAAAAGGCCTCAATCTTGGCTCCTCGGGAGAACATCCCATTCGGAAGCCTCTTGTGGAACAGCCCAGCGGCCAACATACTCAACAACCACGGTACTCTTCACAACAAGCGCACCGTTACGAGCTGACATCAGCGCCCAACCAACTCTCGACCGACTCTCTTACTTTGTTCCAGTATTCTCTCGTATGTGCCAACGGTTATAGCTTTCACCGCATCCCAGTTGCTCAAACCATCCGATGCCGTGAAGCTGGTAAACCCATAGTCGCGAGTCACACCGCTGGCGCCTTGCAAAAAGAATCCTATGCCGGGATTACCACTCGAAAAGGTGTTGTCGGTTGCCTCTAAGACCTGCGTGCCGTTCACGTACGCCGTGATCACATTTTTGACAACGCTCGCCTTGACGACGTCACCCTGGCCGATGCGGAATTGCCTTCCCCATTGAGTGGCGAGATAAGTGAACTTTCCCACGGGACCATCCCATCGGACAATCTCAGAGTAGGCGCCTGTCCCCGTTGAGCATCGGAAGTTAATCTCGTAGCCGGTGGACCAATGTGGCGACATTGAGCTTCGCAGCCGCAACTCAACTTCTTCATAAATCCGATCGTTCTGGTTGACGCTGTGCACAGTGGCCTCGGCCGTCTGGTTAGGCAGCCAGGTTCCTGTCAGAATAGCTGTCGAATCATCGTAACCATCCTTACCTGACTCCGTCCCAAAGGCCAAGCCCGAAAAAGTCGACACATCCGACCAGTCGAGTCCGGTGGCCTTGCCGTTGCTCCACTTGCCCGACTCGGATAGCGGATCTTCATCGTGATCGAATCTGGTGCTGTACGTATTGACGATCCCTTGCGTTTTTCTCCTACCGCCCCACAACCATGCGCGGCGAGCGGCTACACAGCAGGCCAACACAATCACCAGAACAACTGCCCGACGCGCTACCACCAACTTGTCTGTCGAGCCCGTATTTGACCACAGGATCATAGTCAGTTGTTTTACGTCATCACACCGGGACTAAGACTTCTTCTTCCGGCGAAGAACGTTTTCTAAATGCTCGTAGCAGGTCTAGATAAAACAGCTTCTGTCCCATGACATACAACAGTATCCCAACATATACAGCCAGCAATATAACTACTCCACAAACAAGCCGGGGCAGTGGAGACAGCAGTCGGCCATAAGGTATCTGCAATGCGAGAATTAGAGCGGCAGCTGCGAGACCAGAAATCAACGGTCGGCTGATAGCCAGCAACATATCGTAGACAGAAATCACAGTACCCTTTACGGCACATGCGATCAGCGGAACCACGGACAGCACCATCAATGTTGAGTAGGCGAGTGCAACGCCCCGTGGTCCATAACGCAATCCCACCAGATAGCCGGTGATCATGACAGGCGCCATGACCAGCGCCATCTTGAGAGCCCGGCCCACCATTCCGACCGAGGTAAGCAACCAACCTAATGGATTCACTATCGCAAACACCAAGATCGTGGGAGCCAGCAAGCGAAAGATACCAGCCGCGTCGTGCCACTTGGGCCCCAGAAGGACGGCAATCAAATCCTGCGCAAAGAGCGCACAGGCGATCGTGACCGGTATCGTTAGTCCCAGAACCAGCGAGTAGCCCTTTAGAAAGTAACGCTTGAGACGAGGAGGATCGTTTTGAACTCTGGAAAGCGCCGAAAATGCTACCTCGCCCACTGCGGAATTCAGATTGTCCGTTGGGATCCGGATCAACTGGTAGGCACGCCCGTACAATCCGAGAACTTCTGCGCCCCAGAATCGACCCAGAAGCACTTTTTCAAAATTAAACGTGATGTACACGACCAGGCTGTTCACGGTAACCGTGCCCCCAAAACGCAACATGGAGCCGATTCCCGCGCCCCTTCGTGGCCGCCCCGGTACCCATCGACTAACCAGCCACAATCCAATCGTCGTGGTAAGCGGAAGCGAGACAGTCATTGCCACAAGAGCCCAATACCCGTAACCAGCCTTTGCGCCAACAATCGCAATGGCGGTGCTCAGGATGAGCGAAATAACATCTATCCATGCCAAAGCCGTGAAGCGCATTTGCCGCTGGAGAATGGCCGAGTGCTGAACTCCCGCACCATTGAACAGAAGCCCGGAGGCCACAATGGTTGTTACCCAGAAAAGTCGGGGCTCGCGATAAAAGGTTCCCACCGCCGGAGCCAGAAGTATTGCAGCCACGGTAAGTATGGCACCTACTAGAAGATTGATCCAAAAGAGAGTTGAAGTCTGCTCCTCCGTTACGGTCGCGCGCTGAACGGATGCTGCCGAAAGCCCGAAGTCGCGAAAAAGACTCAAAATTCCCGTAAACGCTGTAACCATTCCGAGTAACCCAAAGTCTTTTGGTTCGAGCAAGCGGGATAGGACCATTACAGAGCCAATACGTAGCGCGAAATTGCCTGCTTGCGCAACAATCCTCGCTGACCCGCCGCGAATTGTCTTCTCTTTCAAGTCCTTCATATCGTTTTCACTAGTTCATCCTTCAATCGCAGTCTCGATGAGCAACTCTAGATTTGGTTTATTCGATCAACGGAATTGTCGACCTTAAGGAGCGGGCCCGGGGCTATTCCGAGGACAAGATCACGGGGATTAACTTCGTCCTGTCAGAGCTTGCAGTTCACAGCACCAGTTTACGGCCGTAAAAAGCCTCGGCGTGACCACTCGGGGCATTGCATTCCATACCGCGCAGGCGCAAGAGCGAAAGGAATGTGCTCGCATCGAACCAGCGCTTGCTGGTCTGAGACTTGAAAGCGTCCATGAGGTGACGGACTTTCTTCTGACATACCTCAGACTCCAGGGGAACAAACACATTCGGTTGTCCCAAATCGCCATCGTACTTCGGGATCTCATACTCCAGGATGAAATGATCGCGGAAGGTATTCCAGGTCAGTTCCGAGATCAGCCGGTGATCCTGATGAGCATCCGCACGGCGGTGCGTCAGGACTAGATCGGGAGAGACTGTCCCCTTCAATTCCTCAAAAACGTCTTTCACGTCGGAGCCCGCGAAGGGCATGAAGCCGTCACGAAATTCCATCAACATCAGCCGTTCCAGACGCTTCAATCCGACAAACGACTCGGCGCCCCGCTGTGCTTCGTCTTTCCGCACTCCGATGGCGCTGAACACCACCCAGTGAAACGTGCAGCCAGGGTACTCCTCCAGTAATCGAAGGATGGTGCCGCCGCAGCCAATTTCGATGTCGTCGGAATGCGAGCCCAAGCAAAGAATCTTTAAGGCTCGGTCCTTTTCTCCACTGAATTGCAGTTTCATCATAGGTTCTTGATTCCGCTCTACTTCAGAGACATGGCTCCGGAAAGAGCCCGATCGGCGGCTTTTTCTCCGCTGATGAAGCTTTCGTCCGTCCACATATATCCCCAGTCGCCGTATCGTCCGCAATACGAAATGCCAATATCGTCGAGATAGCCGTGAACCGTCTTGAGAGCCTCTGCCCGCTCCAGATCGAAAATGATATTGGCGTAGCGCAGGAACATCGCTTTCCGTGACAGGATCTGATCCTCCTCCCGCAGCAATCCGCACTTCCGGAGATCGCGGATCACGGGATCGATCCAATCTTCCGCTGCTCCGGAGAACGGTCGGTACTTGTCGGAGAAATAAACCTCCGCTTGAATACTTCCGGAACCCTGAGGCGCGTTCCGCGGGGACAGCATGTGCGGAAAACCCAGACGGGTAAAACAGATATCCTCGTCGTAGAAGTAAGTCATGTGCGCACGCGAAAGATCTTGGCGACTCACGCCGACGTTAACCAGCACGCAGGTAGAACATGCCAGGCGTCGTGAAGCGTCCACAACATCCCGCGGCGCTCCATCGATCATGCGGATCATATCTGGGAGGGCGATGGAAGATACGAGCCCGTCATAACTCGTCTCCAGACCATTCGAAAACTTGAGCTGCCGATTCTTTGCATCGATCGATACCAGTTCATGATTCAGTTTCATGCTCCCCATCGGCATGAACTTCCTCAGGTAGCACATGAACCCGCCTTCGCTCGGATAGCGGAAGTGAGTGATGTAGTGAACGTGCGGCGCCGACGCTGAAATCGCGCCCCGCAAAACCTCCTCCAGGCTCGGACGGTAGATACGAGGCCCAAGCCAGTCAGTGCTCATGTTGTCAGCGGTGGTGGTGTGGTATTTGCGCGTGTATTGCATCGGAAAGAGCTCGGCGAAAGTACGGCCAAAACTGGCGAGCAACCATTCCGCGTAATTCTTGGGTGACTCTTCCGGTAACTGCCGCGCTTCCACGAAATCCGAAATCACCTTGACGATCACGTCTTCCGGCAATCCGTGCATATGCAACTGCACCGGATGCACTGGCCAGTGGCCACGCCAATAGTTGTTCAGACTGATCTGGATGGTTTCGTAGCTCTGATCGACGCTGTCCGCAAACAATTCCTGAATACGGGGATCCTTGGTAAAGGAAATATGTGGCCCCACGTCGAACAGGAACCCCGTCTCGTAGCGGAACGATGCGGTGTGGCCACCGTAATAAGCGTTCTTGTCATACATCACCGGCGTGATGCCTTCGGCATGCAGGCGATGAGCGGCGCCGAATCCGGCCATTCCCGTTCCCAGTACGACAATGTTTGGCTTTGCCATGGAAAATCTCTCCCGGTCTTTGGTTCAAGTTGATGAAAGTTCAGTCAGCGGAGGTAAGGTGCACTGTCAGTCGTGTAAGAGCCCCTCATAGCGCTCAATCTGTGCCTGCGTAAGACGCCGAAGATTCGCGCCTGTCTGGAACCCGCGATACCATTCAACGATCCAATCGAGCGCTTGGCTCAGAGGAAGCACCGGATTCCACTGCAGGTGAACGCTCGCTTTGGAGGCGTCCAGTTTGAGCGAATGAGCCTCGCGAGGGTGGGAAGCGGAATCCTGCACCCACGACGCCTGGTTTCCCCACGACGCAACCAGTTTGTCGGCAATCCAGGAAACAAGCTTGGCATCCGCATCGGCTGGTCCGAAATTCCAGCCTGACGCAAACCGGGCACCATCTTCCGACAACCGCTCCGCCAGCGTCAAATATCCCCGCAGTGGCTCCAGTACGAACTGCCATGGCCGAAATGCCGAAGGATTGCGAATCAGGCACGGCTGGCCTGCGATGAAAGCTCGCAACAGATCCGGGATCAACTGATCTGCGGTCCAATCGCCGCCGCCAATGGCGTTGCCGGCACGGGCGCTAGCGAGACCGACGCCGTGGCGATCAAACGACTCTGGTGGGAAAAACGATTCCCGGTACGCGGTGTTCACCAGCTCCGCGCAACCTTTGGAATTCGAATAGGGATCACGCCCGCCCATGGGCTCGTTCTCGCGGTATCCCCAGACCCACTCCCGGTTCTCGTAGCACTTGTCGCTCGTGACGTTGACGACAGCACACGGGCGTTGGAGTTGCCGGACCGCCTCCAGCACATGCACCGTTCCCATGACGTTCGAAGAGTAGTTGTCGATGGGATCTTCGTAGCCGCGCTTCACAACTGACTGCGCCGCGAGATGCAACACCACTTCCGGCCTGCACTCCACCATCGCAGTACGGAGTTGGGAGAAATCGCGAATGTCGCCTCGAATCGAGTGGAGAGTGTTCGCGACCTCCGCTTGTGCGAATAGATTCGGTTGCGTCGGGGGATCGAGTGCATAGCCGGTAACTTTGGCGCCCAGGACGTGCAGCCACAGCGATAGCCAGCTCCCTTTGAAGCCGGTATGGCCGGTGAGAAAAACGCGACGGTCTCTCCAGAATGAGCGGCTAAGCATGATGGGCCAAGGGGGCTGTGAGGATTGGCACCGGCCTCACCGAACGCCTCCGGCGGGCACGGGCTGCAACGACTCCCGCGACTCCTGCCTTCCAACCGGCCAGCGCGCCTGCTGTTCGCGCCACAGTTTCTCGACGATTCCCGTAGGAACCGCTTCCACATCGTCGAACGAGACTACGTAGTCTTTTGCAATATCGCGGCGTAACACCCGGCCATCGGAAAGGCCGATCGGCAGGGCGTTCATGCCACGGGCTGCGGCCGCGTTGTCAATGAGCCCGTAAGTACAGAAACCGCCGACGCCGTCCAGGCGCTCGCCGGCCTTCAGATCGCGTTTGGCGACGCTAACGACTTCGCAGACCGGTCCGGCAATTGGCGCCACCGTGGGATCGCGATGAATGACGGCTCGTCCGATGGTCGACATAATCTGGAGGTGGGGCAGATGGAATGGAGTATAGAAAACGTAGAACGGGCCATCCCCGATTTTGTAATACGCAAGCTGCACCTTCTTCAGCGGATTTTCTTCGTGAATGATCACGAAAGCGCCGGTGTGCGGAGCCGCGCCCAGCGCGTAATCGACCAGCCCTGTCGCCAGCATCTGCTGCGCAGGCAGCAGATTGGCCATTTCGCGTACGTAACCACAGGGAGGTCCGTACATCCCGCGCCGGCCCACCTGGAATCCGGTCGCATTGGCCAAAACCGTCGCCTCCATCGAGAGCTTCGTCGAATCAGCAAACGACGTGACTTTCTTCACATCCTGGTCATGCTTCGCAGCAAACGCCTTCTGCGTTTCCGGATTCCGGTAATAGTCCACCATGCCCTTGATGTTTCCCGCTGCCACCGGACGCAGCCCCAGCGTCCGCAGATAACGGAGGAGCGTCATCGCGACACCCGGTTCGTCTCCGTCGGTATGGGTGACCACGACGCCGGCCTCGTCCGCTTTCGCTTTCAGAATCGGGCCAATCAGCGAATCCAGTTCGGCGTTTACCAGGACCACATGTTTGCCGTGTCGGAAGGCATCCAAGGTAACGCCTGCCGCGGCCTCCACCGTGCCGGTAACTTCGAGCACAATGTCCACGGCATCACAACTGGTCAATACCGAGGGATCATCCGTCATCACCGGCACGCCGCGTGCGATTTGTCCTTCCGCTTCGCGGGCTGATGCAGCGCGGCTCCATTCCGTAATGCCAGCCTCTCGAAAAGCGCGCTCGGCATGCGCAGGAGTGCGATTGGCAATTCCCACCAGCCGCATGCCCGGAACCGGAGTTCCCAACTGCAGGGCGATGGCGCGTCCTGTAGCTCCCGCCCCAACCATTCCCACCCGAATCGGGCGCCCGGTAGACTCAAGGTTCTGAAGCGCGGTATCAACACTCATTGCATTTCTCCTAGGCTCGCCTGTTGTTTATTTGGTCGTCGCAGCCTCGTGCCGTCCATTGCCGTTCGTCTTCCATACTTCCCACGGAGCCGCTCCGCTGCCCCACATGGCTTCCAGTTGCTGTTTGTCTTTGAACGTATCCATACCCGCCCAGAAGCCGTCGTAGGGATACCCGATCAGCTGTTTTTCTTCAATCAGACGGTGAAACGGTTCATTGACCAGCTCTTCCTTGTCCCGCAGGTACTCAAAAATCTTCTTCTTGAAAATGAAGTAGCCGCCGTTGATCTGCACGCTTCCGTTGTTGATGGCGTGGATGCTTGAGACCAGGCTGCCATTCCCTTCCTGCAACGAAACCATGTGATAGCTGAGGTTCGGCCGAACACAGAGAAAGCTGGCCAGTTTCCCTTGCTGGTGGAAATGATCCAACTGTTTTGGAAGCGGCAAATCAGTGAGCCCATCACTGTAGTTGGCGAGGAATTCGTCTTCGCCTTCCAGGTATTTCTCTGCCGCCTTCAAGCGCTGGCCAATATTGGAATTGACGCCCGTGTCCGCGAAAGTAATGCGCCAGTCGTGGATATCGCTGTTGAACAGTTCGACTTTTTTCCCGCCTCCAGACATCACAAAGTCGTTCGATGCACATTCGTTGTAGTCCAGAAAATATTTCTTGATGGCATCGGCCCGGTGTCCCAGACACAAAATGAAATCCTTGTGGCCAAAATGCGCATAGTACTTCATCACGTGCCACAGCACTGGACGATACCCGATCTGCACCATGGGCTTCGGAATATCCTCGGCATCGCGAATACGCAGTCCCAAGCCGCCACAGAAAAGTACAACTTTCATAGCTCCCTCCCTACCAGCCGCCTCCACCGCACGTTTACGACTGGGTTCGCCCCACGCTCATTTCGCTGAAAGCACGTTCGCTTCGCAGCTGATCCAGAGAAGGAAACAGCGAATCGAATTGGCCGGCCAATTCCTTCTTGAAGCGCGCCGCATCAGCGCTCAAATTCCTCTTAATCTCCTCGGCATTCAGGGCCATCGACTCGAAAGTATCGACCAATCGCTTCGGATCGAACTCCTCGATATCGACGCAATACTGCGATAGTCCCAGTTCTCCCATCAGCGTGACGACCTTCGGGTGGTGCGATATCGCTAGAACAGGCCGGTTCGCCAGATGCGCAAATATGACTCCGTGATAACGACTAGTGACAACGTAGTCCATTCCTCCCATGGCAGCGAGAATATCGTCGACCGATTTAACACCCTCGACGGGTGAGGCAACCAAGCCATGGTGATCCCACAACTCCTTTTGAAGGTCCTCAATCGCCAGCGGATCGACCCCGATGTCCGTACCAAAAAACGTGAGCAAGTAGGAATGCTGGACCATATCAGCGGCAAATATCGCAAGCTTGCGGATATATTCCTGGTAAACAGGCTGATCCTGTTTCCCGGCAAAACCCCTGGAATCACCATAAGGCATCGGCGCAATGCCCACTACCGGCTGGTTTGTTTTCTTGGAATGGCCAGAAACAGGGGAAGGCACTTCCATGCTATAGACAATGTCAGGAAATACGCGGCTCTCCCCTTTAAACCCTAATTCCCGGACAAGCCCTTGCGATTGCGCGTCTCGGAACGACACGTAGTCCGCCAAGCGCAAGCCATACCTGACAAACAATTGGCTCAACCTGTGGTCGAGCGGTCCTGCGCCAACATTGAAATAGATACACTTGACGCCCGCGGATTTTCCCAACAGGACCCACTTAAACAGCGTATAGGGAAACCCCCACGGTCCACCCCATTCCGTGAGCTGACCGCCGCCGGTAATGATAAACAAATCAAACGTCCGAATAAGACGGCGGGATTTAATCAGGAATGACAACTCTCGGCCGCATTCTCTTGGTAGCCGAAACACTAGAGAATATACGGCGCGAAGCAAGTGAAACAGCACCCCCAACTTCTTCGCGGACGATTTGACTGACTCTTTCAGACCCGCCGTAGTGTCTGCCGCTTCGTATCCAAACGTCCATGTCTTTCTCCGGATCGGATGGGAAACAATCCCATGCCTTACCGCCGTATCACCCGGGCTCATAGAAAACGCGCTGATTTCTGCGTGCGGCCACCTGCGTCTAATATTGTCCACGACTAGGTCAAAGGTCGTATCATCGCCAAGGTTACCGCCACCGATGTGATGCAGGAGTCCTATCTTAGTTGTCCGTTCCATTGATCCCTTCCGGATATAACAAGCTCCGCATCACGACTGATCGTCTTCAAGGTGAACACACAACTCCCACGTTTACGATAAAGACTCTGCGACCTTATGAAGGCGGTCTTTTCTCTCAAGCACTGCCGGCAGGGGCTCCATCCCCGCCAGTTTAAGAATGGCTTCCCACCGGTAAACCCAATCGTGTCGCAACAAGGCTTGGATGACACTGGTTCGCCGAATCTTTTCCTGTCTTTCCGGTTCTTGATCCAGTTCATTGATAATCGTATCGATATTGCTGGAATCGTAGGGTAGATGCATTACCGCGTCGGGCCAGTCAAACAATCGCTCGAATTCCCCGTTTTTCGGTAGTTCTCCCACCATGATCAAACCAGAGGCAGCACCCTCAAAATATCTGTTACCAATTTCGATCTGGTCCCCTCTCGTCTCCGGTCGGTCAATCAACCCCGGGTTGACGATGAAATACCGGCTCCGTTTTGCTAAATGAGCCAACAGGGCTCGGTGCTCCATGAGGTTAATGGCCTGATCTCCGGCGATGCTGTCGTGCAGATAGAACAAGCCGTTTTCCGCAACCATTTTGAGTAGTCGCCGATGTGTATTCTCCGATCTACGACCGAGGCTCCACACGTCGACAGTTCGTTGGGCCGACTGTGGATAGGGACAGAAAAGCAGAGTATCTACGCCGGGAGGAAGAAAAACGCATTTGCGGCCAATCAGGTCGTGCACTGGCTTCACGCTATTGCTGTAATAGAGCATTACGACATCGAATCGTTTTAGGATTTGTAGAAAATGCCGGTAGTTAGGAATTTGCTTGACCCACAGCTCATCAATCAAACACATCGAAGTTTTGCATGTTGCCGTCCAGTCACTCACAGCGTTCAGCATTAGCAAATCTCTTGGCGATCCACAGATCGCCAGGAATAAGTCATACTCTTTCTTGATTCGTATTTGTGGAATACCAGGATTGAGCGCGACCGGGATGTGATAGGCAAGGCGCTTGACGATCGTGTGCCGTACATTGGCCAGATCGAGCGTCGGCGCCAATATCTCGGCGTCGTCCAACTGACAAATCATGTTTTCGAATTCAAAGTGAGGGGCACGAAAAAGAGCCTTGCTGAAGATTTCTCTTTGCGAGAATATCAGTACGCGTGAACTTCCGCCTTGGTTAACCATTCCCGAGACCTCCTGCTACCACGAGCGGCCAGTTACGATCCTGATCCGACACCACGGTGGCAGCCAGCGGCCATTCAATCCCGAACGCTGGATCGTCGAAACGTACACCACGCGACGCCGCGGGAGTGTAGAACTCCGACGCCATGTAGTACATCTCGGTGCACTCCTGGAGAGTCTGATACCCGTGGGCGCACCCCTCGGGCAGGAACAGCATGCGACCGTTGTCGGCGCTCAACTCCACGCCGTACCACTTGCCGTAGGAGGGGGACCCGGACCGAATATCCAGCACTACATCGAAGATAGCTCCCCGGGTACAGCGAACGAGTTTGGCTTCCAGTGCAGGTGCGGCCTGGAAGTGCATGCCCCGCACCGTTCCCTTTCGCGTGCTGAGACCCATATTCGCTTGCACCGGCGAAAAATTCAGACCATGTTCGCTGAACTCGCGCACACACCAGGCGCGCATGAAGCGTCCCCGATCGTCGATGTGAGGGGCCGGATCGATCACCTTCGCGCCGACGACATCCGTTTCAGTAAAATGCATGGATCAGTCCTCAGGTTGTTCTGTTCGCCCGCAAGGCATCCAAGTCAGGACATCTGTCCGAGTTGGAAGACGCATGCGTAGCGAGTCGTCCAATCGCGCCAGTCATGGCAGAATGGCTCCAGCCCCCACCATTCGAGCGGCCACCCGTCGGTCAAAGAAGCGTCGCCCTCATGTACCTCTTTGATCATGTCCGGGACCGGTTTCCAGCCCAGTGCGCTTGCGACTCTGGTGCGGACATCTAAATCAACACCCGAAACAAAAAGGTAGCCCCCCGGCTTGACCAGCCGTGCAATATTACGCAGGCACTTTTCCGCCATATCGGGGTCCATATGACAAAGGAAGCGATTCGCCACCACGACGTCCTGAAGACCCAGAACTCCTACGAGTTGCGGATCGAGAGCGTCTCCGGTTCGCCACGTAATGCCCTCTTTTAGCCACGGTCTTACCCTCGCCTGGTCGCCTGTGACTTCGAACATCGCCTCAACCTCCTCGGCGGTCATCCGTTCAAAGATCGACAACGGTTGATCCCGCCAAGTCGCATCTCCACCAGCAGCATTTCCACCCTCCGCACCCACAGCGGTTTCAGGACCTCCTCGCGAATAGATTCCTCTTTCCGCGAACTCGACAATCTCCTTGGAAATATCAAGGGCCTGCGTATGAATCCTTAGATCAGGACGCGCGGAGCGGAGCGCCCACAAAAAGGAATACACTTCCGCGCCTTTGCTGCACGCTACCACGGTCAGACTCAGACTCGAACCCTTGGTTTTTTGCGCCACCAAGCGGCTGATCAATTCAAGTTCCGGACGGTTTCTCAAGAAAAACGTGGAGTGATTTTGTCTGCGCTCGGAGCGCAGACAGACGAGGCTATGCAGATGCCTGCCATAAATACGGCCTGCCAGACCCAGCCGCACCGAACCGGGCAGATGCTCCCAAATTCGTCGACTCTGGTTAAGATAAACGTTGATGGCTTTGCGAGAAAGCCGGAACTTCGCTAGACGCTGGAACATGAGTTTCGGACTCGCCCCCTTGTATTTGAGAACCACTTGTACCCTCCCCCGCTCTAGGACGCTCAGTCGATGACACCATCGATTGTCCGCTAACATCAACGAGCGATCGCGGATCCCAACAAGGAACAAGAATTGAATTTCAGCGCGAGGCATATTGCATCATGGCCGGTGAAAACAGCTCGTCGAATTGTTCAGACAGCCTCGCCCGATAATTCTCGAGCCTAGCCGCCATGCGGTCTTCGATTGCCTCACGATCCCGCACGAGAGCGTGAAACTTGTCCGTTAGTACGGCCAATTCGCAATCTGCGACGTCCACGCAATACTGAGCTAGTCCCAGGTCATTCATCAGCGACGTTACTTTTGGATGAGCCGATATAGCAAGAACGGGTTTATTCAGTATGTGGGCGAGCACAATAGTGTGAAAGCGGCTGGCCACGATGTAGTCCATCCTCGCCATATTCCCCAACAGCTCTTCGACCGTCCACTGGTGAACACGACGGAAAGGAGCGGTCGTCCTGCGGCCAATGTCTTCGGTCAGCGGCGCCAACATCCTCTCCAGTTCCGCGATAAAGGGCGGGTCGGCGGCGATATCACTGCAAAACAGGGTCACGTCGTATTCTTTGTCGATCAGCCACGAGGAAAAAGCGCCCAGCCGCCGCGTCAAAACATCGCTGGAGATGCGATCGTGCTCGGAGGAGCGGCGAGGATCCCCTAGCGCCATCGGAGCAAGCCCCACAACTGACTTCGTTTCACTTCCCGCGCAAGCAAGAACCTGTACCGGGATTTTCAGGGTGTATGCGCTATCGGGAAATACCGGCAGGTTGCCTTTGACTCCAATTTGCTTGAGCAGTGTTCTTGATTCTTCGTCACGAACCGAGGAGTAGTCCGAGAGAGATAGAGTTCCCCTGACAAATGACCTGCTGATCGTATGAGCAAGAGGGCCGGCCCCGACATTGAAAACGACGCGCCTCACGCCATTCAGCCGGGCTAGCAGCACCCACTTGAAAACGGTACATGGGAACTTCCAGGGACCCGCCGACAATGACCACACGCTGCCGGATGATTCAACTAATTGGCCACCGCCGCTGATGACCAGAATGTCTAATTTCCGCACCGCCAAAAATGAGTTAACGAATAGCGACAGCTCACCCAAAAAAGCGCGCGGCAGCCCGAGGGCCACCTTTTTGATTGCTTTTAGTACCGTAAAAATAGGTTGATATTTGCCGGCGGCGCTCTTTGCTTTGTCCTTGAAGCTTACCTTGGTGCTGTCCACTTTATTACCGAATTTCCAACCGTGTCGGCTGATTGGGTACGACGGAATGCCATATCTTCCCAAGGTGTATTCGGGATTCATGGAGAATGCCCAAATCGTGGCACTCGGCCAGCGCTTCTTGATGCTAGCGATCATTCCATCCTGGGTGGCGTCGTCTCCTAAATTGCCGCCGCCCATGAGGAACAAAAGACCAATCTTCTTGGACGATTCGTCCACGGAAGACTGGTTCTGCGTCGCATCTGAAGCACTCAGATTCGTATTCATTGTTGCCGATATTCGGACGCCACCCGATCGTTCTCTGAATTGCTGATCCCTTCTCGTAGAAGGATTTCTTCAGCCGCTACGAGCAGCGACGGTACTACCAGTTCCGGCTGGTCTCGCTCCATTTTGTGATTGCCTGCCACGAGCGCTGTTTTGCATCCGGCCTGGCGGCCGGCCTCCACGTCAGCTTCCGAATCACCAATCATCCAGGAAACGTTGAGGTCAATCGAATGATCACGCGCCGCGTCCAGCAGCATCCCAGGAGCCGGCTTACGGCATCCGCATTTTGGCTCGTTTTCGTGCGGACAGTAATACACCGCGTCGATCACCGCTCCCGCATTCTTCAACCGGCCGCACATTTTCTGGTGTAGCATTTCGAGTTCAGCGATGGTGATCAGACCCTTTGCCACACACCGTTGATTTGTCACCACAATCACCCGAAATCCGGCACGATTCAGACTCGCGATCGCCTCCGAGACCCCAGGCAGGATCTCCACGTCCTCCCATCGGGTGATGTACTCGCCCTCGTGGGCTTTCCGGTTGATCACCCCGTCACGATCGAGAAATGCGGCTCTATTCATGAAAGATCGTTTCTTCCACGAGTTCCGCGATAATGTGGCCGATCAAGATATGGCACTCCTGGATGCGCGGCGTTTCGTTGGATGGAGCACACAGGCAAAGATCCGCCACTCCTTTGAGTTTCCCGCCGGAAGCACCGGTGAGGGCAACGGTGTGCAGTCCCAGTATTTTCGCGCTGGATATTCCCTGCAACACATTGGGTGAATTGCCGCTGGTGGAAATCCCGACGGCGACATCTCCAGCCCGGCCCAACGCGTCAATCTGCCGCGCAAACAGCAAGTCGAAGCCGTAATCATTTCCGATCGCCGTCACCGCCGACGTATTTACGGACAGCGCCAGCGCCGGCAGTGCCGGACGGTCGAATGCGAACCGTCCCACAAATTCTGCGGCGATATGTTGCGCGTCGGCCGCGCTGCCTCCGTTACCAAACAAAAGGGGCTTGTTCCCTTTTCGAAACGCCTCGACCAATATCTCACTGACTCGCGCCATGCCCGAGACAATACCGGAGTCGTTGAGCAGCAGTTGTTTGACCGCAATCGACGCTTCGATGGATCGTCGCACCCGCAGTTCGAAATTATTGGACTGGGTCATTATTCTCCGTAGCGTGGTCCTTATTGGCCGAACGCCGCTGCGTACAGCCGGTCACAAATGAGCTGTGCCCGCGCATAATCTTCCGGCGTTCCAATGTCGATGAAAATTCCGCGTTGCTCCAAGGCGTGCACGCCGTCTGCGAGCACTTCTGGGAATACGTCGCGTTCGAGACTCGCCGGCCCTGAAGGAATGTGATCGAAAATCGCGCGGTTGAAAACGTAGACGCCGGCGTTGATCACTCCCGGCGCATTGTTTCCGGTTTTCTCGGCGAACCCAACGACGCGGCGTTCCGCATCGAGGCGAACCGTTCCATAGCGTCCCGCATCCTCAACCGGCACCACCGCCATGCTGGCCAGCCCGGCGTGTTCCCGATGGAATTGAACCAGTCGCGCAAAATCCATTTCCAGAAACGAGTCGCCGTTCATAACCAGAAAGTCCGGAAATTCCGCGAGATGACTCTGTGCCAGTTTTACCGCGCCTCCGGTGCCCCTCGGCTCGGGCTCCCGGGAATACGTAATCGAAACATCCCAGGCGCGGCCATCTCCGAATTTTTCCTCAATCTGCTCCGCCAGATATCCCGAACACATCAACAGCCGGTGGATGCCCTGCGAGCGCAACTGACGCACCAGCAATTCGAGAAAGGACTTCTCCCCCACCGTCGCCATCGGCTTCGGCGCCAACGGCACCACCGACCGCAATCGTGTCCCCTTCCCGCCAACCAGAAGTAGCGCGGGAATATCGAGCGTCTTGTGATTCGCCGGCGAATGACCCACTACAACACCCGGTCCCAGTACTCGATCATCGAACTCAGGGTCTGCTCCACCGACCGCAGCGGTTTCCAGCCCGTATCCCTGCGGATCTTGTCGGTGCTGCCGAAAATAATCTTCTCGTCCGATGGCCGCATCAGTTGTTGCGCGGCGCGCACTTCCGCTTTTACGCCCGATAACCCGATTGCCATCTGCAGCAGTTCGCCAATTTCGTAGGTCCTGGGAGCGCATAAGTTGTAGACTTCGCCCCGCTTGCCTTTCATGGCCGCCGCATAGAAACCGCGCACCGTGTCCTGCACGTCGAGGAACGCACGACGCGGCTTCAGATTCCCCACCTCCAAGACCGGCGGCTGGAGCCCCTTTTTGATCCGAATGATGCGGCGAACGAAGTCCGAAGGCGCGTCATTCGTTTTCCCCGGCCCCGTGGTATTGAACAAGCGGATGTTCACCGTGGGAACTCCATAGTCGGCATGGTACTCGCGCGCCAGCAAGTCCAGACAAAGTTTACTGATGCCATAGGGATGCAGCGGGGTCGGCGGGTAATCCTCGGTGACCGGCACCGCGGACGGTGGAACGTTGCCATACTCCGCGCTCGAACACGCCGACACCACTATCGGACGCTTCTTCATGTAGCGCACGGCTTCGAAAAGATATAGCGACCCCATAATGTTCGATTCAAAAGTAAATACCGGGTCGGACCATGACACCGTCGGCAGACTCTGCGCGGCCAGATGGAAAATGTGCGTGGGCTGGGACTGCTGAACCGCCTGCTCCACGCGCTGGCCGTTGCGCAGATCGCATTGCACAAATTTCACGTTCGGAAGTTTTGGAAAGGAATTGGACTCGTGCGGGCGATACGTTCCCACCACGTTCCACCCCTTGGCCTGTAGGAATTTCACCATATTGGAACCGATGAATCCCTCAGCGCCAGTGACCAGGGCGGTCTTGTTCATTCTGCTCCTTGTGAATTGCGCATCATGTTGGAAGTATGACTGCCTAAATCAATGGGGGAGGGTCGCGTACATACAATCGCGCTTTCCGCCGATGCGAAAGCGGAACTTTGATCGGAAAGTATGAATCAGTAAACGGGGACGTACACCCGGAAATCGGATTTCGTTCTAAAAGGATTTTGGCTTGCTACTTCACAGTAGCTGCAAGTCCCGTCGGAGGCGCCGGCTCTACACCCGCGCCATAGCAGGAGTCGGCGTTGAAGCTCAATACAGGCCCAGTCCCATCACTCGGTCCACCCATGACACTCAGAAAGCAGTCCTGCGCCGGGATCGTGTTCCCGCGCCCGCCGACGCCGGCAAGATTCCCGCCGCTCACGTCCGGACCAATGGGAGGCCACGCTTTCCCGGTGGGCCACCAGAAGGGCGTCGAAGTGTAGTAAAAAGACGGCGGTAGGGTATTGGTCGCCGGAACCGGATTCACGTATGGCGCCTGGGATCCGGTTAATCCACTCGGCACTTCGCTGGCGTTAAAGCGGCACGATCCAAATCCGGTTGCACTATCACAATTTCCCCAGCGCATCATAGACGACAGCACGTTCGGATCATCCGGCACAGTTACCGACCCTTCCGTGTTCCCGTGCCCGATGTCCCAGATCAGCGTGTTGTCCGCACCGCTCTGATAGTTCGTATTCGTCCCCGTAGTTCCGAGAACGTTGCCAATGTAGTTGTGCAGCCGCGAGTAGGAGAGATTCTGAATGACGTTGAGGCTGTTGTTGCACGCCCCGAAGTTAGCGTTGCTGTAGGGCGATCCGCTGATCCAGCATTTCGGTTGAGGTCCAGTGAAACGATTGCGGAATAGGGTTACGAAGTTCTGGGAACCGTGGAACACATCGCCGGTAAAAACGTTTCCGTAGTTTCCCTCAAACAGCATGTTATCGATGCCAGCCGTATGGAGGTCCGTGCCGGGAATGTTGTAGCCCGAACTCGCACTGTAGTAGTTGTTGATCTGAAAGTTGTACGCGTAAACCGCACCGGTACAGGCACCATTGATCATCATCGGGCTTACGATGGCCTGCAGGATATTATTTTCCACCAGCACATCCGACGCATCGTCACATTCGACGCCGTAGCTCTGGCTCATTGAATTTTGAGTCAGAAAAAAGTAGCTATCCCGGACCGTGACATGGGTTGCGTAGTCCAGTTGAACATGGGAACGGTTTGAATTGATCGTTCGCACACCCCTGACCCAGAAATTACTTGCGTTCGAAATCGCGATGCCGGGGACCGCTCCCGCCCCACTCACGTCGATCGACATGTCCTCGATCCCCCCGTTCGTAAGCAGATCGGCCGAATTGGCCCACCATGCTTGAGGAGAGTTGTTGTTGTTCCAGTTCGCCATGGCCAAGCCGGGCGTAAACGTCACCGAAACGTTCGATCCAGAACAGAGCGAACCTTGGCTGGTTACGCCGCCACAGCCTGTCACAGTCACAATCTGCGACAGTTCGCGTCCGTTTCGTTGCGCCCCACCGTTGTTTCCCTCCAGTGAAACCGGCCCCTTTGTGCCGCAGGGGGCCGCGTTCCCAGTAGAGGCGCAGGTCGGAGAACCGGCGGTGATGGTGTTGGTAGATTGTGAGATGAGAGCGCCGCCAAAGTCCGTGGTGTCGTCGAGTTGATCGAGAATCACAATCCCGCCCACTCGGAGGTTAGGGACACTGGCAAAAGTCAGCGTGGTTTGGCCTTTAGCGAAGCTTCCGCTCACGTTAACCGGTCCGTTCGCGTTGCCGCCCTTCCAGTTTTGGCTCCTCGAACCGTTACAGACACCGACCCACCCGGTAATACCGCTCGGGCAACTCACTGCGTTGGTCAGCGTAATGATCGTCTGGTCGGCGCCAGCTCCGCGCAACACACAGTTGCTGGTGGTGTTCTTCCATCCCACCAGAGAAAACGAACCGGCAGGAATTCTCACTACCTGATTTCCGGAGCAACTGGCGAGCGCATTTTGCACGGTGGCTTGTGTCACGCTTCCACCGAACAGCGTGTTGCAGGCGGAGGTCGTACAGTTAGTCCAATTCGTGTCAGGCAATCCGCCGATCGCCCCGCCCGTAACGCCAGGATGCGTTGCCGACCAATCGACGGCGCGCGAAGGACTCAAGATACCGGCCCACATCTGAGCAAAGGACGGGGCCGTCAAACAGAGCAATATCGAAATGGACAAGAATAAAAGCGACGATTTGCGTCTCATTGAGCTCCGTTGATCGCCCCTTCCCGAAAGAGTCGCAAATACTTTTCAGGAAATCCACCGGAGCTCAGGTCCGAACTCAACGCCCTCGGGGGATCAAAGCTGGGGGCTTCCTGGAATCAAGTCTACGGGCCAGTCTCGCCCCCCTCAAGACACGAAAGTGCATCGATCACGTCACCCGGGCAGGGCCTCTGTGCTCTTTCGGACATTGGCCGTTCGAAACCTGAAGGGCCGCAAAGGCGCCCGCCGCAGTTGCTGAATCTACCCCATGTGGCGATACAACCAGCGTCCCCCGGTAGTCAGCGCCATGTCCGGCAGTATCGAAATCAGGCGCCCCATCAGCCTTGGGTTGAAAGTGCTTTCCCGCCCGCTCTGGTTGGAACCGGTTACCCGGTAATAGTGCAGCGGCCTTCGCGCGGCTCCGAAACGGTCCTTGAAAGTGATCAGCCCTTCGCGGTCCAGATCGGAGCGCCCTAGATCAAGCGCAGCGGCTCCAGCCGCTTTACTTTCCTCGATCAGTGTCCAAAACAAGAAAGGCATGCTACCCAACTGATGGTACTTTTCGTCCGAACATCCATATTTGTAAATAACAGTTGAGCCTTCACGGATTGTGAGCATGGCGGCCACCGGGATGTCACCCTTCTTAGCTATCCGGATCTCGGTTTTGTCGCCAAGGCAATGCAGTAAATCCTGGAACCAACTTCGTGGCTGTGGGAATAGTCGATGACGCCTCTTGGTTTTCAGCAGCAGCGTATAGAACTCGTCCAGATGTCGTGCCGTGCGCCCCGATTCGCAGACTAGGCCTTCCTTCACCGCCCGCCTGATTTTTCGTTGAATGGAATCCTTGTGCAGGCCTTCAAAAAGCCGTTCGATCGTGGGACTGAGATCCAGGTTGTGGAGCCAGAACGACTGGCGAGGCTGCAATCCGTGGATCGCGCTCTGCAGGCTTGGCCGCAACTCCGCATAACGATATTTCGACCAACCGCAATGCGCCTGCAACCATTCCACGAAGGTTCCCATTTCGTCCCCGCGCGCGAGCAAGGGGTCGCAATGGTCCGCGAAAGGAACCGAGACCAACCTTCTTCCGGTGATCCAGCTGCTGACTCTGCAAAACAACACCGCGTTCTGCAAAGGCTCAGCGGCCGGCTCCGTGGTTAATGCTACCGGCTCATATTTGTAAGAGTGGGCCAGCGCCTGCAGCCATCCTTGGCTATGAAATGCGGACGCGCGGGGATGACTATTTACTAGTTCGTTCCAACGGCTGTCTACAAGCGGATTGATGACATGGATATTCACTCTGCTTAGCCGCGCTGGGCATACACGACCGACCGCTCCTCAATGATGGAGGCGTCGAATTGTTCTTCCGGTTCGTAAACCACGACATGGCTGCCCTTGTTGGAGAAACCAAAAGGCACGCACAACAGTTTCTTCAACCGTTCACGCAATGCCTGTCGTTTCTCGGGCGACACATAAAACAGCATGAATCCGCCCCCCCCCGCGCCGAGCAGTTTGCCGCCCAGGGCTCCGGCGTCCAGGCCTGCTTGATAGATTTCGTCGATCTTGGCGTTGGATATTTTTTGAGTCAGCGAACGCTTGATCTGCCAGCTCTCGTGCATCAGGCGGCCGAATTCGTCGAGTGAACGATGGGGACTGGCGACGATGGATTCGGCTTCTCCCACCAACTGGTGCATCGCGTCCAGTTCTTTCTGTTTGTGAGGGGTGATTTTCACCTGCTCGGTGGCAATCTCGGACGCCGTCCGTGAAAAGCCGGTAAAGAAAAGCGCCAGATTGTTTTCCAAATCCGCCAGGCGCTTCGGGTCTGCCAGAATTCGGTTGACCTCGATACTGCCGTCCGTACGAAAATTGATCCGGTTGAACCCGCCGTAGGCAGCGCTGGTCTGATCCTGGGAGCCGACGGCCTCTTTCACGATTTCCTGCTCCACGTGAATCGCGTCCGAGTTCAGGGAATGTTTGTCGCGCATCTGGTTTTTCAGCGCATAAAGACCAAGCAGGAGTCCCACGGTAAACGCCGAACTGGTGCCGAGTCCGGTTCGCGCGGGCAGATCCGCGACGTGATGGATTTCTACTCCTTCTTCCATCTTCATAAATTCGAGGCAGGCGCGCACCGAAGGATGCTGGATCTCATTGTTCTTAACCACGTTTTCGACGCGCGAATACGAAATCCGGCTATGAAATTCGAAGAAGGGCGGCAGTCTCCGGACCGTGATATAGCAGCATTTATTGATGGTTGTCGCCAACACTGCGCCGCCATGCTCGCGGTACCAGACTGGGTAGTCGGTTCCGCCTCCAAAAAAAGAGATGCGTAGCGGAGTACAAGTAATCACCATTTTGGTTTACCTTTCGTTGGGGGTGGTCCGGAAGTCCTGGTGGATCAGCTCATCGAACAGTGGTTAATTCGTGAGAGGCTGCATCGGGCGGCTCTGCCGTCACCCCAGTCCAGTTCTCCCACCGTTGCATCGCTTTGTCCAAAGCGACATTGAGGTTCGCCCGCGTCGCTTGCAGCGTCAGTTCGGCCTTGCGTCCCATGTGCCAGCCGACAGTCCTCTCCAGCCAGCGGTATTTCCGGGGCAGGCGCGGCGCTTTCGCTTCTCCGCCGAGCTCAATACACAGTTGTTGCAGCTGTTGAGCGATATCCATTCGGTACAGACAGATCTCGGGCAACCACGTGCGGATGTAGCTGATGCATGCCGCCCGGGTACGTTCGCTGTCTTCGAGCGATCGCAGATATTGCATGTGCAGTTTCATCGAAAGAAACAGCGACTCAATCTTCTTGTCGGAGCTTCCGACATAGCTGAGGCTGCTGGTCCCGCACGCGCGATAGTAGACCTTGGATTCGGGAACAAAACGGACGCTTTCGCTTTGCATGAGTATGCGGCAGAAGTATTCGCCGTCGTCGTCCGTGGAGAGCTGAGTATTCCAGGGGCCCGCCGCTTCGGTAATCTCCCGGCTGACCAGCCAGGTGGCGGTCTGCATATGAAGATTGCTTCCCATCTTCCGCAGCAACCACTCGACCGGCGACAGATCATGCCAAAGTAAGCTGGGAACGAAGCGGGCTTTGCGTTTGCGGTAAATGAAGTGTCCCCAGGCGCCGGAGAGCAACACCCTCTTGCTTAAACCATCCGCGAGTTTGTTGACTTGGCTTTCGATCTTATGACTGTCCATCACATCGTCGGCGTCAAGCCACTGGATGTAATCTCCCTGGGCCAGCGAAAAAGCCGCATTTCTGGCCGTCGCCGCGCCCTGGTTTACTTGCGTCACGACGCGCACATTCTTGGATTCATAGCGCCGGGCAACCTCAAGAGTACGGTCCCTGGAACCATCGTCCACAACGATGATCTCTTTTCTCTCCCAGGATTGCGTCAGCGACGACTCGATACTTTCAGCGATCCATTTTTGCGAATTGTAGGCGGGAATGAGAATGGATACGAATGGTTTCACGGAACCTCCTCTCTTCGATTGGCAAATTGAATCTCTAACGCTTCTTCTGTATTTCGCGAACCACGTGTTTCACTCATGGCCCGCTTTCTTATTGAAAACCCGCTCATAAGCGGCGAGCAGATTGGCTACGGAATATTCCCAGGCCAGCTCTTTCTCTACCCGCTGCCGCCCAAATTCGCCCATCTTCTTGCGCTCTTCGGGATGTTCCAGCAGCCACAGAATCTTGGCGGCGAAATCACCGACTTGATTTCCATTGTTGCTGGCATACACCGCCGCGTCACCCGCGCTGAATCGGCCTTCTTTCAAATCGAACTGCACGATCGGCTTGCTCAGCGCCATGTATTCCATGACCTTGATCATGGTTGAAATATCGTTCATCTCGCAGGGCTTGTCCGGATTCACGCAGACATCGGCGGTCGAGAGAATATCCAGCAACTGCGCGTCCGGTATCCGCCCGGTGAAATTCACCATGTCTTCCAGATTCATGTCCTTGTTCATCTGGCGTAGTGCGACCAATCCCGGTCCGCCACCCACACAGGTGAAATGAACATCGCTGCGTCCCTGACTCTTGATCTTCTGAGCCGCTTCGAGCAGGATGTCGAGGCCTTCCTGAATACTCATCGTCCCCACATAGCCCACCAAATAAGGCTTGCCATACTTCAATTCCGGTTTCGGCGTGACCGCCTTGAACGTCTCCAGGTCGGGACCGTTGCGCACGACAAACACGTCTTCCGGGGCCAGACCTCCCCGCCGCACCGCCAACTCTTTGTAGCTGTGGTTCGTCGACATGACCACGTCTGCCACGCGAAATGTCATCTTCTCCAGCCACACTTGCGCCTTGTAAAACAACCCTTCCTTCTCGTACTTCGAAAGATAGAGCTCCGGGTTGGCATCGTGATGATCGAAGATATATTTCACACCCAGCAGTTTGAAGGGCAAGGCCACCAGGAAAATATTGTCCGGAGGATTGCAACCCTGGATCACCTGAAATCCGCAGCGCAGATAAATCCACCACGAATAAAGGAACTCCCACAGCAAGGCGCAGCCGTATTCCCATACATATCCCGCCGGGCTGTTTCCTTCCGGAGGCATGGGATGCCGGTACACATGGATGCCCTCCAGCAGTTCGTACCCTTTCGCATAGCCTTTCCCACGCGGGCACAAAACGCTGACTTCGTAGCCATTCTCGCGCAGAGAACAAGCCTCTTTCCAGACGCGGCTGTCGAATGGAACCGGCAGGTTCTCGACGATGATCAAAACTTTTTTCTTTTTCATGGAAAGAGGGGTAGAAGCTAGCGGAGTCGTCCTACAGCCGCCTGTACAGTCCCGCCAGCGCACACATCATCGTCGCCTGACCCCAGTGCAGCGTCGGAGTCTTGTTCACCATGTTGCCCTTGTAGCGTCGATAGTAAAAATATCCCGATCGATCCTGCATGTGCGCGATCGTCCAGTGGGCTACTTTCGCCGCCAGCGCGAGACCTTCGGGATCGCGCTCCTGGAAAAATACCAGCGTGTCGATGGCCTGGGAAGCGCATTGAATATCCAGCGGCAGAGTTTTGCGGTCGTAGTAGCGCGGCGTTCCGTCCGCCAGAAAGAAAGTCTCTTTCCAGTACTCGTAGCCCCGCATCATGTGCTGATCGAAGCGGCCGTCGCCGGTGCTGTCCGAATAATGCTTGAAGCAATCGAGCACATAGGCGGTGTGGAAGTTGTCCACCCAATGGAGGTTCGCTTTTTCGCCGTACCACCACGACGCATTCGGGCGCTGATACTGCGCCGTATACTGGATCGCCTTCTGCGCCACCTCTCGATACGCTTCCTTGCGAGTATGGGAATACGTTCGCGCGAGCAGGCTTCCGCCCAGGGTGTTGGCGTTATGGACCAGGCTTACGCCGGTCGGAACGTAGCTGATGCAAGCACCCTCGCCGTCCGGACACAGCGCCAGATCCTGCAGGATATGCTCGCAGGCGCTGACGGCAATCTCCAGATAGCGGTCATTCTTGAAGTGGTCGTAACCGTCGAGAAACGCGTGTCCTATGAGAGAAGTCCACACCACCGTCGGTACGCCCTTGGGCAGATAGAAACTTCTCGATTGGTAATCAAAATGATTTCCCCAGCACGCACCGCGGTATCCCGGTGATTGATTCTCGATCAGCCACTGCAAACAATATTCCGCTTTGTCTGCCCAGATCTTTTCTCCGGTCGCGGTGTGGAGGCGCATGAAACCACGCGCCAGAAAACCCATCCCTTTGGTAGAGTGTCCCTTTCGAACTCCCAGCAGCGGGCGAAGATTGAGAGGAAACCGCCGAACTCCTTGCTGTAGAACAGTCCGCAGAAATTTGTTTTCAAGAGTCAGCGGACGGACAAAGCGGGCATTGAGCCCGTCAAACGTGTCATAGCCGCGGTAATCGTTGCTCTCCAACCATGTGGATAACCCGGCAATCGATTGATGGATTTCGCTTTTCTCACCCGCGTTCTTCTCGGCGATCTCGGGAGTCAGTGTCACAGTAGACATTCATTCCTCTCAGGGAAACCTGGAAGCGGAAATTACCGTCCGGAAAGTTCAAGGTAGACGTTGCGCGTCATCTCGCCGACTACGCCCCAGGAATTGCGCGCGTTGGCAAAGTCGCGAATCCGCGGGCGATGCCGATCCAGTTTCCGAAATAACTCGCTAGCAAAATATTGTTCAAGCGTGTGCGCCAGATCGCCCGAATCGCGGGCCTTGCAGACCAGGCCTGTTTCGCCCGGGATAATGTCCTGGCGAAATGACCCCACGTCCGACGCGATGACTGGCAACCCAAAACTGTACGCGAGAAACAGTACGCCGCTCTGAAACACTTCCGTATACGACAGCACGGTGACGTCCGCCGCCTTGAAATACGATTCCGCTTCGATGTCGGGCACAAACTCGATCTTCTGGATCACCTGATTCCGCGTGGGATGGCTCTCGATCGATTTCTGAATGTCCAACCAATACTGTTCCGACCCCTTTTTCGACTCGCCCGCAATAATCAGCCGATACTCCGGACGCGAAGCTGCGACCAGCTGAAATGCCGCCACCAGACATTCCAGCCCCTTATACGGCCGGATCGCGCCAAAGAAAAGAACGATCTTCTCTCCATTTCCGAAGCCCAGCCTGCGCCGCGCGTCGGCCGTCGTCAGGGCAGTATCAGGCACCGAATTATTAATGCCGAACGGAATGACTGTCGCAGCTTCCGGGCGAACGCCATACTCCTCCAGCAATTCGCTCTTCATTTTTTCCGTATGCACAAAGATGTGATCCGACATCCGGTACTGGATCTTCAACGTAAGCCGGTTGAGCAAGGAATCGTTGCCGTCTCGCTTACCCGCATTGACATTATGGGCTGTGAACACAATTTTCTTACCGCCCAGCTTGTAAAGCATCATGAGCAGCGTGCGGTCGAAAAACGGGAACTTGTTATTCCAGAGCACGTGCAGGATTTTCGCGTCGGTGCGGGCCGAGTACCACAGAATCCGTAGATAGGATTTCAGCACCCGGGCAGGCCGTGCGAGCAGCCCCGTCTCGTTTCGCGGGTCGCCGTAGGCATCGACAAAGTTCAGCCCCGGCGTGGTGTGCATCTCGGGGCTATCCACCTCGGAGCCACCAATCACGTCGATCGACACGCCTTTTGCGGCCAACGCCATGGCCAGACCGAAAGCATAAGGACGATCAAAGCCACCGGTGAGCAACCCGATCTTAATCTCTCGCCGCGGGGGTGGAGGGACATCCACGGGAAGCAGTGGATCAACCTGCTGCGATATGTCTGTTGAATAAGTGCTCATTGCGGTGACAGCACGGCTTACCCGGCAATCACTTCCTGCCCGGCGAGGGCGAGCGCTGAATTACTGGCGGTGCGCTCTGGGACCGAAGGCTTGGAGGTAGTCCCCGCAGTCCGCGGAGATGGAATGCCGATGACCGCCAGCAAAAAGGCGATCCAGATTGGTGTCAAATTTCTGAAACCGGCCTCCGTAAAACTGTAGGCTAACCCGACCACAAAGTAACTCAGCCTTAGAGGCCCCGTTTCCGGATCCCGTCGGAGACACCTCAGCACTGCGCGATAGCCCACAACAATGATGAGTCCCAACAGAAAAACGCCGACCCAACCAAGGTTCAAATAAACTTCCAGGTAACCGTCGTGCGCTTCATTGGGGGCCCAGAGCAGAGCCTTCTCCAGGACATCCACGCGCTCGGGCGACCAAAAGCTCTCAAAACCGGCCCCCACCAAAGGCGAACGGTCGATGAGAAAAAGCTGATGCCACAAGTCCGTCCGGCCCGTGAGGGTAGGATTTCGTCCCATCGCGCTCAGGACGCCTCCCCCGATATTGAGAAAGAGCACCGAAGAACTGAGCAACAGTATCGCCGCGACCATCAGATGCACGCGAGCCTGACGCCGGGCCATTCGGGGAAAACTGGTGGCCAACATCAACGCGGTGCCCATGCCGAAGCAAGACAGGGAGGTCATGGAATTCGCGGTCGAGATCAGCCACCAGGCCATTCCGTAGATGGTTCCATGCACGATGAGGATCTTGCGCCGGCCCGCCCCCCGCAACTCGTTGATAAACCGCCACGCCGCCCCCAGGCCAAAGATCATGCAGGTCATGCCCAGCATGTTCTTGTCAGAAGCCACACCTACATAGAACGCCGTCCCTTCCCACTTGCTATAGGCGCGTCCGAGATCACCGTAGTACTTGATCAGGAGGATCGACCACGGCAACAGGATGAATCCAACCCGCGCGAGAAACCGTTTCAGCGCGTTCAGCCGGTCCGGGTCGGTTGCGATAATCAGGATCATCGCCAAATCGCCAAGCGACTTGAACCAGCGCTTCGCTGCCACGTCGGGATAGTCTGACCAAACGATGCTGACCGCGCAATACGCAAAAAAAAGAACCACTGGCCAGGCGCCTCTCATTACTCTGCCGATGGCCGCCCTCCTCTGAAACAATACGGCCAGCGCGAGGATGATCAACACCAGAAAAACACTTCGGTCCAACGGACTCCCATCCTCGAATCCGTTCGCCAGGACGGTTCGTTGGCCCTGCAACCAGACCGATACCGGCCGCGATCCGATGATCAGCAGCCAGAATACCGGCAACCAAAGAGCTCTGGATGTGTGGGCTCGGGAGTCCCTGTCCAGCCAAAAAAGCCCCAGGATACCCACCAGGAATACGAGCGTGGCGACCTCGGTCATTGGGCATCCAGAAACAGGCGATGCACCAGCTCTAACGTAAGCAGCTTGTGGATCGCCGTGGTGTAATTGCGGTCGCCCGCAAGATGTCCCCGCACCATCCCTTCAACATTCTTGCTCTCGAGATAAGGCCGGGAAAGCGTGCGCGCGTCGAGCAACATTTGGCGGACATATTCCGCCAGCTGATCGCGATACCAGACTCGAAAATGCAAGAGTTTGTGGCGGCCGAGAAACAGTCGTTCGAGATGCAATGCCGAGACGCCATGGTCCATTCGCGTGAGCCATTGCGGCATTCCGTAATCGTAAGCGTATTCGGCCTTGAAAGTGAACTCCAGAGAATTGCGCGCCCACGCCGAGATCACCGCCCCAGAGTAGCCACCCACGCCGCGGTCGGTTCGAAAACTGGCCAGCGCCGGATTGCTCCCGATCAAGCGTAGTCGAATGTCTTCGCCGTGCGAGTTGTACTCTTTCGGAGCGCGAAACACGGTACGCACAAAGTCGTTGTCGAGAAACGGCGACCGCACGGAAAGCTGGCTTTGCTCCAGCGCGAGAATTCCGTGATGATACCAGGGCGACTGCCGGAATGCCGCGAACGTAACCGGATTCTGCTGCCGCAACGACGCATACGTATCACTCGCCTGTTGCACGTATGCCAGCATTTCCGGACGAAACACGCCTGGCGCAGGCGGCATCGGCTTGAACATCACGGCCTGGCGTACGATTTCGCTCCCGTAGGTTCCAACCACTTTGGCAGGAGCAATCTGCCGCGCTTTTTCGCTGACGTAAAGATCGGAAGCCCGGTACACATCCACCGTACCTTCGGTCAGGTACACACTGCGTTCGGCATAGCGAGAAAAATTGCGCAGAAATTCTTCGCCAACCGGGATTACCTGATGCGGCTGCCCACTGACTTCCGCGACTCGACGCCCGATCCGGACATCGTAATTTTCCCGGTACATGCTCCCGAACGTATAGGTAGGAAGCGTTCCAGGAACGGAAGCATAACACGCCATGATGACGCGCGTATCCAAACCGCCCGTCAAGGTCATCCCCACTTTCTCGCGACCGCCAAAATAGAGCGGCAAGTTTCGGGAGAGAACGTTCTGCAGCTGCTCGTAATAGGCATCCCGCCCGAGCGGTGTCTGATGTTCCCATTCGGCGGGCTCAAAGTAGATCGTTTTTTGTTCGAGAGCCGCGTTGCGGAAGGTCCAGGCCGAAGCGGATGGCAGAATGTGGATGCCTTGAAAGATCGTTCTGTTTTCCAGAACGCAACTGCACGCCACCAACTCTCCGATACTGCGCGGGTCGGGCGCGCGCAATTCCGGCCGCACCGCCAGGATGGCCTTCGCTTCTGCCGCGAAATAAAACCCGTCTGTGGACTCGTGATAGCAAACGTGGTGCATTCCGGTGCGGTCGTTAAACAGGGTTGCAGTCCCGCGCGTGCGATCGGTCACGAGCCCCTGAAACATGCCGTTCAGACCATCGGGAAAAGTCTGGTCTTCTTCATATAGATGGACGAGATAGGCTGAGCCATCGTCTGGGAAAGAATGTCCGCGTTCTTTAAGCCGGCGAACAACGTCGGGTTCAGAGTAGACCTCCCCCGAGAGCACCAGGCACACATCGCCCTTTTCGTTCAGGATCGGCAGCCCATCACAAAAGGAATTCTCACGGACGGCCCATCCGACGTAGACGCCGAGGTTTTCATCGATCCACGTCCCAGTTCGATAAAAACACTCATGACGAATCGACTCAACCATGCGCAGCAGTTGAGCCTCCGCCTGCGCTCGCGGCAGTTTGGTGATGAGTCCGACGATCCCTGGCATGCGTCCTTAGACCTCGGTAACCGTTTGCAGTTTGCGGTCATACCAGGCTTTACGCCAGTCACGCAGTTTGCCGAGCCAGGACTCGGGCAAACGATCGATCAGACGATGATGAAAACCAAAGCGCAACGCAGCGCGTCCGATGGGGGTCAAGGGAACGTAATAGCGCGGCAAATCGATGCGCTGGAACCCATTCACCTCTTTGAAGTGACTGAGACTGTCTCCCTCTTTCTTGCCGTATGTGAAATGCTCATACACCAGAAATGGAACCTTGCGCTCGGCACAGCAGCGCACCGCGTGCGCGATCAGCGCGTTGGTGGGGGCTTTGTCCTTATGCTCCACCATCGACAGGATGTGCACCAGACACGCCTGGTTGTGGTTCTCGTCCATCACCAGTTTAATGAATCCAATCATTGTCTCTCCGACAAACGCGCCCACATAAATGCTGCGATCCAGATAGGTTCCCGCATACGCGCGCGCCTGGTCGGGCGTCATTCCGTAATAGGGAAATGCCTTCCCCTGACGCACCGGCGTCTCGTTGTAGATGCCGCAAATCCCCTGAATTAATTCGTCTCCATACGGCACTTCGCGAAGCACGACGCCCCGCTTTTCCGCCTGCCGCGCCCGGTTCCGCGGATAAGACCGGATCTGACGGTTCCACCAGTGATCGAAGGTCGACACCGGCAGCACGGCAAGATTATCCAGTTCCATCGGGTAGGTATACTTCGGGGCGGTTTCGGGCAGCTTCTGCAAAAACGTAAATACATCGACGCGGCGGCCGGATTTTTGCAGTTCGGCGATAAATTGTTCCGGATCGTCCGGGAAATTGTACTTATCGCCGTCAATATGGGCGATCCGGATCAGTCCGCCCTGAATCTTGACTTCCTTGTTGCCAACGGTAATCACTGCGGATGCACCCATTCTGTTCGCTGTGCGCGAGGTTGTGCCGGACTTTGCAAAAGCCGGCGACATCTAGATGGTGGGATGGAAAAGAGAAAACAGCCGAACTAGCTGACGCCTACGGGATGCGGAGCGGCCGCAGCGGCCGCGGATTGCTGGCGCAACTGCGCGAAGATCTCGTCCATAATGTGTGCCGTCAGAACAATCTCCCGGTACGGGATGGGCACCGGGGTTCCTTCCGCGATCGACCGGTAGAAAGATTCGATCAGATACTTCATACCCGACTTCATGTGGAAATCACGCGCCAGGAACGATCGTAGATTGGTAGTCAGGTTCCCCATGTATTGGCGCGCAAAGATCATCGGAGGAACGAACTTCTCGGCATAACTCTTCATCCGGGTTCCACGCAACTTGATCATGGTCTCCTGATCGTGATCGAGCATGATCCCGTTTTTTCTGCCAAAAATCCGAAAATAATGCAGCGAAGGATGCATTTGCGACGAAAACGTGAAATACGCCGTCGTGCGATCTCCTTCGCTGATGATCACGCGCAGTTCGTCGATAATTTCCGTTTCACCTTTCGACCTCAGAAAGGGACTGGTAAATCCGTGCGCGATCACTCGCGGCGAATCGGTGGTCATAAACTCCGCGATACGGGCAATGCCGTGGCTGATCACGTTGTGCAACAACTGTCCCGGCAGCCGGCGTACCCAGTGGCGTTTGTCCCCGAGGACCGCTTCCGCGTAGCTGTCGCCACCCATTTCGTAACAGTAGTAGCTCTCCATGTGAACCGGGCCCTCACCCAAATATCCGCTCTGGACCAGAGCCCGCATGCGACGTGTGGCGTGGCCAAACTGGTCGTCGTGGCCCGCGGTAATTTTCAGATTGCGTTCATTCGCCAGGGCAATCAGACGGCGCGCTTCGTTTTCATTCACCGTAAAGGGCTTCTCGACGTAAACATGGCTTCCAGACTGCAAACAGGTCGCGGCAATGTCGAAATGGCTTTCGGGCGGGGTGGTGATGTGGACGACATCAGGCTTAGCCTGCCGCAGGAGTTCGGACAGGTCGCTGAAATAATTCCCGACGGGAAAGCGCTCGTACAGTTGACGAGCCATGAGCGGCTCGTGGTCACAGACGCCCACAATCTCGCATCCCTGAATTCTTCCCATCTGGGATGCATGCGAGTCGGCAATCTTCCCGCATCCAACGATGGCTGCTTTAATCATGCTCGGCAAGGCGACATCCCTCAAAGTAGCGGCCGAGCCCTTCCGCCATTGGTACCTGGGGCGCCCACCCAGTTCGAGCCTTCAGCTTTTCATTACTGTATCGTGTCTTTTGCCAATTTGCATGCCATCGTTTCCGGTTGAATACCGGAGGTAACTGGTCGGCTGACCACTGGGAATACTTCTCCCACAAATAGCAGAGCCCAAAACTCATCGCATGAGGCACATACCACGACGGAAACTCCTTCACATTCCTCTTGTACAAACGCAGGAAGTCGCGGCTGGAAGGCAGTTCATCGTCGACGATATTGAAGATCTCGCCATCGATGCCCTTCTTCAAACCGGCCAGTGCAATCGCATCGGCACAGTTGTCGACATAGGTGAGCGGAATCTGGTTCGAGCCGCCCAGATGCAAAAATACTCCAAAGGTATCGATGCCCACGCGTCCGGTAATCGCCGTCTTGCCCGGCCCGTACACATACCCTGGACGAACGATCACATACGGAATCCCGAATTTTTCGCCATACTCGGAGACCAGTTCGTCCTGTTTCACTTTGCCGAAGCAATAGGCCTCGCCGCGCCGTTCCGGACGGTCTTCCACGGGGCAGGACTCATCCAGCACGGTGCTCTTTTTTTGCCCGTTAGCATACACAGTAAACGAACTGACATTCACAAAGCGCCGCAAGCATTTGTGCAGCAAACATGCCTCGAGTAGATTCCGGGTCGTGACCACCGAGTTCATGAAAGCGTCGGGAAACGATTTTTCGCCGCGTCCCGCCGCCAGGTGAAAGACCACTGCGGCGTTCCTGGTAGCCTCCACGCAGTCATCACTGGACAGCAGGTTCCCGGTAACCACCTCCAGCCGGGCCGATCCGAATTCACCTCGTGCCAGCAGTGCTTCCAGTACTTGCCGCTGGCTGGGCCGCCGCACAAAACAGCGCAGGTTGCAAAAGCCACGCCGTAGCAGGTTTTCGACCAGGCGAAGGCCAATGAACCCATTGGCCCCGGTGATCAGGATTAGATCGTTCGCGCCCGCGGTGAAACCGTCGGACGCGTGACGAGAACCATCTTCAGCCGTGGGCAGCAAGCCACGGGTATGTTCAGCTGGAGAAACCGGCATACGCTTAGGAACACTCCGAGAGTTGAATGAGTGACTCATAAAGAGTCGCTCCGAACGCCACTACCAACGGCAGAAGGCTGGCGAGGCGGTCCTCAATCGAGCGCCGGGAGGACGCCGCCTCGTGGGAAAGCGATTCAAAACCCCGTGCAATTTCGACATTTTCCAAGTACCGGCGGATTCCACCGCCTGTCAGAAAACGATGTTCTTCGGGGTTAACAGGATGGGTTTCCACTTCCACGGTCGCCGTCCGCGCCAGGGCGAAGATTCTTCGTAACCTCTCGGCCGGCTCCAGAGGAGGCAAGGAAAAGAAATAGTCGGCCGAGCGGTGCCGCCGCGCCAGCAGGGCATTGACCAAGGCCCGGTACACGCGGTTTCCGGTACCCTTCTCTCGGGAGTAGAACGAAAAACTAGGCCGCACCAGCGTCCCCGCCGGCATGAGCTTACCCAGCAAGACATTGGCGCACAGATGCATGTGATGGTGCCCATCGAGACGTTTGGGCGCTTCCCCATAGAGGCGCTGATACTCCTCCAACTGCGCGTTCACTACGTACTCGAATGATCGCGACAAACCTGGGTGAAATATCGCTTGCGCAAAACGATGCCACTTGAGGTACCGGCGCACCCGGTCCTGATGTTCTCGCAGACGCGGACTCGCGTCGGCTGCGGAAAACGGCCCCGTCAGGTTGATATGCAATCCCGCATCAAGACTGCGTTCACGAGCCAGGGCGGCGGCCCGCTCCGAATCCTCCATGAACACCATGGCGCTGGCGGAAGAAAGCATGCCACTCTGAAAGCATTCCAGAATGCGGTCCGTATTCTCGCGATCGCGCCCCCAGTCGTCGGCATTCAAGACCAGCCGTCCGCGAGAGGAAGAAACAGAAGCGCCCTCCACAGAGGTGCTCCCGGCCGATTCCGCCTCCCCGTCATGGAGAGTAGTCGGACCCAGGATGGTTCCGCCCAGAGTGCTCACATATGAGACCAGACGGTGCAGTAAGCCAAGATGGATCATAGAAATGGTTTCAATTCAGGTTCAGGACAACAAGGGATTCTTGCCGTCCTCGAATTCCCGCTATCTTATTCCAGATCGTCGATTTCTTCAGCCCCCCAGGTTTCTGTTCAGAAGAGATGGCAGTCGGATCAAATGTTTACGCCCTTGCGCACAAGTAACTCTTTGATTGCAGCCAGATTGCGAAAATTGTCGGCGACGATCTCGTCCACATCCATGAAAACCTCGTAGCGCGATTCCAGCGCAGCCACGAGGGCAGTCAGATCGAGGGAATCGAGCAAACCCTGATCGAAGAAGTCTTCCGTTCCGGCGAATTTCTGGCCCGGGCGGATTTCGTTGAGTATGCGAATCAGTTCGTCCATATGTTGATCAGAGCGCGAGCGCCACACCCTCTTCCTTCAAGGCGATTTGCGATGGAATGTCCACCCGCGCGTAGTCCAGCACCGCGTCCGCGTTTTGGAATTTGGCGGAAAAGAAATCCTTCGCGGGCCCGTTCCGGGGACCATCAAAGAACGGTGCTGTAACATGCTGCGCGCCCGCCGCTCGCGCTTGCGCGCACACAAACCCCAGCAACGCTTCTTCGACTTTCTTCCCCATCACGCGACAGCTCATAACAAAATCCACAATTCGCGCGCCGCTGCCGTCGAACGACAGACTGGCCAGCCCGGTAAGTCCGAAATCGCCGAACCTGTCGGAGACATGAAATGTATAGACGGCATGCCCCGGCGCTTCGGCCCAGTCCCAGAAAGCTTTTTCTTCCAGGCGGCGCAGACTGAGATTGAACTGGTTCGTCTTATTCAACAGTTGAACCGCTCTCGGCAGGCTTTCGCGGCGCAAGGGAGTGGCCTGCACTTCGATTTTCAGAGAACGCAACCAATTTTCCACGTCGCCGCTTAGGTCGAGCACTTCTTTGCGTCCGCGCTCCGCCTGATACATCGCAGTCCGCTCAAAATCCTCCTGGCCAAGACTCGAGGTCTCGAAGCAGTTGAGTGCCGTCAGGAACGGTGCCAGCTCAGCAGGCGACTTCGGGAGATCGGGAGTGAACACCTGCGGCAGGACTTGCCGGACCTGATCCCTTTCTTGCGGGCTATCGTCCAGAAACACAAACGAGTCGAGTCCCAGGTTGAGCTCTTTCGCCAGGCCGACAAGATTCTCGGCTTTGTCCTTCCAGTTAATCCGCCAGGCGACGAAGTCGCCCTTACGTAATGCCATCGCTGGATGTTCGTCGATCACAGAAAGTGCGAATTTTTCGTCGTTCTTGCTGCAGATTGCCAGCAGAAGACCTCGCGAACGGAGGCCTTTGAGCGCCTTCTGGAATGTAGAAAAGCATTCCCCGACCGGGTCGGGCGCGCCCAACTTGATATTGTGAGGCCCGTCATCACCAACGACGCCTCCCCACAGTGTGTTATCCAGATCGCAGACAATCACTTTCTTTCCCAGACCGAGCGATCCGCGCATCACCGCCTTGATCTCCAACGCCGCTTTCTCGAACAGACTCTGCGAATACAGAATTTTCGCCACCGCGTACATCCGCGGATCGTGCGCCGGGCGGCCCAGGCTGGCCTGCCAGTATCCGGCGTCGAGCAGGACGATATTCTGCTGGGCCGCAAATTTTCTTGCCAGGATCAGATTGGCCTCGGCCAGCAAACTTGCCAGTCCGACGCCTTTCCGCCAGGTGAGGGCCTGAATCCAGCGCTCGTGTTGAGGCAATATCCAGGTCGGAACTAATACCAGACCGACGTGCAGCGCGGCGCGCAAAACTGCATCGGCAAATTGTTCCGCTTCTCGCAGCGCCGCATCGTACACCTCTGGCGCCGACGCAAAATCAAAGCGCAGCAGCTTTCCCACCGAAGGCAGCGTGAGATGCGGCGCAGTCCAGACAGCGAGAACATCTGGTTGAAACTTCCATGCAGACTGATTTGGGTCCAGGAGGATTTGAAAAACCTGTCCGTAGGGCGCGGCGGATGTTTGCACATCTGGTGCTTCCGGGTTGCGCTCCAACAAGCGAGCGAGTGGATCCAGGGTTGTATCCCCCACTAGCAGGACTCGGCGCTTGTGTAGTGGATTCGAGTTCTCGCTCATGCCAGCTTTTTTCCACTCGCTGTTGCAGGTTGCTCGGTAGTTGCCTGGATCGAGGCAGCGCTTACCGGAATCGTTCCGTAAACTGTGACGCCCCGTCGGGCAGCTTCGATCAAACGTCGGGTGAGCAGACCTGCTTGCGGGACCAGGAACATGGGCGCTCCATGGAACCGCCACTCCACTAACTCATCTTTGCCCAAAACCGACCACAGCACTCTTAGATCGAGTTTCTTGGTTCGATCGGCTAGGCCCAGGGTGTAATCGTGGCGGCTGCCGTCATAATCCACCAACGTCACCGGCGTGGTGGGCTTGGCAAATTTGATCGGGAACGAATCTCCCATCTCGTAGCGCGCGGTATGCACGTGCGTGAGGCTACGGTAATACTCGACGCCAACCCCGAGAATCGCCGTGCGCCGGCGGGTCATCACTCCGAAGGGGCTATCCGGACTCAACCCTTCCTCCGACACGTGATGGCCGGCGGTCATTTCTTTTCCCAGAGGTCCAAGAGCGCATACACTGCAGGTCGGATGAAGACTTCGCCAAACGTTGGGTGTTCGGCGAAAGACTTCCGCCACCAACCCCATCTCCGACGGAGTGCGACGCACGTCAAACGGCCGGGAGCGAAAGTATTCCGCGATATCGTACGTCCGTCCGCCCATCACGAAGGAGGGCATCACCAAAGTGCGTTCGGAGCCGCAGAAGTCAATCAAGGCGCCGACCAGTTCTTTCGCGCTGCCTTTGTACATCGGGAGCAACTGATCGAAGGAACTGTGGACCATCAGAATTTCAAAGTCCGGCGGCGCACGGCGGGCAAAATCGGCGACCAGTTCTTCGGTGGTAAATGTCCCGTGGACCATCGACAACACGGGCCCCAACCGTTTCCGAGCGACGCCCTGCAGACGTTTCAACTCGGTGCGCCGCTCCTGACTGAGCGCGCTGCGCAGCATGGATCGCACTCCCGCTCGCGCCGCATTCAAACTCCGGGAAACAAAACTCACAGCGCACCTCGAACTGGCGTACTTGGCTGCTTCCCCTCGGCCGCTTTGCGTTTACCACCCAAGAAGCCTTTCAGCCGTTGCATCTGTTCCTGCCGGTGGAACACCATCAGTTCGTCCGAGACCGGACGCTCCATCCCCCGCAACCAGGCCCACAGATAGCCTGACCCGAGTGCCATACCTCCGACCAACCACGGTCGCTTGCGCATCTGGTGTACGGTGCGGAATATTTCCCACACGGGATGATTGCCCATGCGGTAGTCCTTGGCGCCATACAAGAAACGCGATCGCACTATGCTCTGCTGGGCCGTACCCATTTCCCGATGATGGATACAAACTTTCTCGGCAAACGTCCGCGTCTTCCATCTTTTCAGTCGAGCCGTCAGCACCGCAATGTGATCGATCGATCCGCCTTTGACCGGTAGATATCCGCCGATCGCAGTGAAACACTCCCTCCGGAATACCTGGCAGGCGCCGGAAACATGCTCAATATTCACAAAGCGGTAATCGTACGATTCGCCAGACAGTTCCTGAAACGGCGTACCCACCAGGCCGAGTACCGGGTCGCTTTGCAGCTTACTCAGCAGGAAAGCGAAGTAGTCCGGATCGAACGAGATGTCCCCATCCAGACTCGCGATCACTTCCCACTCCAGGTTCTGCACTCGAACATAACCCGCGTTGAAGGCATGCACCTTGCCCGCAAAATCACGTTCGCGCCGTTCCGGCATCCGCACCAGCTCAATCCATGAATATTGCGCCGCGTAGCGAGCCACGATCTCATCCGTCCCGTCGGTCGAGCCGTCACTGACAATTACCCAACGTACCGGACAGACCGTTTGCGCCACGACCGACGCCAGCGTCAGTTCGATGAACCGAGCCTCGTTGCGGGCGGGCGTAATGAGAACGTATCGGGAAAGCATCGTGGTGTGGACCTCGGTGAGATCCGGGGTAAAGCTGTTACAGGTTGGAAGCGCACGCTGTTTAAGAGGAACGGCCTACCGTTTCCATTTCACTGCTGTCGACAAATGCGCGGACTGCCTCGACCACGCGCCCCTGCTGCCCGGCGGTCAGATTGGGAAACATCGGCAACGACACGATGGTCGCGGCCGCGCTCTCCGTAACTGGGAAGTCGCCTTGCCTGTAGTTCCTCGAGGCATACGCCTTCTGGAGATGCAGAGGAATCGGATAGTGAATTCCGGTTCCAATGCCAGCCTCTTTCAGATGGGCCATCAGGCCTTCCCGGTCCTCGGTACGCACAACAAACAGGTGATACACCGCTTTCGACCACGTGGGTTCAAACGGCGCTTCGACCGGATTCCCCGCAGCTTCGAAAAGACGGGCGTACTCGGCAGCGCGTTCGCGGCGCTGCTCCGTCCACTTTGCCAGGTGCTGCAATTTCACGTGCAGCAGTCCGGCCTGAATCGCGTCCAGACGGCCGTTGTAGCCTTCGACATCGTGATAGTACTTTTTCGCCTGGCCATGATCGCGGATCACGCGAATCTGCGCGGCAATTGACTCATCGTTGGTCGTGACCGCACCCGCTTCGCCACAGGCGCCGAGGTTTTTGCCTGGATAGAAGCTGAACGCTGCCGCCTTGCCGATGGAGCCGGCGGTCAGCCAGCGATTCTGCTTGCGCGAGAAATATTTTGCGCCATGCGCCTGGCACGCGTCTTCAATCACGATCAGGTGAAAGCGCTCCGCCAGTTCCAGGATGGCATCCATGTCGACCATTTGTCCGTAGAGGTGAACGGGAACGATCGCCGTGACCGGACGTCCGCTGCGCTTGCTGACCAGCTTGCCGAATGCGTCTTTGCTGCAATCCTCTTCCAGATATTCGCGCAGTTTTTCCGCGTCCATGTTGTAGGTGCGTTCGTCGATGTCGACGAATTCCGGCAGCGCGCCCGCCTGCGAAATCGCTTCGGTGGTGGCGATGAACGTGTGCGCGACGGTAACGACCACGTCACCCGCGCGGACGCCCGCTGCCATCAGCGCGAAACGCAACGCGTCAGTGCCGCTATTGACGGCGACCGAATGTTTGCTGTCGCAGAAGGTGGCAAAAGCTTTTTCGAAGTTCTCCACCATCGGCCCGCCGATAAAGCCGGCGGTGCGCAGCGCCTGTTGAAATACCTGGGTCAGTTCCCGCTCCAACTCAACATGCGGAGTAACGAGATCGAGAAAAGGAATATTAGGATTGCTCACTTTGTAGCCTCCGAGGTCTGGTCGACGTTCTGTTCGATATAACGAAGTACTCGGGCCGGATTGCCGGCCACGATGCTGTTTGGGGGAACGTCCTTGGTAACGACACTGCCGGCGCCTACGAGCGCGTTTTCGCCGATCGTGATGTTCGCAAGAATGGTGCTGCCGGAGCCGATCGATGCGCCTTTTTTGACCAGCGTCTTCTCCAGCTTCCAGTCGGCTTCGGTCTGCAACTGGCCGCCGGTGGTGGCGCGCGGAAAGGAATCATTGATGAAGGCCACGTTGTGGCCCACAAACACGTTGTCTTCGATGGTGACGCCTTCGCAGACAAATGTGTGGCTGGAAATCTTGCATCGCTTGCCGACGCTGGCGTTTTTCTGAATCTCGACGAAGGCGCCGATTTTCGTTTCGTCGCCGATTTCGCAACCGTACAGATTGATGAACTGCGAGAGCTTGACATCCTGTCCGAGCTTTACGCTCGGGGCAATACACCGATAGTTATCCATTCCGTTCCTTTTTTCAGGGTGTCGTTGCCGGGCTGGTCACACCGCGTGGGGAACGCGGAACTCGACTGCGTTTACAGGTAGACGACTTCTCCGCGCTTAGCGAGCGATTTGGTTGCGGCCTCCAGCATGCGGACAACTTTCAATCCCGCACATCCGTCATTGAATGGCCGTTCACCCTTTCGGATGCATTCAACGAAATATCCCAGTTCGAGCTTGAGCGCTTCCACTTGCTCGACCTGCGGCGCCCACATATCGCCTGACCGGTAACTGACCAGCAAGTTGTAGACGCCTTCCTGACTTTTTACATCAACGCCTTTGTCGTAGATCTTGAGCTTCTCGTCGGCTTCGAGGTCGTTCCAGACGAGCATTTTCTTTTCTCCACCGATCAGCGTCGTACGCACTTTCACCGGAGAAATCCAGTTCACGTTCACATGTGCGATCATTTTGTCTGGAAAATAGGCGGTGATGAACGCAATGTCCTCATGCGAGTTGAGGTGCGCCTGGCCGGTGGCCGAGACGGCCTCGGCATCCTTGTGCAACAGATGGTTCATGATTGAGAGATCGTGCGGCGCCAGATCCCAGATCACGTTGCAATCATGCTGAAACAGACCGAGGTTCACGCGCGTGGAATCGTAGTAGTAGAGCTTGCCGAGAGTTCCGTCGGCGAGCAGTTTTCGTATTCTCCGGACCGCGCCCGTAAACAGGAAGGTGTGGTCCACCATGATTCGCAGGTTCTTCTGCTCCGCCAGGTTGATGAGTTCTTCCGCCTGCGCCGCGGTGCTGGTGAAGGGCTTTTCCACAAACACGTGTTTGTCGTTTTGCAAGGCCGCCTTGGCCAGTTCGAAATGCGTCCAAACCGGCGTGATGACCGCCACTGCGTCCACGTCCGCCGACGAGATCAATTCGTTGTAATCGGAGAAAACCGGGACGCCGGGATGAGCCGCCTGGATGCGCTTTCGAGCTGCCGGGCTCTGATCGCAAATTCCGACCACCTCGCACCCTTCCAGAGTACGCAGGTTCCGGACGATATTCGGTCCCCAGTACCCGTATCCAATGACACCAAACCTAAGCATTCGAATTCACCCTGTGAACCTTGACGGTCCCGGAAAAGAAAGGAAAATGACGGGGAATGTTGCTGTTAACGGCCAAAAGCGAACAGAAGGAGTTTCCTACACAGAAGAGCCCGTAACCAATCGATGCCGCTAGCAGGCGCCGCTTCCGGCGATGACTGCTTTCGGAGTCTGCAAGAGAATCTTCAGGTCGAGCCAGGGAGAACTCTGGCGCGCATATTGCAAATCCAGCCGCACCATGTCGTCGAATCCTACACGACTGCGTCCCTGCACTTGCCACAAGCCAGTAATCCCAGGTTTCGCTTCCAGCAGGCGCCGGCGATGCCACGTCGCGTACGCTTCGACTTCATACGGCACCGGCGGACGCGGGCCGACCAGCGACATCTCTCCGCGCAACACATTGATGAATTGTGGCAGTTCGTCGAGACTGGTGCGCCGCAGGAAACTTCCCACCGGGGTAATGCGAGGATCGTTCACGAGTTTGAAAACGCCTTCCGAGCCGTCACTGGTGGATTGCTTGGCCGCGTGCCCGGCGATTAACTGGCGCACATATTCCTTGTGCTGGCTGGAATCGTTGTTGACCTTCATGGAACGAAACTTCAAAAACGTGAACGGAGTTCCGTGCTCGCCAATGCGCTGCTGCCGGAATAACACGGGCCCACGGGAAGTCATCTTGATGGCAGCCGCGATCAGGAAAAATACCGGTGACAAAAGTAAGAGCAGAACCAGGCTGCCGGAAACGTCCATCATCCGCTTGATGCCGCGGCTGGCCCAGTTCGAACCATTACGTTCATGCAGGTCAGGATAAAGAGTCGGATTGCTTGGCCGGTCGGGATTGTGCGGATCCCACTCTTCCGGAAACAGATGAAATGAAAACTTAAGCTGACTGAACTGTTCCATCGTGAGCCGGTCGCGGAGAACCTCGCTGATGCGCGAAAGAATCGTGCTCAGGATGAGGTTGTTGTCCGGCGTGATCTCGGTGAACATCACGCCCACCACTGAGTTCGGCTCATACCACCCCATGACGTCGGTTTCGCGCGTGGCCGCCTGCAACGCATTCAGGATTTCCAGAAGAATGCGGCCATTTTTTTCCGTCGCCAGATTCTGGCCCGTGTCCATAAGCAGCAGTACGAACGAGCGCTGGGTACGTTCGCTGCGCTTGCGCTCCAGAGAGATCATGCGCCGAAAAATATCTTCCGTCAGAATCTCGGTTACGGCGGGTCCGTTCTGCTGCCGCGGCGACCGATCAGTGATGAGTCGTCTTGTCGTTGTGGAAGCCAAGGGTCGCATCTCCTCTGTGTGAGAGCCACGCATGCAGAAGGTGCAAGCCTCTGCCAGTGGGCACGAATACTTTTGGGGGAGCACTATTACGTAAGCCGGTTGGGGGACAACCTGCCGCGATCGAAATCAGCATCGCTGCTGAGGGGAAAAAAATCTATACGGATTTTACCGTATCCTGCCCGTATCTTGAATAGTAGTATTTCTGATCGCGGCCGCTATTGCAACTATTGACCACAACACCCAGGATCGCCGCCGGATCCAGCAGTTCCACCGCCCGCTGCAAGGTTTTGCGCTCGGTCACGCCTTCCCGGACGACGAACAATACCCCGTCTGACATCTTCATCCAGAAGGTCGTATCGGCCAGTGGCAACAAAGGCGGCGAATCGATAATGATCCAGTCAAAAACTGTTCCCAATCGATCCAGGTACTCGGGCAACCGCCCGGACTGCATCAATTCGAGCGGGTTCTCGGGCGCCATGCCAGCGGGAAGAATATACAGTCCAGCGCCATCCAGTTTGTAGACCACTTCGGAAAGCTGCTTTTCTCCACGCAGGCACTCGCTCAAACCCGGCAACAAGGTTCCTACGCCAAACCGCTTGGCGACCATGGGCCGGCGGAAGTCACCGTCGATCAGCAACGTCTTGAGTACCTTGCTGCGAGCCTGGTTGAGAGCCAGGTTTGCCGAGACCAGGCTCTTCCCTTCTTCGGGCGCCGTGCCCGTAACTACAATCCGCCGCAGCTTCCGTTGATCGCGCAGGTTCCGCAAACGCAGCCCCAGAACTCGAAATTTCTCCGCTCCCAGGCTGCCCGGATCGCTGAGGCACACCAGGCGCGCATCCGGCAATGGGGCTGGCCGCATCACGGGCAAGGAATCCAACGAGAAGGCGGCGGGTAGCTCCGCAGTCGCGAGCAGGGATGAAGCCAGCGATTCCGAGGACCGCATCCGCCGTCCTTCGGCTGCTTCCAGCAGTTCGGTTACGGATTCGGGGGGAGTCAGCAGATCGTTGCCCCACCGCTCCGTTTCCGACCGCTTCAGTGCGTCAAATATACGGCTCATGATTTAGTAAGGCCTGCGCGTAATCGGTACAACTTCTTTCGTGTCGGTAGTCTTCATTTCCTGCAGGTAATCGTGCAGTTCCATCAGAGTTTTCACCGCCCGCAGCAGCTCGTCCTTCTCTTTTTCCTTCGCCTGATCCTGAGCCGCCGGAGTCGCGCCGTTTTTTTTTTCTCCCCGGGTGACCATCACGCCCAGCCGCAAGTCATGCGCGATTTCGTCGATCACTTCGCCCGGAATCACGGCCGCGCGGCGCGCATATCCAGACAACAGCGCATTCTCGCAGATGGTGTTGATCAATCGGGGAAAGCCGTTTGAGTGCCGGAAAACCGCACTGGTGGCTGCCTCGGAAAAAATGACGGTTTCTGGCGCTACGCCCGCGATCTGGAGGCGCCGCTGAATGTAGCCGCGCGTTTCCTCCAGATTGAGCGGTTCGAGGTGGCACCGCAGCGCAATGCGCTGCTTGATCTGCCGGAGTTCATAGGAATCCAGCATTTCGTCCAACTCGGGTTGCCCAGCCAGGACGATCTGCAGCAACTTCTGTTGGGTAGTTTCGAGATTCGTCAGAAGGCGAACCTCTTCCAGCAATTCCGGGGACAGATGATGTGCTTCATCGACCACCAGCAAGGTGGACAACTTGCGCTGGTGCCGCTCGACGAGAAAGGAACTCAGGGACAGAACCAGTTCGTCTTTCGCTTTGCCCGCTACCGGCAGCCCGAAATCGCCGGCGATATAGCGGATAAACTCCAGCGCCGACAGGCTGGGATTGAACACGTACGCAAAGGCGACTCCGGTACGGCGCAGAAGCTCCAGAACGCAGCGCACAAGCATGGTCTTACCCGTGCCCACTTCGCCGGTCAAAACGACAAATCCCTTTCGCGCCCGCACCCCGTAGTAAAGCGAAGCCAGCGCTTCATTGTGGCGCGAGGTCGAAAACAGGAACGAGGGGTCCGGCGTGATCTCGAACGGGTTCAGCTTCAGATTGTAAAAAGTCTTATACACGTTGTCTTTATTCTTCGAAAATCAACCCCGCAAATAGGTTATCGCTGATCCGACCGCAATGAACAAAAGAATTGCTGCCGCAGCCGCGCCGGCAATCCAGGCACTACGCCGGGCGTCGGCTTCCTCAGTCGGCAGAGGCAGATTTGGAATCTCCACGATTATCTCGAAGGGTACGATTTTCTTCACTTCACGTTCGGTATGGATCTTTCCGCCTGCGAATTCCACCGCGCTAGCCGTAACCCCGCCGAAAATCAGTCCCACAATCAGCCCCAGACCACAAAGACGGAGCCGATTCGGCTTGTCGGGCCGTACGGGAAGGTTCGGTGGATCAAGCATGCGAAAATGTTCGCCACGCTGCGTTTTTTCCAGATCGGTTGCCATTTCTGATTGATTCTTTTTCGCGAGTAGCGAATCGTAATTTGCCTTGGACTGTTCGTAATCACGCGTGATGTCGCTGAACTGCTGCTCCATCACCGGAGCGTGGTTGAGGCGTGACTGGTACTCGCCGATTTTGCCTTCGAATTCCCGCACTGCTGCTTGCCGGTTGACCAATTCCGCGCGATTAGCTTTCAGCTGGCTCTCGAGTTCCAACAAGGGTGCGCTCTTCAATTCCGGGGACGCGCTGGTGTCGACCGTGGCATCGTTTCCGCGGCTGCTGATATCCGCCGCGACCCGGGCGCGCTGCTTCTCCGCGTTGGCAATCTGTTCCTTCGTCTTGCGTACGTCGGGATGCTTGTCCGTATAGCGTGCGCTCAAGTCCGCCAACTGCGCGCGCAGCCGATCAAGTTCTTTGTCGATCGCCGCGAGGCCCCCCGGACCGCCCTCGCCCGATTTGGTGCCGCGATCCAGCGTCTTGTACTGGCTGACCAGGGACTCCAGATAGGTATTCTGTTGGCGTGCGCGGTTGAGCGCGTCTTCCTGTGCCTGCAACTGAGTCTGTAATCCCGCCAGAATTTGCAGGTTGCTCTGCGTCTGGCTGGGCAGTTCGCCGATATGCTTGTCCTTGAATTCACGGACGCGCGCTTCCTGTTCGTTCAACTTCTGGCGCGCTTGGTCCAATTGGTCCTGAAGGAACCCGGTAATATCGGCCGAGCGTCCCTGGCGTTGTTCGTCACTCTCGGTGATAAACAGATTCGCCAGTTCGCTGGTCGCCTGTTGCGCCAGCCTCGGATCTCGATTTGAATAGTAAATGTTGAAGGCTGAAAGCTTGCGGTCGTCCCCGCGCGAAAGCTCGATCTCCACGTCCTTGCGCATGACCTCGACCAGATCATCCGGACTCTTGTGTTTACGGTCCTCCGCATAGAGATTGAGGTGGTCGATGATCTGTATCAGCCGGGTGCGGCTTAAAATCTGCTGCGAAATGCTATCCAGCTGGCGCTGAATATCGTTATCGATGTTCGAGGCCACCAATTTTTCAGGCACAGCGGGCTGTTCCACCAGAATCAGTGTCCCTGAACGGTACACTGACGGCAGGAACCAGCTGATCCCCCAAATCAGCAGCCAGCCGGCAAAAAATGGCAACAGAAAATGCCAACGCCGGCGGCTGACGATGCCCACAATATGGTGCAACTCGGGCATTTCGGTGGGTTTATCGTGAAATTCTTCTTCCATCATCAACGTCCTAGTGGCCGGGACCACTGATATCCAAGGGTAACGGAAAAGCGGTTGCGGTGGGCGAAGCCCATGGGGGTGCTATCAGCCGCTCCCAGCTGTTCCTGAAAATCGTGCCCATAGCCAACCCGCAGCCCCAGACTCTTGCCCAGATTGCGTTCCAGCCCGGCATCCAAAGATGCCGAATTGATCTCTTGTGCAGTGCCCGCTACAGGGATAGTGAGCGATTTGTTGTTTCCGTAACTGCCCCCCGCTGAAATAGCCCAACCGGGCCGTAATTGCTGGCGAATCTCGCCGTGTAGTCCCTGCAACCGCACCACGCCCAACACTCCGCTGCCGTCGTTGATCCGCCGCGAGTATCCCACTGCCAGGCTGGTGTGATCTCTTTGCCAGCCGGCCTCTACACCCCCTGAGAACGACCATTCGTTGAAATTCGAGGGCGTGGTGCTCCCCGGAACCAACCCCTGATTTTCCGAGTACTCCGGCCCTACGAAACCGGTCACGGTGAAGTGGTTCGGGAGGGTGATCGTGTTGACCGCCAAAATGCTGTGCACTCGCGTTTCTCCGTCCGAATTCTCAGTGCTGCCCCCGAACGTCAGACGCTGGAAGCGATAATCGATCCCCAGCCAGTCTCGTCCGAACCCATGCAGCCAGAACGCCGAAGCGGACGCGGTTCGACTGTTCGTCAGCGTGGCGCCTTGCGCAACATCGCTAAAATGCAGGTCGTAGAACGAACCGCTCACTCCAGCCAGGTCGTTCAGGGCAAAGTGATAATTGGCTTCCACCACGGTCGACGATGCCCTCTGCCGCGACAGGGGTGTCACCAGGCTTGCGTTGGGCCCGCCGTTGCCCACTCCCACCCCGCCCCCAATTCCCGAATCGAAAAATCCGGAAGTGAGTGTAAATTCCTCTGCAACCCGCACATTGACATGAGGACTTAAGCGGAACTGCGAATCAAAATCCAAATCGTGCGATCCCTGATTGCGACTGGAAAGTCTCTGATTCACTGTCAATCCGGCCGCATAGCCCAACTTCCAGGTCACCCGGGAGCGGACCTGCTCCAGACTAATATTGGGGAAGACCGAGTAGGTCGTGTTGCCGACTTCGTCTTGCGTAGTCAGAAAAGTATTGTCGTCATAGGTGGCGCCCACGTTCAGGCCACCGCGTATGTAGTTGGAACGTTCCGTCTCCGAGCCCAGTGCGACCGAGAGTCGCGGCCCACCCAGCAGTGACGGAATCCGCGGCAGAGTGCTGTTGGAGTCTTCTTCCGGCACCTGCGAATCGATTCCGATCACGCCGGTAAGCGCAGGGACCGGGGTCGAGTGCGTTTCGTCCGTGCTCGTGCCCGTGTTAGCTCCGGTTCCCGTGTCTTGCCCGTTGCTCGGGGCGGGCGGATTCTGTCCGCTCGCCAGTATCTGAAGACCCAGCAGAACCGCTGCGAAGATAGCGCTATTTCTGGATTGCATTGCCATCCCTTATGGGATAACCACCGTGTCTCCCGACTGCAATCGGATGTTCTGTTCGAGGCTCTTTCCCTGGATTACTTCCTTGTAGTTGAAGGGAAAGCGCTTCTGGGTTCCGTCCGGATTGGTGCGCAGGACATAGATCGATTTCTGCTTGGCAAAATCCTTGAAGCCGCCGGCCATGGCGATTGCGTCCAGAACCGTCGTCGAACCCGACAGCAGATACGTACCCGGCCGCGCCACCATGCCGAGAATGTTGATCTTCTGGCTCTTGCTCTCGGTGACAATCACGGTGACTTCGGGATCCGAAATGTAATTCTTCAGGCGCTTGGTGATTTCGTCTTCCAGTTGTCGCGGCGTCTGGCCGCTGGCCTGGAGTTCGCCGGCCAGTGGCAGGGAGATTTTTCCATCCGACCTCACCGGAACCGAACGCGTGATGTCGGGCTCTTTCCACACGTTGATCGCCAGTACGTCGTTGGCGCCAATGGTGTATGCATCGTCAGAGTGTGCTTTGTCTGGTGGATGGCTCTCGGCGGCGACCTTGCCGGCAGGCGCCGTAGCGGGTTGGGGTGCGGTGCCGGATTGCGCCTGGACTGACACCGCAATCATCAGCGCGAGTGCGAGAATCAGTATTGCGGGAAGCGGGTTACGTTTTAGGGTCATGAGCGACGGCTCCTGGCCAGCCGTTACAATCCGGCGGGCAGGACTACTTGGCTTCACGAATTCCGTTGAAATGATATATGCGCTGCAAATCGTGCGGCGGTACCAGCCGGTATTCCTGGATCTTGTACAGCAACGCCCGATAGCTGATGCTCAACAGGCGTGCTGCCGCCTTCCGGTTCCAGTGCGTCTCTTCGAGGGCATGCGCGATAGCACTTCGTTCCGCTTCGCCTTTGGCATTCCTGACCAGCAGCTTCAGCGAGGAATGTTCATCACCGGCGGAGTGTGCGCTTTTTCCGTTCTCATGTCCACTGGCATGGCCGTTGCCGTGTCCGTTCCCGTGTCCATTCCCGTTAGCTGAAGCGGATTGGGTTTGGGAATGCAACTGCAATTCTTCCACCGCCGCCGCTTCATCGCCGAAAACCAGGAACCGCTTGACGAAGACTTCCAGTTCGCGCAAATTGCCGGGCCATGCGTAGTGCTGGCAGGCATCCAGCAAGGCGCCCGAAAAGTGGGGTGCCGGCACTCCGTAACGCCGGGTCAGCCGGTTCATGAAATGCCCGAGCAACAAGGGAACCTCGTCGCGCCGCTCGCGCAGGGACGGCACATGAAGTTCGAACGCGCTCAGGTGGTAGTAAAGCTCTTCCTGGACCCGCTTTTCCGCAACCGCCTGTTCGAGATTGCCCTGGGTGGAGGCAATGATACGGACGTCCACGCGAATCGGCGACTGGCCTCCGAAGCGCACAAATTCTTTGGTCTGCAACAAGCGCAGAAGGCGCAACTGCACCGGCCCCGGCATGGCCTCGAAATCTTCCAGCAGGATCGTCCCCTTGGCGCACTGCTCAAACTTGCCCGGCTTGGACTCCAGCCGCCCATTCCCATTCGAGTGCTCGTAACCGAACAGCTCACTTTCGAGCGTATCCGCCGTCAACGTCGCACAGCTGACCCGTGTGAATTGGAAGCTGGAACGAATCGAGAGCGAGTGAATCAACCGCGCAGCCGTAGCTTTCCCGCTGCCCGCCTCGCCGGTGATCAGCACCGGTACTTCGGTCTGGGAGAGCAGTTCGGCCTGCGTGCGCAGCCGGCGCGTAGCCGGACTGGCAGCGACAAAATACAACTCTTCGCCGATCTGCTCGATTTCAGGTTGATTCATCAGGGTGAGTAAGAAAACTGAAGTGAATTCTAGATGGGTTTTACGTCGTAGCCGTCGATCCGTACCGCTAGCGACCGCTGAATCACGTCAACGGAGATGACAAGACTGTTGTCTCCATTTTCGGAAAGGAATACACCCTCGACGCCATCCATCGCGCCGCCACAAACTCGCACCCGCTGACCGACCTTCAGAAATGGATGACTTCGGCAGGGAGCGGTTTGGGAGAGTACGGCACGAACGCTTTCAATCTGTTCATCCGGAATCGGGAGGCCCGCGCCGCGTGTTCCTACAAACCCCAGGGCGCTATCGACTCGATAGACTTTTGTGCGGTCTTCCGCGCTTAGGGCGCAGTGCACGAACACATAACAACTGAAGAGCGGAACTTCCACGACTTTCTTGCGGTCGCTCCAGCGGTGGGTCTCGCGAACGGTCGGCAGGAAAGTCTCCAGGCCTTCTTCCCGGAGGCGATGTTCGACCACCCGCTCATGGCGCGCACGAGTGTGAAGAGCGTACCAGCAGACTTGCTCAGCCGCCGCAAGGGGTGCCATTTTGCTGGCTGCTCCATCACTCGTACCGCCGCTCATCATAGCTTCGCCCTCTGGGTCCCACAGCATGGGTCCGCCTGAAAAAAATACAGAACAGCACAACCGTCTCTTAGGGGGAGATTTACCGCAGGGGGGAGATACTTTAAGCGTTGCTTTCCTGTGTCGCAGTCTCAAGGTAAGGTCACTTGCAATTGCGTGCAAGTGGCACAAAAACCCATGTACATATGGGTCTACCGACAATAGAGTTGTACTTCTCATTAATGACCGTGTTAGCCCGGAGACACAGTTCTTTGGCACGATGGTGTTGGAGGGATGGAACTAAGGTATTACCTGCGTACAACGGCGTCGTTGCCATGCTTCCTATTATCGATGTAAATGCCATTTTTATATATGTTTACAAGAATATTCAAAAGACGATAATCAGCTGCAATGACCCTCCCAACGGATAGCACTTTGTTGCAACTCCTAGCGATTGAGTCACAATGAGACACGCTAGTCTACTACTATGCATTTCTTTGCATAGATTGCAAAGGTTTGTCTTGCCGTCAATGTTGGACCGGTGGTAGGCTAAAGCCCGTTGGCAGGTGCTGGGTGGCCTGGAATTCGCCCTCGCTTCTGGCCTTCTTTCCGAGATTGGCTCTCCCCCCAGGCACTTGTGCCCGAAAAAGATGATTGAGGAGATCCAATGCCACCCCACGACTTGAAAAACGCGGACTTCATCAGCATTGTGGTTGCAGACAGCACTCGCATCCACACACAGCTGTTGGCCGAAGCCATGCGTGGCGATCAAGGACTGCAAGTCGTAGCGTCCGCCTCCTCTTCTGAGGAACTGCTGGCGGCGGTGGTGCGAGTGCCGGTCGATGTTGCGGTGATCAGCTACAGCCTGGACGACCAGCCCGGACACGGAACCGAAGTTCTGCGGGAACTACGCGGGCTGCGCCCACAGATCAAGGGAGTCCTGTTGCTGGACACTTCTCGTCCGCAGGATGTTCTGGAGTGTTTTCGAGCCGGCGCCCGGGGCATCTTTGCCAAGCACGAACGGCTGGAGAGTTTGTGCAAGTGCATCCGCTGCGTGCATGAAGGACAGATCTGGGCGCGCAGCGTCGAGCTGGATCATGCGCTGGAAGCGCTTGCGAACTCGCCGATCGTCCGCGCCACCAACCACAAGGGACTCGAACTTCTCTCGGCGCGTGAACGCCAGGTCGTGCAATATCTTGCCGCGGGTATGACGAACCGGGACATTGCCGAGTCTCTCGGCTTGAGCCGACACACCATCAAGAACTACCTGTTTCGCATCTTCGACAAACTGGGTGTCTCCAGCCGCACCGAGTTGCTTTCTCTTACGATGAGCGGCGGTTCGAGCCGCACGCCTGATTCCTCCAGCGAAGAAGGAAGCCTCCCTGTTCTACTCAAAGCGGCGGAAGCGGGTCATTCCTGGGCACAGCTCAAGCTGGCGGAACACTACGGCGAGTCAAACGGCAAAGCTGCGGACCGGGTGACTGCTTACATGTGGTGCCTGCTTTCCCAGCAATCGAGCGGTGCCATGCGTGATCAGATCGAGGGCAACAAAACGAATCTCATGCGGAGCATGTCTCCTGACGAACGATCCGAGGCGGAACAACGGGCCGCGGAATGGCAGAAAAACGCCGCAAAGAAAGCGCGATTTGCCGACGCGGGGTCACCGAACTCGAAGAAGAGCGTGGGTGTTCCTACAACAAGAGATTAGCGTCTGGGACTAACTTCGAGGGAGACGCCGCACCCGCGCCTCGATTCTTCAGCCCCTTCATCACGGAGCGGTTTCGGTTGGAGCTACGTCGGTGCCAGTTCGGCGGAAACCAAATCGCAAGGTCCATTGGCTGGCCACGGGGGCGCCCTGCGCCTGAGGCGGCGTAAATTTCCACTGCCGAGCAGCCTCCTGAGCCAGACGCGAAAAATACTTGCTCGGGCCGGGGGAAATGAGCTTCGCCTCGGTCACATTTCCGGATGAATCCACGTCTACTCGCACAACAACCCTGATCTTCCCCTCGATGGTACGGCGCGCACTCTGGGATACCTGCGGTAGAACCTGCTGCAATACGGCTCCATTCGCGATGGCGCTCTGCGGTGACTTCGAATTGCTGTGCCCGGAGGCCTTCTTTGAGCCGACGGCAGCGTTTGGTTTAGGTTCAGACGGAGCGGGCGCCTGTTTTGGCTGAGCTTTGTTGGCCTGGCTGGTCTCTTGGGGTTGAGGCTCACTCGACGAACTGGCCGACGATGAACCGCGATGGTTGCCCGCCGCAACAATGAGACCAATTACCACGGCCGCCGCCAGTAATCCGAGCAACCATCCCCAAAGTGGAGGCCGCTGTTTGCTCTCGAGATCAGAATTGGCGCGAACGGCGCGAATGGGAGTGTTGGGCGCGGCTTTTGCCGCCGGCTTCGAGGTTTTTGGTTGAAGGGCGGCCTTGATTTCCGCAATCGTCCAGCGCCGTTGTGGATCAACCTGCAGGCAGCGACGTGCGATCTCCCGAAAAGGCTCGGGAGTATTTTCCGGCAAAGAAGGAGATGCCGGCTCCGACGGGTGAAAGAGCGGACGCTGCTGCGTCAACGCCTGCACTAGGGTAACGGCAAGAGACCACACGTCGGCTGCAGAGGTGAGTCGTTCGCTGGACCCTTCCGGCGGATCGTACGCGCTCCAAACATCCGGGGATGGAACTCTTTCTCCGGAAACGCGCAGGGTGTCGGCTGAAATCTTGACCTGGTCTCCGGTCGCCAGAATATTGGACGGCCGCAATCGCCCATGCACCATTCCCTGCCCGTGAATATATTCCAACGCGTCGAGCACTGGCGGCAGAAGCTGTCGAACCTCATCGGGCGTGAGAGCGCGCTCCGGCAGGATCTGGGAGAGGTCCTCTTCGTTGATTTCCATAAGGACGTAGAGGAGAGGCGTACCTTCGATCTCGCTACGACCCGATTCAAAGATGCGAACCAGGTTTGGATGGTTCAATTCCGCCGACTTCTTCCACCGGCTTAGTTGGCTTTCGGCGCCGCTTGCGTCGGCGCGGATCACTTTGATGGCTAGTCTTTCCTGTGCCACGGTCTTGCGCCTAGTAATAAATACGGCACTGTGGCGAGAGCCTCCCGCATAGGCCAACAAAGGGAACTCGCCTACGGTCTGGCCTTCCCATTGTTTCCACGTTTCACTCATAGCGTCTCTCGCAACCTGCGTAACCGACCGCTTATTGTAAGCCCGCCGCCCGGCAATCGACAGCCTGTGGCGGCGAACTGCCCTTCTGATGTTTACAATGTGGAAATGGCTTCCACGATTCCCCCGCAGATCAGCGGCCAACGCTATATCAACCTAATCAGTTTCCGCAAGAATGGAACTGGCGTTTCCACGCCCGTGTGGTTCGGCGAAAATACCTCACATCTCTACGTGATGACCAACGGCAAATCGGGAAAGGCCAAGCGGCTGCGGAACAATCCCGAAGTAAGGATTTGTCCCGCTACCATTCGCGGAAAGGTAGCCGGACCAGAGTTCTCCGCTCGCGTTCGTTTCCTGAGGCCCGACGAATTTGCGCAGGCGCGCAAATCCATTAACGCGAAATATTGGCTGGCTCGTGTTCCGCTTCTGTGGAGTAAAACCGATACCTATCTTGAGATCACGCCCGGACCGGCGTAGTTCGGCGTCTGACGTTTACGCTGACTCACGCGGGCTGTTACCATCAGAGCGTCAACTTGAAGAATTCCCAGCACTCTCTCTGTCGCAACCAAAACTCTTTTCGGAGGAAACATGGCGGTAAAAGTAGGGATTAATGGATTCGGCCGCATCGGCCGCAACGTGCTCCGCACTTCGCTGGCGGACAAGAACATCGAATTCGTGGCCGTTAACGATCTGACCGATCCGAAGACTCTGGCCCATCTGTTGAAGTATGACTCGATCCTGGGCAACCTGCCGAACACGATTACCGCCGGCCCCGACAGCATTTCGATCGACGGCAAGGTAATTAAAGTTTTCAAGGAGAAGGATCCGGCGGCACTGCCCTGGGAATCCGTCGGCGCACAGGTCGTGATTGAATCGACCGGCCGTTTTACCGATGCGACCGAGGCCAAGAAACATCTGCGCGGCTCAGTGAAGAAAGTCATCATCTCCGCGCCGGCGAAGAATGAAGACGTAACCATCGTGCTCGGCGTGAACGAAGACAAGTACGATCCGGCGAAGCACCACATTGTTTCGAATGCATCCTGCACGACGAACTGTCTGGCGCCGATTGCCAAAGTGATTCACGAGAATTTCAAGATTCTCAGCGGCACGATGACGACGATTCACTCCTATACGAACGATCAGGTGATCCTCGACTTCCCGCACAAAGATCTGCGGCGCGCGCGCGCGGCAGCACTCAACATGATTCCGACCTCGACCGGCGCGGCCAAGGCGCTCAAGCTTGTGCTTCCCGACCTGGGCGGCAAACTCGATGGCTTTTCGATGCGTGTGCCCACGCCCAACGTCTCGGTGGTAGATCTGGTTGCGTTCGTCGAAAAGAAAACCACAAAGGAAGAAGTGAACGCGGCACTCAAAAAGGCTTCCGAGTCGGGGTCGCTCAAGGGGTATCTGGGATACGAAGAGAATGAACTGGTGTCGTCCGATTTCAAGGGCGACGCGCGCTCCTCGATCGTGGACGCACCTTCCACGTTGGTAGTCGGCGGCAATTGCGTAAAGGTGCTGTCGTGGTATGACAATGAGTGGGGATACTCCTGCCGCGTCCGCGACCTGATCAAGTACATGGTGAGCAAAGGGCTGTAAGGAGCCGGCGTTCGTCATTCGTCCTTCGCGATCCGCTGTTCGCAGGGTCTGTGCCGCCATAAGATTAAGATGTGGAGGCGCTTGCGAACAGCGAAGAACGATCACCGAAAAACGAGCAGCGAACGAGGAATAAACGCGGCGATCCGCAGACGACGACCGACTAACGACCAAGGACGAATCCTCCATGTCCAAACTTTCCATCCGCGACCTTTCTCTCAATGACCGCCGCATTTTCATGCGCGTCGACTTCAATGTGCCCCTCGAAGACGGCCGCGTCATGGACGACACCCGCATCCGGGAAACGTTGCCAAGCATTGAGTACGCGCTGCGCCACGGCGCCCGCCTGATTCTGGCTTCGCATCTGGGCCGTCCGAAGGGCAAGCCGAACGCAAAGATGAGTCTGAAGCCGGTCGCCGAGCGCCTGCGGATGATGCTCGACAAGGAACTGTCGCGTGGTGAAAACGTCGGTTTCTGTCCGGAGTGCGTCGGACCCGAAGCCGAGGAGATGGCACTCAAACTCGAAAAAGGCCAGGCCTTGCTCCTGGAAAATCTGCGCTTCCACGCTGAAGAGGAAGCGAACGACGAGGCATTCTCAAAGCTACTGGCAAAGCTGGCCGACTTTTACGTGAATGACGCGTTCGGCAGCGCCCATCGTGCGCACGCTTCGACTGCGGGCATCACGAAATTCGTCCAGAAATCCGCCGCCGGGCTTCTCATGGAGAAGGAACTCGAATACCTTGGCCGTGTGTTGCAGGATCCGGAGCGTCCGTTTGTCGCGATTTTGGGTGGCGCGAAAGTCAGCGACAAGATCGGCGTGATCAAGAACCTGCTGAGCAAGGTCGATGTGCTGATCATCGGCGGAGGCATGGCTTACACATTTCTCAAAGCGCAGGGTGTGGCGGTTGGCAAGTCGTTGGTCGAGGAAGACAAAATTGCGCTGGGCAAGGAGCTCCTCGAACAAGCGAGGGCGCACAAGGTCAAGTTCCTGCTGCCGACCGACCACATCATCGCCGATCGCGTCGACGCGAGCGCTCACCCGAAGACTGTGAACGCGGGTGAAGCCATCCCTGACAACATGATGGCGCTCGACATCGGTCCGCAGACGATCGAGATTTTTTCGGAAGAGGTTTCGCGTGCGCGCACGATTGTGTGGAATGGCCCGATGGGCGTATTTGAATTGCCCCCTTTCGCTAAGGGCACGTTCAAGATCGCGCACACGGTCGCGGAAAATGCGGGCGCGATTTCGATCGTCGGAGGCGGCGACTCAGTGGCCGCGGTGAACGCCGCCGGCGTCGCCGACAAGATCACTCACATTTCCACCGGCGGCGGCGCCTCGCTGGAATTTCTGGAAGGCAAGAAACTGCCGGGTGTGGAAGCGCTGACGGACAAGAAATGACAGGTGTCCGTTGCCTGGCGTTAGTGCTGTTCCGCTTTGAAGGGGCGCGGCTTCTGCGGCGCCGTGTCGTCTTTTTTGAAATGGGCTTTAGCCCCCGTCGTTCGCGTCCTTGAATGGAACTCTGCTCGCATGCCTGACTTCGTCGCTCGACTCGTCTTCGACTCCGGCAAGACGATCGAATTTCACGGTCCCGCCGATCTCACGAAAGAAACCACCGAGGCCATCGTCAATGCAGCAAATTCTCATCTCATCGGCGGGGGCGGTGTGGATGGCGCGATCCATCGTGCGGGCGGGCCTTCGATTCTTCAGGAATGTAGACGCATCACCGACCGCATCGGCCAGTTGCCCGCGGGCAAAGCTGTGATCACGGGCGCCGGACGTTTATCCGCCAAATATGTGATTCACACTGTGGGCCCGATTTATCGCGGTGGCAACGCTCATGAATCGCAGACGCTGGCTAATTGCTATCGGGAATCCATCAGCCTCGCAGACGACCATGGCATTCGGTCGCTCGCCTTCCCTTCGATTTCCACGGGAGCGTATGGCTATCCTCTACACGAAGCGGCGCCCGTGGCGGTACAAGCGGTGATCGACGTTCTACCCACCACGACTGGGGTTCAGCAGGTACGGTTCGTTCTGTTCCACGTCCATGACTGCACAACTTATATACGCGCCGCCGAGGCTCTGCTCCGGCGGCGGCCAGAGATTTCCGCTATCTTCGAGAAAGGTCTTTCATGAGAAAAAAACTGATCACCGCCAACTGGAAGATGTACAAGACTCCCGAGCAGGCTCGTGATTTTTTCCGCGACTTCCTTCCGCTGGTCCAGGACCATGACCGCGATGAGATCGTCGTCTGCCCTACCTTCCTGGCGATTGACGCCGGAGTGACCTCCGCAAAGGGCTCCAAGATCGCGATTGGAGCGCAGGACGTTTACTGGGAAAAAGAGGGAGCCTACACCGGAGAAGTCAACGCCGCCATGCTGGTCACGGTAGGCGTGACCCATGTGATCATTGGCCATTCCGAACGGCGCCAGCACTTTGGCGAGACCGATGACACGGTGAACCTGAAACTGAAGTCGGCTCTCGAAGCTGGACTCGCGCCGATCGTCTGCGTCGGCGAAGTGCTCGAAGAACGCGAGGCGGGACTCACCGACGACGTTCTGCGGCGCCAGTGCCTGCGCGCCTTCCACGCGATCTCGAGCAAGAAAGCCGGGAAACTCGTCGTCGCCTACGAGCCGGTGTGGGCCATTGGCACGGGCAAAACGGCAACTCCGCAAATGGCTGCCGACGCCCATGCCATCATTCGCGGCGAAGCAGCGAAGGCGTTCGGTGACGAATTCGCAGCCGGGCTACGCATTCTATACGGCGGCTCGGTAAAGCCGGAGAACGCGACCGCGCTGATGTCCCAGGAAGAAATTGATGGCGCGCTGGTAGGCGGAGCTTCGCTCGATCCGAAGTCGTTCGCCGCGATTGTGAAGTACTGAATCTATGGATGGACTCCTTACTCTGTCAAACTCGACAAATGACCGCGAGTGGCGGTGGCGGAAACCTTTCGCTTGACGGCCATGATTTAATCAGACGAGGATCTAAATGAAATTCGGCGTGATCATCTTCCCCGGATCGAACTGCGACCACGATGCCTACTGGACTGCCCATCAGGTAGCCAAACAGCCAGCGACCTTCCTCTGGCACGAATCGGCCGATTTACAGAATTGCGATGCCATCATTGTGCCGGGCGGTTTTGCCTTCGGCGACTACCTGCGCACGGGAGCAATCGCAAAATTCTCGCCGGTCATGGAGTCGGTTCGCAAGTTTGCTGATCGCGGCGGACTCGTGCTGGGGATCTGTAACGGTTTCCAGATTCTTTGTGAGTCGGGACTTCTTCCCGGCGCCCTGATGCGCAATATCGGGCTGAAATATGTCTGCAAGCCCGTCCACGTGCGCGTAGAGAACAACGAAACGCCTTTCACCCAGAATTGTCAGAAAGGTGAAGTGCTGACGATTCCTATCGGACACATGGAAGGCAACTACTTTTGTGACGATGCCACGCTCACGGACTTGAAGCGCGACAATGGCATCGTCTTCCGCTACGCGAATGCGGTAGGTGAGATCACGGCCGATGCCAATCCAAACGGATCACTGGAAAACATCGCGGGCATTTGCAGTCCCGGACGCAATGTCCTGGGCATGATGCCCCATCCCGAGCGCGCCGCCGAACCCGAACTCGGAGGCATGGATGGCTTTAAGATTTTCGAGTCGCTGGTGGGCGCGATGGCGGAAAAGTAAGGCTGTGCGAGACCTCACAGCATCCCACTCATCAAAACGATTCGGAGCCTGGTCCGTCGCCCATTCCGTGGCCCTTTTACGCAAGAAAAGAGGGCAGGACTCTCGCCTGCCCCTGCCGGTCAGTTCCTAGGGAACATCCTCGTGTAGTCTGCGGTGATCACAGCTGGCAGGTTGGTGCCATCCGGCAATGTAACGGACTGGAAAATCGCACGCGCGTGGTTCATGTTGTTATCATAGGCCACCGCCAGGACCGTTGTACGCTGCAACTGACCATTGACAAGCACGTCAACGCTCGCCGTGGCGGTGCAGTCTTTGTTCACGCTGACTGTGCCCGAGATGTCTTCTATCCCAGGGTTTCCGACAACACTCCGGGCCTGGCTCCCCGTGAGGCTGCCGGCTGAGTCCCCGATGAAGTGCCCCACCGCGGCGGCCAACAGAGGACCGCTCGGAGTAAAGATGGTTCCAGTGTAGGTGTAAGCCCACTTCCCCGCCGCGGCAGCGGTGGAGCAGTGGCTCGCTTCAGCTTGCAGCGGGGCCACAGCCACGCTGAATACGAGCGCCAGGCAAGTTGTCAGAAGCACGCTTGGTGTAATCGTGCGCGTCATAAAATTGTCCTCCATTCCTTCGCGTTCTGGGACGTTTTTGTGAACGGCCCAGATGTTCGCCGTGCCCTCCGTTCTGCACCCGATTAGCTTCATGGTCAATCCCGCATCGGTCTCCCGTTTCGCTCTTCTGAATATCGTGTTGATATCGAGCCAAGAGACTGATCGGCTTCGAGTTGGTGGTTGTGATATCTCAGGGACTGGCGATGCTAGACTGTTGTGCGAAACTAGTGGGGTGCTGGCCATGGGGCGTGTCCAGCCTTCTGACGACAAGACTATTCAGTTCGGGGTTTTCGAAGTAAACCTGCGCGCTGGAGAATTGCGCAAGCGGGGCATCAAGATCAAGCTCCAGGAACAACCACTGCAGATTCTGCAGATCTTGCTGGAGAATCCGGGCGAACTAATCACGCGCGAAGAGTTGCAGCAGAGAATCTGGCCGGCTGACACCTTCGTTGATTTTGACCATGGGTTGAACAACGCCATCCGCCGTCTGCGCGAAGCCCTGGGCGACTCGGCAGATTCTCCTCACTACATCGAAACCCTGGCCCGCCGCGGGTATCGGTTCATCGGAAGTCTGGTGGCTGCCACTCCCGCTCCTGCCATTCCATCCATCGCCGTGCTGCCGCTGGAGAATCTGTCGCGTGATCCTGAGCAGGAGTATTTCGCTGACGGTTTGACTGAAGCCCTAATCACCAATCTGGCGAAGATCGGCGCGTTGCGGGTGATTTCACGCACCACGGCGATGCACTACAAGGGGGTCCATCGGCCGGTGCCCGAGATTGCGCGCGAACTGAAGGTTGACAAAGTGGTGGAAGGCACGGTCCAGCGCTCCGGCGATCGCGTTCGGATTTCCGCGCAGTTAATCGACGCAGCGACCGATTCGCATGTATGGGCCGAAAGTTACGAGAGCGACGTGCGGGACGTGTTGGGGCTTCAGGCCAGGATCGCCAAAGCGATTGCGGCAGAGATTCAGGTCCAGTTGACGCCGCGGGAGCAGGCGCATTTGGCGCACAATCGCCAGGTCAATCGCGATGCCTACGAGGCTTATCTAAAGGGCCGTTATCACTGGTACAAACGTACTGCTGGGGGATTAAGGAAGGCCGGGGAGTATTTCGAGCAGGCCATCGAAATCGATCCGAATTATGCGGCCGCATATGCCGGGCTCGCCGATACTGCTGCCACGGCTTTATTTTGGGGGTTCGTGCCGCCGGAGCAAGCGTTCGCCCGCGCGAAGGCGGCCGCACAGAAGGCCCTTTTGCTCGATGAGACCATGGGCGAACCGCACGCCGCCCTGGGGTTCAGCCTGCAGAACTTCGACTTCGATTTTGCGTCAGCGGAAAGAGAGTTCCGGCTTTGTATTCAGCTCAGTCCCGGCTATTCCATTGGGCACATGTGGTATGGTGGGTGCCTCGGCGCGGCGGCCCGTTTCGAAGAATCTTTTGCGGAAGCGCGCCTGGCTGTTCAGCTTGATCCGCTGTCGGTCATCGTAAGGTGGGCCGCGGCTCACTATTTCGTTTTCGGGCGCAGGTACGACACAGCCATGGACTATGCTCGTACTGCTGTCGAGATCGACCCGAACCTCCCGATGACCAGAATGATCATGGGAATCGTGAGCGAAGCGCACGGCGATGACCAGCTTGCCATCGCTGAATTCCAGGAGGCGGTGCGCCTTTCGGGTGGCACGCCGCTGCAGCTTGCCCTCCTGTCCCGAGCGTACGGCTGTGCCGGAGAAATGGAGAATGGGCATCGTGTTTTGGCGGACTTACGGGCGTTGGGTAAACAAAGCTACGTTATGCCTTACTGGCTGGCGCTAGCTTATTCAGGCCTGAATGAGAAAGACGAGGCGCTTCGCTGGCTCAATGAAGGTTGCACAAACCACGCCGCCTGGATGACCTACTTGGGAGTCGATCCGAGATGGGATAGTCTGCGCTCCGACTCGCGCTTCCATGACCTGCTGCGGCGCATGAACTTCCCGCCGTAGATTAGTCGCGTCCGATTGGCGTCTCTGAAGGTACGATCTGACACATTGAATCTGCCCTAATACGCCCATCGTAGCAGGGTCGCCCCCACCGTAAACCCCGCCCCCACTGACGCGAGCAACACAAGGCTTCCCTTTTTCAACTTCCCTTCCTCGCGCGCCGTTGCCATCGCAAGTGGGATAGTGCCTGCCGTCGTATTGCCGTAACGATCAATGTTGATGATGACGCTTTCGGGGCGCATTTTCAGACGCTCCGCCGTGGCGTTGATAATGCGCTGGTTAGCCTGGTGCGGGATGAAAGCATCGATGTCGCTGCCCGTCAAGTTATTGCGAGTGAGAATCTGATCGCACAAGTCCGCCATTTTTCGCACGGCAAACTTGAAGACGGCTCCGCCATCCTGATGGACGTAGTGCATCTTCTTGTCGATGGTTTCATGGGTTGTCGGGTTCAGACTCCCCCCGCCCGGCATGTAGAGCGAATGGGCGCCCGAACCGTCGATCTCGTGAATGAAATCGATAATGCTCAAATTCTCATCTTTAGCTGGTTCGAGCAGAACGGCGCCTGCGCCGTCGCCGAAAATCACGCAGGTGGCGCGGTCGGTGTAGTCGATGATGGAAGACATCACGTCCGCACCGATCACCAGAACTTTATCGTGCGCACCGGTTGCCACAAATTGGGCACCCGCCTGCAAGGCGTAAACAAACGCCGAGCACGCCGCTGAAAGATCGAACCCCCAGACGTTCTTCGCGCCCAGCTTGTGCTGCACGAGGCACGCCGTCGACGGGAAAAACATATCGGGCGTGACGGTCGCGACCAGAATCGCATCGAGATCGGACGCGTCAATACCACGCTCGGACAAGACCCTTTTTGCGGCTTCCACCGCCAGATCGCTGGTGGCGACGCCCTTGTCAACCAGATGGCGCTCGCGAATGCCGGTTCGGTCCCGAATCCACTGGTCGTTGGTGTCGACCATCTTTTCGAGGTCGGCGTTGGTCAAAAGGCGGGGTGGGACGTAAGTTCCAAGGGCGCTGATCTGCACGCGGCGCAACTGATTCAATGATGGCTCCTGAGAGTGGAAAATGAACTGATTATTCTGAACGATGAGGAGAAGAATGTCTAACCGCGAAACCCAACGACGACACTACCCCAACCGCTCTGCCAGCGCGCCGAACAGCGGCAACTGAAAGCGTTCTCCCTGCCAGGCCTTGAACGACAACACCACCCAAAGAAAAAACATCGCGAGCGAGCCAATTATCCCGAGGAGAAGCAGCGCGACTGCGGCCGCGATATTCGAAACCAGGATTCCGGTAATCGCTGCGAGCAGGAAAACCGTCCATAACAATATGCTCTGCCAGGCGTGGAAGCGGACAAAACGGCTCTTACGAAATGCCGGCAAGTACAGGAACAAAATCGCCGGCAGAAACGTGAAGTACACCCCCGCCGCGACTCGTCTCTCGGCGGCTGTGACCGGTTTCATGGACTGCCCGCACCCCGGGCAAAAGGCCGCGCTGGCGGGCATCATGGTTTCGCAACGCGGGCACGCGATTTCAGATTGCGCGAGATTCGGAAGACTAGACGAGGCGCCGGCCATTGCTTTTCTTGCGGCAATCCTCGCAGATGCCGTAGATCTGAAAGGTATGTCGGGTGGTGACGTAGTGATGTTTGCGACCGACCTGCTGTTCAAGTTCCCCGACTTCAGGCGAAAAGAACTCTACCGACGCGCCGCACTCCGTGCACACCATGTGGTGATGGCTACGCCGGTTGTATTGATGCTCGTAGCGGGCAATGCCGTCGTGGAACGCCACTTCGCTAGCCAGGCCGCAATCAGCGAGCAGCTTGAGCGTGCGATACACGGTAGTGAATCCGATGTGGGCGTCTTTCTTCTTTACGAGCTGGGCGAGTTCGTCGGTCGAAAGATGCTCGCGAGTTTCGAGAAAGGTGCGCAGGATCGTGCCGCGCTGCTCGGTCTGTTTCAGGCCAACGCGGCGCAGGTGCCGCAGGAAAATGTCCTCGGCCTCGCGCACACTTTCCGGCGAGATGCTCGGCTGATCGTCAATTCGCTTCTGCAACATGATGGTGGCGCACGCACCGGCCTTTTGTTCCTGCCGATGGATCGGATCGAACTCATGATAAATGGGTTGGTGGTAATTGTGCCAATCGAACATCCAGAGACCGCAGGGTCCAAGCTACACTCTTCCGGGATTTGGCCGGTACTTCCAATTCTCAGTCAACGTCGAGGGGGCAACGACATTGGCGGGAGATGTGCTGACAGCTTGCAAAACAACCTGGTGCGTCGGAGCCAGCGTGCATACCGGGTCCGTCGCCGCGGCATCGCCTGTCAGCAAGAACGCCTGGCACCGGCATCCGCCAAAGTCTTCCGTGCGGCGGTCGCAGCTGCGGCAGGGCTCCTGCATCCACGATTCCCCTCGAAACCGCTGGAAGGCAGCCGAATCGTTCCAGATCGCCTGCAACGAGTGTTCGCGGACGTTATCGAAAACCATGCCGGGAATGACGCCGGCGGCGTGGCAAGGCATTGCTTTTCCGGTGGGATCGATCAACACCAGGCGGCGTCCCCAGCCGCCCATGCAGGCTTTGGGGTATTGCGCGTAGTAATCGGGGATCACGCTATCGATGCGGATGATTCCCTTGAGTCTCGCTTCGGCCCGTTCGACGACGCGGAGTGCATTCTCCAGTTGTGCAGCGGTCGGCAACAGCGAAGCGCGGTTTTCGAGCGCCCATCCGTAGTATTGGGTGTGGGCGATTTCGATCCTGCCGGGACGTAGGGTTTCGATGAACGCGATCGTCTCTTCGAGGTGATCGAGATTCTGCCGATGGACGACCAGGTTCGCGGTGAATGCGATGCGATGCTCGCGAATCCATCCCGTGACTTCGATTTTGTGTGCGTGCGATTTGGTGCCCGCAATCCAGTCCGCGCGCTCCGGTTGTGAATCCTGAAAGCTGAGCTGGATGTGGTCGAGGCCGGCGTCTACCAACCGCCTTAAGCGGTCGCGGGAAAGGCCGAGCCCGGACGTGATGAGGTTGATGTAGAGTCCGGCGCCGTGCGCTGCAGTGATGAGTTCTTCGAGATCGGTCCGTGCGAGCGGCTCTCCGCCGGTGAGATGGAGATGCAGGACGCCCATCTTCGCGGCTTCGGCAAAAACCCGCAGCCAGTCTTTGGATTGCAACTCGGCGCTCGCCGCCGCCAGTTCCAGCGGATTGGAACAATACACACAATGCAGCGGACAACGGTGCGTGATCTCGGCGATGAGAGCGAGCGGGTGAGAGGGCGAGGGCATCAGTAATCCAGAATGCGTTTTTCCTGCATCGTTTCCAGGAACTTGGTCGCGTCTTCACGGATGCGATTCGGATCGGCGCCGAAATATTGGCGCTTCAGTTCTTCAATGATGTCCGTAAAAGTTCGCTCTCCGTCACACAGCGCAAGTATTGCGAGGCTGGTGCCGTGGATCTTCATCGCGCCTTCGGGATAAAGCACCAGCGGATCGTCCTCGGTGCCACCCCATTTGCATCCAACAGCGAGGGCCGGCTTGCTGGTTTCGGCAATCTGCGTCATTTGTCGTTCCTGATGTCTGTCGTCCCGGTCTCTATCCTGAACGCGCCCGGCGGAGGCCATCCAGGCCGCACGTAAGCGAAGTAAAGGGCGTCGAGCTGTGCCCATAAAATGTCGCACTTATCGCGCAGTGCCTGAATCGCTTTTTCCTGCTCCTCGCGCGTTTTGGCATTTTCGTGCACATAGCGGAGGGCAAACGTCGCATCCTCGGGTGCCTGTGTGAGTCGGGCTTCAAAGTAGTCAAGCCCGCCGGAGAGCCACGGGTAATGCTGGCGCAGGCGATCCATGCGGAGCGTGATCAGGTCGCGGGAGAACAGCTCTGTCAGCGATGAGGCTACTGCTTCGAGCAAGGAACGATTGCGAACGATATTCAGGTATTCGTTGACGGCGAATCGCGTTGCCGGCAGCACTTCACGCTTGGCGATCACTCGGTCCGCTTCGAGACCGGTAGCTTCGGCGAGTTTGATCCAGCGCTTGATGCCGCCGTCTTTCGAATGCTCGTCGCCATCGTGATCGACGATGCGTTTGCGCCACGCGCGGCGAAATTCTGGATCATCGCTGCGCGAAAGGATAATCGCGTCCTTGATTGGAATGATGTTCTGGTAGTAGTAGCGGTTCAGCGCCCAGGCTTGCAGTTGGCCGCGGCTCAGCTTTCCCTCGTGCATCAAGAGGTGAAACGGATGCCGATGGTGATAGCGCTCGTCGCCCACCCGCCGCAGGGCAGCGCGTAATTCTTCTATCGAGAGCATCGAGTGCGACGATTCCTGTTCCGTATTCACAGCGTGAAGTGGCATCCGTCTTCCGCCAGTTCCCATCCCGCATCACGGACTGCGCGATACTCCGCACCCGCTTCGTTCAGCATGGGGTTTGTGTTGTTGATGTGAATATACATTTTGCGCGGCTTGGGCTTGGTCAGGCCGCTTAGTAGTTGCAGAGTACCATCCGCGCCGCCGACCGGGACGTGACCCATGTCGCGAGCCCGGTGCGTAGAACCTTGCAGGCGAACCAGCTCGTCGTCGCTCCAGAACGTTCCATCGAGCAGCAGGCAGTCGAGCGACGCAAAAGCAGTCTTCAAAGCCGGAGTCAGCCGGGCAAGTTGTGGAAAGAATCCCATGGTGGCGCCAGACGGCGCCGTGAGGATGAATCCCAGCGTTGCGTCGTCCGATTGTTTCATCCCGGTCGCGTAGGCAGGAAAGTGCGACGACACGCCGATCGCCTGACAACTGAGGCTGCCGCTTCCGCTTGACTCTCCCAGAACAAAGCTTTCCCCGGTTCCAATCGGCTGCCACTTCACTTGATCCGGCACTCGATTGAGCATGGCGAACACGCTGTTTCCGCGCAGTATTTGAATGACGGGCGCGGCGGCGTATACCGAGAACGATTGAAGTTCCCTCATCAAGAGCAGGCCAAGAACATGATCGAGATCGGCGCTGGCAAGAACTACACCCTGAATCGGCGAGCTGCGCGTCCCTGATCGGGGACGCAGTTCGAGCGAAGACTCGGTCTGCGATCGCAGATCCGGAGACGCGCCCAGCAGGAACCACGACTCACCGTCCGCGCTGACGGCGACTTGCGTCTGCGAACGAGCCTTACCCTGAAACTGCCCGCCGCGCACGGCATGGCAATTCGGACAAGCACAATTCCATTGGGGGAACGCTCCTCCGGCGGCTGAGCCGAGGATCTTGACCTGCATCAATCCAGATTACAGCTTTGCGCTCACGTAGGAGTTAATTTCGCAGCAGAGGGAAACTTCTTCGAAAACCGGAGCCGTCCAAACCATGGTAAACCACCTCATCTGGGATATGCCCTGC
>DATMNN010000027.1:0-16779 GCA_035569025.1 Terriglobales bacterium
TGATTAGTTGTTGTCGTCTAAATCTCAGGACCACAAGGAAGTTGGAGAATACATGCTGCCCTGGTACAGGTACGGCCGCACTCTTGTGCTTACAGCACTCTCGGTTTGGTCGATCACGATTCTCAGCTTTGCGCAGAACTCTCCCGCCGGGGCCAGTCCCCCGGTTCCGCCAAAGCACTTCGACCACGTGCTCATCGTCGTTCTCGAAAATCAGAGCTATGAGTCCGCCATTAAAAACGATCTCTTGAAAAGCCTCGGCCAGAAGGGTGCAATCTTCAGCAATTACGGAAACCTCTACCACTACTCATATCCAAACTATCTGGCGATGATAGCGGGCAGCGATTTTGGTACACACAAACCAAAACTCCGGAGTGACAACCAGAGGACATTCAATGACGACAGCGAACATAGGACGATTGCTGATCTGCTCAGATGGAAGAACTATGCTGAGGATTATCCCGCTGGCCCGACGGCTGACAAACCCTTCCTCGACGGCCGCAAAGGAAGGTATGTGCGCAAGCATGTACCGTTTCTGAGTTTTCGGAGCGTTCAGAATAAGAGTTTTCACAATGTGGTCGCGGTGGATACTCACTCCAAGGACAATGCCTTTGTTACCGATGTCGGTAGCTTTATCGCGGATCCACAAGCGCATCCATTACCGGAATACATGTTTTACAGTCCAAATCTGGACGATGATGGCCATGACCCGACGTCCAATCCGCAGGAAGGACTCAAGAAGGCTGGGGACTGGCTACGCGTATTTCTAACGACGTGGCTGCACTTCGACGACAAAACTTGGGTTCCGAAAGATGAAGCATTGAAGCGCACGCTGGTGATCGTCACTTTTGACGAGTCGGAGGGAGATAACAGACCGGAACGAATCTACACGGTCTTTCTGGGTGGCATGATCAAGCCACAAGAGATCACGGCTGCTTACGATCATTACAGCGTTTTACGAACGATCGAGGACAATTTTGGGCTGGACCCAATTCACAAAGAATCAGGTGACGGCACCGCGTCGGTGATCACCGGCATCTGGAAGTAGATTATGCAGTGTCGAAACCCGTGATTGCGCACATTGACCTTGGGACCTGAACCACAGGGAGGCCCGAGAGGGCATTCCGCTTGTTTCGCGGGAAGAGGATGGTGCGCCCGGAGAGACTCGAACTCCCAATCAACAGCTTCGAAGGCTGCTGCGTTATCCATTACGCTACGGGCGCATTGGTGAATGATAGCGCGGTTCGGCATGGTGCGCCATGTGGCTCGGCGCTGAAAGTTGGTCCTCACCTCAGGGGCTAAAGCCCTCGTCAAAACACTAGCTCATCGCAGCGGTGAACCGCTGCGCCACCCAAAATCAGCGTGGGTCAGACGCTCTAGTCGTCCGCGCTAGTCATCGCCCCGCACGCTGGTCTCTGGCTCCCTCGCGGGCGAGGGCGCCCGGGGCACATTTACTTCCTGGTCTTTGTACTGGAGCTGATAGAGCTTGTAATAGATGCCGCGCTGGGCCAGCAACTGCTGGTGCGATCCCATTTCGCGGACTTTGCCTTTGTGCATGACGATGATTTTGTCGGCACGCTGGATGGTGGAGAGGCGGTGCGCGATGATCAGCGAGGTGCGGCCTTCGACCATGCGGCTCAGGGCGTCTCGTACGCGGAATTCGGTTTCCGTATCGACACTCGACGTGGCTTCATCGAGGATCAGAATTTTCGGGTCGTGCGCGAGGGCACGCGCGAACGAGATGAGTTGCTTTTGGCCGGTCGAGAGAGTGGAACCGCGTTCGCGGACTTCTTCTTTGAATCCGCCGGGCAGCGTGCGGATGAAGTCGGCGAGATTCACATCTTCGGCGGCTTGTTCCACCTCTTGATCCAGGATCCGCTTGGTGCCAAGACGAATGTTGCTTTCCACCGTGCCCGTGAACAGGAACGGATCCTGCAACACGACGCCGAAGCGGGCGCGCAGGTCTTTCAGGTCCATGTCTTTGATGTCGACGCCGTCGATGCGAATCGCGCCTTGCTGGACGTCGTAGAAGCGCATGAGGAGCGAGATCAGGGTGGTCTTTCCCGCGCCGGTGTGGCCGACTACCGCTACGGTTTCTCCGGGTTCTAGGACGAAGCTGACGTCGCGCAGGACCCAGTCGAATGTGGATTGGACCGTCTTCTCCGATTGCACTGCCGACCCTTCAGGTCGTCCTGGACGGGCAGGGGCGCCCGTCCCCACATGGGGGTCGTGAGGTGGAACGGCGCGGTAGGCGAACCAGACGTGGTCGAACTCTACTCGTCCCGGTCCCTGTGGCTTTTTCGGTTGGGCGGGGGACGTTATGTCCACTGGCGTGTCGAGCAGCTTGAACACGCGTTCTCCCGCGGCCATGGCCGATTGCAGGATGTTGAATTTTTCGCTCAGGTCCTGAATCGGACGGAAGAAGCGCTGGGCATATTGCATGAACGCTACCAGCACCCCGATGCTCAACGTCTTTTCCACCAAGTGAATCGAGAGCAGGTTCTTCCACGAGAAACTCGCAGCGAGACTCAACGCTTCCAGATGTTGCAGTACTCCCTTTCCGCCGAACCAGATAATGGCGGCAATCGCAGTGGCCGACAGGATTTCCACCACTGGGTAGTACACGGCGTAGGCCATGATGGCGTCTTTGAACGCCTCCATGTGGCTAGCATTGATGTCGGAGAACTGTTTGTAGGCTCGCTTCTCGCGATTAAACAGTTGCAGGACGAGCATGCCCGATACCGCTTCCTGAAGATAAGAGTTGATCCGGGCAATGGCGGTGCGGATGCGGCGGTAGGAGTCGCGGACGCTGTCTCGGAAAATCCCGGTGGCTTGTACGATGACCGGCAGCACGGCAAAAGTGATCAGCGCTAGCTTCCAGTTCATGTTGAGCATGATCGCCAGGATGAAGAAGAGGACGAAGATATCCTCGAAAATCGAGACCACGCCCGCGGTAAACATTTCGTTGAGCGCGTCGACATCGGTGGTAACGCGCGTGACCAGGCGGCCGACGGGATTCTTGTCGAAGAAGCCGACGTGCATGTGCTGCAAATGGCGAAAAATCTGGCTGCGCAGATCGAACATCACTTTCTGGCCGGTCCACTGCATGGTGTAGGTCTGAATGTACTCAAGGGTGAACGTGACAATCAGAAGGCCGACGTAGAGCATGCCGATCTGGGCGATGCCCGTGAGGGGCGCGCTGCTAAGGCGGTCGCCAATCCAGGAAGGCGTGTGGGCTGACTTGGCCAAATACTTGTCGATCGCGATCATGGTGAGCAGGGGCGAGAGGACGTCTGCGACCGACTTGAGCACGATCGAAATCAGGGCGATGACCACGTGCCATTTGTAGGGACGAAGATAGGTCAGCAACCGCCGCATCAGCCGGCTGTCGTACGCTTTGCCTAGTACTTCTTCTTCCTGATTGGAGGCCATCGGGCAGAAACGAAGCTGTCTAAAAGATTACCCTATTTAGATGGAGGGAAGGACCAGGCGGATGGAAAAGGTTGGGCAGCGGGGTCAGTCGATTCGGCGGGAAGGCAACGCGGGTTGGCAGGCACCGGGGTCGCGGCGGCGACCTTGTCGTTGATGTTGTTCTTCAGCCAGTCCCGAATGGGAGCCAGAGTTTTCGCGCCATGATCTTCCACTTCGGTGGACATCACCTGATTGACGAGTCGATACGACTTCCAGGCGGCGAGTTTTTGAGTGGCTGGGCCCCGGGGAATGAACAATCGCGTTTCGTAGCCGTCGCTGGTCATCAGAATTTCGCCATCGCGGTTCTCATCGGGCTGGTTGGCGACATCAGGCGAGTCGAGAATCGCCTGCAGCGTGGCGAGTTGCGACGGCTGGAGTTTTCCGTCGAGCACAGCATTCTGCAAGCCCTTCTTATAGGTTTTCGATTGCGTCACCAGATGAAAGCTGCCGGAGGGGGACACCAGCAGGCAAGATACATGCGGTTCGTAAGCGAACATCCGCTTTTCGAACATGAGCAGCGTGTACGGCTCCCGCGGTGAATCGAGGCTGTCGATTTCCACGTGGGCGACGTTCGCATTGTGCGCTCGCTGAACGTTCTGCGGGCGAGTCGCCGTACGGCTGGCGAACTTCGTTGTGCTGGGCGGCAGGCAGTTGTTGCGGCCCTGTTCCTCGGAGAGTTCGCTGTTCTTTCTCTTGTTGATGAGGTCAACCCAATTCAGAAGAGGATCCAGAGCATCGCGAAACGGCACACGGGAGGCGGAATCGCGGAAATGGAGTTTCTGCGATGCGCCGGAACGGTAGATCTCCAGTGACAACCGGTCGTCATCGGCTGTCAACATCATGTCGGGAACTTGCTTTTGCTCGAGACTGAGCAGAGGATCGCCCGAGACGATGCTGACAATTTCGCGGAGATCGCCCCCTTCCGCGGCGCCTTCATAGATACGAACCTTGCTGGGCGAGTGGCGCTCGAGGTGATACTGCCCGTCGGATTTCAGAAGGACGCACACCGAATCCAGGTAATGGGCCCGCTCCAGACGGAGCAGATAGGTTGAGCCCGAGGCGGTTCCGGAAGTGAAGTCCTGCGCGTTCGCCGGGACACTAAGGGAGGACGCGAAAGCGAGCAGGAAAAATATGCTGCGCCACATCGGCAGGTATTAGAACAGAAAAATCGATTCTCCTCCATAGGAAGAAATGGGTATGGGGGATGCCAATCAGGCAATGCGGCGGAGTACTAAAGTGGAGTTCTTGGACCCAAACCCTACGCAGTTGCAAACGGCGAGTTCGATATTGGCTCTTCTTCCCGCATCGGGAACATAGTCCAGGTCGCAGTCGGGGTCGGGCTGGTCCAGGTTGATGGTGGGCGGAATGAGTCCGTGCTTCATGGCCACCAGGGTGGCGGCGACCCCGGCGGCGCCGGAAGCGCCCTGCGGGTGGCCGATTTGCGACTTAAGAGCTGAGGTGGGAATCTTCGTGGAGCGGCTGCCCAGCGCCAGCTTCACGGCGCGAGTCTCGACACGGTCGTTGAGTTCTGTCGAGGTGCCGTGCAGGTTTACGTAGTCCACCTGCTCGGGAACGGCGCCTGCATCCTCAAGGGCCAACGTGATGGCGCGGGCCGGTTCTTCGCCATCTTCCCCAAGGCGCACTCGATGGAGCGCCTCGCAGGTGGATCCGTATCCGGCGAGTTCGGCGTAGATGTGCGCACCTCGCTCCTGGGCGTGTTCGTAATCTTCGAGCAAAAACATCCACGAGCCCTCCGCCAGCACGAATCCGCTGCGGTCGGCGGAGAAGGGGCGCGAGGCGCGCTCGGGAGCTTCGTTCCATAGCGGCGTGAGTGCGCGCAGCAGGGTATAGGCCTTCACGGTTGCGGGACTAAGTGGGGCATCGACGCCGCCGGCGAGAATCATGGGCAGCGTGCCGATGCGAATCTGGTCGAGTGCGTAGCCGAGGGCGTCAGTGGACGAAGTGCAGTTGGTGGTGACAACGTGGCTCAATCCGCGGAATCCGAAGCGCATCGAGATCTCGCTCGACAGCGTGCCCATGGTGCCCGAAGGAATCGCAAAAACACTCGCTTGCTTCTCGTGGCCGGAGTGCCACAGCCTGTACTGTTGCTCGGTAAATTCCTGCGCGCCGCCACCCGTGCCGAGAATGACGCCGATGTCGCGTTTGGCATCTTGCGACATATTCTGCGGATCGAGACCGGCGTCGGCGATCGCTTCGGCAGAGGCGGCGACGGCCAGAGGTACGGTGCGCGAAACGTGTTTGCGCTCGCGGGCATCGACCCAGGCCAGTTCGTCGAAATCCTGAATTTCGCCGGCCACATGCACCGGCAGAAACGACGGATCGAAGCGCGTGATCCTCTTGACTCCCGACGTACCGGCCAGAATGGCGCGACAGAACGCCTGTTTGCCCAGGCCGTTCGGGCTGATGACGCCCATTCCGGTGATGACTACGCGTTTCATGTGTCTCAGGGTACCCGATTCTGGCAGAGGGATTGTCAAGACGGAGACAAAGTCTCGCGTCCCATAGAATACATAAGAGCGTGACTTTAGGCCTCTACATCTCGGTGCCGTTCTGCCGGACCAAGTGCAGTTACTGCAACTTCGCCTCCGACGTATTCTCCAAAGGTGCCTATGAAGGCTACGTCGCGCGCCTGCTCGAAGATATCGCCGCTGCGCCTCGCGCTGCCTCTGAACTTGGATGCCAATTGCCGGAAGAAGTGAATTCGATCTATCTGGGCGGCGGAACCCCTTCGATTCTGAATCCCGAGCAGTTGAAGAGAATATTTGTGGCGGTGCGGACGCAATTTGCAGTCGCGCCGGATGCCGAGTTGACCGTCGAGTGCGCGCCGGGCACGCTGACTCCTTCGCAGATCGAAACTCTGCTGGCCTGCGGAGTGAATCGCGTAAGCCTGGGCGTGCAGTCGTTCGTGGATCAGGAATCACATTCGGTGGGGCGCTTACATTCCCGCGCCACCGTGCTGGACGAAATTGCGCGTCTGCGATTGGCGGGGGTTGCCAACATCAATGTCGATCTGATTGCAGGAGTGCCCCATCAGACATCCGAAAGTTGGACGTACTCTCTGCGCGAAGTGATTGCGAGCGGCGTTCCGCACGCCAGCGTATATATGCTGGAAGTGGACGAAGACTCGCGGCTGGGCAGGGAACTTATCGCCGGCGGTACGCGCTACCATGCGCACTTCGTACCGGACGAGGATGCGATTGCGGATTTCTATGTTGAAGCTTGCGCGACTTTAAACGCGGCCGGGATCGCGCAGTACGAAATTTCAAACTTCGCGCGCGCGGGATACGAGGCGAGCCATAATCTGAAGTATTGGACTCGCCAGCCTTATTTGGGATTTGGAGTGGACGCCCACTCCATGCTGGTCGCCGACCGCGTGGCGAAGGATGTGACAGCGATTCGCTTCTCGCAACCCGACTCGCTTGATGGGTATATGAATCACGGGGCGCGGACCGTGACCCCTGTTTCGCAAAATGCCGCACTGGAAGAAAGTTTCTTTCTCGGACTGCGGATGAATCAGGGCGTGAATCTCGACCGGATGAATTCCGAATTCGGCCGCGAGAGAGTCGCGGCTTATAGTCCGGTCATGGAGGAGTGCTTCCGTGAGGGGCTTCTGGAACGCATGGATGCAAGGGTGCGCCTGACGAGTCGTGGGCGGATGTTATCGAATGAGGTGTTTAAGGGGTTTCTGGTGGAGGAGCGGGTGGTGGGCCCAACCGTACCCCCCAGCGGCTAAAGCCGCAATCATGTTAAAGCGCTAAAGGCGCGGCTGAAGCCGCGCCCCTTCAAAACAGAAGTCAAATTCGAAGTTTTCCGGGCGCCTCTGAAGTCGTGCCCCTTCAAAGCAAGGCAACAACCAGGCTACCCCGTCCCTGCCATGGCGAAGGTCTTCGGAACTTCCGCAAAAATTGGCTGCTGAGTGGGTAGTGCCAGCACTCCGGTTTCTCCGGGACGCGTCCAGATGACGCGGAATTGTGCGTTGCGGGCTTCGTGCTGTACCTCGACTAGATCGCCGGCATGCAGTTTTGACGTGATGTCGAGCAGCACTGCGCCGGTGGGGCTGACGCTGGTGGCTCGGACGACCTCGGCGAAGGGCCGCGAGTTGCAGTCCACTCCCCAGATTCGGACAGAATATTCGAGATCGTGACGTGGTTCCTTGCGGCGGTCCATACAGGACGGATCATAGGGCGCTTCCACGTCCTGCGAAACGTCACACCGGTTACCAGCGCCGGATTACCGCCGGAAAGCCAGGCTGGGCAAGGGTTTGGGCAATCCCAAGGTTTGCTATGCAACTTCGCGACTGCCTAATTGTCGGTATTGAAGATGTCGGCGATCGCCTTCCATTTCAGGTTCTTCTGTTTCTTCCAGACCACGACATACTTACCGGCCTGGGTGACGACGTTGCCCTGTGCGTCGTTGGTCTTCAATTCGAACGTGCCTACGTCGTAGGCCAGATCCCCGGATTTTGCGACCTCAATTTTGCTGGGAGTGAAGCTGAGGGAGAATCCCGGCAGCGATACCAGGTGTTCCCACAACTGCCGGATTTGTTCTTTGCCGGTCGCGATGGGGGCGTTAAAAGGATAGGCAGAGGCATCGTCGGCGTAGTACGAAATTGTTTTGTCCACATCTTTGCTGCCTGCGGCGGCTGACCACTCGACGTCGAGCTTGTGAATCGCCTGCTGATCCGGATTTGGATTCGATTGTTGCGCGAACGACCATGACGTCCCAGCGACGAGTAGCAATGCAACGGCTGCGAATTTCATCTTCAAGTGAGATTCCTTTCAGCGATAAGCGATAGAACGATGAGCAGAGTCTAGCTGTCGAACGAACACGAACCCGGCCCGCGAGGATCGCCGCAGGAACCGCAGGGTCCTGCTGATCTCGACGGCGAGGCTGCACTTTTTGCCGACGACGCCGATACCGCAAACACCGAAAGCTGCGGCTCGAGTTTCTTGCTCTGACACTTTGGACAGGCGGCCTGGTCCTTGCCCATCACGAGCGCTTCGAACTCGTGATCACATTCCCGGCAAATATACTCGAAGATCGGCATGAGACAACTCCCAACGGAAAGTTCGATCTCTATTTAAAATCACAGAGTGGGGTCTAAGCAATCGTCCGGGAAACCAGAGCCGTTCGTGCCGCGGCGTGGGCTGCGCGGTGGGCATGTCCAGACTGTCGCTAGTTTCCTGATCCAGCGGCGCTTCAACCTGCCCGCGCCGGAGGAGCGTTTCATCGAAGTTGCGCCTGGGGTTCAGGTCCTGTGCCACTGTCACTGGCAGGCCGACCGTACGAGGCCGATGACGATCATCATCGTGCATGGCCTCGAAGGGTCCAGCGAATCACAATACTCTCTCGGCGTTGCGGAAAAGGCGCTGGCGGCGGGCATGAACGTAATTCGCTACAACCAGCGCAATTGCGGCGGCACGGATGCCATGGCGCCGGTGCTCTACCACTCCGGCCTGTCAGAGGACATTGCGGCTGTGTCGCGAGAATTGATTGCACACAATCGCATCTCGCAACTGGCGCTCGTTGGCTTCTCCATGGGAGGCAATCTGGTTCTGAAACTTGCGGGCGAATGGGGAGCACAGGGGCCGCCGCAGTTTCGCGCGGTGGCGGCGTGTTGTCCTGCGATGGACCTGGCGGCGTCGGCGGACGCACTCCATGAACCGGCCAACCGTCTCTACGAACAGTTTTTTCTGTTCAGCCTGCGGCGCCGGATGATCCGCAAGGCCAGTTTGTTTCCCGGACATTTCGATGTTGCCCGCATGCGCGGCATGCGAACGTTGCGCGACTTTGACCACCAGGTTACGGCCTATTACTGCGGGTTTAGCAGCGCAGACGATTACTATGCCCGAGCCGCGGCCTCCAATGTGGTCGACAAGATCAGCGTGCCCGCCTTGATTGTGCACGCAGCTAACGACCCCTTCATTCGGATATTGCCCGAGACTCGGGAGAAGATCGCAGCGAATCCCAACATCAATTTTGTCGAGGTCGAAGACGGCGGCCACTGCGCTTTCGTCGGAACGCGCAACGGACACGACGACGGCTTTTGGGCTGAGACGCAAATTGTGAATTTCTTGCGCGAATTCTGATGGACGCCGATTTCTCTATCGAGCTTGGGCACGACGATCCGGTACTGGATTTCCCGTGGACCGATCCGGAAGGAAGATTCGCGTATCACGATGTCAAAAGGCACCCTGAGTTGCTGGCACGCGTGCCGGAGGCGAATCAATTTTCTGAGCTCGGCGATTTTCTGAGGGTCGTCAACTCTCCGCGCAGCATGGTAGAGAGCGTGAAATGCGACGCCTGGACCACGGACGATTTGAGTCCAGAAGAAGAGATCTACGGCGCATCCCTGAAATTCGCCAGCTACATGGACCTGGTGTTCACGCGCTCGGATCATCGCGTTTCCTTTGCTGCTCACGAACGTTTTGCAAAGAAGCTCGTGCAGTTGTTGCGGCAGGCTCCCGAAACTGCTTCTTCGGCGGAAGTATGCGTGCGGCGCGCTTACCTGGCGGGCGAACTTGAGACGACTGAGGGCTGCTACTTTACCGTTTATGTGAACGGCTACGGGAATGGCTCGGAGAGCGCGCGCTTGCAGTGGGAAATCGGGCTCAAGCTGGTGGCGAACGCGGTACTGCAGTTGTCGGTGGAGGAACTGCTATAGCCTGGTTCAATTCGGAGAAGATTTGTTAAACATCCCTCTCCAATCCACTCGTGTCCGCAGCATCGACAATGCCAGCATCATGAGGAAAATTGCGAGCAATCCGATACTCGCCGTGCGGATGTTGTTTGCGCGTCGCGACAGGATCGAAAATCGTCCGTATACAAATTCGATGTGTACCCAGTAGACGAGCAGGGAAGTCTGCCCGAGTTGTATGAGCGGGCTGAATCCGCGTGTGCCAAATCCCCAACGGCACCAGGCATAACTCAGGAATGCGATCACCAGCAGAAACCCCACGCGCAGGAGGAAGAAGTTCGGGCTGGTGTGCCAGTAATCGTAGACGGAGTAAGTCTGCATGGGCGTGTGGTCGAGCCAGCGTGACACCGCGAACATTCCAACGCCGGCAACTGCGAAGAGCGCCAAGGTCCTGGACGAGTGGTCGCGCGCCCAGTCGCTGAACAGGATGAATCCGGCGGCCAGTCCGACGAAGGCGAACGCGGTCCAGGGGAATATCGGAAAGAGCCAGGGTTGCGGGGTGCCGAGGTTGTGGACGCCGTTGATGTAGGACTCGATCGGCCAAGGAAGCCGCGAGGGGCGCCAGTTCGTCCAGAGGGGCGGAGTCAGGAGAGCGATCAGGGCCGCTACAAGTACACCTGTCGCAATCAGCGCCGACCTACGGCGTTGCGGGTTTGCAAGATGCAACGTTATTCCGCAGACGAGCGCCATGAGTATCATGGAAATCCCGATCGTGTTCAGAATGTCGACACGGAACAGATCCGTCCACGGCGCCCAGCCCCAGGAAATGAGGTATTCCTGCAATCGGAACAGCAGGCCGAAGGCAAAAATCTCGCTGCCACGGCGTAGCATCTTTCGGGTGATCTCGCCTGCGCTCACTTCCTTGCGGACTAGTTTGTCGGTCACGAGCGCGAACGAGATTCCGGCTAGGAATAGAAACAGCGGAGCCGGAAATGTGCCGAGCAATTGGGAGTACATCAGGAAGGTGGTTTTACGCGCATCGCCTCCGAGCCATGCGTCATAGCAATGCGTCTGGAACATCAGCAGGCAGGCGAGGCCGCGCATCCAGTCGATCCAGGCGAGACGAGAGCGCGGCGAGGGCACGGGCGTAAGTCTAACTGCTTAGCGGACGAGGATGACGAATATCTGACGTCCGCGCCGACGGCGGCGCCATTGAGACGCCAGCGCTACGGTGATTGCGCAGCGCGTGCTAGCATTTCTGCAGATACTCTCGCCATGAAGCGACATCACACGATCGGCGCGGCCCTGATTGTCCTGCTGGTGGCGGCATTTGGTCCATCGCCCGCATTCGCCTCCGACGAACCGAAGTGGCATGAAGTCCACACGGCACATTTTTATGTGCTCACCGACGCGGGTGAGAAGCGCGGCCGGGAGGTGGCGCTGCGCATGGAACAGATGCGCACGCTGTTCGGCCAGGTACTGCTGCGGAACAAGTTGAAGATGTCGGTGCCCATTACGGTAATAGCGCTTAAGAGCGACAAATACTTCGGCCTGATCGCTCCAACGAAACAAAACATGGAGAAGGGTTTTTATCTGCCCGGGAGCGATCGCATCTACATCGTCCTGAATCTGTTCGAGCAAGATCCCTGGCGCGCGGTCTCCCATTCTCTGGCGCACTATTACATGAACTATAACTACCCGCCCACGCAGGGCTGGTTTGACGAAGGCTTCGCGGAATATTTCGGCTCGCTGCGTGTCGACAACAAGGGCGTGGACATCGGCGGCGATCCCGAAATGATTTCCGAGTGGTATGAGGACGCTTTCGAGGATCTGACGCGCGATCCGAATACGCCGCAATCCCTGACACAGCTGGTGAGTTCGCCGATCTGGCTCAACATGGTCGACCTGTTCACCATGAAGCATGACGGCTCCGGAGCGCGTGAAGGAACGCATCATACGCTGTACTACGCGCAATCCTGGGCGGTCGTTCACTATCTGATTAACAAGAACAAACTGCCGGAGACCGGTGTCTACTTCGATCTGGTGCTGAACCAGAAAGTGCCGGTCGATAAAGCGATCGTGCAGGCCTTCGACATGACGCCGGCGACGTTTGAAGAGGCAGTGAAGGGGTACTTTCATTCCTTGAGCAATCTTGGGATCGCGCTCGATCGCTCAAAACAGCCGAATGTCGAGGCGTCCAATGCGGACGTTGCGCAGCCCTATCATCTGGCGGCTCCGATCAGCGAAGACGAGATCGGCATTACGGTCACGCCGTCGACCGATGCGTTGGCGAGGGCATTGATCGGCGATGTAATGGCGCGTATTCCCGAGCGACGCGAACAGGCGTTGCAGGAATTGAAGCAACTGACCGACGATCCGAAAGACAATGAACCGGCCCGCCGGGCGATCGCGTGGGACCATATCACGCAGAAAAAATTCGACGATGCCGCGGAAGAACTCGAGCGGGCGTCGGAGCTTGACGCGCATGATCCGTGGATCTGGTATTACCGTTCGGTTTTGAAATACCGGCAGGCGGAGCAGGCGCATCGCGAGATGCAGGGCCTTGCCAATATGATGCAGGACCTGCGAGCGGTTCTTGACTGGTATCCGGAAATGGCGGAAGCCTACAACATGCTGGGCATGGCGCGAGTGGAGGGTGGCGGTATCAACTCGGCGCTGGAAGCGCAACGGCTGGCGATTTCGCTCTCGCCACGGAATCTGGAGTACCAGTTCAACCTGGGACAGATCTATGTCGCCGGAAAAAAGTGGGACGAAGCGCGAGATCTTTTTACGCGCCTTCGGGCGGCGCCGGATCCTCGGGTGACGGCGGCCGCGAAACATCAGTTGGATGACCTCGCCGTTCTTCAAAAGTACGGCATCCGTCCGCAGCGTGCGGGTGAAACCCAGGCTCCGGCGGGCGCTGCGAGTGCTCCTGCGGCTGTGAGTGTTTCGTCGGGCAGCGACGATGACGAGCCCGACACTCCTCCTAAACCCGCGCCACCCAAGCCCGGCACGACCGGTCCGGTGCAGCATTTGAAAGGCAAACTGGTTGCAAGCGATTGCAGCAAGCCGCCCGATGCTGTGATTACGTTTCTGGTCGGAATGAAGACTTATAAAATGCATACCTCCGACTACAAGACGATGCTGGTGATTGGCGAGGATCAGTTTTCCTGCGACTGGAGAAACAAGATTGTGTCGGTGAACTACCGCGCGGTTGGCGGTAGCGCGGGCGAGCTGGTGTCGGTTGAAGTGCAGTAAGGATCGTTTGCATCATTATGTCCTGGCTGAAGGTTGATGACTACGGAGGGAACGGTTGGCTCGCGGGAGAACCTGGTGACCGCGCCCGCCACTATTGTGCCGAACTAGAAAAAGGACAAATCCTGTTTTTTCCCGCGCCCCCGTTTGCTCTGCCGCAAGACGACATCGACTTCCTAGTCTCATTGAAGCCCGCCGATTCGCGGCTGCACAAGAATATTTCTTATCGTCCGGAACAGGGTGTACTGCGCGGCTTTGCAGACGCGGTCAACGAGTCTCGCGTACATGACATCATGCAGCGCTATACCGATGCGGTGCGGAAGTTCGTTTTGGCATTTCTTGCGCCTTACGCGGAGAAGTTTCAGATGGACTACGCCAGTTTTCGCCCCATCGAAGAAGCGGGCCGCAACCTGGCGCTGCACAAACGCAATGACCTGCTGCACGTGGACGCTTTTCCCAGCCGCCCTACACGTGGCGGACGCATCCTGCGCATCTTCACTAATGTGAATCCGTCAAAGGGCCGCGTTTGGGTGGTAGGGGAGCGGTTTCCCGACCTGGCGGCGCGGTTTGCTGAGTCGGCGGGCCTGAAGAAATTTGCGACCGGATCAGGCCTGCTGCGCGGATGGAAACGCGGCCTGGGTACGTTGGGCCTTCCTGTCGCGGATCACGCGCCCTATGACAAATTCATGCTGTACTTTCATGACTGGCTGAAAGAAAACGATTCGTTCCAGAACTCAAAGCAAGGGAAGGAACAACTGGAATTTCCGCCCGCGTCCACATGGATCGTCTTCACGGACGGCGTCCCGCACTCCGCGCTGTCAGGGCAGTTTGCGATGGAGCAGACATTCATCATTCCCGTGGAAGCGCTGGTCGCGCCCGAGGTCTCGCCGATTCGCGTGCTGGAGAAGATGGCGGGACGGGCGATGAGCTAGAGTAGTGCGCGAAAACAGCGATTGGCATGCTGGGGATCGGTCGGGCGTACAGTTCAGCATTCGCCGGGGAAGTCAACGGCTCTTACCACGGGGGCCACGGAGGAACACGGGGGAAATCCTCTAGGGGGATGGAGTGGGGAGCGATCGATCCGAGGGCGCCTCATTCTTGATCAGATAAAACCAGTGCGTCTTAAAACGCGCAGCCATTCCTTTCGGGCCGACCGCCCACCCTTCGCTCCCCTCAAAACTGGCCGCATTCAAGTTGATGGAGTCCGTATGCTCCCAATCCAAGCGCGGGCCGAGATTTTGGTGACTGACGTCCGTGCCATTCGTACCGACCGCAGCGAGGTCTCCTCCGGAAAACTCCCCGACGAACGAGCGAAAGCCTCCCGGTTGCTGTTCCGCAAGATGCCAGGTGGCGCCGGAGTCATCGGAATAAGCCGCTACCTGTTTCGCGTTGTTCGGTTCCTTGTAGTCGCCTCCCACGGCCACGACCAGAAACCCTCCGCACGCGACGCTGAAAATTCCGCTGGAAGAGTTGCCCGCGGCGATGGGAGTCTCTGCTGCAGTCCAGGAAACTCCGTGGTCGGAGGAGTGAAATACACGTGCCGCCTTCGCGCCGCCGGTTCCGAAGTAAATCTGGCCTTCCTCACAAATCGCAATCGACGTCCCGCTTGCGGCAAACGCGCCCTCGCCCGCGAGCGCCGGGGGCATTTTGTCGCGCGGCAGTTCTTTCCAGTGTTCGCCGTCGTCAGTGCTGAGCACCAGGAACTTCCCGTCCACCGGATCGCTTAACGCCAGGCAATGAGTTTTGGAATCGCAAGCCAGCGAGTCGAGAAAAAATCTCGTGCGCTTATCGGTGTATTGCAGTTTCCAGGTTTCGCCGCCGTCGGTGGTCTTGTAAATCCGCGACTTATCGCCATCGCCGCTCGACATTACGTAAGCGGTGCTCTCGTCGAAACTTTCGATGTCGCGAAAGTCCAGTTCCGAGCCGCCCGCCACGTGTAACTGCTTCCACGTGCTTCCATCGTTTATGGATCGCAGAATTACACCGTTCGATCCTGAGGCCCAGACGACGTAGCGATGTTTACCTTCGCTGTTGTTGTTGTAACGGACGCTGACTCCGCGCAGATTCGTATCCAGTCCGGTGGGCTGCTGCGACCACCACGGCTTGGAATCGCCATGCGCAAGAAGAAACAGGAAAAGAAAAATTCCCATGGCAAGATTGTAGCCGACGTCGGCAGGAGCGAAAGAGTGCCCAGTGGTGTCTAAGTAAGTGAGAATATTGCTCCATCAATCGCAGTCACGGAGGTAACGTGGACGCCGCTCGCGCCGGTCGCTACGCTTATGCCATGCGGACTCCTGCGATTGCGCTCTGCCTGGCGGTATTCGCCGCGCCTTGCTTCGGCGGGCCGCGCAGCGCGACCGCGAAGCCTGAAGTACACCTCAGCTTTGAGAACACCGATGGCGGGACACATTTCAACTACTCCATTACGCACCCCGAACTAGTCCGTTCGGCCTGGATCGAAGCCCTGGATCGTCCGCTGGTCCTTGCGAAGAAGGCCGTCGCCATCCAACCCTACGGCGAATTGACCTGGGATTGGAACCAGGGCTTTATTAACTTCTTTGAGCAGCCGGAAGACAACCTCGTGCTTTCCATTTGGGACCCCAAAGGCGAAACGATCACGTGCGACGTGAATACCGTGATGACTGCGCGTCCCGGCGGAGTCGTTTCGTCGACTACTGTTGGCGCGCGGGAGAGAATCTCTCCGTATCCGCGTCTTACACCCTCATTTAAGCGCGTCACGCCTGGAGGCATTGCAGTTACTGTGGATGTAACTGGAATGGACCTGGCCGCCTTGACGAAATTCCATGTGCAACCCCCCAAAGGGGCCCGATGCAGCGATAAGTCCGTGCACGCAAAGATATCCGACTTCGCCCACGCCCGTGTCACGCTGGGCGCTGAATGCCTGCAGGTACCGGGGATTCTGTCAGTCTCGACCGACGGCGCTCCAGAAAACTCAGTCCTGGTCCATGTGGTCGGCCACAAGAGTCCGGTGTTGCGATCTGTGTCGCCAGCATCGCTGCCCGAGGACATGCGTCAATCCAAGTTGGCTCTAGTGCTGCACGGCAGCGGTTTCACGGAGTCGTCGACCGTATACGCAGGGTACGCTCCCGATGCAGGCGACTACACGACCGACCAGTTATCGCTGGAGACGGAGTATGTTTCGCCGACCGAGTTGCGCGTTACGGCCCACCCCGATTCCGACGAGTCCACGGTCAGCGAAAAAGTATCCCCGTACGAGAGGCTGCATTTGTGGGTGAAAGGTGAAGAAGATAAGTATGAACTCTCCGAGCCCCGCGACGTGACGCTTCGACCCGCAACCGCAAGGCCTAAGCTCCAGCCAGTTACGGAAATAAGTTTCGAACATAAGTACCAGAAGCCGCCCGTCGTGACAGCCGTCT
>DATMNN010000028.1:0-3709 GCA_035569025.1 Terriglobales bacterium
TACGGAGGGCGGTGGAGTCCCAAAGGGGTGCCCGTGGTCTACACGGCGGCGAATCAATCGCTCGCTATGTTGGAGATGCTCGTCCAGGACCAGCCGCTCAGAGCGCGCTACGTCATGATCGAAGCGCGTATTCCAAGCGGAGTGACGATTGATCGCGTCAGCATCGCTGATTTGCCTTCAGACTGGCGAGAACTTGGCGCTCGCCTGAAGCTCCAGGCGATCGGGGCCGAATGGGCAAGTAAACGGAAGGCAGCGGTACTCGCGGTACCGAGCGCGATCGTACCGCGCGAATCAAACTATCTGCTCAACCCGCTGCATACTGGATTCAAGCGGATAACCATCTCCAAACCAAGCACAGTTGAAACGGACCTGCGTTTGATCAAACCCTAGCGGCGAGGCGAGCAGCTGACCATGCTCCATGAACTTTGCGGTACGCCCTAGGGTGCCGCGACCTGCGCGTCGCCCCGCTCTCTCCGGAGGCGTTGCTGGTGTTGTTGGAGACCTGGCTCCAACGCGCCAGGGCCACCCGCCGGTGAGGGCGATCATCAGATCGATCGGAATGAGGCGTCTGGGCTAGGCCCCCGAACCGGCGGTCACTTGCTACTCCTCAAATCAGCAACCGTCGCAGTGGCCGCCGCCGCTCTTGCCGCCGCGGCCACCTCGTTACTGACAATGGTCTTGCCGATGGGGGCAAGCGCAATGCCGGCGAGCTTCAGGTGCTGAATCCCGAATGGAATTCCGATGATGGTGACAAAGCACCCGAGGGCCCAGAGCACATGCCCGATCGCCAGCCAGATTCCGGCGAAGAGGAACCATATGACGTTGCCAAACGTGCCCAACGCACTGGTACCGATGTCGTCCGTCTGCTTGAGTTCCTTCCGACTGATGGCTTCCTTACCGAAGGGGAAGAAGGAGAACTCACCAATGACGAAGCACGCTTTGCCCCACGGGATGCCGACTATGGACACGAACGCAACCACGCCAACCAACCACCACGCAAGGCCCATCAACGCCCCGCCCAGAATGAACCACAGAAAATTGCCGATTGCGCGCATCGAAACGTGCCCCGAGTTCAAACACTCCGGTTGCCGGTTGTCGCCCGCGAGATTCGATTTCTAGGTCTCGCGCCTGGTCGCTTTCTTTCCGGAACTCAATTCCGCTAGTCTTTGCCCAGCTTTCCGCTTCCCAATCCCACGAAGCGCAGACCGGCAGCTATCCGGCATCGAACTTAGGTTTGTCGTGAGAAGGGGCAGGGTTGTCAGGTGGTCTGTCTGAATGAGTTCGTGCAAGGCGGTCGAAGACACTCTTCATCTCATTGATGTGCGCGAGATACACGCGGACATCGTGATCCCCACACCGCTGGCCGTCAATCAACCGAAAAGCGCGGCTGGCGTAGTCATCGCCCGCGCCCGCGCCACACAGGTGGATCAGCGCAGCCAGCTCCTGCTTGTGTTGGAGTGTAGCGAAGGCCATTCGGCGCCGCTCGAGGGTGATTGCGACACGGCGGTCGAGGTAGGCCCGATGTGAGTTCGACAGCGTGGGCAGGCACCACCCGGGCATACAGGCCATTGAACCAGCACGATCGCCAACTATTCCAAGGCCCATCCTCCACGACAACGTGATTGTGAATGCAATAGCGCCGCGCTTCTGCAAACGTTCCATCCGTCATCTGATACATCCCGACAGCGCTCGAAGCTGGCCGGTAGACTTCGAACGGCTGTGATGTCCATGACCAACGCCAGTACGTGCGCACCACCGGATTTCCAGAGCCCTCCACTTGCGCAATCGCCGCCAGAAGGTCGGAGGTGATCACGTTCGTTGCGTCCCAACTAAAGATGGGTGCGTAGCGTCGCCACGTTTCGGACGGTGTCTTGTAGAGTGTTCCGCTGACGGGGAAGAACAGCTCCGATGGCTTGCGGATGACCTGATAGGTCCAGTTGATGGCGAGTGACAGCGTCAGGGCGGCCGCCACACTAATGGTGACCTTCACGAGCGCCGGTGCGCTCCGGAAAACGCGCCAGCAACGTCGTATTAAGCGAGCGTTTGGCCAAAGACGTGACGGACGGAAGCGACGCGTGCGCGTTCTTCCCGTTTTCCGTTGGAAGCTAACCAGACCAGAAAAGGGGCCAGTTGGGATACAGCACTCCGCGCGTCTTAACCGGTTCATTAGATAGCTCACGAACGGCGGCTATCGGGCAGCCATTTTAGCCCCTGTATGGCAGGTTTTCGGTCGAACTCCGTCGGTCGAGGGCACCTACCATCTTATACTCGCTGCGAGGTCAAATCTCGGTTAGTGGACGGGTTAAGGTACTGGCGCCACACCAGAAGGCTAAGCCACGTCGTCAGCGAGCAACGCCCTGCAAAAGGCCGGCCAAGCGACCCTCGACGCTAGTCAGCAGCGTCTCGCGTAGGATGATGTTTCAACCGGTGCAATGAATGCATCCTGCAGGCTCCCCAATCCCAATGAGGAGGACCATGGCAAATTCGATGACCAATCAATATCTGGACAACAACAAGCAGTACGCAGCCGGTCAGGCGTTGCACAAGGCTGCTTATCCCGGCAAGCAGCCGATTCAGCCGTCGAAACGAGTTGCGGTCGTTGCGTGCATGGACGCGCGCCTCGACGTGGAGGACCTGCTCGGCCTGCAGACCGGTGACGCGCATATCATCCGCAACGCAGGGGGCGTCGTGAGCGACGATGCGATCCGCTGCCTCATCATCTCGCACCACCTCCTCAATACCAACGAGATCATCCTGATCCACCATACTCGCTGCGGCATGCTGGCCTTCAGCGACAACCTGCTCAAAGCTGGACTCGAAGGCGACCCGGCGGCGGAAAAATTGCTGGGCCAAGCGACGAGCCGCGCGTTCACGAGCTGCAAGAAATGTGCGTCCACACCAGCTACGTTCCACGCTTTCCGCGGCCAACTCGAGCCGCTCGACGCCCCGCGCGACGCGAAACAGATGGAACGCCTGTCGTGGGATGTGCGGCGAGGGATGTCCTCGGTTCTTAACCACCCCTGGCTGCCGACCAGCGGTCCGGACGCGGTCACGGTGCGCGGATTCATTTACGACGTGGACACCGGGAAACTCGAAGAAGTGAGCTATCCGGGGCCGATGGGATCGATCGGTTGACGCACGGAAACCGAACGCTAGAGGCCGGCTACCGCATTCCACGGCGTAGATACTCGGCATCACGACCTCGCGTTTGGCGTTTCTTCGCGCCGACTGGTCAGTCGAATCGCAGGGCTGCGCTTGGCCGAATTCGGCCCATCGTCGACGGTCGCAGTTCGGACGGATTGCAGCCAGTCATACGTTCTGAGAGCTGATCACGGGAGTAAAATGGCCCGTCAAATTGCACGAGGGGGGCTAGCATGGGACTGATTCGGCTAGGCAACAAGCCACCCTTGACGGTAGCTCCGGAGGATACGGTCGTCCGGGCGGCGCGCGCGATGACCGAACGCTGCGTCGGTGCCGCGACCGTCCTCCAAGGGACTGTGGTCGTCGGCGTGGTGACTGAGCGTGACGTGATGGAAAAGGTCGTCGCCGCCGGCGGCGACCCCAATACCACGCGCGTGCGGGACATCATGTCGAGTCCGGCGCTATCGGTTAGCGTGAACACCTCGGTGGCCACAGCCGCAGAACTGATGCGCAAGCATCACATCCGCCATCTGGTCGTCCTGGACGAGCACGAAACGCTGGTCGGCAT
>DATMNN010000029.1:0-5311 GCA_035569025.1 Terriglobales bacterium
GCGGACGTGTGCGCATGCCCAAACGTTCGCCGCTGGTTTGCGTAACGCCGGATTTAATGTATTGAACGATGTGGTCATCAATCAAGTGTTGGTCTCCTTTGGTCCGGAAGAAGTGACCCAAGAGGTGATCCGATGCGTACAACAAGATGGGACATGCTGGTGCGGAGGCACGATCTGGCAAGGCAGAACCGCTATGCGGATCAGCGTGTCTTCCTGGGTGACGAACGAGGAAGATGTCCAGCATTCGCTGGAAGCCATTATTCGCATTGCACGCGAGTGCCTTGCCCTTTAATTTCTGCAGACTCAGAACTTAATTTGACGCTTGCCGGTCCACGAATTTAGGGTCCAGAAGTCCGCTTGTGGGAGGTCTCGCCAGATAGGTACCGAGAAACGCGCTAACAAAGACCCAACCAATTGCTGACGAGAAGCCGACTTAGCGGGACAAATCTCATGCTGTGCGCGCTAGTTGTTCTGTGCCCGCCATTGGCTTGGCAGCCATCTCCATCTGGTTTTTGCCGATGAGAAACAATGGCATCGCACAATGGGGCGATCCGGTACGATATGGAAGCTCCAGCCTGATGGACGCTGGAACAGCCGCAAAATGTCATTTGTTGCGCCGTGTCTGTGAGGAACGCTTGTTATGTTTTCGCTCCGTATCTGTCGACTCGTTCTTTCGCTTTCTGCACTGCTGTGCACGTCGGTGTCCGCCCAAAGGAAGCCACTCTTCACTTCGCCGCTGCCGACTGGTGTGCGACTCGATCCCGCCGGCGAAGCGGTTGACCTCGGAAGCTTGCCGATCAATCTCGTAATCACGCCTGAAAAGGATAGAGCCGTGGTCGTGCTCAGCGGCTGGCGCGAGCAGGGCGTTCAGGTCGTCGATCTGAAGAAGCGGAAGGTCACCCAGACACTGCTCCAGGATGGCGCATTCTACGGCGCCGCGTTCTCGCCCGACGGCCACCGACTCTACGTCTCTGGCGGCAACACTGACATGATCTTCGTCTACGCCTGGAAAGACGGCGCAGCCACCTTCGAGAACAAGTTCGAACTAGCGAAGGCAAAAACGGCGGATGGCACCGGCACAAGCTATCCGGCGGGACTGGCGTTCTCGCCCAACGGAAAATTCCTTTATGTCGCCGAGGACGCCGGCGATCGGCTCGCAGTTGTGAACGCCGCGACCGGCGAGATCACGCAACGGTTTTCTACGGACCATTATCCCTATGGCATCTCGCTCACGGCGGACGGTCAGGTGCTCGTCTCGGCTTGGGGCGGCAGTACGGTGTCGCAGTTCCGCGTTTTGGCGGACGGAACGCTCGCGTATCTCGGCCGGATCGAGGTCGGTCCGCATCCGTCGGCGCTGGCGGTGAGGGGAACGAGTATGTACGTCACGCTCGCGGGTAGCGACCGCGTGGCCGTCGTCGACACGAAACTGCGGAAGGTCGCGCGCTATCTGCACGATGCCGCGCCTGGCGCCCCGCCCGAGGGCAGCACACCCAACGCCGTCGCACTTACCTCCGATGGCAAGCGTCTGCTGGTCGCAGAAGCCGACAACAATGCCATCGCCGTCTTCGATGTGGCGACCGGCAAATTGCTCGGGCGCGTTCCGACCGACTGGTATCCCACTGCGATCGCCGAAGCAGGTGGGCAACTCCTCGCCCTCTCCGGGAAAGGGCACGGCACCCATGCCAACCCCGACGGCCCCGTGCCGCTCACGAACTGGCCAAACGAGAAGCCGACAGCATACACACTCGGACAGTTGAATGGCACACTGCGCGTGCTCTCCGCATCACTGCCGCCGCCGCAACTGGCCGGCTTCACCGAGCGCGTCGTCGCCGCCAATAACTGGCAGCATAAGCCCGCGGCGCGGCGCTATCCGCCGTTCCGCCACGTCGTCTACATCATCAAAGAGAATCGCACCTATGATCAGGTCCTCGGAGACATGAATGAAGGCGATGGCGACGCGAGCCTCATCTATTTCCCCGACATCACCATCACCCCGAACCACCACGCGCTCGCGCGACGCTTCGGCCTGTTCGATCGTTTCTTCGTGAATGCCGAGGTCAGTTCGCAAGGACACATCTGGTCCACCGCCGCCTACGTCACGAACTACGGTGAGAAGATCGTGCCCTCCGGTTACGCCGGCAAGCGGGCCGACATGGACGGCGAAGAGAGCGATGAGCCGGAACGCGGCTTCCTGTGGACACTCGCAATCCGAGAGGGCATCACCTTCCGCGACTACGGCGAGATGGTCAAGGGGAATCCCGGCTGGCCGGTGACGCAACGCGACTTGGGCGCCGACGTGAATCCTGACTATGTCCCGATGGATCTGGTTACGCAGGATCAGAAGCGCGCGGATGTTTGGATCGCCGAATTCCAACGCTATGTTCGCGACGGCAACATGCCACAACTCGAAGTCATGTGGCTGCCGATGGACCACCTAGCCGCTGGGCGCCCGGGCAAATGCACGCCGGGCGCGTGCATGGCCGACAACGACCTCGCACTTGGGCGGATCGTCCAGGCGCTCTCGCACAGCCCGTATTGGAAGGACACGGTGATCTTCGTCGTTGAAGACGACGCGCAGGCGGGGCCCGACCACACCGATTCGCACCGCGCGCCGTTCTACGCCATCTCGGCCTACAACTGTTCGGGCACGGTGCATCGCTTCATCAACACGACGGACGTGATCGCGGCGATCGAGGACATCCTCGGCATGGGGAGGCTCTCTAAGTTCGATTACTTCAGCCGATCCCTGGTGGACATCTTCGCACCGGTGCCCAACCTGACGCCTTATGATCCAATCATCCCCACGCAAGACTTGAATGAAAAGAATCCGCAGAATACTGCAGCCGCACGCTTGTCGGAGAGTCTGGATCTCAGCACACCCGATCGGGTGGACGATCAGCTCTATAACCGCATTCTGTGGCTGATGTTGAAGGGTGATATTCCGCCACCGGTTGCACAGAGCCACGCGGCCCTGCATGCGCTGCAATCGAGCGAATGATGATGGACCCTCACATCTTATCGGGCAAAATATTCACTCGAGAACCTAGACGGAGAGAACGCGCTGCCCGGCAGCCAGGGGGCTACGGTTCCTGTTCGTCTCTCGGATTAGTACCGAGAAACGCCCATCTCGTCAGCGCTTTATTTCCTGACGACAACCCGACTTATCGGGAGTTCTACTCTCTGGAGCGCGATGATTTGTTTATCGCGTCAAACGCTGCGAGCGCCTCTTCTGGCCGGGCGCGGACCACGAAATCTTCTGTAAGGTTCGCCCAGCGCACCTTCCCAGACGGGTCGATTAGGAATTCTGCTGGTCGCGAGATGTCCGCGCCGTCGCGTCGGCCGTGCACGTGCACCAGATCCCACCTACGGATTACGTCCTCATGTATGTCCGAAAGAATCGGAAACTTGTAGCCCTGCGACCGGCGTAGGTTTTCGGAATCCTCGGGTGAATCCACACTGATGGCGATCACTCGAATTTTCCGTGCATCGAACTCCGGCAGCGCCTGCTCGAAACTCCGTAACTCGGAGTTGCAGAACGGTCACCAATATCCACGGTAGAAAATCAAAACTACGCCGGCTGCCTGGACCGCGTTCTTCTCGGCTCCGGTTGTACTCTCTGGAGTGAAGGGAGAATTCAACGCACCCGTTAAAGTCACTTGGTGATTCTGCGAATCCGGCAGCGTGAAATCTGGTGCCGTCTGGCCCACTTGCGGCGCGCCGTGCGAAGCGGGTAGCACATGCCTCGCGCCGATGAAAATGCCGTAGAGGAAAAACCCACTGAATGTTAACGCCAGCACCGCGAGGACACTGCCGAAAAGTTTACCTCGAAACAGATCCGGATGCTGGAATGCGCGTGTAAGCCCCAAGGTGAGCAGCACCAACCCGAGCGCGATCATCGGCAGGTTCGCCCACGGAAAATCGCGAAGCGTCGGGAAGCGAACGAAAAACAGCGGATAGCTAACCACTCCTAGTAAAACCAGCAACGCGCCGGTCCACACTGCCCAGTTCCAGCTTCGTTTCATCGCTAACACCTCTCCCCACCCCATTCCAAGTACGACTCTTAATCCGCCTAAGTGAATAACACATTCCGTTGATTCTCAACAAGATAAGGAATTCGCGACCTACGATTTTCAGAACCGCTGGGTTTTGACCGCTCATGCACTCATTCCGTTTCAAAGAGAAAAAGATGATTTGGCTCAAGAATCAAGAGCTTGTGCTGGTCAGTGTTTTGAATCCCGTAGAAGACGATTGGTCGGGGATCGTGCGGTCAGAGATTCAGAGGATCGCTTTGGAACTCCTTCTTGGCTTATTTGCGGGGGCGGTCGCCTCTATGAACCACTTCCACGATGGTACAAAATGGCGGAGAATGCGATTGTTTGGAAACAGCAAAGGCTCGGAGCGTAAAGAAAAGGGTCCATGGTCATCTCACCCAGGATTTCCCGCAGAGTATTTCTACACTCGACGTCACTGGCGGCTGCGGGAACAGTAACCCTTCGGCTGGGGCTTCTGCCAGCCATCGCAACATCCCCAAACCAACGGCCGCTTAGTGAGTTTGGGTACGCCGACGTCACGTTGAACAGCACGCTGCATGAAAATCAATTGCATGAAACACACGCTGTGCTGATGGAACTGAGTGATGACAGCCTGCTCAAGCCTCTTCGCCAGATGTCGGGGTTGCCAGCGCCCGGCGAGGATCTAGGTGGCTGGTATCACTACGATCCAAACTACGATCCCGACACCGTTCAAGATGGTTTTGCCCCAGCCTGCCCTTTTGGTCAGTGGGTTTCCGCGCTTGCGCGAATGTATGCAATCACCGGTTCTCCCGCCACTCGTGAAAAGGTGTTGAGGTTGAATCGGCTCTACGCGCAAACCATCTCAGGGGATTTTTACGAGAACAATCGCTACCCGGCGTACTGCTACGACAAGTTGGTATGCGGACTCATCGATTCACACCAGTTCGCCGGCGATCCCGACGCCTTTTCAATTCTGGAACGCACAACGGATGCTGCGCTACCCCATCTGCCTGGAAATGCCGTGGAGCATGGCCAAAGATGGCGCAAGAATCCGTCCGTGGGATACACCTGGGACGAGTCTTACACGAATTCGGAAAACTTGTTCATCTCGTATCAACGGGGTGCCGGTGAGCGGTACCGGTCGCTCGGCATTCAATATCTGGATGATGAGTACTACGATCCGCTCGCGGAGGGACGCAACGTGCTTGCGGGCAAACACGCCTACAGCTACGTAAATTCGCTGAGTTCCGCGATGCAGGCGTATTTGACGCTGGGGAGCGAGAAGTATCTGCGCGCCG
>DATMNN010000030.1:0-76908 GCA_035569025.1 Terriglobales bacterium
CGAACTCGACTTGCTGATGATGGGACCGTCGGAGGAAAGCGATCTGCTACTCGAAGGCCGCACGGCCATGCATGCACCGGAGATCGATGGGAAAGTCTTCGTGAACGATTTTCCCGAAGGCACGGAACCGCAGAAGGGCCACTTCTACCGCTGCCGCGTCACGGAGGCGCACGACTACGATCTGGTCGCCGAAATCTTGTAACGTCAGCGGTCGGATGTCGGCAACCGCTTACTTCTTAATGCTCCTTATGGCCCGCCGAATTAAACTCCGCTGCCCGATCTGCAAGAAGGCAGTTGTCAGCACAGGTGCCTACTTCCCCTTTTGTAGCGACCGCTGCAAAGAGGTTGACTTGGGGAAATGGGCGAGTGGGGCTTATGTTATTTCGTCGCCGTCATCCGATGAAGAGGAAGTCATTCGAGACGCGAATCTGGACGACGGAGACGAGAGTTCGTGAATGACACGCCGACGGTAGCCAGCACGACTCCCGATCGTACCGCCGGTGGCCCGTCGGCTGTCGCGGGGGCGTCCCGCCCAGGCACTTTGGGTTGGTCGAATCTGATTGCCACTTTTTTCGGCGCAGGTCGTCTCAAGCCGGGCCCGGGGACTTGGGGATCGGTCGCGACAGTGATCCTGTGGGCGTTGGCAAGCTGGTTTATCCCGCTGGACTACCGTGTCTGGGCTACCGTCACTGCTGCCGTTGCCGTAACCGTAATTGGCATTCCGGCCGCCACGCGCGTAGTACGGGCGACAGGGATTAAGGATCCGCAATTTGTGGTGATCGACGAGGTTGCCGGACAGCTCGTGGCTCTGATCGGCGTGCCGCTCTCTTGGAAAACTTTTCTGGCGGGCCTTGTACTTTTTCGTGTCTTCGATATTCTGAAGCCTCCGCCTGTGAGGCAATTGGAAAGACTGCCCGAAGGCGTCGGAATCGTGGTCGATGATCTCGGGGCTGGACTGTACGCGTTAGGAATCATGCATCTGTTGCTGCACTTTCGACTTCTAATAGGTTAGACGAGGCTTCTCGAAGAAACACTCATGGGAATTTCGGATCGATTGCTGGGCAAGAAGAGCGCGAACGGCAAGCCGCACATTGAGGCGGTTGCGCCGGGTTTTGCGCTGCCGGGCGGCGAGGTCCGTATTCTGGGTAGCTGGCTGCGTCCGCCCGAACTGCGGCGGCCCAGCGTGCGTTTCGGGGAGGTCGAGGGTTCTGTGGTGATCAGTGCCGACGACTTTGTCATTGCTCGCGTCCCGGACGAAGCGGTTTCCGGGCCTGTCGTGGTGGGTACGAACGGTCATGTGAGCAACGCGCATACCATCCAGGTGGCAACCCCAATTGCTGACAATCTTCATCCGGTAACGAATCCTGCGCTCGATCGCGAAGGCAATATCTACGTGACATTCTCGGGATCGCGGGGACAGAAAGTTCCCGTGGCGATTTTCAAGATCGACACGAACTATGTCGTGAAGCCTTACTTGAATGAAATGATGAATGCGACTGCCATCGCGTTCGATCGCGCCGGACAAATGTACGTTTCCTCGCGCCATGACGAAGCCGTTTACACCGTTGCGCCGAACGGTACGATGTCGACCTATGCCGAGGGTATGGGCGTCGCAACCGGGATGGCATTCGATCAGGCGCAAAATCTTTACGTGGGCGACCGCAGTGGAACGATTTTCAAGATCGCTCCCGATCGCCAGATCTTTGTTTTCGCCACGATCGAGCCGAGCGTGTCCGCGTACCATCTGGCTTTTGGTCCGCATGGCTATTTGTTCGTGTCTGGTCCGACGACCTCGAGTTTCGACTGCATTTACAAAGTTGATCCGCACGGCAGCGTTTCGGTTTTTTACCGTGGGCTAGGGCGTCCGCAGGGGATGGCATTCGATGTGGACGGCAATCTCTATGTGGCGGCTTCCCTCTCCGGCAAACGCGGTATTGTGAAGATCACGCCCGACGGCAAGGCGAGTCTGCAAGTTTCAGGACAGGGCCTGGTGGGGTTGGCATTCGCGCCGGGCAAGTCCGCGATCCTTGCGACTAACAGCACGGTGCATCGAATCTCGTGGAACATTCAAGGGCTGCCGCTCTAAGTCTTCTCCGTGGTTGAGAATTACCCGCCCCGTCACAGCGAACTTCGGGGGCACGCGTGGTCTAGGCAATCTTTTCCGGGAAGCACTGGGCAGCGTGCGACGCGTTGCCCACTTCGCGTGGGGATCCGCCGCTGAACAATTCAGGACTACCTCAAAAGAAACAGAGCGTTACGCCGAGGGCCTCAATTGGTATGAGAGGTGCCCTCGTACCTGAGGAGACTCGGCGGAGACATCGGCCGACTGCTTTCACAATGAGAGGCGGCACCCGGAACCGGTGCTGCCAGGAGGCTCAATAATGTCGGTTGCAGGTATTTCCAGCAGCAATTTCTACCGTCAGGCGATCAGCAATCCGCAGAACCGGATTCAAGATTTCCAGAAAGAGTTTCAACAACTGGGGCAGGACTTGCAGGCCGGAAATCTGTCGGCGGCGCAGTCTGACTTCAGTAGTCTGCGGCAGCTTCAAGGCCCGCCGGTCCGCTTTTCGCCGGCGCAAACCACCAACCCGATCTCGGCGTCCCTCGCTCAACTCTCGAAGGATTTGCAAACAGGCAACCTTCCCGCTGCACAGCAGGACTTCACCGCCCTTCAACTGGGTGTCCAGACACAAGCGTCGGGCTCGCTTCATCATCATCATCGTGTGGGCGGTGGCGGCTCCCAAAAAACAAGTGGGCTGGAGTTTAATCAATTGGGGGACGCACTCTCGGCCGGCAACCTTTCGGCGGCGCAGCAGGCGTATAGCGTCCTACAGACGGATGTACCGTTTGAGGCTTCCGGGTTGATTGGCGATCCTGCGGCATCCCCCAGCAGTGCCTTTTCCGTGTCGGCTTAGTGCCGGCCTGTTCGGCGGAATCTGTCGGGAACTTCGGGGAGATCCTCCGCGTATCAAAACTCAAGGAAATGATTATGAGAGCCTATCTCGCCAATCTTTCTCCGGCAATCTGGGCACTGATTGCTCTCCCCGCACTGGTGGTGACGAGGTCCGTGGTGGCGACGGTCGTTCCTGTGGTACTGCACGCTGTCGTGCCGGATGTGGTGCGGACGGTGCTGCGGTTGATCTGAAGTTGAAGCCGCAAGACTGCGGAGTCCGACCGGCTGTACAGATTGCCGAGAAAGTCTGCGGCGCGTCCCTCGGGCTGAAGCTCAGGTCAAGGGAGAGGACTCAATCGTAGCGGTGAACCGCTGCGCCACCCAAAAGCAGAAGTGATGGTCGCAGGTGATCCGATCAAACCGTACAATGTCTTCCGTGCCCGAAACAGACAGCCCACGGCTACGAACGGACGATGAGCCCGCCGCGCCGCCGCTCGAACTTCTGATGGAAGAGGCTCTACGGTGCGCGCAACGCGCACTAGATACGGGTGAGGTGCCGGTCGGGGCTGTGGTTGTGTGCGACGGGCGAGTGGTGGGCCGGGGATGGAACCGCAACCTCGCCGACCACGATCCCACGGCCCACGCGGAGATCGTCGCGCTCCGCGACGCCGGGGCCAATATCGGCAACCACCGACTGGTAGACTGCGAGCTGTTTGTTACAATTGAACCTTGCACCATGTGTGCGGGCGCACTGGTTCACGCCCGCATCCGCCGCCTCGTTTATGGCGCGGACGATCCTAAGGCCGGCGCTGTTTGTTCGGTAATGCAGGTTCTGAATCACCCGGCCCTGAATCACCGGATGGAAGTTCTCGGTGGGGTATTGGCAGGCCGTTCGGCGGAAATCCTGCAGGTGTTCTTTAGAAAACGTCGGGCATCGTCAGCGATGTCCGACACATAGCTCCGTTCCGGAGAGGTGCGTGAGTGGTTGAAACGATCCGCCTCGAAAGCGGACATACCTTAACGGGTATCGTGGGTTCAAATCCCACCCTCTCCGCCATTCCTTCGTTTCATGGTATCGTCGTCACCGTCCAGCCAGAAAGGTCTCGTCATGAGTAATCATTCCGAGACTCCCTTCGAGAGCATCGAAAATGCCCGGGACTACATTCGCCTGTTGCAGCAGACGGTTGCCGAAGCTCGCAATGAGATTGCGAGTGACCTGGCGGACGCGTCTGGCGGACATTCCGATCGTCGTGTGGAGGCATTGCGGCTTGTGCAATACAAGCTGGAAAAACTGGAACAGCATCTGCACAGCAGCGGCCGAGCGCTGAATGATCTCCGCAGTCTGCGGCGGTTGTTGTTTGAAGAAAGAGGCGAACCTACGGCAACGCGAGCTGAGAACGATCCCGAAGCCGCCTGACCCTCTCCTCAATCAGCGCCTAGGCCCGTAATTTCTCGGCAAACTTCTTTTCGAGTTTTGCCAGTTTTGGCGAGATCACGAACATGCAGTACGGCTGCCGTGAGTTTTCGTTGTAGTAGTTCTGATGGTAGTCCTCGGCCACGTAGAACTTCGACGCCGGCTCGACGGCGGTCACGATCGCCTCTGGAAAGGTTTTTGCAGCGGTTAGTTCCGCAATCGTTTCTTCCGCGATTCGCTGCTGCTCCTCGTCGTTGTAGAAGATCACAGAGCGGTACTGCTCGCCCGCGTCATTGCCCTGACGGTTGAGCGTGGTCGGGTCATGGACAGCGAAGAACACGTCAAGCAAATCCCGGTAAGTGATTTCGTCGGGATTGAAGCTGATCCGTATCACTTCGACATGCCCGGTGTCGCCACCGCACACCTGACGATAGGTCGGGTTGTCGATGTGTCCGCCCATGTAGCCAGATTCGACATGGGTCACACCGGTGAGGCGCTGAAAGACAGCTTCGATACACCAGAAACATCCGCCGCCCAGCGTAATCGTTTGCTCTTTTGCCATAGTGATTGGATGCGCTTCGGCGCGATAAGTTCCGGCTCTACTGGACCTCGAGGGAGACCACATCTCCTTCCCCGTCAGCACGTTCTCGATAGTTGACCGACACACTCTTGTTTTTCCATTCGCACGAGAGCTGATCGGCGCCGATCACGATGATATGAGCGGTATCACTTACGTGAAGCTTCAGGGTCTTCGCGCCCGCGCTGACCGCAAACAGCGCTTGCGGGGCCAAAGAACAATCCACGCTCACCAGCTTGCCTTTCAAAAACTTTACCGGCTTGGGAGCAGATACCTCGCTCGGCTGCGTCGAGACCGATGATTCGCCGGCTACGCGTTTCTTCAACGCAACGTGCGAATCGACGCTCTCAACCTCAGTGCGCATTGTAAAGGTCTGCGACTGAGCCTTATAGTTTTCAGCCTGCGCCAGCGCCTGGCTCGACTGCGTCGACATTTCTCGATCCGCACTGCCCGAGAGGCTACGCAGAATGGCAATTCCTTCATCAACCTTGCGGTTTGCGATATAGATATTGGCCAAATTGAACTGGTAGCCCTCATTTCTCGGAGAAAGGTCGATCGCCTTCTTCAGTGTCTCCATGCCTTTTTCCGGCTCGCCAGAGACCGCTTGTGTGTATCCGAGTAGCGAATAAGCGTCCGCCAGACTCGGGTCCAGGGCAATCGCCTCGAGCAGGTTTTTCTTAATATCGGCGGACCGGGCCTCGTCGGACACGCCCTGCTGGCTCAACAGCATCGCGTAGTAATAGTGCACCCGCGGATCTTTACTGTTCAGCGCGGAAGCGCGCCGGAAGTAGTCGGCGGCATGCTCGAAGTCACGCTGCTGAAGATAGGCGTAGCCCGCTCCGCGTAATGCCGAGGCGTTGTTCGGGTCCAGTTTGAGCACGTCTTGAAACTCTGCGAGCGCTTTGTCTTCGTAATCCGGCGAGTGTGCATGGATATCGGCCAGTGTGGCGCGCGCATCGGCCAGACTCACGGGGGCTACAGCGAATTGCGCGGAAACAATTCCGGCCGGTGTTGCCATCGGATAGTACATGTAGTGCCCGCTGCTCAGATAGTCACGCAGAACCTTGTCGAACTGCGCGGCTGACATTCCGAATGCCGACTGGATGGCCTCCTCGACAGGTCTTTTCTGAGTTTGCACTGCGTCGAAATAGATTGCGAGTTTCGGAAGGAGTGCCTTGTCGTACAGGTAGTGAACGACTAACCCCGACTCCGCATAAAATGTATTGCGGTGATCTCCCGACTCGTTATAGGTCTTGGAATACTGTTGGACGCGAAACAGCTCCGAAACCTTCATCGTGCCGAGCTGCTGAAGGATTTGATAGGTCTCCTCCGGAATTTTTCCGACTTTCGCTTCCTTGTTGTCCACTTCAATGCTGGAAAAATATTCGGCGAAGCCCTCCTCGAACCAGGGGGCCATCTCGAATCTCATGTTTGCGTTCAGTAACTGATGGGCGTACTCATGAAAGACGACCCGCCACGGGTCTTCGACGGACATGTCGAGCATGATGAAACTTCGATCCTGGCCGCCTTGAAACAGACCGGCGAGCTCTGTGGGTTTGCCGTGGAACATCGGCGCCACTTGCCGCATTTCTTTGGTGTTCCGGAAAGCCACGATTTGGAGGGGAACCGAAAATTCACGTTTGCCTTCGTGACCAATGCGCCAAACACCGAACGCATCTGCTCAAAATGCAGCGCCACATCCCGGCCGCGTTTTTCGCCGGCGTCGGTGATCACAGAAAAGTTTGGTGAGCGAATTTCCACCCACTGCGGATCCCCCGCATAACTCAGCGAGGATGCAAACAACAGGGCAGTTAGAGACAGGCGTGTAGCGAGGCTTCTCACGATGCGCTCCAAGACAAGGCATCGTACCCTAGAAAGCTTCGCAAGGCGAGTAACTAGGTTGAGAGCAGTGCCAACAATGGGGTTATAGAGAAACTCGGACCTATACCGACACAGTGAATGAGGTTTCCGTCCGCGTCACCGGTCGGTATAGAGTGTCGCGCTCCACCGGTTCACGACCCGCTTCCGTGATGAGCCGGATCAGATCCTTCCGCCGCAGGCCCTGAGGAGTGGTCGCACCAGCATCGTGATAAATTTTTTCCTCGACGACCGTGCCGTCGATGTCGTCCGCGCCAAAACGCAGAGAGATCTGCGCGATCTTCGGCGTCATCATCTGCCAGTAGGATTTGATGTGCGGAAAATTATCCAGCACCAGCCTGCTGACCGCGATCTGCTTGATGTCAAGCATGCCGGTGGTGACCGGCAAGTGTTGCAACGGTGTGTTGGCGGGGTGGAACGCGAGCGGGATGAAAGTCTGAAAGCCACCGGTCTCGTCCTGCAGGGCCCGTAACTTCAAAAGGTGATCGACGCGGTCTTCGTCATTTTCGATGTGTCCGTACAGCATGGTCGCGTTCGACTTGAGTCCGACCTCGTGGGCCGTCCGGGCCGTGTCTAGCCATTCGCCGCCGTCAATCTTGTGATCGCAGATGATGTGGCGCACGCGGTCCGCGAAGATCTCGGCGCCACCGCCGGGCAGCGAATCAACACCTGCTTCTTTCATCTTGATGAGCGTCTCGCGAATCGACAACTTAGCCCGCTTCGCCAGATACGACACCTCCACCATAGTAAAGGCCTTCATGTGAACTTGCGGGAAGCGCTCTTTTAGACCTGAAACAAGATCAAGGAAATACTGAAACGGCAGGTCAGGATGGAGCCCGCCAACGATGTGAAATTCAGTAATCGCCTCCGAATACCCCGATCCGGCTGTCTGGAAGGCCTCTTCGAGCGCCATAGTGTAGGCGCCGGGCGAATCTTTCTTGCGTCCGAAAGCGCACAACCGGCACGCGGCTACGCAAACATTCGTCGGATTGATGTGGCGATTGACGTTGAAGTAGGCGGTATCGCCGTGCATTCGCTCGCGCACCCGGTTGGCGAGCCAGCCGACGGCCAGGATGTCGCCTGTTCCATAGAGAGTCAGAGCGTCTGACTCCGTGAGGCGCCGGCCCGCGAGGACTTTGTCATGAATCGGGTGGAGACGGGCGTCGTCGGTTTGGAATGAGTGCGTGCCAGCCATCGCTTTAATGATAACTCAGGCCTTCGCTTTCGATGCGGAAGTCTTTGGCTTCAGTGGTTCTGATTGCTTCAAATTCGAAACCGAATAAATTAACGCCCTAGCAAAAGGTCGCCAGCTACAAACCCGAAGAACACCACCGCAATCACTCCATTCATGGTGAAAAATGCCGCGTTGAGTTTGCTCAGGTCGTTGTAACGGACAAGCGAATGCTCGTACGCGAGCAGTAACGCGACCGCGATCACACCTGCGATTGCCAACTTCCCGAGGCCGAACGTCAGCACCAATCCAAGCAACAATGCGAGCATCACGACATGAAAAAGCCGCGCGACCCACAGCGCCGCCTTGATTCCCAGATGCCGCGGTATGGAGTGCAATCCGTGATTACGGTCGAAGTCGTAATCCTGACAAGCGTAGATCACGTCGAATCCAGCGACCCAGAACGTCACCGCCGCGGTGAGCAGCAAGATACGCGGATCGAGTGAGCCTCGAACGGCGATCCAGGCGGCAGCGGGCGCGATTCCTAAAGCGAATCCTAGAAAAAGATGGGACCAACGAGTGAAACGCTTGGAATACGAGTAGAGCAGGACCACCGCCAGCGCCACCGGCGACAGCCAGAGCGTCAGGCGGTTCAGTTGGGACGCAGCGAGAACAAATACGACGCAGGAAATCAGCACGAAGATGCTGACGAAGGCCGGCGTCAGATGTCCGGCGGGTAGAGCACGGACGCTGGTGCGTGGATTTGCTGCATCAATGCTTGCGTCAGCGAGTCGATTGAATGCCATCGCCGCGGACCGCGCCGAAACCATCGCGACCACGATCCACGCAAGTTGATGCCAGGCTGGGATTCCGCCCGCAGCCAGCATCGCACCGCAAAGAGCAAACGGGAGCGCAAAAATTGAGTGCTCCCACTTGATCATCTCCATGGTGATCTTCAGATTTTGAAGGAGGGCCACAGAGCATTGTAAAGCAGTGGTACGGCGCAGTCACCGAACCAAATCCGTTTCGTGGTCGCAACTGCTAACGGCTAAGTGCTAAGTGCCAAGCGCCGCCTTAGAACGGGCCGATGATCCCTCCGATATTGCGGGAGGCGGGCGGCTCGGGACGAACCGTTCTTCTTTTCGCTTCCATCATGTCGAGATATTTGTAGGCGGTTCCTGTATTGAAGAGCACAACTGTGTCGTCGGCGTGAAAGAAACCGGACGCTCGTAATTTTTGATACGCCACCAGCGACGCTGCTCCTTCCGGGGCGGCGAACACGCCTTCTACCGTTGCCCAATGCCGCACGGCATCGAGAATTTCGTCGTCGGTCGCGGACACGGCCGTTCCAGCGCTCTGTTTGATGATGTCGAGGATGAGGTAGTCTCCGTAGGGCTTGGGGACGCGCAGTCCTGCCGCGAACGTAGCCGCGGCTGTCCACACTTCCGAACTACTCTTCCCTGCTTCCCATGCCTGCACGATGGGTGCGCAGCCGGCCGCCTGCACCGTCACCATCTTCGGGCGCTCCGGGCCAATCCAGCCTAGCTGTTCCATCTCTTCGAACGCTTTCCACATGCCGATCATGCCTACACCGCCGCCGGTGGGATAGATAATTCCCTTCGGCAACTTCCATCCGAGTTGCTCGGCGACTTCGTAGCCCATCGTCTTCTTGCCTTCGACGCGAAATGGTTCTTTCAACGTGGAGACGTCGAACCAGCCTTCTTTGTCTTTGCGCTCGGCGACCATGCGTCCGCAGTCGCTGATGAGGCCGTCGACCAACGTGACGTGCGCGCCGTAGTAATCACATTCCATCCGATTGGCGATGGGCACATCCTTTGGCATGAAGATGTGCGCTTCGATTCCTGCTGCAGCGGCATAGGCAGCCAGCGCGCCTCCTGCGTTGCCGGCCGATGGAGCCGCCAGCTTCTTCAGTCCGTAGTGTCGCGCCATGGTTACGGCGGCCGACATGCCGCGGGCTTTAAAGGATCCCGTGGGATTCAGGCCTTCGTCTTTGATGTAGACGTTGGGATACTCGCGGCTGGGGAGCATGGGCGTGAAGCCCTCGCCCAGCGTTACAGGCTTCGCATCGGGCAGGACTTCGGCGTAACGCCACATGGTGGAGGGACGACCGCCTAAGTTTTCGACGCGCAACTTCCCTTTTAGGCTAGCAAGATCGTAGCGGACATAGAGGACTCCGCCGTCTTTCGGGCAGACATTATGGGGATGGTCAGCAGCAAGATGATCTCCGCAGCGAGTGCATTCTAGGTAGGCAATTTGCATCGGGGGAAGGATAGCATTCAGCTTGTGAGTATTCCCAACTCGGCGTCGACTTGGTCGACCCCACGGAATCTTGTCGCGAGGGTCTACCACGGATAGTTGGTGTAATGGCGATGTTTCGCCAGCTACGAGGCGATCGAGCAGTTTACGCCCGGCACTTCCTTCCACTTTCCCTGAACCTTTTCAAGCAAATGATACGTCCAGTGACCGCAGAGGCCGCCACAGGATTTGCCCATAAACACGAGGGCGCGGGTCTTGTCCCGGTTAAATCCAACCGTGGACATTTCGACGTAGGACGCAGTGACGCTTTCTGGCCGAGACGGAAGCGTTTTGATAACCTCAGGACCAATTAGCTTGTAAGGTCTGTCGATCTGAAATCTGGGCTGTAGTAGCCATCTTTTCCGTTGCAGACGATTGAGTGCCACTACCGCATCCGCAAATTTCTTTTCGGCGGGCGTCGTCAAGCAAGGTGTGCTCGCTACGAGTGCTTCTTGCCGGATCATGACAGTGTCCTTGCCAAAGGGGTACGACGGTTCGTGTTGCAACAGGAGACTGTATATCTTGTATGCCTCGGCAACGTTGTAGGGCTCGGAAGGGATCGAGTCCTGTGGCTTCGCGGACACAACACACAGGCTGAAAACGAAAATCAGTGTCGCACTAGCTTTGAGCGACATTCGTGTTCTCCTCTGTAACGACGGACACCGATGAGTACAAGATAGTTCCACATCTGTTGCAAACAGGAGTTAGCACCAAATGCCCAGAAACGGTCGATCCGTCAAATGCCAATCACGTGGGCAAATTCTTCAGCACTTCTTTCGCCCGCCGGAACCACGGACGTTCCCGGCGTCGCAGATAGCTCGGCATGGTGGGTTTTTTGTCCAGGACTTTCTGCGCCCAATCGCGGGCTTCGGCATTGCGTTGTTCCGAAGCTAGCAGATCGGCGAAGTTGAGGTAAGTCTCCGAGAGAGTTGAAGTCGTAGTTACCCGGCGAAATAGCGCCTCGGCTTTTTCTTTTTGTCCCGTATGAGCATAGACATGCGCCAGTAAGCCTGCGGCGCGTTGAAAATCGTAGTCGGGCTCTTTCGCAACAACTCTCTCCAGGTCGGGCAGGGCGGCGGCGAAATCGCCCATCTGGATGGCACAGACTGCCCGCCGGTAGAACGGGTCGGGCGTATCGGCGCGGGCGGCGATGGCTTTGTCGAAGGCCTCGCGGGCCTGCGGAAACTTGCCGTCGTCCATGTACAGGTCGCCGAGTTCTTCGTAGTTTCCGGGCGAAGGGTTGTCGCGAATGATGGATTCGAGCTGGTTAATGCGCTTGCGACGGGGAAAGACTTTGAAGGATTGTCCGACGAGACCGATGTCGGGCAGGGCTTCAACCAGCAGGTAGACGATCGCACCGAGCGGGCCGAGAAATATGATGACGTAGAACCAATAGTTGTCCGGGCGCCGGCGAATGAAGTGCACGATCGCCAGTCCCTGGAGGACAAAGCCCCACGGATAAAATAGTGAACTCAGAAGCCCCATGCCGATGTTTGCCTAGCGTTTGAGATTACACAATTTACACTGTTCGTAGAAGGTTACGAGCGAGTCGTGAAAAAATTTGTGCGGCGACAGCGTAATGAGGCTCCGATTGCTGGAAAAATTTGCGGCGCATACCGCAGGGGCTGAAGCCCAAATCAAAAACATAGGCCTTACCGCAGCAGTAAACCGCTGCGCCACCCAAAAGCAAGAGCTTTTGAGGGTATTAAGGGGACTTCCCTGAGCGAAACAAGGAGAGCAATGTTGAACACGTCGGGCGACGAGCAGCAAATCCTCGCGCTGCACGAAACCGGAGACAAGGCTTTAATGAGCGCTGACGTCGACGCACTGGCTCAGATCTTTGCCGACGACTACGTGCAGCACAACGAATCGGGCAAGGCATTCACCAAGCAGGATGTTCTAAACAATTTCCGGACGGGCGCGATTCGGTATCCGTCGATTGTCTCGATGGGGCGAACGATTCGCGTGTTCGGCGACATGGCGGTTGTAAATGGATCGGAGTCAGACGAAGTGGAAATTGCCGGCCGGCGGTCGTCGGTGCGCTACGTGTATCTTGATGTGCTGCTCAAGCGAAACGGTGAGTGGAAACTGGTGGCGTCGCAGTTGGCAAGGCCTTCCGAGTAGCCATGCGTTCGGGATTTGATGGCACCGAGTCAATTGAACTTGGTAAGATTCGCTGGTGTCGCCGCCCATCATCAGATTTATCACTCCGATCCGGATCGACAAGCTCACCCGCCTTGTACAGATTCGTGGGGTCGACACCGCTGGTCGGATTGTTGTCGTATCTGAGCGTGATTCTCATCCACGAAGTCGGTCACCTGGTGGCGGCGCAACGCCTCGGATGCAGGGTTGAATCGATCAAACTCTATGCTCTTTTTGGAACCACCGACTTTGAAACTCCCTGGACTCGGTTGGACCATTGTGTGATCGCATGGAGTGGAGTTCTGGCTCAGGCGGTTGTGGCGATTCCGCTAGTAGCGTGGGTGTCCGTCTTTGGATTCACCGACATCGGAGTAGTCAACGCAATTCTTGCGATTCTTGGCTATTTTAGCCTAGGTATCGCCGTTTTCAATCTGCTCCCCATCAAACCCCTGGACGGAGCAACCGCTTGGGGACTATTACCGGCGCTGCTGGCGCGAAAGCGAATTCTCTAGATTCCGCGGCGATACAAGGATTCTTCTTACTCACTGGTGCGTAGCCGATTTCGCCAGTGCGACCGGACGAACCATATGATACCGGCTACCAGTAAGACTCCAATCACCGCATCCATCTGGTGAAAGTATTTGCCGATTGAACGCCAGTTGGCGCCGAGTTTCATCCCCGCGTAGGCGAGAACGAAACACCACGGCCACGATCCGAGAAATGTGTAGATGTGGAATTTGCCACGCGGCATGCGGGCGATGCCGGCGGGGAGCGCGATGAAGGTACGAATGACGGGAAGCAGCCGCCCGACGAACACGGCGGCATGGCCCCAGCGCGCGAAGAAGCGGTCAGACCAGTCGAGTTCGCGACGTCCCATCAGAATCCAGCGGCCGTAGCGCTCGACCAGCGGACGTCCGCCAAAGTGGCCGATTTCGTAGGCGATCAGCGATCCTAGATTGCATCCGATCGCGCCTGCGGTCGCGACCCAAAACAGGTTCATGCTGCCTTCGAATACCAGGTATCCCGCAAACGGCATGATTAGTTCGGAGGGGAGAGGAATACACGCGGACTCAATCGCCATCAGGATGGCGATGCCGCCATAGCCCGTGGCTGCGATGATGGATTTGATGAAGACAAACAGAACAGCAAGAATTTTTTCAGTCATGCGATCGAGGTTTCGAATACGCGAACTGCAGATCCCTCGCTCCGCTCGGGATGACAGTGCATAAATACCCGCGGAATGGTCAGAAGGCCCCTTCTTGCGTGAAGCTGAAGCCCGGCAGAGTCACGCCCTCGCCCGACTTGGTGACTTTCACTTTGACGGTAGGGGCATCCGGCGCGGTCACTTCCGCTGGACGCAGGACGGCGAATTGGCTGAACACTTCGCTGTACACCTTGGTGACCAGGAAGTCCTGGCCGCTCGAATCCTGCCGCCACACTTGCCCGAGTTGAACGCTCTTCACGGCCACGATGATTTTCCTTTGGCTTTCAGACTACTCAGGTTCGCAAGGCGTCGTCAATTACCGGAAGGGCTCTGGTGTTTGCTTTGCTACCATGTGAGCAGCGAGAAGGAGATCCTATGCCCCGCGGAAAGACTCCGCGCCAGCCGAGCCGCAGCGGACGCCACGAAGGCGCACAGCGCGCGACTGGTCCAAAGCTAAACACGAAGACTAAGACTTCGGCGCGCAGCACAAGCGGTGTCAACCAGCCAGGAAAGAATAGGGCCAAACCGGGTGCGCAAAAGGTAAGTGGATACGATCCTCTCGCGCCGGAACGCGTCCGGGCTATTTTCGATGGACTAAATCAGATGTATCCCGAGGCCACTTGCGCACTCACGCACAGAAGTGCCTGGGAGTTGGTGGTGGCGACCATTCTCTCCGCGCAGTGCACCGATGTCCGGGTGAACATGGTGACTCCGGTGATTTTCGGGAAATATCCCACGGTCCAGCAGTTCGCGGCGCTGGAACCGGAAGACCTGGAGCCGGATATCCGTTCGACTGGATTCTTCCGGAACAAAGCCAAGTCCGTGGTAGGGGCGGCTCGCAAGGTCATTTCCGATTTTGGCGGGAATGTGCCCGATACGATGAACGAACTGCTGACTCTTCCCGGAGTCGCGCGCAAGACCGCAAACGTCGTGCTGGGGACGTGGTTCAAGAAGAACGACGGTGTGGTCGTCGACACGCACGTCACGCGGATTTCACGCCGGTTGGAGCTCACCCGGCAGGATGACGCGCAAAAGATTGAGCAGGATTTGATGCAGGTCGTCCCGCGCGAGCGATGGACTCTGTTTTCGCACCAGGTCATCTGGCATGGCAGGAAGCTGTGCGTTGCCCGCGGACCGAAATGTGCGGAGTGTGGGATTGAAAAGCTGTGCCACGCCGCGGACAAGACGTGGTCAACGGTCGATATTCATAAAACTGCGAGACTGTAAAAGTAGAGAATACTTAAGACAGCCGACAAGGAATGCCGGCGTCACTAATTTCCGCTGTAAACCAACTCGATCACGGTGCAGTCGTCGTTGAGTGGAGTGCCGCCGCAGAAATCGGCGACGGCGGCGAAGATGTCGTCCATTGACAGGCTCTTCCCAGCGACGACTTCGAGGCGATCGCTATCGAACATGTCGCCGCGGGCGTTCTCGGCTTCTGTGACCCCGTCGGTAACCAGGATCAGGCGGTCGCCTGGTTTCATCTGGCAGTGGTCGCTTTCGTAAACGGCGTCGGCCAGCAGTCCTACCGGTAGGTTGCCGTGCGACGGCCGCAACACTTCCTGATTGCAGATCCAGACTGGCGGCACGTGCCCACAGTTTACGTACTCGAGATCACCGTCATGACGCAATCGCGCGATGATCATGGTCGCGTATTTCGATCCGATGTGTTTTTTTGTGAAGAAACGGTTGAGCGCAGTCACAATTTCGGTGAGGGGCATGCCCGAGATCAGGTGCGAATACACCATCCCCTGAAGAATCGAAGCGAGTAAGGCGGCGGAAACTCCCTTGCCGCTGACGTCCGCAAGTACTACCGCGAGGCCCTGGGGAGTGCTGACCGCGTCAAAAAAATCGCCGCCGATTTCTTTACAAGAGAGATTGCGGCCGCTCAGGCGGGCGAAAGGCACTTCGGGAATGGTCACTGCCATCAGGCCCTGTTGGATGGAAGCGGCGATCGAAAGTTCCTGCTGGTAACGGCGTCCGGCCTCTTCCGCCTGCACAAGGCGGGCGTTCTCGATGAGCTGCGCGGCTTCTGTCGCGATGGCGCGCAAAATGTCGGTGCTGACACTGGTGATGTCACGTGCGGCGAATCTTGAATCGACATAGAGGGCGCCCATCACTTCGGCGCTGGTCGGTTGCTCGGTACGAATGGCCTGCACCTGCGGTTTGCGTAGGGGCATGCAGATCACCGTACGCAGATCGAACGCGACAATCGATTGCCGCTCTTTCATGTCGAGCATCTGGCTGGTGTCGGTGACCATCGCCTCGGAATTGGAATTGCAGGCATCTTCCATTACCGAACGGGAAATCGTTTTGTCGTCAAGCAGGGGCTCGCCTTTGGAGTTGCGGCCCGCTGCCAGCGTGAGTTTGCCTTCGGGATCGCGCATGAAAATGAAGCCGCGTTCCGCGCGGGTCAGCCGAAGGGTGGCGTCGATCAGCGTAACCAGGATTTCATCCAGTACGCCGATGGTGTTGAGCTTGCGCGCCGCTTCGAGGAAGAGCGTGAGTTTCTCCAGATCGCTGGCTTCGGGTGCGATCTGGATGCCGGAAATCTGGCTGAGGAATTCGCGCGCGGTGTTCGACGTGGCATGCAGCGGATGGAAGATGAGGTATGCGATGTCGCGCGCGCCAAATTCAAGGCGATCGTTGCGCGCGAGTCTGCGGCGGTCCACCCGTTCCCCGTTGACGAAGGTTCCGTGCTTGCTGCCCTGGTCGACGACGAAGAATTCTCCGTTTTCTGCGACGATGTGCGCGTGCTCGCGCGAGACGCGCGGGTCGGGGATCACCAGATCGCGGTCCACCTTGCGGCCAACCGTGTAGGGAGTGTGATTCAGAGAGAGCGTCTGCTGTTCATTCCCCTGCACGTAGATGACGACGGGGAAGATGCCCGACACTGAACTCGACGGCGTAACCGATGAAACCGACATGCCCTCTCACTTCTCCGCGGCCAAGCGTACCAGTCTTCGGCCCTGACCGTAAGCATTTTACGCTTAGATGCGCTCCGCTGACCGAGCCAACGATCCCCGGTAGGCAAGGGCCAACATCAGGCCCACCACCGCCACCGGTAGGCCGAGCGCAGTCCAAATGGGAATCGTCCAGGCCTTCCAAACCACCGCTGCCGGCAATACGAAGGAAAGACCGGCTAAGACAATACCGGAAACCCACTGCCAGGATTGCTGGATGACCACCAAGATCAGGAGCACACGAACGTCCAAAGTGCGACGCCAGAGAGCATGCCGGTCTCGTGCCAGTAGCAGAAGCGCGGGCAGAAGCAGCACCTGGTTGTAGAGCGCATAGGTCGGCACTATAAGCAACGTAGCGGCCAGCATCAGACAGGTTGTGACTACAAATGCCTCACTGTCTGCCGTCACCTTCCGATTCTTCCAGCAGACGAAAGCGGCAGCGACTCCCGTCCCAACCTCGGCCAGCCTGCTCCAGGGCGACGGTAGCAGCTTATCGAAAATTGGCTCGGTGCTAGCGTAGATTCGATACTCTTGGATGGCCTGGAAGAAACGCGTGATCCAGTGCGGACGCCAGAGTTCCGCCATTCCGCACAGCACGGCCATCGTAACCAGGAACGATACGACCCAGCGATAACGACGCCGCACATCTCCTGTGGTCCAGAGGGCCAGCCATAACAGCAAGCCACAAACGACCTGGGGCTTAATGGTCGCGAGCGCGAGAACAAATCCAGCACCAAACTCGTGTTTCGTCATAAGAAGAAAAATTGCAAGAGCCAATAGGGCTGCTACCAGCAAGGTCATCTGTTGGAGTTTCAGCGCTTGCAGCACGACCATCGTCCCGAAGGTCAGAGCGAGCACCGAGACAGTGGCCGAGAGCGGCAGCGTCCACCGTAATATTCGCAGCCAGAGCAGAACACTGGCTATGGTGAGGCCAGCCAGCAATCCGAAGAAGCACTTTCGAACGCTTTCAAATGGCAGGCGGATGGTGGGCGCCAGGTAGAAAGCCACATACACGGGGTAGGCAAAAGACTCCTGGTCTTTCGGATCATCCGGCCGGGAGGCATCGAGTGGTCTCCCGTAGAATCCAGCTTGAATTTCTCGTGTAACCTCCGCGCTGTAGGGATCACGTCCCCGGAGCAACAACTCTCGGGCGCCCAGCCAACGCGGGTAGAGGTCGGAAAGATTGCCGCGTGGTCGCCCGTGGGCAGCGGCATCGGCGCGCTGGTACGGAATCAATACGCGGTAGGCGTAGCTCCACATACCGGCAGCGCACAACAGAGCGACGAAAACTAGCCAGAAGGATGCGTGAGCAGCGCAACGTTTATTCATGCATTTCTGAAGAATCAATTCCAGACCGAAGAGCTGGCCGGCAAGCTCCCTCATGTTACAACTGATCGCACGAAACTCTCTCGACGATGGATTCCATGAGATGGCGAATCTCGGCTTCTGCCGCAATAGGCTTGGCCAGCAGCTTTTTCTGCTGGTTCCTCATGAAGCGTTTCCATCTAGGTGCAGGCGACTTCAACTGGGCCTACGACGCGGCCCACCGTTTGCTCGCGGGTGAGGATCCCTACGCGTACACTCCGCGCGGCGCGATTCCCTATCCATTGCCGGCGGCCCTGGTGGCCATGCCTTTCGCGCTGTTATCTCGCGAGCTTGCGGGAGCAATGTTTTTCGGGGCCAGCTCTGGGTTGCTTGCGTTTGGACTCGTCCGAGAGAATCCGCAGCGGCTGCTGATTTTTCTCGCCTATCCATATTGGGCGGCTCTGCTCACCGCCCAATGGACCCCTCTTCTTATGTGCGCCGGGCTGTTTCCTCTAGCCTGTGTGTTCAGCCTGACGAAACCCAACATAGGCGGACCGATCGCGTTGACTCACATCACGCGCAAGGGAGTTATCGCAAGTGCCGCTCTGCTTCTAGCCAGCTTGCTGTGGGTGCCACGCTGGCCCCTGGAATGGATTTCTCAGCTTGGGGGATACGAACACTTCTTTCCACTGCTGATTGTTCCCGGTCCGCTGCTCGTTTTAGCGCTCTGGCGATACCGCGACCGCGATGCCTTGTTGCTTGCCCTTCTCTCGGTGACACCGCAGCGGTGGTTTTATGACTCGTTCGCGCTGTGGCTTATTCCGAGGACCCGCAGGAGCATCCTGGCAACTGTCGCGTGCAGTTGGCTGGTCGGAATCTGGCGCTGGTATCACACGCCAAGCATGATGCGGCAGGTGGGACTCTGGAGCGTCCTGGGTTTTTATGTTCCAATGCTGGTCCTCGTTTTGATTCGGGCGCGGTTGGACTCACCGGAGGTTTTGCCAACTACGTCTGCCACCGATTTGAAGGAATAGAAGACGTCCGTCAAGCAGACGCGGACGGAGCGTGTCGCATCAGGCCCATGATGCCCAGCGCCAGGATGAACATGGGAACACCGAGAAGATAGGCGCAATCAAATCGAAAGATCAAGACCCAATACAGCGGAGTGCAAATCAGCAGGAGCAATCCAATACCGATGGCCTGGCGCGGGAGGCCCGGCAGTTTAGGTTGGTCAAGAAATTTCCCGCCCAGCAAAAGCAGCGGGACTATCAGCAACGCCATGTCGTAGCTGTAGACGTAATAGCTGGTCAGAATCGCCACCAGCAAGCTGAGGCAGTAACCCAGCGCCAAACCCGAGAATCCGGTGTTTATCCGGGACCTCCAAAACCGGGCCGTAAACGCCATAGCCCCCAGGGCGACAGGCAAGAGCATCCAGTGGATCGGTCCGGGATAAGGCGCGCGTCCAAGAAATGCGGTGAGCAGGCCACGGATGTTCGGCATGCTTTGCGCCGTCACGACGCCTACACCGGTCGCGCGATTCAAACTGAGGAGGTAAGCAGGATAGGTAGAAAACACGCTCGTCCCAGAGATTCCACATGAAATGGCCACCAGTCCGGCAGCTACGGGCAGGAATCCGGTGAGGATGCGGGCTCGACCGCCGAGCCACAAGATGATCGCCATGGGGATTATCAAATGAAATTTGAAGAGCCCCAGCGCCAGGATTGCGCCCGCAGCCATGTCTTTCCCGGACTGCAGGCGATTCAGTGTGGCAGTGACGACTAACAGCAGGAGAATGGCGTCCTGTCCTTGCAGCAGATCCAGGAATATCGGAAACAATCCGAGACAAAGCAATGCCTCGAACCACGGAGGATAGGATCGCAAAAAGGGGGTTTGACGAGGCAATACTGTCGCTGTCAGCCATAACAGACAGACCTTGGTGAACGACCAGATCGCGAAGGCCACAGGATAGGAAAAGTACGTCAGGGGAACGAACACCAGTGCCGCAAAGGGAGGCCGGATGAATGGCATCGGACCTTTGCGAATTTCAACGTTCGGCGCAAACTCCTGCTGGACCTTCCACTGCTCACCCCGGTCGTAAAGAGATGCCCCCTCGCCTCTCCTCACCAGCAAGCCGGCCGTATACAAGGCCGAAAAGTCTCCATACCCGGCTAGAATCCGGGCTCGTTGCTGCCAGAATTCGATTCCGTTCGCAATAGCCATAGCGAGCAGAAACGCCGCCACCAGCCGATCACGAGAAATGAGTTTGCCACGCGTCATTTGTCCATGGATTCTATCGTCAGGTGAAAAACGCACAAGACACAATTCGGTAGGAGGACAGGAGCACTTCCCTGTTTGGGATATGATCGCTCGCGTGAGAGCCAGCAAGGTTTCCCTGTCAAGCCTGTTCCCCTTGGTTTTGCTCCTGGGGCTGTTGGGGATGACAGCTCGTCCAGCCACAGATCCTGACCTTTGGTGGCACCTCCGCACAGGTCAATGGATCATGCAGACCGGACATATCCCGCATTCGGACCCCTTCTCTTTCACACGCGCCGGGAATCCTTGGGTTTCGCATGAGTGGCTGTCAGAAATTGCGTTCTATGAGATCTGGAAACATAGCGGTGAGGCCGGGTTGATCATCTTCTCGGCGATCGTCACGACGGTCGGTTTCATGCTGCTCTATCTGCGTTGCCTAAGCAAACCGCCGTGGGCAACGGCCGCGGTTACGCTCGGAGCACTCGCCGCCGCGCCAACGTGGGGAGTGCGACCTCAGATGTTCACTTTCGCCCTCGCGAGCCTTTTGCTGTGGTTGCTCGAGGGGGGGCGGGAAAGGCCCCGCCTTTTGCTCTGGATACCTCCTCTGTTTCTTCTATGGCTTAATTTGCATGCCGGGTTTGCGCTTGGTCCCGTACTGCTGGCCGCTTTTGGGGTGGGCTTGATCTGGGAGGTCGCTGTCGGGGACACACTCTGGCAAGAGGCGCGACCCTATTTTTGCCACATCGCAGTGGTGGTAGGGGCATGCCTCGCGCTGGTGCCGCTCAACCCCAGCGGCACGCAGTTATATCGCTATCCGATTGACGTTCTGCGCTCGGCAGAAATGCGCTCATTCATCGGCGAGTGGCTCCCTCCTGACTTCCATCAACTCCGCTACCTCCCGGTATTCCTGATGTGGATAGCTCTCCTGTGGGCGCTGTCTAGTTCGCAGCCAAAGCCAAAGGCGCGAGTGCTTGTGCCTCTGTTCCTGACGTTTCTCGCCTCCCTGGATGCTGTGCGTCACATTCCCCTGATGGTCTTGCTGGCCGCTCCAGTGATCGCCGCTGCCTTCCCTGGCGGATCATCCATACGAGGGCTTGCATGGGTTGAACCCACAGCGTCTCCCGATCGGTCGCGGTTCACTTTCGGCGCCGCCGTTCTGCTGCTAATGGCGGGATTTACAGTGGCTCGCTGGGATAACCTCGTTCGTCAGCAGGCCCGCGTCGAGACCGAGCAGTTTCCCGCCCGAGCCGTGGAGTTTTTGACCTCCCATACACTGCCGGGCCGCCTATTCGCTTATTACGATTGGGGAGGCTACGCTATCTGGAAGCTCTACCCGCAATATCGAGTGTTCGTGGACGGGCGGGCCGACCTTTACGGGGACGACTTGCTGCACCAGTTCCGGCAGGTCGCCGAACTCCATGACGGCTGGGCAAAGGTTCTCGACCAGCGGGGGATCCAGGTTGTCCTTGTTCCTCCGTCCGGCGCTCTGGCCCAGGGCCTGCTCCTGGATTCCCGGTGGCACGCCGAATACCAGGATTCGCAGGCAATCCTGTTTCTTCGGAAGCACGCTCCTGCCTGACTGTCTCACAGGGAACCCGCCTAAGTAGGGCAAAATGTGAAAAAATGTGTTCCAGACCCTTCAGAATCTGCGAAACTACACCCGACTATGCGGGAGTCTCGACCCGACATTCAAGTAGGATAAGGAGTCTCGACCGCAGGCCAGCGGGGTTTTCCCCTTCCGATCGCCCAGCAGGGGTGCCGCGGGTAGGAGCGTCAAAGGCGGTTCAGTTTCCGGATCCGAATCTTGGGAGGACACGAACGATGATTGGCCTAGCCAAACTCTTGTGGCGCAATGAGGAAGGGCAGGACATTGCCGAATACGCCGTGATGCTGGCTGTGATCCTGGTGATTGTGATTGGCACTATCCGCCTTATCGGAGGCAATGCCAACAACGTATTTTCATCGGTTGCCAGCAGCATTTCGCAGTAACGCAGCTTGCCGCACAGGTGCAAGCGCGGCACGGATCGCTTTTGCGTGTGCGGCTATATCCGGGGTTGGCCCGGAGGGATTAGGGATTAAGGAATGAACAGAAGCCGTCTTTTCATGATCGCGGGCTTGGCACTGGCCTTGGGCCTGCTGGTCAGCTACACGGTTTACAACCGGCTGCTCACGTCGTCCGCCGCAAATAACGAGCCAGGGGTCGACGTGGTGGTGGCAGCCAACGATATTCAGGTGGGCGCCAAGCTGGAAGACCGCGATATCCGGGTTGCCCGCTTTCCACAATCTGTAGTTCCACCCGGGGCCTTCACCAAAAAAACTCAGGTTGTTGGCCGAGGCATAGTCCTTCCGGTGAGCAAGGGCGAATTCATTCTGCCCGGCAAACTGGCGGCTGCAAACGCGGGGTCGGGATTGCCTTCTCTCATTCCGCCGGGGATGCGCGCGGTTTCGGTGCGGGTGAATGATGTGGTTTCAGTGGCAGGATTTGTGCAGCCGGGCTCACGAGTTGATGTGCTTGCCACAGGCAGTCAGGGTAATGATCGCCAAACCACCACGGTTCTCGAAAATGTCGCGGTCATCGCGGTGGGTAAAAACCTCGAGCGGAATGCGACGGGAGACACGCAATCAGCGCCAGTCATTACTCTGCTGGTTTCGCCCGATGACGGACAGCGCCTGACCCTTGCCTCGCAGGAAGGCCGCATCCAGTTGGCCTTGCGCAACCCGCTTGATACCAAGCGCGAGCAGATCGGCGGCACGCGGGCAAGTTCCCTGTACCCGGGAGGTTCGCCAGCGCCCTCGACCGAGGGTAAGCCCAGGATTCGCAAGGCGTCGATACCCGTAACCGTAGTTCCGTCTTCTGTGTACAAGGTGGAAACGATTCGCGGCAGCAAGAAGGAAGAGACTCCGTTTTAATAGAGTTTGGACGTTCAGATTCTTATGAAGGACCAGCGCTTGGATCGCCAGAGAGGTCCGAATTCATGAAAGTGTTTACGCTGATCGCAGGCGCTGTGGTCCTGTGTATCGCACCGGTGTCGGCTCGACCAGCTGATCCTGCCGGTTCACCCGCTCCGCAGGCGGCGGCCACACAGGGGAGTCCGACGACTCCTCAGACGACGATTCCTGCCGCTGGAGCGTCCACGCAGGAGGGGCCCGGAGCGGCGCCTCTACGAGTCATGGTCGGAAAATCGCTTCTTATCAACACGACCGAGCGATTGAGGCGCGTTTCGGTGACCGACCCCGCCGTAGCAGACGCTCTCGTAGTCACGCCCAATCAAGTACTGGTCAACGGACTGGCGCCGGGTGAAATCTCACTCTTGATCTGGGATGAGGCCGAACGATCGCAGAGTTTCGATCTGCGGGTTGACGTCGACGTCACCGCGGCGGCGGAGGAAGTTCACCGGTTATTCCCGGACGAACAGATCAGTGTGACGCCGTCGCGCTCCGCGATCGTGCTTTCCGGACATGTGACCACGGAAGACGTCTCCAAGCACGCGGGCGCGATTGCCTCGGCCTATTCGAAAAATGTGGTCAACGTTCTGAGCTTCGGACCAGTCGGGGCGCAGGAAGTTCTGCTGGAAGTGAAATTTGCTGAAGTCGACCGTTCAGCAGTGACCGAACTTGGCGCGAACCTGTTCATGCCCGGACTGGGCAACACCGTTGCACTAAGCCAGACGGGACAGTTTGGCAGTTTGAGCGTCACCAACACGGCGCAAACGACCGTGACGAACGGCAACACCCAGACTGTCACCACGGTGGCTACTCCGCCAGTTGTACACATCAGTGATTTCTTGAATTTGTTTATTGCGCGATCCGATATCAACATCGGAGCTGTGATTCGCGCCCTGCAACAGAAGAACCTGCTTCAGATTCTGGCCGAGCCTAACCTGATCGCGGTGAATGGCAAGGAAGCCAGTTTTTTGGCAGGCGGCGAGTTTCCATTTCCGGTGGCTCAACCCAGCGGCCAGGGGCTTTCCACGGTTACGATCCAGTTTCGCGAATTCGGTGTACGCCTCAAGTTCACGCCTGTGATCCAACCGAACGGCAATATCCATCTCCGGGTTGTTCCGGAAGTGAGCACGCTGGATTTCACCAACGCGGTGACGGTTGGAGGCACAACCGTGCCGGCGATAAGCACACGCAAGGCAGACACCGAATTTGAATTGCAGGACGGCCAGAGCTTTGTCATAGCCGGGTTGATCGACAACCGCGTGACGAACGTGACCAGCAAGGTGCCATGGCTCGGAGACCTGCCGGTACTGGGGAATTTCTTCAAGAGCAAGAGCCTCACAAAGAGCCGGGGGGAATTGATGGTGTTGTGCACCGCGCGGCGCGTTGCACCGAGCGCCGCGGCGCCTGCGGGTCCGGTAAATCCGCAGCCGCTCCTGGATAAAGAGAGTTTCGACAGCAAGAAGCCGGAAGGCGCTAAGAAATAGGCGTGGCCACCAGCATGGGAGTTCGGGCCGATACTTTGAGGGAAGGGTGGTAAGGTTGAGTCATGCCGGAGTTGTCTGTTGCCGTATTCGCCACCGACAATGACCAGCGCGCGGTGCTCCAGGTTCTGGTGGATGGAACCAGCGTGGCACGCACTGTGTGCAGCCAGGCCAACTTACCGGTAGCAGGCTCCGACAGCGTCATTCGACGAACGCAAACCTACGCGCCTCAGGTCATTCTGGTTGACATCGCCCAGGACGGAACCTCGGCTGCCTTGCGAGCCATTGAACTTCTGCACCAGGAACTTCCCGAAGCAGCCGTGTTCGCCATTGGCAGCATGGCGAACTCCCAGTTGATCGTGAGTGCCATGCGCGCCGGAGCGCGCGAGTATATCGAGCGGCCTACCACCACGACTGACCTGCTGGAAGCGTTTGTACGCCAGACTTCGACGCGCCGCAAACCAGGCCGCGAGACATCGCGCGGGAAAATCATCACCATTGTGAATGCGAAAGGCGGAAGTGGCGGGACTACGGTCGCCGTAAACCTCGCCCTTGCGTTACAGTCGCTCCAGCACAGCATTGCGCTGGTCGATCTGGCGCCGCTCGGCCATTGTGCATTGCACCTGAATCTCAAGCCGCCCTTCACGATCACGGACGCGGTCACGAATCTGCACCGCCTGGACTCTTCCCTGCTGGACAGTTTCATGGCGCGTCATCCCGGCGGATTGCAAGTACTGGCGGGCGCCAGCACACCCGCGCCGATCGAGCCATCTGCCTCGGATTTCGCCCGTCTGTTCGACACCATGGCTGGGCAGTTTCGCTATATCGTGGTGGATGCTTCGTCGCGGCTCGACAGCGCGACCCGGCTGGTGAGCAATTTATCGGAACGAGTTCTGTTGGTGGGACACGCCGATGTTGCTTCATTGTGGAGCGCCGGACGTGTCGCACAATATCTCGGAGAAGCCGGGTCGCGCGACCGCTACTCGCTGGTGCTGAATCGCTATCGTAAAGTTGCCGGCTTCAATGAAGCCGAAACCGAGGCTGCCATTGGAGCTCCAGTCCTTTGGCGGATTCCTAATCAGTATTTTGCCGTATCGAGCGCGATTGATCGGGGCGTGCCGGTGATCCAGCAGGGCAACAGCGAGATCGCCCGCTCGATCAGTGGATTAGCGGAATATCTCACGAAAGACGATCTGGAAACGAAACGGAACGCGTGGTCGCTGTTTAAGACCGTCTAGACAACATGGCCAATCTCCAGGCATTCGAGCGAACCGAGTACCAGCAGGTCAAGGCCGACCTGCACCGGAAGATTCTGGATCGCCTCGATCTGGAGAAACTCGGCCGAAGCGTGGGCGATGCCGCGCGCGAAGAAGTCCTGATCCTGATTCGCAATTCTGTAAACAGCGAGGCTGTTCCCCTCAGCTTTGCGGAGCGCGAACGACTCAGCCGCGAAATTCTGGACGAAATCTTCGGCCTCGGCCCGCTCGAGCCGCTCCTCAAAGACAACACGATCTCCGACATTCTGGTCAACCGCTTTGACCGTGTCTACGTGGAGCGCGCGGGCAAACTGGAACTCACCAGTTTCTCGTTCAAAGACAATCAGCACCTGATGCAGATTATCGACCGCATCGTCTCGCGCATCGGACGGCGCGTCGACGAATCTTCTCCCATGGTCGACGCCCGCCTGGCTGATGGTTCGCGTGTCAATGCCATCATTCCGCCGCTCGCTCTCGACGGGCCTTGTCTTTCGATTCGCCGCTTCGGCCGCGATCCCATCACGGCCCGCAACATGCTCGACAACAAGACGCTAAGCGAACCCATGCTGGAATTGCTATCGGCCATGGTGAAAGGCCGGTTGAACCTGCTCATCTCCGGAGGAACCGGCGCTGGCAAGACGACTCTGCTGAACGTACTGTCGGGTTACATTCCGAATTCGGATCGCATCGTCACCATCGAAGACGCCGCCGAATTGCAGCTCAAGCAGGAACATGTGGTGCGTCTGGAAACGCGTCCGCCAAACATCGAAGGCAAGGGCGCGGTGCGGCAACGGCAGCTTGTCATTAACAGTCTTCGTATGCGCCCCGACCGCATCGTAGTGGGCGAGGTGCGCGGCGAGGAGGCCTTCGACATGCTCCAGGCCATGAACACCGGCCACGAGGGCTCGCTGACCACCGTTCACGCAAACTCCCAGCGCGACGCCCTGGCGCGCATCGAGAACATGGTCGCCATGGCGAACCTGAATATTCCTGAGAAGGCAGTACGCCAGCAAGTCGCGTCCGCTATTCACGCGGTGGTGCAGATCGCACGCCTCTCGGACGGCACACGCAAAGTGTTGACCGTTTCTGAAATTGCCGGCCTCGAGTCGGACGTGATCTCGATGCAGGATATTTTTGTTTTCGATCGCACCGGAATCGACGAGACTGGCCGCGTACGAGGCTCGTTCCGGGCCACTGGCATCCGCCCACGTTTTGCCGAGCGACTGGCGACCGCAGGATGCCGCCTGCCCACTTCGATATTTGAGTCGCGGATGGAGGTCTAGTCATGCAGATCGCTATCGCCCTCCTCGTATTTGTTGTAGTGAGCCTGGGCGTCTTTGCCGTCCTGAGCCTGCTCGACCAGCGCAAATCGCAGGCCCGAACCCTTCGTGACCGGCTTTCTGCAACGCAGAAACCGGACGAGGCGCCAGTCGACGTCGCTCTTCTTCGCGATGAAATGCTGAGCCGTATCCCGGCGATTGACACGCTGCTGCGCAGGTCCGAACGCGTCACGATCCTCCAAAAAATGTTGACCCAGGGCGAGGTCAACGTCCGGGCGGGGAATTTCCTGCTCTTCTGTCTCGCATCGGCGTTATTTTTTGGCGTGCTGCTAATGGTGGCGGGAGGCAGTGCGGCATTTGGGTGGGCCGGTTTGGTTCTTGGATTCTTTATTCCGTACGCTTACGCATCGCACCGTCGCGCCAAGCGGTTTCAGATGTTTGAAGAAAAATTCCCCGAGGCCATCGACACACTGGCCCGCGCCGTCCGCGCTGGACACGCATTTACCACCGCGCTGGAGTTGATTGCCAGCGAAGTATCGGAGCCGGTCGCGGGAGAATTTCGCCAGCTTTTCGAAGAGCAAAAATTCGGCCTGCCGGTACGCGACGCGCTCATCAACCTGGCGGAACGCATCCCACTGGTCGACGTGAAGTTTTTCGTGACGGCTGTCATGCTGCAGCGCGAAACCGGCGGCAACCTGGCGGAGATTCTCGATAACTTGTCGTACGTAATCCGTGAGCGGTTCAAAATTCTGCGACAGGTTCGCGTGCACACTGCCCAGGGACGCCTGACCATGGTCTTGTTGATGGCATTGCCGCCGACGATTGTTGTGGTCATGCTGGTTATGAATCCTGGATTTATTCAGCCGCTCTTTACTGACCCGATCGGGCACGCTCTCATCGTCGGAGGCATCACACTCCAGACGCTTGGTTATTTTGTCATTCGCCGGATTATCAGGATTCAGGTCTGATTCATGATTTGGGCTCTCACCATTCTGATCTTCGTCACCATCGCGGTGGTGGTGTTTGCGTTCGGAGCCGCGACCATGGCGCCCTCGTCGGTGCTCGGCTCCCGTCTGCGCGAAATTGGCTGGCAGCAACGGCCCAAATCCGAAGAGAAGCCCGCAATCCGCGAAAGGATTCAACAGGCGCTCGATCCGCTCAGCCGCGCGCTTCCAGTCACGCCCACCGATGCCTCCCAGACGCAGGCATGGCTGATCCAGGCTGGATACCGCGATGCTCGCCATGTCCGCTATTTTTTTGGCCTGCGGATTGTGTTTGCCATTCTGGGCTTGGCAGCGGTGGTCGTGTTCTCGGGCTTCGATTCCATGCTGCTGCTTGTCGGAGTGCCCGCGCTCGGCTTCTTTCTTCCCCGCTTTCTTCTGAAAAGGGCGATGAAAGAGCGTCAACGCCGGATTCGACTGGCCTTGCCCGATGCGCTGGATTTGACGGTAATCTGCGTGGAGGCCGGCCTTGCTCTCGACCAGGCCATGTTGCGCGTTGGCGATGACTTGCAGCACGCTCATCCTGAACTCAGTGGCGAGTTTCATCTCTTCAATCTCGAAACACGGGCCGGCAAGCCCCGCGCTGAAGCGCTGCGAAATCTCGCTGCCCGCACTGGCGTGGACGATGTCCGCGGCCTGGTGGGGACGCTGATTCAGACCGACCGCTTCGGGACCAGCGTCGCGCAGGCCCTACGGGTCCACTCCGATTCCCTGCGCACTGAACGCCGCCAGCGTGCTGAAGAGCAGGCCGCTAAAACCACTGTTAAAATGATTATTCCCCTGGTCCTGTTTATTCTGCCCTCCCTGATTTTCGTCACCGTCGGCCCGGCTGTTATTCAGCTGATGCACTTGCTCGGCCCCATCTCGGGCGGGAAACGGTGAATCCGGTTCGAATTTGAGGAGTTGTCATGCCCGCCCACGGGCCATCGGGATACGCTTTCAATCGCACGCGCAGCACGTACCTGGCGACCGAACTTCTGGTCGCGCGTACGCATTGGACCCGCTTTCGGGGCCTGATGGCAAAGGACGCTTCGCGCTTCCGTCCGGGGCAGGGACTCTGGATCACTCCCTGCCATGGCGTCCACACCTTTGCCATGCGGTTCCCTATTGACGTCCTCTACCTTGACCACGAGCGCATCGTCATTCACATTGAAGAAGAACTGAAGCCCTGGAGGATGGCCGCGATCCGGGTCCTCGCTACGTCGGTGCTGGAACTCCCGACTGGCACGATTCGCGATTCCCGCACCACACTCGGCGACCAGGTGGATATCCTAATGGAGCGTCCGCTCGATACCGAGGCTGCATGAACACCGTCGAAACCATTCCGGAGAGTGTTGACCAACAGCAGTGGCCTGATCCGCCCCGGCTGCTTGTGGAATGGTCTTCGCCCTGGCAGGAATTCAAGACCGCTGTTCGTCCGGCACTCGGCAAATCTCCCAAACACCTTGCCGGAGAAGCTCCGATCGGCATGTTTCCCTATCGCGGCATGCTGCTGACCTGGGCTCTGGAATTGCTGGTGTTGTTTCTGGTGATTACGGTTACCGCGCGGATTGAGAGTCTTCGTCCTTACACTCCTCCGCCGATTCAGAAATGGGACATCGTCTACTACAGCGGTGATGAACTTCCGAAGACCGAAGACGCAGGCGGGGCCCAGGCTGGTAAGTCAGGACGCGCCGGCGGAAAAGAAGCGCACCATCGCACGCAAACCATTCGGGTTGCACGCGGATCGACGCCCATCGAGAAAGTGGTCGACGCGCCCAAACTGAACCTGCCGCGTTCGGATGCCTTGGTAGCTAATTTGCTGGCGTTTAAGCCGGTTCCCGGGCCACCGCCCACGGAAGGGCTGCGGGCGTCTTTGGCAGCGCCTGCATTGCCCACGCCCAGCGTGGTTCCGCCAACTCCGGAACTCAATTCAACATTGACGCGGAAGCCGGAAAGCCTGACGGCGAGCGTGATCGCGCCGGCACCGGATGTGTCGCATGGCAACACACGCTCCCTGCCATCGGTAAACGCGCCGGTAGTTGCGCCGGCGCCTGAAGTCAAGCGCGATCAACTCCGGAGCACAAACTCGCTCACAACTTCCGTCATCGCGCCTGCCCCGAACGATGCACAGCGCGACTTGGCCAGTTCACGTTCGAATCTGACGCAGATGACCAACGTGATTGCGCCGCCGGTGTCATCTCCAGTACGTGAAACTTCCACCACGCCGAAGCTGGCGCTTCCCGCGCCAACCGTGGTCGCGCCGCCCCCGTCGCAGGTGAATCGTGATCTCAATAGCTGGGGAGGGGCCGCGACTGGGAACCTCCACCCGACGCCTGTGCCGCCTCCGCCCAGCGTGGTAGGCGGGGGATCGCTTTCACGCGCGACCGCTGGTGGGATTTCTCCGCAAATCGTGCCACCTCCCGTCAGCGCCGACGGCGGCGGCCTGAGAGGCAGTAGTGGCAGCCGCAACGGTGGTTCCCTCCTCGGTGCAACTGACGTAGTGCCTCCGCCACCCAGCCTCGGCGGAGGGAACGCACTCTCCGGCAGTGGACGCGGCAACAAAGGCCCTGGTACGGGTAGTCCTCTCGATCCGGGCACTGCCGTCGCTCCTCCCGGAGCAAGCGGCGGCGCGGCGGGATCGGCTGTCGTCGTCTCCAATCAACCAGGAACCAACCTGGGAGTGCCCAAGGCCAGCAGCGGAGCCATCGCGATGTCACCCACGGGTACAGCGAAGGCCGGATTGGGCGGCAATGGCGGCGGCGCTGGCCTGGGCAAAGGCAGTGGACCCGGCAGCGGACTGCAAGGTAACAGTCAAGGCGCCAGCAAGGAAGGTCCGGGGCCGGGATCGGATCCGAATGCAAAGTCCGGAATTTCGCCATATCCAGGGACGGGGGGCGCAGGCAGCGGGACGAGCGGCACGCCTGCGATGCCAGGAGTCTCGGTCAAGGGTGGCAACACGATCACTCTTCCCAGTTTCGGGCCTGCGGGCGGCGCGGTGGCGTCGGGGCCGGGACGATCTTCTGCCGATGATCACAAACGAGCCGGGTTTACGGTGTCCTGTACATCACGGTCCTGTGGTGCGTTGCCCTACTATGGTCTTCTAAAGGGTGACAGCATCTACGTTATTAATATCGAAACATCCTTGGGAAGGGCCGTGATGCAGTACTCCGACCCGGCTTCTGCGGCTCATCCCTCCAAAGGTTCTCTCACTGAGCCCGAACCGATTCGCAAGGACCTTCCTCCAGGTATTCGCCCTACCCGTGTGATTATCGGGTGCACGCTGGACCGGGCCGGAGTTCTGAAGGACATACGAGTGATGGACCCGGGGGACCCGGAAATGACTTCAAGAATATTGGCGGCGCTTCAGACCTGGAAGTTTCGTCCCGCGTTTCGGGGAAGCGAACCGGTTGAAGTGACTGCGATCATCGGATTTGGGGTGGATACGCGGTGAACAATCTGCTCTTCTTATGCAAGTTTAATTTTTGCCCGCCGTCAGTACCCATTGAGTTTATCGACCGCACCAAGCAGGGGCTGGTTGTTGAGATAACGACGAACATTTTCTCTGAACAACGTGTAGTGGCGCTCCCACAGTTTCTCGGTAAGTCCGGCAGCGTGAGGTGTGATGAGGAGCCTGGGCTCGTCCCAGAGTGGGGAATCTACGGATAGCGGTTCCGTGGAAAAAACGTCCAGCGCTGCGCCGCCGATTTTCTTCTCTCGCAACGCCGAGGCTAAGGCCAACTCGTCGAGCAACTGGGCACGTCCGACGTTGATCAAGCAGGCATCGGGTTTCATCAAGGCGATGCGCTCGGAATCGGCAATTGCATGCGTGCTCTCCGTGACTGGCGCCGCTAGGACGACATAGTCGGACTGGCGGAAGATTTCGTCCACTTGTCCGGCGCCGAAGATTTGATCCACGCCTGCACTTCCCTTTTCCGGATGTGCACGCGCGGCGATCACGCGCATGCCCAGCGCCCTGACACTCTGCGCGACGGCCCGACCGATTGCGCCGAGGCCGATCAGGCCCAGTGTGGCGCCGGCGACTTCGCGTACGCGCGGCACTTCGTCCCACAAACGCCGCTGTCCCCATTCATGCTTGTGCTGAAGGCGTACGGCGTCGGGAATTTTCTTGGCCAGCGCGAAGATCAGCGCGATGACATGTTCCGCCACCACTGGCCCGTGCACTTCGCGGGCGTTCGTCAGCACGATGTCGCTCTCGACCATTGCCGGGAAGATCAGTTGATGAACCGCGGCCGCCGGAGAGTGTAGCCAGCGAAGTTTCGTCGCCGCCTTGACCTGTTCAGGCCGGATCGACCAGGTGATGGCGATCTCCGTGTCGGGGAGTTCGGCATCAACTTGCTTGTAGTCCGGGAGATGTACCACTTCGATCTGGGGGAAGTCCTGCCGCAGACGGGCCGAAAACCATGGCGGAGCATTCCACAACTCAAAAGGATGCCGGACAAAAATCAGAATCTTCATACACGAACGGAACGAGATCGCAAGGAATGAGGCGTGGCGGCGTTCCTACTTTGCAGATGGAACAAAAGGGGCCTCGCCAACGTCTCATACATTATAGGGAACCCGTTGCCGTTACGAAGGATGAACCTATGCGAACATTCTTGCGGTTGACCTCACTTGCGCTCTTGTTAGCATTCTGTGTCCCCGACAATGCCAGTGCTCAGACCGATCCCCCGGCACAAACAGCACGTCAGGCGCTTCTTGAGGTCGTGCTAGCGCAAAATCCAGATGCAGTTCAGAAACATGTGCCCAACGCAGCGCGGAAAACTTTGTTTGGAGATGGCGACACCAGGCTGCCAATTCTGCGGCAATTGGCATCGTTCAGGCAGGGGATCGCCATGGAAGGCGGAAAGTTGGAAACGTTCGATGCCGGGCCCGTTCTGCTCAAGGTTGCCGACGAGCCAGCACAACGCGAGATCGAAATCATCGTCGAGCGCGACGATCTGGCGGGCGATGGCGATGAGATCGAACTCTCGCTCCATGTCTACAGGCAGGGGCAGCCCGAGCCGATGCCGATCGTTCCTCGCCTCGTCCTACTCTTAAAACAGGAGAAAGACATCTGGAAACTGGATGAGATCACGGTAGCTCTCCATATGCCTCTTTCTGATCCCGACTACGTCAAAGGCCTGCAGAAAATCACGAATTCCGGCTTCGAAGCTTCCGCTATCGGCGCGGTACAAGCCATTAACACCGCCGAGATCAGCTACAGTGCCTCCTTTCCGGAACGTGGCTACGCTTGCAAACTCGCAAAATTGGGCGGGAGTGCCACGAGTCAGGAGCCTGATCCGGAGCACGCCATGCTGATCGATGACACCATGGCCAGCGGAAGGCGAGACGGTTACTACTTCTCTTTGAGGGGATGTGGCACTCCACCGGCGTCACGCTACCGTGTCGAAGCAGTTCCGGTCGACCCTGACACCGAAATGCGCGCCTTCTGCTCCGATGAGTCAGGAGTCGTTCGCTACGCGTCCGACGGGAAAGCTGCGACATGCCTGAGCGAGGGCTTGCCCTTGCAATAGAAGGGCGGCGTAGAGCTAAACAGGGAATAGTACGGGAGTCGAGTTCTTGCCCAGCTAGGACGGGTCGGCCGGCCTGTCCTAGATATTCAGGCCTTCCGCAACCGCAGGTCGGCGCCTGTCATGTCCTTTGGCTCAGTGATGCCGAGCATGCCAAGCATCGTCGGCGAGATATCGCGCAGCGATCCGTTTGGCTTTAACGTGTAATTCTTGGCGTCTTCGGCGATCACGATGAACGGCACGGGATTCGTCGTGTGTGCTGTATGTGGGCCGCCCGTCACGGGATCGATCATCATCTCGGCGTTGCCGTGGTCGGCCGTGATGAGCATCGCTCCGCCTTTTGCTCGTACCGCTTTTTCAATTTCGCCCAGGCACGCGTCCACCGTTTCGACGGCTTTGATGGTCGGCTCAATTTTTCCCGAGTGACCGACCATATCGGCGTTGGCAAAATTTACGATCATCACATCGAACGTTCCGTCATTCGTGGCTTTGACGACCGTTTCGGCAATTCCGGCAGCGCTCATTTCCGGCTTCAGATCATAGGTTGCAACTTTTTGCGATGGCACTACGATCCGCTCTTCGCCAGGAAAGGGCTGCTCGACCCCGCCGTTGAAGAAATACGTTACGTGTGCATACTTTTCCGTTTCCGCGACGCGCAGGTTGCGCATGTTCAGTCCGCCCATGACATTTGCCAAGATGTTCGCCATGGATTCCGGCGGAATCACCACCGGCAGGCTGAAGTTCTTGTCGTATTGCGTCATGCAAACATATTTCAGATCCTTGGGGACACGGTCACGAGGAATCGTCGCGTCGAGATCGGCTGCACCGGGCAGATCGCTCCCGGCCTGCGCATTCAGTCCGCTGTTGCGGCACAACGCGCGGGTGATCTCGCGCACCCGGTCGGCGCGATAGTTGAAACAGATGCAGGAGTCGTCATCGGCAATTTTAGCGAGCGGTTCGCCACGACTGTCAACGCACACGAACGGCACGACGAATTCATCGGTAACGTCTTTGTTGTAAGAATCCTTCACGCCCTGCACGGGATCGACGTAGGTACCACCCTCGCCCTGGCCAAATACCATCGCGTTGTAACCCTTGGCGATGCGGTCCCAACGGCGGTCGCGATCCATGGCGTAGTAGCGCCCACTGACGGTGGCGATTTTGCCAGAGTTGTATTCGCGCATTTTCTGCTGAAGCTGTTCGAGGTAGCCTGCGCCATTGGTCGGCAGGGTGTCGCGGCCATCCATGAAGGCATGAACAAAAACGCGGTCGACGCCATTTTGCTTCGCCATCTTCAGGAGGGCATATAGGTGCGTCTGCTGCGAGTGAACGCCACCGTCGGAGAGCAGCCCGAACAGATGCAACTTGCGGCCCCCGGAGCGGGCTTTTTTCATCGCCTCCAGCAGCACAGGATGCGAGAAGAAGTCTCCGTTCTGGATCATCGAATCGACGCGCGTGATGTCCATGTGCACAATGCGTCCGGCACCGATATTCAGATGTCCGACTTCGCTGTTGCCCATCTGGCCTTCAGGTAGTCCGACAAATGGGCCGCTGGTGTGAATGAGCGTGTTGGGATATTCGCGCAGCATCCGGTCATACACCGGCTTGCCGGCCAGCGCGATGGCGTTAGCCTTGGTTTCTGCGCGATATCCCCAGCCGTCGAGGATGATGAGGACGAGAGGTTTGGGATGAGGCAAATTCGACTCCTGGCTCCTGGCGACAGTGGGCTAATTTTTTGGATCTGAGGATTTCGGATCCACAGCGTTCGTCTTCGTATTGTTCTTTTCGCTGGCTGCCATCGCGTCGAGTCGCGATTCCATCTTCTTCATCATTTCCTCGATCCTCGGTTGCATGCGCGTATAGGAGACACGCATCGCCTCGGCCGACATTGCGGGCATCTCCTGGATCACCTTCTTACCGGTCGGAGACGAATAAAAAGCGATGATCTCCTTCAAATCGGATTCGCTGAGGTGCTTCTGAAACACCGGCACCATATCCCGAAGGATGTCCTCGACGGGGTAGTTCGAAAACAAATCGCTCATCATGTCATTCATGATGCTGTCGAATTTTTTTCGCTCGTCAGTTGCTGCTCCCGGCAACTTCTTATTGAACATTTCGGTCAACATCACGTTGATCTGCTTCTGCTCGGTTTGAAGCAAAGACTGCATCTGCTCGCGAATGTGCATGATTTCGAAGAACTTCATTACCTGTTCGGTCGTGGGCGGTTGATTCGCTGCCGTAGCCGCTTGTTGAGCCGACAGTGAGCACGCCATGACCGCAACCAAGCAGGTGGCCATAAGAAAACGTCGCATGATGCTCTCCTTGAGATTTGATAATTACTTGCCCGCACAGTTCAGCGCCTTCAACCCTAAAAACCGAGCCGCGCTGCCCAACTCTTCCTCAATCCGCAGCAACTGGTTGTACTTGGCAACGCGATCGGTGCGCGAGGCCGACCCGGTCTTGATCTGTCCCGCACCCGTCGCGACGGCCAGGTCGGCGATGAAAGTATCTTCGCTTTCGCCGGAGCGGTGAGAGATGACCGAGGTGTAGCCGTTGCGGCGCGCCAGGTCAATGGCGTCGAGGGTTTCGCTGACTGATCCAATCTGGTTAACTTTGATCAGGATCGAGTTCGCAACATTCTGATCGATGCCCTGCTGCAGCCGTTCGACGTTGGTCACGAACAGGTCGTCGCCGACGAGCTGAATCTTGTCGCCCACTTCTTTCGTCAGGAGCGCCCAGCCGCTCCAGTCGTCTTCGGCCAATCCGTCTTCGATCGAGACGATAGGATAGTCGTTCACCCACTTCGCCCAATACTTCACCATTTCTTCGGAGGTCTTCGCTGACTTGTCGGATTTCTTGAAGACGTATTTGCCATCCTGATACAACTCGCTCACTGCCGGATCGAGCGCCACCGAAATGTCTTCGCCGGGCGTGTATCCCGCCTGCTGAATGGCTTCCAGTACGACTTCGATGGCCTCCACGTTCGACTTGACTGACGGCGCAAAACCACCTTCATCGCCCACCGACGTGTTGTAGCCACGTTTTTTCAGAACGCCCTTCAGCGTATGAAATACTTCGACACCCCAGCGCAGCGCTTCCGAGAACGACTCGGCGCCCACCGGCATCACCATGAATTCCTGGAAGTCGACGTTGTTGTCGGCGTGCGCCCCGCCGTTCAGGATGTTCATCATGGGGGTCGGCAGTGTGTTCGCACCTGCTCCGCCGAGATAGCGGTAGAGCGGAAGTTCAAAGGCATTCGCCGATGCGCGCGCTGCTGCCATGGAAACGGCGAGAATCGCATTGGCGCCCAGACGGCCTTTGTTGGGTGTGCCATCGAGTTTGATCATCGCGGCGTCGAGCGTGCGCTGATCGGCGGCGTCCATGCCAGCGAGATACTCGGCAATTTCGCCATTGACGTTTTCGACCGCCTTCAGCACGCCCTTGCCTTTGTACTGTTGAGGGTCATCGTCGCGGAGTTCTACGGCTTCGTGTTCACCTGTGGAGGCGCCACTCGGCACGATAGCGCGTGCACGCGCTCCGCTGCCGAGCGAGACTTCTGCTTCCACCGTAGGATTTCCGCGGGAGTCAAGCACCTGGCGTCCGCGAATTTGGACAATGCTGGTATCGGGCATGATTGCGTCCTTGATGTTCTGAGATAGATTCCTGAATTTTTCGCTTGAAGGCACGCGAACCGCCGCACCTTGCTGTCACTGATTACGCTCCAGCTGCTTCGGGTGGTGACTACGAATTATATCGGACGCGGCCATTACCTCTCGTGGTTCGTGGCACTTTCCGACATTGTTCGTTAAATTGCGGTGGCTTAGAGTCAAAGCAGAGTTGGATCCGCGGGGCCAGCCACTCGCGAAAAGCCGGCATGACGCCGGTGTTCCACCAAGTTTCAGGAGGGTTTATGAAGAAGAAGATGATCATGACGGTGATCGCCGGTTCTATCCTGTTGGCGGGAGCGGCCTGGGGACAAACTTCCCTTCCAACCGGCACGGCACTCAAAATGAAGCTGGAAACCACGCTGGCCACGTTTAGCAATCACGCCGGCGATCCATTCCAGGCGCGCGTGACCGAACCGGTCGTCGTCGACGGCAAGACAGTGATCCCCATCGGAACCACTGTGCAGGGACGCGTCACCAGCACCAGCGAACCACGTCGTGTCGCCGGCAAACCCACCATTGCGCTATTTCCTGAAGCCCTGGTGATGCCCAATGGCGACCGCATCGTGCTGAACGCGACCCTGGTGGATACGAGCGTCCGGCGCGGAACAGATGTCAACAATGAAGGCCAGTTCAAGGGTGCCGGGCACGACGGCAAAGACCTGACCGAAATCGGCATGGGTACGGGCGGTGGAATGTTGATCGGCGGTCTGGCGGGCGGTGGCAAGGGCCTGCTCATTGGCGGCGCGATCGGCGCCGGAATCACTGTCACGCATTGGCTCTCGAAGCACCGCTCCGCAACTCTACCTGCGGGTAGCGAACTGGTGATGGAACTGAGTCGTCCGATGGTGATGAGTCCGAGCGGACAATAAAGCAGTTCTCAGTTCCCGGTTCTCAGTTAAACCCAAAAGCTCTCACTCTGAAAGGAGCCGAGCCGGCATGCTCGGTTTTCTTATTTGCACAAAGGCCGGAAAAATCGCCAAGAAGCGGGAATGTTTTTGACTGGGAACTGGGAACTGGGAACTGGGAACTGGGAACTGGGAACTGGGAACTGGGAACTGGGAACTGGGAACTGGAAACTGGGAACTGGGAACTGACCACTGCTCTTCCCTACCCCACCAAATCTTCTTCACGCAGCAGGTCCAGTTCGATCCAGCCTTCCACGGGTAAGGCGTCCACGGGCAAACGATTGGACCATAGGCTGAACCGCAGGCGCAGGCGCGTCGGCACTCCTGAATTCTGAGAATTGCGCACTCTCTCGATTGGCAGTGGCTCCGCCTGCAGCCACGCCAGCGGTAGACGGAATTCGAAATTTCGGCCGAGCGCCGCTCGCACTTCTCCCGGATCCTTGGAGGACACGAGCACCTCGCTGCCCGCTCGCCCAGTCACTTTCCATGATTGCATCTGGCAGTTCTTGACTGCCGCCTCCAAGCGCAGTTCTCGTCGTGGAACAGATCCACTTGTCTCCCACGATTCCAGGTTCACCACGATCTCGAATTCGTCTTCTGGAACGCCGCCGATGAAATCCATGCGGCCATAGACTGAGTGTTCATCAATGCCGGCATGCACTGCATCCAGAAGGAACTGCTTGCCATGCATAGAACCGGAGCGGCGGTCGGAGGTGTAGCGCGCGGCGCCCATCCACTCGAAATAGCGCACCATGTCTCCGGCAACTCGTGGATGGATATATGCGCTCTGCGCAGTGAACGACGGACGTGCCGCGGCGCCGGCAATCGGCTGTGCCAAATAGTCCGGTGGCGTCCCCCCGAGGGCCTGGTACACGTTGGACAGGTGCTTGCGATAGAGTTCGTCGAAATCACGATCGTTTGCCGAATGATGTTCCGGGCCGTACCACCAGTTCCAGTCACTGCCCTCGGCGATCAGAATTTCTTCGAAGGCTAGGTTGCGTTGTCCTTCCGTCGCGCTGGCGGATTTCTCCGCGTAAAAGTCGCGCGCGCGCGACAGGTAGTCCCAGGCCTTGTTGTCTTCGGGTGCTCCGATCCAGACGTTAAAATTGGCATTAATCCACGATCCCGGCACGAGCGACTTCAGTGTCCCAAAATTCTGCTGCCGGGCGATCGCCTCGCTCACGGTGACGGCCTCAATCCCGGGATCTTTCGATAGCCCGTCGTAGAACCGGCGCAGGAAGTCGCGCCCGGACCGGGGGTAGTATTCCCAGGCATTTTCGCCATCGAGGATGATCGGGATCATCGCGTCCCGCCCATGAGAGATAAGTGGTTGGGCAGATTCCTTAATCTTCTGGATCAAGTTATTGGCGGCGTCCTGCGGGGGCATTCCCGAGTACACGAAGCCGATCAAATCCGAGAGCGTGTGATCGCGGAAGATCAGGTTCATGCGCGTATCAGCATTCTCGTAGCGATGAATTGTATAGAGCCGATGCGCAAGATCGGGACTGAGCCGACCGTGTCCATCGCGGGAGAAGTGGAGCCCCAACGTGCGGCCGAGGACACCTTCGTCTGTCGCCATCCACTCCACTCCCAGGCGGTGCGCGATGGCCAGTGTTTCTTCCGACACGCTGCCTTCCGAGGGCCAGACGCCCGTCGGACGCATCCCAAATACCTTTTCGTGAAAGTCCAATCCGCGCAGTAGCTGTTCGCGCGCATCCTCGGGATGGCAGAATCGAATCTGCGGCAAGGGCAAGCCCGGCGACGATGCCGCACCTGCCTGCGTATCGCACACCAGCGGCAGGATGGGATGGTAGAACGGCGAGGTCGAGATTTCGATCAGGCCTCGCTTGGCCGCGTCGGCGTGAACGGGAATCACGCGGCCGAGCAGTTCCCGCTCGGTGGCGATGACGAACCGCTGATCGTCGAGCGAGTAGTTCCTTTCCTTACGAACCAGTTCGGAGATCTCTTTTTCCTGAAGAAAGTATTCGTCGAACCAGGCGACCTGCGAGAGCACCTGAAGGTCGGTGAAGTCCTGCGGTTGAAATTGTTTTTCGGCGCGATCCGGCGAGTCGCCCGCGCTATGGAAACGTTCCAGCAGTTCGTGGTAGCGCGGATAGCGTCCGATCACGTTTACCGGGTGCGCCTGAAAGAGATATTGCAGCGCGAAGCGGCGCTCGTCGGGGGATAGCTCTTTCACTGGCGTAGCGGCAACCTGAAGAAAGGGATCCTGAGCCTCACCCACGACGTAGTCTTGAATCTGCGTGACCAGCGACGGGACAAGGTTGAACGTCTGGTGGACATTGGGAAATTCGTCCAGCAGTTTGACCATTCCGTAGTAGTCTTTCAAGGCGTGCAGGCGCGTCCAGGGCAGGCGGTACCGCCCTGTGACCAGGTCTTTGTAGAAGGGCTGATGCTGATGCCACAAAACAACAACTCGAATCTGAGCCATACCGGGGTCTATCTACTCTAACGGCAAGTTTCCAGTTTGGCATAGCGGCAAGAGCGATCCTGGCGCGATTCGACTACACTAGGTCGAACTGATGCGTAACACCGCGTCTGCCGGCCTTCGCGACTGCACCTCGCGGTTCCGAGGCCGTTGCGCAACGAAAATTAAGAGCCATGACCCCTAATCTCACCAGCCCCGAAGCTGCTGTGCAATACGACGTGTCCCTACTGACCTCGGAAGATCTCTATCTCTTCAACGAAGGTAGCCACTATCGGCTGCACGACAAGATGGGCGCGCATGTGACGGAATCCAAGGGTGTGTCCGGAACAGTGTTCAGCGTGTGGGCGCCGAATGCTCGCGATGTGTTCGTCATCGGAAGCTTTAACGGCTGGAGCCATAGCTCCCACCCCTTGAGGGCGCGAGGCAGTTCCGGCATTTGGGAGGGATTCATCCCGGGTGTCGGTAAAGGTGCGGTTTACAAGTTTCACATCGTATCGAATCAGCACGGACACCGAGTCGACAAAGCCGACCCCATCGGTCTGCTGATGGAGCGGCCACCGCGCACGGCCTCGGTGGTGTGGGATCTGGAGTATTCCTGGAATGACGCGGACTGGCTCCGCCATCGCGGCGAACGCAACTCACTGCATGCGCCGATGTCGGTGTACGAAGTGCATCTCGGTTCCTGGATGCGCGTGCCGGAGGAGCATGACCGGCCCTTGAGCTACCGCGAGGTTGCGCCACGTCTTGCGGACTACGTCGCACGCCTGGGATTCACGCACGTTGAATTTCTGCCCATCATGGAACACCCGTTCTATGGCTCCTGGGGATACCAGACAACCGGCTACTTCGCACCCACGGCGCGCTACGGCACTCCGCAGGAGTTCATGTACCTGGTGGACTACCTGCACCAGCACAACATCGCCGTGATTCTCGACTGGGTGCCGTCGCACTTCCCTACTGACGCCCACGGACTGGCGTACTTTGACGGCACTCATCTCTACGAGCATGCCGATTCGCGCCAGGGATTTCATCCCGACTGGAAGACGCTGATCTTCAACTATGGTCGGGCCGAGGTTCGCAGCTTTTTGATGTCGAGCGCGATGTTCTGGCTGGAGCGCTACCACATCGACGGTTTGCGGGTGGACGCGGTGGCTTCGATGCTGTACCTCGACTACTCTCGCAACGCGGGCGAATGGATCCCCAATCAATTCGGCGGGCGCGAGAATCTGGAAGCGATCGACTTTCTGCGGCGGTTCAATCTGGAGAGTTACAAAGAGCAGCCCACGATTCAGACGATCGCGGAAGAATCCACTTCGTATCCGATGGTCTCCCGCCCTACGCACCTCGGCGGACTGGGCTTCGGTCTGAAATGGGATATGGGCTGGATGCACGACACACTCGACTACTTCCAGCACGATCCTATCTTCCGCCAGTACCATCACAATTCGCTGACCTTCCGCATGCTGTATTCGTTCCACGAAAATTTTGTCCTGCCCCTGAGCCACGACGAAGTGGTCCACGGCAAGGGATCGCTGATCAACAAAATGCCCGGCGACGATTGGCAGAAGTTCGCCAATCTGCGTCTGCTGTTTGCTTATATGTTTGCGCAACCGGGAAAGAAGTTGATGTTTATGGGCTGCGAGTTTGGCCAGTATCGCGAATGGTCACATGACCGCAGCCTTGACTGGCATCTGCTCGAAGGCACGCTGCATCGCGGCTTGCAGTCGTGGATGGAGCAACTGAATCGTGCGTATCGCGCCGAGGGAGCGTTGCATTGGTTCGACAACGATCCCCAGGGATTCGAATGGGTCGACTGTAACGATGCGCCCGCGAGCGTGGTTTCTCTGTTGCGCAAAGGAAAGTCGGCGGACGATTCCGTGTTGATCGCATGCAACTTCACTCCGGTACCGCGTGTTGGTTACAAGGTCGGAGTGCCTTCCGGTGGTTACTGGAAGGAAATCTTGAACAGCGACGCGCGCGAGTATGGCGGCAGCGGAATCGGCAACATGGGCGGAGCGGAAGCGCTCAACGAGAGCGCCCACGGGAGGCCACACTCCCTGCGGCTTACACTTCCACCCTTGGGAGCGCTGTTCCTGAAGAAAGCGTAGCGACGGCGGCCTACCGGCTGTCGTGGGTGTCCCCTTAGCTCTAACTCAAGAATTCCTTCCTGCTTCCCTGTCATCTGTGACGCGCTTTTCCTCAGTGTTCACGACTCTTCGAGACCCTTTAACACTTTCCGCGACTGGAACCCGAAAGGTCTTTGCCAGAAATAGAGCTGATCGGGTCTCTACCCAAGATCGCCTGACACTTTTCGAATGCGCCGTCAAGCGGAAACGTTTGGAACCGGACTGCGTTGGATCCCGTAACATGTCGGAAGGATGCAGAACGAATTGATCGAGCAAGCTCCTGGCCAGATGGATCGCTCCCTTCGCTACGACGACCTAACCTTGTTGGCCATCGCCGCGGGAATGGCGGTTGTCCATATTGCAACCAACGGCCGTTACGGCTTTCACCGTGATGAACTGCAGACGCTGAGCGATGCCTTGCATATGGATTGGGGATTCGTTGCGTATCCGCCGTTTACGCCTTTTGTCGAGCGGGTTGGGTTGGCTTTGTTCGGGCATTCGCTGATTGGGCTGCGCATGTTCTCAGTACTTGCGCAATCCACGGTGATCTTTATTACCGGTTTAATGGCGCGGGAACTCGGCGGGCGATGGCTGGCACAGATCGCAGCGGCACTTTCCGTTGCACTGGCGCCGCTGGCGATGTTCGAAGGCACCGAGTTTCAATACACAACCTTTGATTATCTGTGGTGGGTGTTGATTGCCTATTGCGTAATCCGCTTGCTGAAGTCGAGCGATCCGCGATGGTGCGTGCCTATGGGCGCGGTCATCGGACTGGGCTTAATGACTAAGTACACGATGGCATTTTATGCGGCCGGCATAGTGGGCGGCTTAATGTTGACCCGAGCGCGGCGCTTTCTCTGGAGCAAGTGGTTGTGGATCGGAGTCGCGCTGGCTTTCCTGATTTGCCTGCCCAATCTGATTTGGCAGTTACGGCATGACTTGATCTCGTTGCATTTCTTGCAGTACATCCACAAGCGCGATGTGGGGCAAGGAAGGAACCAAGGATTCTGGCGCGATCAATTTCGCATCGACACGAATGTGGCATCGGCGCCGTTGTGGATTGCCGGTCTGATTTTCTTGTTCCGTGATCGGCGATACCGGATGCTGGCTTGGATGTATGTGATTCCACTAGCGGTGTTCGCGGCCACGAAGGCCCGTTTTTACTATCTTGGTGCTGCCTATCCCATGCTGCTGGCGATGGGCGCCGTCGCAGGCGAGCGACTGATTTTGACCTTGCGACAGGGCTGGCGCTGGACGGTCGAGGCTGCGCTGTTTGCTGGAATCGTTCTGTGCGGAATGTATTTTGCGGTGGTGATCATTCCGTGGGCACCGAGCGGCCGGTTGAAAGAGTTCGCGCTGAAAAACAATGGCGATCTTCGCGAGGAGATTGGCTGGGAAGATCTGGTGCGGGCTGTGGCGGATGTCCGGGATGGGCTCACGGCCCAGCAGAAACAGAATCTCGGAGTGGTGGTGGGAAATTATGGCGAGGGCGGGGCAATTACGATTCTGGGACCGGAGTATCATCTGCCGCCAGCGATTCAACTGACGAACTCGGGATGGCTGCGAGGATATCCGGTGCCTCCACCAGATACGTTGATCGTGGTGGGTTGGAGTGAGCAACAACTGGAGGAGGCTTTCACCGCATGCCGGGTGGCTGGCCACAACGGGAATTCCTTAGGCGTGAAGAATGAAGAGAGCGACGATCATCCCGACATCAATGTTTGTGGCCCTCCGAAGCAGGGCTGGGCTGAGTTCTGGAGAACGCATGAGAGGTTTGGGTGAGAGGGGGTCGGCCCGTCCCCACCGCAGGCAAGAACGCCAGCGCTCCCGTGCTAGACTCGCTCTGAGTTCACCACATCACGGATGCGCATCCTTACCCGGTACATTCTGGGCGAAGTCGTCTCGCACGCGCTGATCGGCGCGGCGGTTTTCACGTTTGTACTCTTCACGCGGGATCTGGGACGAATCCTGGAACTGGTAGTTCGGAACAGCGCCCCGCTTCCCAGCGTTGCCCAGGTTTTCTTCTTCACGGTTCCGGTTGCGCTTACCTATACGATTCCGATGGGAGTGCTGGTCGGCATCCTGATCGGGTTGAGCCGTCTGGCGGCCGATAGTGAAATTACCGCCATGCGGGCGAGCGGGATCGGCGTGTGGTCGTTCCTGCGTATCGTCCTGATCTTTGTCATCGGTGCCTGGTTGTTGGCGATCGGCAACAGTGTTTATCTTGCGCCCCGCTCGCTCGCCGCGCTCGGCGACCTCCAGAACCAACTCAAGGCATCACAGGCATCGTTTGAGATTCAGCCGCGCGTCTTCTATGAAGGTTTTCCCAAGGTTGTCCTGTATGTGCAGGACGTGAAAGCCGCTTCGGGGGCTGCGATCTGGAAAGGCGTGTTCCTGGCCGATTTGAGCCAGCCTTCGGCGCCGCGCATCACACTCGCACGAGAGGGCATCCTGTCCAGCCAAGGGCCAGACACGCTGGATTTACATCTCGTGAATGGATCGACGCACGAGACCGATCCCAAGAATCCCGACCAGTATCAGATTTCGACGTTCGACACAACCGACATCCCGATTCAGATTCCGGCCGCTCAAAACGGCCAGGCACCGGAGCCGCCGACCCTGGGCGAGATGAAGATCGCCGAATTGCTGGAGAAATCGCACAGCGCGGACCCCATGGCACAACGCTGGGCGCTGCTCGAGTATCATCGACGCCTCTCGCTTCCAACGGCGTGCCTGGTGCTGGCGCTGGTCGGAATTCCGCTTGGCCTTTCCTCGAAGCGAGGTGGGAAGTCCTCCGGCTTTGTGCTGACGATCCTGCTGGTGTTTGGCTACTATTCGGTTTCGCTGATCGGTGTTTCTCTTGCCCGCCAGGGGCGCGTTCCTCCGGCGCTCGGCGCGTGGATGGCGGATATTGTTTTTCTGGTGGGGGGCCTTGTCCTTCTCTGGCGATCGGAGCGCCGTCCCATCGACCTCTCCGTCTTTCGTTCCTGGTTCAAAGTGTGGGCGCCGAAGCCTGCCCTGCCGACTGACGGACCTGCTCTGATGATTCACCGCGAGAGCGCTGCAGACCGGCTCTCCCGGCGCTGGCGCTTGTTCAACCTGCGCTTTCCCACCATTCTCGACGACTACGTGCTACGCGACTTCGCGGTCTACCTGGGATTGATCGTGGCGTCCTTTCTGATGCTGCTGCTCGTTTTCACTTTGTTTGAGCTGCTGGGAGACATCCTTCGCAACCAAGTTTCGCCGCTGACGGTAGGCGAGTACATGTTGAATGTCGCGCCCTATTTTCTCTACAACACGACGCCGCTCTGCATGCTGCTGGCGGTGCTGGTTACGTTCGGACTTCTACAGCGGTCGAACGAAATCACGGCGATCAAGGCAACCGGGATCAGCCTATATCGAATTGTCGTGCCGGTCCTGATTGCTGCTGCGCTGGTAGCAGGAATCCTGTTCCTGTCCGATCAAATCTACCTTCCCTACACTAACAAGCGGCAGGATGCGCTCCGCAACCTCATCAAAGGCAAACCCGCCCAGACTTACCTGCGCCCGGACCGCAAGTGGATATTCGGCGAGAACTCGACAATTTACTACTACCAGTTTTTTGATCCCGATCGAGACGTGTTCGGCAGCCTCTCGGTTTTCCGGTTCGACCCCGCCACTTTCCAGATCACTCACCGGGTGACCGCGGAACGCGCGCACTGGTCGGGAAGCATGTCGCGCTGGCTCTATGAACAGGGGTGGGAGCGTACTCTAAGCGGATCGACGATTGAGGACTACCGCAAGTTCGACGTAGCAACCTTCCCCATCTTCGCGGAAGCTCCGGCCTACTTCAAGAAAGAGATCAAGCAGTCATCGGAAATGAGTTACGACGAGTTACGCCGCTACATTCGGGACCTTGAGCGCAGTGGCTTCGATGTGGTCCGCCTGCGGGTGCAACTGCAAAAGAAGATTGCCTACCCACTCATCACGCTGGTCATGGCCGTGATTGCGATTCCCTTCGCGCTCAATGCGGGGAAGCGGGGCGCTATTGCCGGAGTCGCGACGGCAATCGGCATTGGCGTTGTTTATTGGACCGTGTCGGGACTGTTCGAAGCGATGGGGAATCTCAGCCAGCTCCCGCCCGCCGTCGCCGCGTGGTCGCCGGACCTGGTCTTCGCCTTCATCGGAGGCTATCTAATCCTGCGGATTCCCACGTGAACGCCGTTACCTTGCCGCCAACCCTGCTGGCTGCGCTGCGCTGGTGACATTAGTGGCGTTGCTCAATGCTCCGCTGGTTGTGTCCACGTTGAAAGCCGAGACACTGCTGCCGGCATTGTTGGACACGAAGAGAAACTTTCCGGTGGAATGCATGCTGATCGCAACTGGCGTCAAACCCGTCGACACCGTCGCGGGATTCAGACCGCTCAGTACCCCGGTGCCCTGATTGATCCGAAATGCCCTCACAGTGCTGGAATCGTGGTTGACGACATAGAGAAAATTATTCGTGGGATCGACTGCCATTGCCACCGGGTTCAGATCCACCGACACGGCGCCTGCCAAGTGAACCATCTTCGCATCGGCGATGTCGTCCGATGAACAACTCGATCCATTCACGCTCGTGCATATCTGATAGATGTCGAGGTTGTTCGTGGTCACGTTGGTGACGTAGACGAACGTGCCGCCAGCTCCGCCCGTGGGAGTAGTGGTTATGCTCAATACGGAACTGGGACTCGACTGGGTTGTATAGGGCGATCCCTTAAGCGGTCCTATTACTGCACCTGCGGATGTCACGACGAATTCGCTGACGGTGTTGTCGTTTGTGCCTACCAGGTCCTTGTTCCCAGTAAGCTGAACCAAGGTTCCGCTAACGGGGTTCGGCGGGGTGTTGAGGTCGTTGAAGGTACCCGTAATCGATGTCACTACCGACGTCGGAGTGAAATTGAGGACCTGGCTACCCACGAGGGTCAGGTTCGATGAGCCGGAAGTGGTTGTATAAACCGTGATGGCAGGGGGCTCCGCACAACCGAGGCCCGAATGCGCCTGGCACGCTTGGGTCGCGATGGTTCCCTGGCTCACTACGATGACGAAAGTCCCGCCCGCGTCGCGCGCCATGGAAACAGCGCCCGTTACGGGGACCGGCACGTTGGTCGGCGGATCGCTGAGAGTTCCATCTCCGTTCACGGTATAGGTCGAGATGTCATTGGAAGCGGTGTTGAGGACGTATGCCGCCTTGCCGGTCGGGTCTAAAAGAATCTGTGACGGCGCGGCACCGGCTTTGGTGGTCTTGTTCAGCAGCGACAATCGGCCATTGCTCAAATCGATGGCAAAATAGCCGACATTGTTATCGCCCTGGCTGAGCACGTAGAGTTCGCCGGCCGGCCGCGATGAGGACGAACCACAACTCACAAAGAGCACAGTCAGGCCTAAAAAGGCTAACCATCCCGATAATTTCTTCGACATCTATTCTCCCAGCTTTACCGTCTGCGGGCACTCGTTCGCCAGCGCTTAGGGTCATGGAATCAATTAGCTGAACCTATTTGTGTATCAGGAATGGGCGGGAAGAGCAAACGCCGGAGCGGCTGGAATCCGGATTTCGACCTCTAACCCACCCTCAGGACGGTTGGATGCGCGTACCCGGCCTCCGTGTAGCCGGACTGCGCGGTCGGCGATAGATAATCCCAGACCTGCGCCTCCGGTCTGGCGATTGCGTGCGTCATCGATGCGGTAAAAAGGCTGAAAAATCTGTTCCATGGCGTCCTCCGGAACACCAGGGCCGGAGTCCAGCACGCGAATGGCAACTTCTTCGCCCTGGTCGCCGATGCGGCGTTCGAGGCGGATCTCGACCGTGGTGCCAGCCGCCGTGTAGCGGACCGCGTTGCGGACAACATTCTCCACAGCGCTGCGAAGCAGGTCCGGATCGCCCTCGACCGGATATTCGTCGGTCGGCTCGGCGACGACGTGGCAACCTCGTCCCTGACCCTCGTATTCGGCGTCATGCGCCACCGTTTCCACCAGCTCCCGCAGTGAGAGGCGCGTCTTGCGAATCCCGTCTGTCCCGGTTTCCAGCCGGGAGATCGTCAAAAGGCGCTGGATGAGTTGATTGAGGCGATCGGCTTCGAGCTCAATACGATTGAGCGCTGCTTCCGCCTCCGGGGCAGCCTTCTGCCGCGCCAGCCCGAGTGCGACGCTGAGCCTTGCGAGCGGAGAGCGCAGCTCATGCGAGACATCTTTCAGTAGACGCGATTGCGATTCCATCAGCGCCTCGATGCGTTCGGCCATGCGGTCGAAGTCGCGCATCAGTTGCGCCAGTTCGTCGCGCCGTCCACGCAGGGGCGCACCGGTGCGGGCGGTCAGGTCGCCGGCTGCCAACCTCTGGGTTGCGAGCCGGAGCCGGGCCACCGGGCTCGTCAGCGACCAAGCCAGCAGATAGCACACCAGCCCCGAAGAAACAACCGCGATGGAAATACCTAGACTTGGAATGCCATGTGGGCCGAACACGCGAGGACCCGGAGGAAATTCGAAGACCAGCGTGTAGTCCTTGCCGCCTACACTCTGAATCTGCCGGTAAAAGCGTTCCGGCAGAAAGTTGTCAATCCAGTTGTGATGGTGGATGCGGCCGGAGCGCCGCATGTCCTGAATCCACGGAAAAACCATTCTGCCTGAGATTTCCTTGCCCGACGCGTCAAATACGAAGGCACGCAGGTTCTGGCTATGCGGCAGATCCTCCAAATAGTCGGCGGCAGCTTTCTCGCCACCGTTCTGATAGGCGTTGACCGCCTCCGTGATGACGCGCGAGCCCAGAGTCTCGATCCCAGGCTCCCGGGTTGGACGCAGAGCGATCACCACGAGAATCGCCAGCACAAGAAAGAGCGCCTGCGCCGCCCAGAACGAAAGAAAGATCTTCAGGAACAGGCTTCTCATTTCGACGCTTTGGCTCCCGGTCTGGCGAACATGTATCCGACGCCGCGAATCGTCTTGATGTGGTCGCCGCTCTCCTCCGAGTCACCCAGCTTCCGCCGCACTTTACTGACGTGCATATCGATACTGCGGTCAAAGGGCATGAACTTCCGGCTGAGAACCGCATTGACGAGCCGCTCGCGCGTTACTACTCTGCCTGCTTCGCGCAGTAGGACCTCCAGCAGGTTGAACTCGACTGAAGTGAGTTCCACGGGCGCTCCGGCGCGGAATACATTGCGCGTAGCGGGATCCAGTTCCACATCACCCACCGCGAGAATCTCAGGAGTGTTATCGGCGGCCCTGCTAGGTTTGGCGCGCCGCAAGATCGCTCGGATGCGCGCCACTAGTTCCCTCGGGTTGAACGGCTTGGGCAGGTAGTCGTCGGCGCCGATCTCGAGTCCCACGATACGGTCTACATCTTCCCCGCGCGCAGTCAGCAGGAGGACCGGTATTTTCGAAACGCTGCGCAGGCGGCGCAAGACTTCGAATCCATTCATTCCGGGCAACATAACATCCAGAACGACCAGTGCGTGCTCGCCCGCAAGGCCACGCTGCAGGCCTTGTTCTCCATCATGAACCGATTGCGACGTGAATCCCTCCGAGGTGAGGTACTCCTGCACCAGGCTGCAGAGTTCGATGTCATCGTCGATTACGAGAATATTGTCCATCTTTTTCCTACTATTCATTAAACACCGCGCTTCCCTGCTATTCGGTAAAGATTTGTGATTGCCCGTGACGGCCAGGAGCCCGTAACTCTTTACAAAACTTTACCCCGCTTGACCGACTCTTTACCGCATTCTTTTCGGCGACGTGTTTCTATGATCGTGAACATGCCGGGTCTGCCCCCCGGACTCAGGAGGATTCATGAAAGCAACTCGCACACGATTTTTTGCAGCCGGGTCCGCTCTGCTGATTGTTCTGGCAGTAGCCGCCGTGCTGGCGCAAGGCATGCATCATCACGGCGGATCCATGGGCGAATTTGGATTCGGGGACCACATGCTTGGCTACTTGTCCGACGTCCTTGACCTGACCCAGGCCCAGCAGGATCAGGCCAAAGCCATCATGGAGAAAGAAAAGCCAACTATCGAGCCACTGATGAAACAGCTGATGCAGGCTCACAAGGACATGAGCGCACTGGAAGACAGCGGCACCTTTGACGAAGCGAAAGTCCGCGCGCTGGCCGCGCAGAACACGCAGGCCATGACGGAGCTGTTTGTGCAGAAGGCCCGCATCCATGCGGAACTCATGCAGATTCTTACTACTGACCAAAAAGCAAAACTGGCTCAGGTGAAGGCCAAGCATGAGGCGCGTATGAGCGAGCACATGCAGGAGCACCAGAAAGATTCCGACTAACGGACCAGTGTCTCTCTCCTAACCCGGGACGAGCCGGATTCGACTCCGTGCTCGCCCCGGCCTTTTGTGGGCTTCGAGCTGCCGAGGTTAGTAGCTATGGATCGAGCTGACTTCATCTCCTCAGGTATGACTTTCTTCGCCGAAGGCATGCTCTGGTTCTGGACCGCGCTTCTGTTGACAGCCGCTTACTTTGTACTGCGGCCGTCCCTCTCAAAAAGCGCACCCCGCGCTGCTACAATCGCATCTACAAGAGTTCATGGTTCCGAAGAGCTTACGCCCGCTAGTCCCCTATCTGAAGCGCTACCGGCGCGGTCTCATGCTGGGCGGACTTTGCGTCCTATTCAATAACGGCATCTGGATTCTCTTCCCGCAGGTGATTCGCAAGGCTGTCAACGGCCTGAACGCCGGCGTGACCCGCGAAAAACTGGCGATCTATGCGCTGATGGTGATCGGCGTGGCGCTCGCCAAGGGCATCTTTCAATTCTTGACTCGCTGGGTGGTCATCGGTATTTCACGCGACATCGAGTTCGATCTGCGCAACGATCTGTTTGCCCATCTGGAACGCCTCTCCTACTCCTACTATCAGCGCAACCGAACGGGCGACGTCATGGCCAAGGCCACGAACGACCTCAACGCGGTGCGCAACCTGCTCGGCCCGGCGATCATGTATTCGGCGAACACGATCGTGTTTACGGCCGGGGCGCTGGCGTTCATGCTGGCGATCAGTCCCAAGCTGACGCTGTACGCGTTCCTTCCCTTGCCCGTCGCCAGCATCATCATTCAGTATTTTGGACGCCGCATCCATGAGCGCTTCGAGCGCATCCAGGCGATGTTTTCTGACATTTCAGCCCGCGCGCAGGAGAACTTTTCAGGCGCGCGCGTCATCCGCGCCTACGTGCAGGAAGAAGCGGAGATTGCGGCATTTGAATCCGCCAACCAGGAATACATCCGGCGCAGCCTCGGTTTAGTGCGTCTGATGGGAATGCTCTGGCCGACACTCGAACTAATGCTCGGAATTGCAGCGGTCATCGTGCTTTGGCTCGGCGGCCGGCAGGTGATTCAAGGCCGCATGAGCGTCGGCGACTTTGTCGCCTTCAACACCTACATGGTGCAACTCACGTGGCCCGTGATCGCCCTGGGATGGGTGATCAACATCTTCCAGCGCGGCACGGCCTCCCTCATACGCATCAACCAGATTTTTCTTGAGAAGCCCGAGATTGCCGACAAGCTGGAGGTGCCGTCCTTCGCGCCCGAATCGCAACTGGCTCTCTCTGCTTCAAGTCCGAGCGACAACGGCCTCCCGCGCCAGGCGCTTCGCGGAGAAGTCGAGTTCTGCAATCTCAATTTCGGTTACAACGGCGTGGCGGTTCTGAAGGATGTCAATCTCCGAATTCCTGCCGGGTCCAGCCTGGCGATTGTCGGACCAACCGGCAGTGGCAAGACGACACTGGTCAGCCTGATCGCGCGCATCTACGACGCCGAACCCGGCGCTGTGTTGATCGATGGAACACCCATTCGCGAATTAACTCTGGAAACCGTGCGCCGCAATATTGGATTTGTTCCACAGGAAACGTTCCTGTTCAGCCTGACGATTCGCGAGAACATCGCCCTCGGCAGAGATGAGGCAACTCTGGATGAAATCAAGGCAGCCGCGGACACAGCCAACATTGCCCAGGACATCGAGGCCTTTCCGGAGGGCTACGAGACAACGGTGGGAGAGCGCGGCATCACGCTCTCAGGCGGGCAGAAGCAACGCACGGCCATCGCTCGTGCCATTCTTCGGGGCCCACGCATCCTCGTATTGGACGACGCACTCTCCAGTGTTGATACCCACACGGAGGACAAGATCCTAAACCACCTGCGCGAAATCATGCGCGGACGCACCACGATTTTTATCTCCCACCGCGTCTCGACGGTGCGGAACGCCGATCGCATCGCGGTGTTGCACGAGGGACGCATCGTGGAACTCGGCACGCACGATGAACTCATCGCCCTGAACGGCTATTACACTGACCTCTACAACAAGCAATTGCTGGAAGAGGAACTGGCAGAAGTTTAGGCTGCAATGCCTATTGTTGTTGCTGCTGCTCTTGTTCAAACCGCGAAAAGCTCGGCACCAACGATGGCCTTGTTCTTATCACCACAGTAGGCGCCGCCTCTTCGGGCGCCGGCAGATCCGCTGAACTGACGGTCACTGCAACACTGAGTTCGCTTTGTGTCTCGCCTTTGTAGACTCCGCGGGTGGGCGGAACATCGGAGTAGTCTCGCCCTACGGCCACTCGGATGTGGCGATCTCCTCCAATCAGGTTGTTGGTCGGATCAAAGGCGGTCCATCCCAATCTCGGCAACAGAGCTTCTACCCAGGCGTGGGATGCGCCTTCGAGCGAGCGGTCGTGATTCTCCTCGGCGTGGAAAAGATATCCGCTGACGTAGCGACACGGAATGTGGAGTGGGCGGAGCAGGGAGATCATGATGTGCGCGAAATCCTGGCACACTCCTTGGCGTGTACGCAGGGCTTCGTCAATCGGAGAATCCACCCGCGTACTGTTGGGCACGTAGGCGAAGAAGCGATAGATCGACTGGTTGAGTTCGGTTACCAACTCCAGCGGATTTCCCCGGCGCCGGCAATTCAGATCCTTTGCAAGACTCTCCAAAGCTGCTGTTGGGTGGGCAAACTGGCTGGGGAGGAGCATTTCCCAGTGATCATCTGCTGCGAGCAGGGCGTCGAGATCCGCCCAGTCCCCCGCGGCATCAGATACCGGAGGCGGCACAGGCGGGACTTCCACCAGTGAAACCGCTTGCACTCGCAATTCGGTGTGCGCGGGTGCGATATCAAAATGGTGCACCGCGTTCCCCATGAAATCGCGATATTCCATGATGTGGGCCGACGGGTTTACATTCAGGTGAAATTTCAGGCAACGCTGGTGGCCTTCGTTGCGCGGCTGGAGACGCACCTCCATGACGCTCTCGCGGACCCCGGGGTCGTAGTGGAACGTTGTCGTATGCCGAATCGAATAGATCATGCAAGCCTTCTCATGCGACCATCGTCGATTCAATCGAGTAGTCGAAATACACCTGGTGAATCGCGCTGTGAACCTGCGCGCACTGCCGGCGAATCCCGTCCACGTAGGCGTTCGCGCCGCCGGCCATGATCTCATCGATCTGTCCAAAACTCAGGGTCGCGCTGAGCCTCCCCGCAAGGCGTACGGGCTGCTCCGCTTTCCGTTCGGTGAGTTCCGCAATCATTCCCAGTGCAGCATGCACCATGTCCGCGGAGAAGCGGACAGAGTGAGGAAAGCCCGCATTTAAAAGAAGATACTCCGCTACGCGCAGCGGGCGTAACTCGGCCGTGTAGGTCTTACAATAAGCCTCAAACGCGGCACAGGACTTCAGCAGGCCGACCCACTCCAGATATTCCTCGCTTTCCACAACCTGGTCGGCAGGATGCGGTAAGTGGGCGAAGTGCGCGCCGATCAGTCTCGCCAGCGAATCGGTCCGTTCCACATATCGACCGAGCTGGATATAGTGCCAGCCCTCGCCGTGACTCATAGTCGAATCGGTAACTCCCTGAAACAGGTGCGCGCCTTCCTGAACGGCGCGGAAGAACATGTGCGACTGCAGCAACCAGGCTTCGCCGGGCGCCGTGCTGTTGATCTGGAGATAAAGGCGGTTGAGCTGTTCCCACATCTCCGAGCTGCACTGTTCCCGGACCTGCCGCAGATTTTCGCGAGCAGCTGCGACACAGGAGACAATCGACGAGGGATTCGAGCGGTCCAGGGTGAGAACGTTCGTAAGTCCGGCCGCGTCCATGGCGCCGACCGCCGGTACCGAAGTTTGCGACGCTTCCAGAAGCCTGGCCCAGCGGCCTGTTCCGGCATCTGGGGACTGGTCGAGCCGAAGCTGGAGATCGACGTCGATCAGCCGAGCGGTATGCTCGGCACGCTCCAGGTAGCGGCTCATCCAGTAAAGGCTGTCCGCTACCCGCGAGAGCATGGCATTTTCGCGAAGGTTCCTCATGCGCGCAACACCCATGTGTCCTTGCTGCCGCCGCCTTGCGACGAATTGACTACCAGCGACCCGCGCCGCAGCGCGACCCGAGTCAGTCCGCCGGCCACCAGCGTGACATTTTCTCCATAGAGAATGTAGGGACGGAGATCGACGTGCCGCGCCTGCACCTCACCCTCGAGAAAGCAGGGGCCGCGTGACAGGCTTAGTGTCGGCTGCGCTATGTAGTTGCGGGGCTCAGCCTGAATGCGGCGCCGGAACTCTTCTCTCTCTTCTCTGGTGCTGTGCGGACCTATCAACATTCCGTAGCCGCCGGATTCGCCGACGGCTTTCACAACTAACTCGTCGAGGTGGTCCAGCACGTAGTTACGCTGCGATTCGCCGGTGAGTAAATAGGTTTGTACGTTGGCAAGAATTGGGTCTTCGCCGAGATAGTAACGGATGATTGCCGGGACGTAGGCATACATCGCTTTGTCGTCGGCAACACCGGTTCCAATCGCGTTGGCGAGCGTCACATTGCCAGCGCGGTATGCATTGAACAGGCCTGGCACGCCCAGACTAGAATCGCGGCGGAAACAGAGTGGATCGAGGAAATCGTCGTCCACCCTGCGGTAAATCACGTCTACCCGGCGCAGGCCGGCGGTGGTGCGCATATAGACCACGTTGTCGTGGACGAGAAGATCGCGTCCCTCGACCAGTTCGATGCCCATCTGCTGTGCGAGGAATGTGTGCTCGAAGTAAGCCGAATTGAAAACACCTGGAGTCAGCAGCACAACTGTCGGGCCACTGCGTCCCGAGGCGTTCAGGGGCATCAATCCTCGCAGCGTGGCGAGCAGCGCCTGAGGATAGTGATCCACCGGCCACACGCCGTAGTCCTGGAACAGCGTAGGAAAAACTCGCTTCAACACCTTGCGATTCGCCAGCATGTAGGAAACACCGCTAGGCACTCGCAGGTTATCTTCGAGCACGGCGAAACTGCCGTCCGGCAAGCGGACCAGGTCGGTTCCGCACACGCTGACATACACTCCGCGCGGGACATTCAGGCCGCGCATTTCGCGACGGTAATGCTTGCAACTGTAGACGAGTTCGCGGGGAACAATTCCATCCGACAGGATGCGGCCGGAGTGATAGATATCTTCCAGGAACATGTTCAGCGCGGTGATGCGCTGTGTCAGTCCCTTTTCAATCTTGCGCCACTCGACTGCGGGAATGATTCTGGGGAGGAGGTCGTTGGGAAATACCCGCTCGGTTCCCTCTTCGGTCCCGTAGACGGTGAACGTGATGCCCTGATGGAGGAACGACAGGTCGGCCGCCTGCTGGTTCTTGCGAAGCTGTTCGGGAGGCAACTCCAGCAGCGTCTGGAAAAGGTTCTCGTAGTGCGGCCAGGGAATGCCCGGCGCCTGGAACATCTCATCGTAGGCCACGTCGAACTGATAGTTCCGGAAGGGCGGCCGGAGCAGCGATTGGGCAGGCGGCGTCAGTGCCATCCTTCGAAGCATACCTCGGCCTCTGATATGACTGCGCGGCACCTGAAGAACTCTAGGCGGCACATAGCGGCAAGTCCAATCGAATCTGTTTATCGAATCGATTAGTTTTTTCGGCCGATTCCCCTACTGCACGGTGAGCGTCGCCGATCCCGATGTCCCGCCAATGATCGCTGTCACGGTCGCAACGCCCGAGCCAGTCGAATATGCGAGGCCTCCGGGCGCCACTACCACGATCGCAGGGTTCGAGGTCGTCCAGTGCACGTACGCCGTGACCGTTTCAGTCGTATTGTCCGTAAACATGACTACAGCCGTTAACTGCTGGTTCAGGCCATGCGGGACGGTTCCGTTGAACGGTGTGATGTTGATGAGGACGGGCGTTGCGTCGGTAACGAAGACGTCCATGTTGCCGCTGATTCCACCAGCCGTCGCCGTCACCGTGACGCGACCGCTGACAAAGCCAGTTACGCTGCCTTGCCTCGGCACTCCGGTTGCGATGCCGGGAATTCCGGGGTCGTTGCTGACGATTGCGATCGATACATCGGACGAAGTCCAGCGTACGGAGTTCGTCAGATCCTGCCGGCTGCCGTCGGTAAATGTTCCGATCGCGATTACGCCGTAGGGAATCTGTTTGGCAAAGCTGATCGGTGGCGGTGTCGAAATGGGATCGAGCGGAGGACAGTTGTTGAGTGGATCGGCCGTTGACGCTGCGCAGATGTCAATTTTCACCAAGGCCCCTGGATTGACCAAGAGCGATCCGGAACCCGTCACACCACTGAGCGTGGCGGCAATGCTGGTCTGACCGGGGCCGCTGGCGCTGGCGAAACCCATCGGCGATACGTCGGCGACGGCGGGATCGGCGGAGTTCCAACCTGCAGTAAGTGTCAGGTCCTGCTGAGTGCCGTCCGACAAGTTACCGGTTGCGATAAATTGTTGGCCTCCGCCAAACATGACGTCCACACTTCCCGGAGCGATTGAGACTCCGGTGAGCGTAGCGCCGCTGACATTCAGAGCCGCCGACGAACTGAGAAGATTGCCGTGCGCGTCGGAAAAACTGGCCGTCAGGTTTGCGGTACCCGTGGCAACACCAGTAGCGAGTTCCTGGAGTCCTTTGGCAAACGCGACCGTAGCCACACCCGTGTTGTCGCTCGACCACACTGCAACCTGGCTGACGTCCTGCTGGAAATGGCCGGAAGAATCGGTGAACGTAGCAAGCGCAATTACGTTCTGTGTCGTACTGGGAGCGATCGTACTCTGGTCCGGCGCTACCGCGAGAGACTGAATGGTTGCGTCGGAAACTGCCAGCGCTGTGCTGCCGCTGGAACTGCCGAGCTTCGCCGAAATATTGCTTGAGCCAGGGCCTTGCCCGCTTGCCAATCCGGAGGCTGCATTCACGGTTGCCACAGCGCTATTCGAGGAACTCCACGCGATGCCGGGTGTGTTCGTGACGTCGCGCGAACTGCCGTCCGAGAAAACCGCGACCGCGCGCATCTGGGCGCTAGTGTTGCTGGCAATTTTGGCGACTGGGACGATCGTAATTTTGGAAACGGAACTCGCGTCCACGGAGGCCGTGGCCGTGTTGCTTACCGGGCCTACGCTGGCCGTAATGTCGGCGTCGCCGATGCCGAAACCAGTGACAACGCCTACTGAGGTTACACGCGCGACGGCAGGACTCGAGGAATTCCAGTTCGCGGTCGCCGCGATGTCTTGCGTCGTGCCGTCGTCGAAGGCTCCCGTAGCTACGAATTGCTGAGAGCTTGCCAAGGGCACGGTCGAGCCGGCTGGGCCTACCGCAAGCGAAACAAGGTTCGCGTTCGTTACCTTGAGCGGAGCGGGCGCGCTGGCCAGCGATCCCAGATTCGCTGTGATGCTGGTGGTCCCAGCGGAGACACCGAGCGCCCTACCTTGCGTACCCGGCGACGAACTGACGGTGGCGCTGGCAGATTGGGATGAATTCCATGAAACCAGCGCTGTGATGTCGGCGTTCGTGCCATCGTTGAAAGTGCCGCTTGCAGTGAACTGCTGCGAGGTCGCCCTCGCAATCTGTGCGCTCGATGGCGTTATGGTAATCGCGGTGAGTTGCGGCACAACAGTGAGAACCGTGCTTGCCTGAAGAGTCTGCTGGCTGGCCGGCACGAAAATCTGAGCCTGAATAATGACTCGCCCGGAGCCGACGGCACTCGCGTTTCCCGTCGCATCGATGGTTGCGACCTTTGGGTCGAGGCTGATCCAGGTCATCTGGCTCGTGATGTCCTTGGGATTGCCAATATTGTAATGACCGATCACCGTGAATTGACGGGAGGCGGCGGGCGACTTGCTGAACGCAAGTGTGGGGTTGACCGGGCTGAGATCGATGGACTTCAGGAACACAGAATCGCCTTGGCCGCCGCCGACCAGCCCGTTCTTGCCGCCACAGGCGCTCAGGATTGCGATCGCCAGCAGCAAGGCGCCTAAGACAACATGTCGAGTCCGATGAGAGCGAGTCATTTCGTTTGGAACTCCTGTTGATTTTCGCGGGAACTGGCGCCGCCGATACTCTTGGCTGTTGCCTCTTTTGACTCCGTCGCTTTGAGCTGAAGTTTCAGCCAGTCGAAAGCACGTCCACCGGAAGCGACCGCGCCGAAAAATTCGGCGTTGCTTTCGTACCGGCGCTTTTCCGCGCCGGCGGGGATAGCGGCTTCGATCTTCTTCTTCGCCTCTTCCGGTGTGCTGACGAAATCCTCATTCAGTTGGATCAGGCGAATGTGCGCGGTCTTGAGAGTTGGCAGAATTGCGACCGGGTCGAAGGGCGCGATTTTCTTAAGAAACTCAGGCTTCACAAATCCTGCGCGCTCTTCCTCGGGGACGACCTGCGACTTCGCCATCCACTCCGGCCAATCACCCCATGGATCGAGCAGATCGATCGCCTTGATTCGCGAGTCGACCGAGGCGGCAGCGACCGCAATGGTTCCGCCCGCGCCCACGCCAAAAATTCCCACATTGTCCATGTCAACATCGCCGCGCGTGCTGAGATAGTTCAACACCATCTGCACGTCATGCGTCGATTTGCCGAGTGCCTCCTGAAGTTCACTGACAAACCACTGCTTCATGGGACGGCTGTGATAGCGATGCCCCGTCAAAGCGGGCACGAATCCCACAGCGGAGTAACCGCCCGCGGTCACGCGCTGACACCAACCGTCATCCTGGTAGCGATCTGTTTCGGACGGGTGGCCGTACAGGTAGATCGCAACCGGCGGTTTCTGAATGTTAGTGGGACGAATAATGTAAAGGTCGATGTTGTCACCGGGTCGCCACTCGACACTGTAAAACTCACGGGTAAATCCGGTCCCCTCCGATTTTTCGACCAGCTCGGGCGCATCCGCATGCAACTGGCTCTGGCTCAACGATGGTACCGAGAAGTCTTCGACGCTGCCGCTGGAGGGAGCGCTGGGATCCGGTTCCCGGTGAGACCGCACCTGGCCATCGCCCACCGAGACCATGAGCAACAAAGCAACAATAACCACAGCCGGGCACACAATGACGGATTTCATAAGGCTCGGAGATTGTCTCAATGCCAGATTAAAGGGACGTTACAACTTCACTGGATGTTTGAGCTCGACGCGATTTTCTGGAGTCCGGTTTCGTTCCTAACAAACAACGGGCAAGCTGGCCCGTGGGTCAGCCTGCCCTGATTCACATCCAGTACCCGGTTCTGTTACTGACGGTAGCCGGTCAGTTCCTTACCAGTGTCAGCAAAGTAGTCTTTGTCTGCCTGGATCTGGAACGTGCCACCACCGATGTCACCACCGGCTTCAGCAGCCGTGTTGTTGCCGTTGGCGGCCTTGGTGGCGATGCCCGCGATGGCGTAGTGCGAACGGAAAACCGTGAGGCCAGGCTCGCCGCTGCATTTGGTGTTGGTATTGCAGACGAAGGGAACGAAGTCAGGAACCTTGGCATTCACTTCGGCTTGCGCAGCCGTGATCAAAGCTTGGGCGTTTGTTTTGTTCACGCCCGAAGCGTCGGTGATCAAACGGACAATGTTCCAGACTGGATAGGAGCCATTGCGAACGTTCGGAAACGAGGTTCCGTTCGGCAACGGGCAGGGAGCGTTGCAGGCCGGAAGCTGTCCCGGACCGTAGGAAACGGACTGGAAGGTGTTCGATCCATAGCTGGCGTTGAATGGATCGACTCCGTCCACGGTTGCATAACGTACTGTTCCGCTCGATCCTGTGAACTTCGAGACGTTGCCATACGAGAAGAAGGCGTAGGCAATTCCGTTCGAGGTGTTCTTGACGCCGCCCACAGTGCTGTTGCTGACACCGTTGGTGACTTCGCCGTTGCCGATGCCGCGCTCACGGTGCGATCCACCGGGGCCGGGCAGGAACAGTGGGTTGGGGCAATTCACGCCCACGGTGCAAGCGTTGCCAAGGTTGACGCCCGCTTCCTGGGATGAAAGAGCCGGAACTCCGGTCTGCATCGCCAGGCTGCGCGGAACCGAGAACTCCATGACGTTCATGGTGCCCGAGAGAGCTTCGCGCAGAATCACGGTCAGAGCGGTCGTGTTGCCGGCCAGACCGTTGTCCAGGTCCTGTGCACGGCCCAGCGAACCGTTGAGTACGGATGCCAGCGTGAAGCGGTTGATGTTCTTCAAGAGCGGGTTGCCGGACCCATCGACCTTGCCGAGTCCGTTTACATCGCTGACGTTGAACAGAACGACTTCGGGAACCGCAGCGACGTCGATCTGCGTAAATTTCCACGCTGCCAGGTTGGTGAATGGATCCTTACCCTTGATAGCGTATTGAACTGGAGTAGCTACCGCCGAATCATAGGTGCTCTTGATTGGGCAGCCGATTAAAGTCGGCGTGGTGGCGTTGGGAGTGCAGCTGGCACCAGACTGGTTGTATCCGAGGCCGGCAATCTTCACCGTGTCCAGATTGGTGAGTGCGCGGTTGGTTGCCAGCTTGGCATCCTCAACGCGGATGTCGGACCCAGCAGCCGTAAAGGTGGTTTGAATGACAGACAGAATGGTGCTCGGCAGCGAGGCATCATCGGCGACGGGGTTTCCGTTGCCGTCATCAAACAGAAGGCTGTTGATGAGGTTCTTGGCGTTGCCGGTGGTCACGGATGAGTCGACCTGCAGTTGAGCGCGCGGAACGGCGAAGAAGGCACGGTTGCCGACGATCGAATCGACCGACAGATATGCCCATACGGTTGCTGGCGAGGTGGAGTTGTCCCACACAACCCAGAGATTACCGCCTTCCGGGTTGATGTTGCCGCTGCTCCGTGAGTCCACTACCTGCGCGAAGTTGTTTCCACCGCCGGTTTTTCCGCTGACGCTATAGTGATGGCAATTGGAGGCGCCGCCCTGCGGGATGCAGAGATCGTTGAACGCCGCTACGCCGAAAGTCTGGAACATCGCGGACGATCCCACTCCCAGAAATTTCAATCCCTGGGCATTCGCCGTCGAAGTCACCGCGAACATCACGACTGCGCAAAGCAGCGCAACCATTAGTTTTTTTCCGCTCATCATTTTCTCCTTGTGAACTCGTCGATCAATCTGGACTGTTTGGATCATTGCCTGGAACTCAGGCGCTGACGCGCCCGACTGCGTTTCCACTCACCGTTTGCGTTGTCGGGGGTAGACAAGCAAACGGCACTTTCCAGCCACACCGTCCCCGATACCGAACGAACGCGGCTCCGCGTGCGAGAGAACTATCGAGGAAACCTGTTAAGCGGAAATGACATAAACATGAACGGCACGTTAATTTTCAGCGCGACGGACCGCAAATCCTTGCGCACTGTGGATTTCCAAGCCGTATGTCACCGTGAATCAGAAGTGCTTCGCGGGTTCCGATTGACGCCAATCCATATTTCTGCAATTATCGAATTATGCCGAACATCCTCGCCAGGCCAAGCACCGAACGCATGGCAAAGTATGCGGACATGTTTTCGGCCATCGGCGCCGAGCCGCGGCTTCGCATCCTGCAACTGCTCCTGACCGCCCATCCGGAGGGCATGGTGGTCGGCGAAATCCAGGAAGAGATGGAAATCCCCAATTCGACCCTCTCCCATCATCTCGACAAACTCAGGAATGAAGGCCTGGTGGAGGTGACCCGGGAGAGCACGTTTCTGCGGTATACGGCCAACACAAGCGCGCTGCAGGAACTCTTGCAATTCCTCTACTCGGAATGTTGCACGCGAAATAAAGCTCTCAAGCCCCAGGACATCGTTCAGTTTTGCAAATAGGAGGCAGCGTGGAAAACGCGAGCATCGATACCAGTATCAAAGAAACCGTTCGGGAAAAATATGGGCAGGCGGCGCTTCGAGTGAAGAGCGCGGGCGGCAACGATTGCTGTGGAGCCTCGGCGGCAACTGGACTTGGCTGCGATCCGATTACTTCCAACCTGTACGATGCCGCGCAATCCAGACAGATTCCTGAGGAAGCACTGCTCGCCTCGCTGGGATGCGGCAATCCTACCGCCCTGGCGAAACTCAACCCCGGTGAAGTGGTGCTTGACCTCGGTTCGGGTGGCGGCATTGATGTGTTGCTCTCCAGTCGCCGGGTGGGGCCGACGGGGAAGGCCTACGGCCTCGATATGACCGACGAAATGCTTGCTCTGGCAAACGAAAATAAGCGGAAAGCCGGAGCTGAAAACGTTGAGTTCCTGAAAGGCGAGATCGAGCATATTCCTCTTCCCGACAACTCCGTAGATGTCGTCATTTCGAACTGTGTAGTCAATCTTTCCGCCGACAAGGATCGCGTGTTGCGCGAGGCGTTTCGCGTGCTCAAGCCCGGCGGACGATTTGCCGTGTCGGATGTCGTCACGCGAGGCCCCATGAAACCCGAGATTCGTAAGAGCGTACTTCTTTGGGTCGGTTGCGTTGCGGGAGCCCTCGAAGAAGACGAATACCGGAGGAAGCTCTCCGCTGCCGGCTTTGAGCAAGTGGATGTTGAGCCCACCCGCGTTTACAACGTGAACGATGCCCGGGAATTTCTTTCGGCCGAAGGGTTGGACGTGGACGCGATTGCAACAGAAGTGGATGGCAAGTTCATGAGCGCCTTTGTCCGGGCCGTGAAGCCTTCACAGCCGGCCGCGGAGCCCTGCTGTGGTCCGGCCTGCTGCAACTGAATTGATTCGGAGAACCCGTTATGCAAGCGCCCTACAACGTGCTGTTTTTGTGTACCGGAAATTCCGCGCGGTCGATCATGGCGGAAGCGATTTTGAATTCCAAGGGCAAACCCAATTTCACTGCCTACAGTGCGGGAAGCCATCCCTCGGGTAAGGTTCGGCCGGAGGCTCTCAGGCAAATCGAGGTCGCAAAACTGCCGGCGACTGGCTATCGCAGCAAGAGTTGGGAAGAGTTTGCCAAACCCGACGCACCCCGGCTCGATTTCGTTTTTGCCGTGTGCGACAGTGCCGCGAAGGAAACGTGTCCCGTGTGGCCGGGCCAGCCTATGACTGCGCACTGGGGAGTTCCTGATCCGGCGGCCGCTGTTGGAACGCCGGAAGAAATACAGCGTGCTTTCCGCGACGCGTACTTCCTCCTTCAGCGTCGGATCGAACTATTCCTGATGCTCCCGCTCACAAGCATCGACACGTTTGCCCTTCAGCGAGAAGTCGACAATATTGGCCGGCAATGAATTTCAGTCTACGTGCCCGAGTCGTCGCGGAATTTCTCGGCACCGCCTTTCTCGTCGCGGCCGTGGTCGGCTCGGGAATCATGGCGGAGCGACTTTCAGGCGGAAATACCGCGATCGCGCTATTGGCAAATACGATTGCGACGGGCGCGGCTCTCGTAGCCCTGCTGCTCACCGTTGGGCCAATCTCGGGCGCCCATCTGAACCCGGTGGTCTCCTTGGCGGATGCTCTCAATGGCGGACTACTCTGGCGGGAGGTCTGGCCTTATATCCTGGCCCAACTGACCGGGGGATTCGCGGGAACGGTGCTGGCAAACGCCATGTTCTCTCTTCCCCTGATCACGCTGTCTCGCCACGTCCGGAGCGGTCCGGCCCAATTCCTGAGTGAGTGTGTGGCCACGTTCGGGCTGCTGTCGGTGATCCGGGGATGTTCCCGGTCACGGCCCAATGCGGTCCCATTTGCCGTCGCAAGTTACATCGTGGCCGCTTACTGGTTCACCGCGTCCACGTCATTCGCCAACCCGGCGGTGACAATCGCGAGGAGTTTCTCCGATACGTTTGCGGGAATCCGCTTAGCGGATGTCCCGCTTTTTGTGGCGGCTCAGTTTGTCGGCGGACTGAGCGCTGGCTGGTTATTTCATCGACTGCGTCCGGTGCCCGTCAATTGACATTCTGAGTGAGCGTTGCAGTACTGGTGACGAAACCAGTTCCGCGGAAAATTGCGGTGATCTTGGTTGCGCCCGCCGGCAGTGTCGACAACGTAATCGAGGCAACTCCGCCTGCGACCGGAACGGTTCCGGCGACTTTATTTCCGGTCTTGAAAGTCACCGTTCCCACAGGAGCAGCGCCAGTTGCGGAGACTGCGGCCGTGAATGTGACGGCGTCACCCAGCATTGATGGATTCTGCGACGACACCACGGCGATCGACGTGGGGATCTTGACGCCCATGTGAATCGCGTTGATGCCGAGATTGTTCGCTACTCCGGTAAAGCGGATCGAACCGGCAGGAGTGGTGGGCAATGGAACGGCCACTGGAGACCACACACACATCTTGTATGTCGTACAGCCTGCGTTATTAAGTGTGAGCGAAATACTGGCTAGGATGTTGCCGGTACCATTGGGTCCATCGTAGACCGTGGCTGTTCCGGGCTGAAGCGCCGAGTAAGTGAACCACAGTCCGACCGAAATGGCGGAGGGGGCGTTTACAACAACGCTGGTCCCAGTCTGGAAAAACAATACCGGATAACCGCCCGGATTATTGATGAAATTTCCCGACCCGCCCTTGTTCGCGGAGACGATAACCTGCGCATTGGACGAGAATGTGAGCGGGAAATTCCTGCCCGGACCTGATCCCAAGCTGCCTGTGCCGCCGTTGTAATAGTCGTTCACGAACTCCAAGTTCTTGAGGCCTCCAAACGTGGCGATCCCCTTGGTCTGAGCGGAAAGCGGCGCGGTCATCAAGAGCAGGCACAATACGAACAGCAAGGGATTCTGTTTCCGCACGATATTCTCCTCGGGTCAGCAGGCGCGAACGCCCTACTATCCTCGCCCGCCATTTCCTTTGTGTTAAGGAAACATTAACGTTTGATGAATTGCGGCTTGATGGCTTCCGCACGCTTGCAGTGGGCCTTTTCGCGTCCTTGATGTGTGGCCGTTCACCCGAAATTAACCTCGGAGTCATACTGCCGTAACAATTCTCCGGTACTCCTTAAGTCCCTTAGTCGAGGTGTGTCATCGTGAAGATTCCCAAGCTGCTGGTGTGCGTCGCGGTTCTCATAATTACGGTTACGCCGCTGGCTCTGGCTCAAATTCGACCGGACCTGGTGGAAGTTCCGCCGCCACCGCCGCCGATCGGCCCCAATGGCGAACAGGCCCAGCCTCCGCAGATGCCTGCGACGGCTCAGGCTCCGCCGGCGCAGGCCAAGCCTTCGCCAAAGAAAGCGGGCGAGGCTCAGCTGTTTGGCTCGGTGACCGATCAGTCGGGCGCGGTCCTGACCGGAGCGACGATCACGGTTACGGGAGCCGGCGGCAGCCGTACCGCGGTCAGCAACGATCAGGGACAGTACTCGATCAACCTTCCGCCCGGAGCCTACAACCTTTCCATCGCAACCAAAGGCTTCAAGGAATTCAAGACTGAAGGACTGAACCTGGCCGCGAATCAGGATCTGGAAATGGACGGCGCGCTGGAACCGGCAGCCGCCGCCGCGGAAAAAGTTGAGGTCGTCGGCAATTCGGTTGGTCAGGTTGAAACAGAAAAGGCCGAAGTCTCTGGCACGATCACCTCGCAACAGATTCAAGACGCGCCGCTAAACGGACGGAACTTCGTGAGTCTGCTTACGCTCGCTCCGGGCGTAAGCAATCAGAGCCAGCAGGATGAGGCTTTGGTTGGAGTGAAGGGCAGCGTGAAGTTCAGCGTGAATGGCGGCCGCGTCGAATACAACACTTTCAGCGTCGATGGATCGGACGTTCTGCATGCCGGTATTCACGGCAGTGAGAGCACGCTCGTGGTCTATCCCAGCCTGGACGCGATCAACGAATTGAAGGTGCTCACTTCGAACTACGGAGCCCAGTACGGACGGAGTGCTTCGGGAACGATCCTGGTGGATACAAAGTCCGGCGCCGACACTCTGCACGGCAGCCTCTACTACTTCGGGCGCAACGAGATTTTCAATTCGCGAAATTATTTCGATCAGACCATCAAGGCGCCGCTCTATCGCAAGAACGACTTCGGCGGCACGATCGGCGGCCCAGTCTATATTCCGAAGGTGTACGAGAAGAAAAACCGGACTTTCTTTTTCTTTTCCGAAGAAGCCCGCCTCGAGAAAGACCCCACTGACAACAACTTTAACCAGGCTGTTCCGTCGCTGGCCGAAAGACCAACCCAGCTAATCAACGCGGATGGCAATCCATACATCGGAGCGGATTTTAGTGACGTGTGTCCGCTTATTCCGCCGGGACAGACAAAGACGACTTTCAATCGAGCGCAGTTCCCGGATTGTCCGCAGCTCTTCGGATCGACGTTCCCATTCAATATCGTGGGCTATAACGATAGCGTGAACCCCATCGGACAGAATCCGGCGATCGATCCGGTGGGTAAGGCTACGCTCGATTCCGGGATGATCCCACTTCCCAATGCCAGCGTAGGCTGCAACTCGACTACCGGCTCCTGCTACGATTTCGCGTTCGCGCAACCGACGTATTGGCGGCAGGAATTACTTCGCGTCGACCACGACATCACGCCGGGAAAACTTCGCGCCACCTTCCGCTATATTCACGATTCATGGGACACGACAGAACCGCGGCCGATTTGGGGATACGTCCGCAACAGCTTCCCCACCGTGCAGGGCCGGCTGTTTGGCCCAGGCACCAGTTCCGTCGCGCGTCTGACTCACACCATTTCTCCTACTTTGCTGAACGAAATCGTAGTGAGCTACACGTCTTCGCATATCAGTTTGAGCACGCGTCCGGCTCCCGGAGTTGACATCAACCGGCCCGACAACCTAGGCCAGGGATATCTGTTCAACAACGGCTTCGGCGACAAGCTGTCGGGAATTCAGTTGACTCCGGGCAACCTCGCCTACGGCGGCGGATTCCGCGTGGATGCCGGCTACGCCCCCTGGCAACTCACCAACCCGACCTACAGTTTCCGCGACGACTTGAGCAAAGTGATCGGCCGGCACAATGTGCAAACGGGCGTGCAGGTAATTCTCGGCCAACGGAACGAAATCAACGCAACCAACGGCCCCAACACCGGCGATCTGCAGGGCGTGCTGACATTCAGCAACTTCAATTCGGCGACGGTGGGCAATGAGTTTGCGAACCTGCTGCTCGGCGACATCCAGTCATTCCAGCAGGACAGCGCCCAGCGCAAGTACTACAACAGCTACGAAATCATCGAACCCTACGTGCAGGACGACTGGAAGGTAAATTCCCATCTGACCGTGAGCCTGGGGATTCGTTTCAGTTTGTTTGGCAACTATCACGAGCAGAATCACAACGCCTGGAACTGGGATCCCGCGCACTTCGTGACTCCTGTCGATCTCAAATTCTTTCAGGATGGCCGCCTCCGCGTGAAAGGCAACAAACCTGTCCCCAACGATCCGAATAATCCCAGCCCGCTCATCACCAACGGCTTGGTGCAGTGCGGCGTGAACGGCGTTCCCGATACTTGTCAATCTGCACACCGGTTTAACCCCGCGCCCCGCGTGGGCTTTGCCTGGGATCCGAGAGGAGACGGCAAGACTTCCATCCGCGGCGGCTACGGCATTTTCTTCGAGCATGGAACGGGCAGCGAAGCAAACACCGGATCTCTGGTAGGCAGCGCGCCGTTGAACCTGACGATGACGCAACTCGCCCCTTCGACGACTGGACTATCGAGCGCTTACCCATGCATTGGCGGCATCGGCGGTGCCGCGGCTAACTGCTTTTCTGGCGAGGGTGCCTATCCCATCGATCTGACTTCCATTCCACGCAAAGCAATCTGGCCATACGTTCAACAGTGGAGTTTCGGTGTGCAGCGCGAAGTCTCGCGCAGCCTAATCATTGGACTGGGGTATGTGGGCAGCAAAGGAAGCCACCTGACAGCGGTGCTCCAGCCGAACGCATTTCCTCTCGCACCTCAGGGAGTGAACGACGGTATCCAGTTGAGTGGCAACCCTTACCCGATCGGTCAACCGATTGTCCAGTCCACTGTGTTGGGCGCTTTCGATTGCAACAACCTGGGCACGCTCAACAACCCGGTATTTCAAGTCAACGGAGTGAAGATCAATAAGACTCAGCCCGCGTACCTCAACATGATCGCGGCGTGCGAGAACCTGAATGCCTCCGGTTTACCGCCGATTAATTCGCGCCGGCCCTTTATCGGTATCCAGAAAATTTTCTCTCTTGAAAACGTTGCCGATTCCAACTATCACGCTTTCCAGGCAACGCTGCGAAAGACGCGTGGTCCCGTCACGGTGGATGTGTCGTATTCGTTCAGCCACTCCATCGACGATTCCTCCGACCGTAACGACACGACGACAGTGAATCCGCTGGTGGTCGCCGGGAATAAAGCCAGTTCGAACTTTGATCAACGCCACCTGATTAACGTGAGCTACACGTGGCAACTTCCCAAGTTCAAGTTTGACTCCAGCCGACTGGGCGATTGGGCGAACGAGCGCGAGGAATCCGATGCCCCGCGTTCTCCAGGTTTCTTTGACAAATTTGTGGAGAACACTTTCAGCGGATGGGCCATCTCTGGTGTGACCACCGCGCAGAGCGGTATCCCTTACAGCGTGATCAATGCCGGTTATGGCGCACTGGGAATTTCGGTACCGGACAATGCCGGCGTAGCCGGCGGAATCAGCTCGGTCGCTTCCTTTCCCGATGTCGTTGGCAACATTCACGGCAGCACGCCCGACGGAGCAGTCAACTCCCGCAGCTTCGGACCGGCACTCGGAAATGCAGCTGCCTTTGCCGCGCCGCGCGGACTGACCTTTGGCGACGCCGGGCGCAACGTGCTGAACAATCCGAGCCGCCTGAATTTCGACATGACGTTGTTCCGGACCATGAAGGTTCACGAAGCGACCAATCTTGAATTCCGTGCCGAGATTTTCAACGTCTTCAACCACACGCAATTCCGCGTGTACGACCCAAGCACGAATTTCGGAAATGGCGCCAACAATACGATCACGTGTTACGGCATCCAGAATTTCAGTGCTGCCGGCGATTCGCAGACGGATTGCCTGACCGGCAACGCCTTCCTGCACCCGGTGAACGCACACCGTCCTCGAACCATGCAGTTCGGATTGAAGCTGAGTTTCTAACGGGAGATCACCGTGAAAGTTTTAGCAGGGTTGGGTTTGACTGCTCTCTTATTCGCAATGGTGTTCGCAGTAGGATGTGGCGGCGGGAGCAGCCACTCGTCCGGCGGAGATATCCCAGGCATCAACGTCCAGGTTACTTCGCCGGTTGGACCCGCGGCAGCGGACGTGGGGCAAACCATCCCCATTACCGTCACCGTGACGGGCGATTCCGGCAGTGCGGGAGTGATCTGGAGTTTGGCAGCGCGACACAAGGGCGATCCAACGGGAACTCTGGGTGACGTCAAGGCAGACTCAGTGACCTACAATCCGCCGTCTGGGATCAGTGCGGCGATCCAGATCACGGTGACAGCGACGTCCGTTACGGATCCGACGCGCGCTGCAACCGTACCGATCTCTGTCTACCCGGCTCTGACATTTGCGCCCAACCCGCCCACGCCTCCACTGGCCACTGCGTTCGTCAACACGGATTACACCTGCATCGCCCAGCCCATCACCAATAACGGAGTGACCCAGGTACCCTGCGAAGTTGGTGTAGCAGGCGGATTGGGCCCGTACACGTGGACGGTCGACAGTAATCCTGGATTGCCCGACGGGTTGTTGCTCGGCCGAGGACAGTTTCCGACTACGCAAGCCATCGTAGGCAAGCCCACTCTTTCTGGGATCTATCCATTTACGCTGCGCGTCAAGGACAGCCTGGGTGGAACGAATAGCGTTGCCCTCAACATCAACGTGGCGCCGAATCAATTAAAGGTAGTCACTCCGACGATCCTCACGACCAAAATCGGAGTGCCGTATCAGCCGGTGCCGTTGCAGGTCAGCGGAGGAGTCCCTCCCTACACGTGGTCGCTGGCACCCGGAAGCCAGACACCACCGCCAGGGATGACGTTCAGTCCGACGGGCGTGATTTCGGGCACACCGACCGACAACAGCCAGTCGTTTATCGCGGTCCGCGTGGTCGACAGCCAGACTCCCGTTCCCGCCGAGGCGACGTTCCCGGAAGCCGCGCCCAGCCGGCAAAAAATCATCACCCTGACTCCAAGCAGCACCGAGCCAGATTGTATCCAGGGCGGAAGTAGCCTTGCTCCAGACACACCCTACGCGTTCTTCTACACCGGGTTTGACGCTAATGGTCCGGTGATTCTGGCGGGCAGTTTCACCGCCGATAGCCACGGCAACATCACAAGCGGCGTGAAGGACGACATTCGCACGACCGGCGTAACGCTGGCCGAACCGCTGGCGAATGGCGGTTCGCTCGTGTTCGACAACACCGGGCGCGGCTGCCTGGTTCTGAACACTGCGTCGTCGAGTTCGCTATTTCGCGCCGCTCCCACCACCAAAGACAGTGTCACGGCTTTCTTTCGCGATGGCCGAATGGTTGAGTTTGACGACACGGACGGCACCGGAACGCGCGGAACCGGGGTATTCCGCGTCCAGGACAATACTTCGTTTGCAACCGGGCTGGCGGGTCCGTATGCGTTCCGCTTTTCGGGGCGGGATAGCAACGGCGGCCACTTCGCGGCCGCCGGGCAGGCGGTTGCAGACTCCGGAGTATTCACTTCGATCCTCGCCGACATCAACGACGCGGGAGCGCTGGCAGGCCCGATCAGCGGCAACGGCACTTTCAGCAGCGTCGATACAAACGGTCGCGGAACCGCCACCATCGCGATTGGCTCGCAGGTCCTGGATCTTGTCTTCTATCAGCTCGACGCCACCCATGTGGTTTTTGCGTCTTCCCATCAAGCGACGGCCGGGCATCCTGCAGTCACCGGCGAGGCGACGCTGGGTGGTGGAACGTTCTCTCAGTCCTCATTGAGCGACAGCCACATTTATCGCGTAGGAGGATCAGCGGGCGCTCCGGATCTGAACGTCGGCGTCTTACATTTTGATGGCGCAGGTGGTCTGAGCGGAGCGGCGCTCGCTCGCGCCGGAGCCTCGGCAAGCACAACCAGCCTGGCCGGCCAGTACGCGGTCGACTCAAGCTCTGGGCGCGTTTCCTTTTCGGGGACTGCTATTCCAGCGGTCGGATACCTCACCCAAGACTCCGCTGGCCTCACTGCCTATCTGGTGGGGACCGGCGCTTCCGCAGGCACAGGCGTGATTGAGTTCCAGACAAAGAATTATCCGCCTGGCTGTCAGTTCAATCCGGTGATCACGACTTTCGGATTCGCCGTGGACGAGATGCTCGATCCGCTGACCAATGTGTTCGTCGGCAACATCAGTGCCGATAACCCCGGCACCGGCGGCGGCCTCAACGACGCATATCTGGATGGCAGCAGTTTCATCCAGGGATTACTTCCCTTCCAGAACTTCGAACTCTTCTCTCTGACATTCAACGCGGATGGAAGCGGCACTTTCGGCGGCAACACCTACATGGTCACCAACGGCGCCAAGGTGTTCTACATCGACGTCTCGCCGCTGAACAGCCACCCGGCGATGATCGTAGGGCAACGGATTCAGAGTCACACCGACTGCTTCACGACGCCTTAGGGCAAGGGGAGTTCTGGTTGTTCGTCAATCACCGACAGAAACAGGGACGAGAATTGGTGGGCAGTGCAGGGCTCGAACCTGCGACCTCCTGCTTGTAAGGCAGGCGCTCTAACCAACTGAGCTAACCGCCCGTAAAAATGCGGATTCACTCTCAATTGACCCACTGAGAGGGCTCATGTCCGTTTCTGAATTTCTCCGCGAAAGACAATACCTGCACAACGTCAGTCCGGCAACCCTTGCTTGGTACGGAAACAGTTTTCGTTGGCTGCCTGGCGAGTCCCCTACACAAGAGCAGTTGAAATCCGCCGTGGTGCGGATGCGGGAAAAGGGACTCAAAGCCACCGGCTGCAATTCTGTGATTCGGGCCCTCAACGTCTATCTGCGATGGAGTGGTTCCGCGCACAAGATCCAAAAACTCAAAGAGCCTGAATTCATCTTGCCCACGTTCACCGCCGCCCAGGTGTCTTTGCTTGTGGGCTGGAAGCCAAAGGGCTTTTACCAGCGCCGTCTGCATCTGCTCACGCTCTTCCTGCTAGACACCGGCTGCAGAATCACTGAAGCCCTCACGCTGCGCGTGTCGGAAATTGACTTCGACAATCTGTTAGTGACCCTGGACGGAAAAGGACGCAAGCAACGTGTGGTCCCGTTTTCGTTTGAGCTACGGCGGGCCATGTTTCGCTACACCCGTGACTTCAAACGCACGCCCAACCGTCTGCTATTCGCTGCCCGGTCTGAAGCGCGGATTGGGAAGCGCAACGCACTGCGGGACGTGAAACTGCTTTGCCAGCGGTTGGGGTTTGACCCACCGGCACGCACGCTACATGCTTTCAGACACACCTTCGCGTTAAACTATCTGCGTAGAGGGGGCTCCGTCTTTCATCTCCAGAAGGTGCTGGGTCACGCATCGCTGGAGATGACAAGGCGGTACGCCAACTTAATGACTGAGGACTTGCAGGCAGTCCACGAGAGAGTTAGCCTACTTAGATGAAGGTCAAACCACCATTTTCTCAATTAGAGGGCGGGATTCTCAACGCGATGTATGAACGGGCTGATGGGGCTTACAATACTTACACCCTACACTCCGTTTTGCATCCCGCCGACAAACCGGGCGATGTACCACCCACAGCGTTTAATGACACGCGCGATGCTGTAGAAAGCCTCATTCAACACGGGCTGATGAATGGTAAACGGCTCAATGGTAATGATGGCGTGTACTTCACGGAACTGAAGTTGTCCAACAAAGGTCAGCAAGAGGCAATTCGTCACCGCCGCGAAACGATGGGAGCGCAAGACAAAATCAACAAATTTATGGCTGAATTGCGAAAAGAATCCGAATAAAAAAGGGCTAGAAACATTGTCGCCCGCAGTCCGCAAGACTACTGTGGCAATCGCTGGGGCGTGTCGTTTTCAATCAAGAAATCCTTACCGCAGTGTTGGCAGTCCGCCCGCGCCATCAAAATCTCGACCATATCTATTGGCAATTCCACCATCGTCTCTTCGCCACAATACGGGCACGTGAAGGGGCGTTCCTGAAAGTCGATAGTCTCTTCGTCAGTCATTCGGTTTTGATGTCGTCCAGCGGTGGTCTATTTCTTCCATGATCTGCTTGGCCCATATTACGGCGTCCCCGATGGCGCAGATTGTGGCGGGCATCTTGGGCCCGGCCTGATACTGAGACAGTTTCCGCGCCGCGAGAATCGCAGCCATGATGCCGAGCACGCGCTTGCGCCCTTCGTCCATTTCGGGAGTGTAGCATATTCGCCTTTTGTTCGCTTTTATACCGTTTTCCGCTGCGCCGCTAAGTACCTTTGTTTGCGTTGGCCGGACGGACGCTACCCCTATGTATAGACCGACCGTCCAACATCAAGACTTAACCTGCCCCTCATAGCTAAAGCTATATGAGGTGCGGCATTGGTTTCGCGTCCAGGGCGGCTTAATCCTCAGCGTCGGGGCCACCGGGCCGCGCACGGCAGCAAAAGCAAAAGCAAAAGGCGACCCTTGCGGGGCCGCCTCTCGGACTTTCAACCGCGCTCTGTGGACAGAGCACCGGTTTCGCAAACCACGTACAGTGTGAACCCAGTACTATGCCGATGTCAAGTACCCAAGTAACTGTACCAAAGTTTTAGGGTGGTAGGCCTGGCAGGACTTGAACCTACATCTTGGGTTTGCGAAACCGCTGCTCTATCCATTGAGCTACAGGCCCCTTCACTCGTCTGCCCTTTGGATGGTTTGACCCAACTTCCCGCAACAACTCCACCACAACCATCATGGGCCAAAACGGGACAGAACACAATGCCATCCGAGGGTAAAACCCATACGCAAAGGTAACCAGGCACTAGTTACCAATTGCGCGACGTTGCCATATACGCCCGGACCATACCAGAGCCCCACCCGTGCCCCATCTGTGGCTCCCAGGGCAACCTAACGGCGGGAAATGCACCTTTAAGCGGTGCAGTTGAAATGTGCATGTGATGTGTATACTTGCATTGTACACTTTAAATGCGCACAGGTTTATTTTTTCTTGCTTGACACCAACCCCGAGACATGCAACTATGCACTAGGAACTTTCACTTATGAACTTCACGCGGCGCGACCAACAGAGAGGGAAACGGGCGATGGAAGCGAGCATTACCACCGTTGGCAAGATCCGCCGACAGTTTTCCTCTGGGCGGCCGCCAAAGCCTGGTAGCTGGGAACCACGCGCTACCTTGCTCACGATTGCACGCCGGACAGACGAAATAATCAAGGCAATGAAGGCCGCGAAGCTGGACCCGCGCGACATGGCTGCCGTGGTGGTTGTGGGGCAAGTTGCCGGGGATGATTGGAAGAATGCCGACCACATCACGGCAACGATTAGCCATGAACTCTTAGCGGAAAAGGGAAAGTCTTACCTCAGCGCTTTGGTTGACAGCATTTTGCCGGACCCGTCCAAGGTCATCATCGGAACCATCTATCAGATTCTTGACCGCGAGTTGCCAGAGCCGAAGTTTCGGCAATGGGCCAACGCCGCGTACCGGGACGTGGACGGCGAGGCAGAAATCATCCTAGCCAATTCGCTGAAGCGTGCCGAAGTTAAGGGCCCTACGTTTTACGCATAGGTTCTGTGGGTAGGAATTCGCAACACGGAGGAACGAACATGACCCCGACACTGGCCCAGGTCCGGCACAAATGGCACGGTGACCTTCAGCTTCAGGGCCTTCTCATCTTGAGCGAGGCGGCAAAGGCTTCGCGCCCCGCGCTGTACATCGCCATGATGCTGGATTGCATCCGCGAGGATGGTGACCCGCGCTCGGTTACTTACTTGACTGAATTCATCATGCACAATGCGGCTGAGCGCGGACTGTTGGGCGCATAGGTTTTAGGTTCCTGTGGTGGGAATCGCAATACGGGGAGGGTAACTGCAATGAAAAAATTCGTGTGGTGCTTGGACATTTATGAGCCTGGGCGCGGTAGAGGTTGGCGCGAAGCAGGGTTGTACTCATCGCTCCGAAAGGTGCGGAACGCAATGAGGGCAGAGCAAAAGATGCGCTTCCCCATCCACGTTGCCTTTCACAAGGTGGTGCTCAATTCGCTTCTACTAATGGTCACTCTTGCGGCCGTGATACACGCAACCCCAGCGCTTGCGCAAGACTCCATGACATGCACCTCAGTTGGCAACTACACACGCGCCTGTGAATTCGCAGACGGAAGCGCCCACGTCACCACGACTATTGGGGACTACTATTCCGCCACAGACTACACCGCCGAACAGTGGGCCCAGGAACGTGCGCGCCTGGACGCGGAAGACAAGGCGGCAACTGAAGACCGGATACGGCGCGGTGTTGAGCGCCACGGGCCCGTGTTGGACACGAAGGCCAAGTGCATGGCTGTTGGTGGGAAGTGGCTGAGCACGGATCTGCCCGCACCCAACCAACACAGGTGCAAGACGAAATGACCACAAGCTTGCTGACGCCTGACGGGTCGGTCAGCAACGGGGCGGTTTATCGCATGGCCGCCCCGCTCCGATTTTTGGCCCCGCAGTTCAAGAACCGTCCGTGTCGGTGCCGCGTTTCCGGTGGGGCCAAAGCTCTTGCGCCGGGACGCGGGTAACACGGGGCAGGCTACGTGCGACCTGACCTCTTTGGGACTCGCCGTTAAAACATGTAGGGGCTGCGGGTGGCTCACCAGCAGTGGGCCACTTCCCCCGCATGAGAAAGGGGGAATTTATGCGCGTTGAGTTTCAGGACACCCGCCCCAACCGGGATGAGAAATCTGAAAAGGTGTCCCTGGAAATGCCGGAAGACATCGGCCAACGATTTCAGGCCCACTTACAACGCAAGCGTGCAATGGCAACAGAGCACGGGCGCAAGCTGCTAGTCCTGAATATCGAAGACAGTTTGTAACTCAGACAGACGGTGTGTAGCCAACAGCTACGCGCCGAAACGTGACACCGGGCCCGCAGCTCAGGACACACGGAACACTAATTAGAGCACCGTCCCCGCAG
>DATMNN010000031.1:0-3481 GCA_035569025.1 Terriglobales bacterium
ATCGTTCAGGCCTGGCGACCCACCCACTGGGATCCCGGCGTCTATTCAGTCGTTAAATTTGAATTGAAACCGCAGGGAAGCGGCACAACGTTGATCCTCGACCATACCGGATTTCCGGAAGGGGAATATGATTCGCTCTTCAAGGGCTGGGGATTGCGGTATTGGGATCCACTGAAAAAATATCTGGGATAGAGGGGCGATTCCAAAAAGAGCTACCAGCTGCTGTACGGCGTGTTCTCGAACGGCGAGACCCCATCCGATGCGGAATGGACCGAGCAAATTCCCGTTATCGTTTGGTCAGGGTCCAGCAAGGTATCGCAATTTACCGGCACCCAATCCTTCGCCTTCGTCATTGGGTCCTCCGGTATTGCGCCCAGATACTGCCCGGAAACGAGGTCATCCAGCGATTGCGGCGCGGCTTCCTTGTCCCTCGTGTAGTAGTTGATCGCATCGTTCATCACCTTGAGATCGGTCTTCAGCACTGCTTCACGAGAACGAAGTACCGCATTTCGGTAATGCACGCTGGCCATTGTCGCGAGCACGATGATAATCGCCATCACGATCATCAGTTCGATTAGCGTAAACCCACGCCCAACCGAATCTCGCCACCTGCAAGCCGATTTATGGTGAGAAAGTTTCATCGCATCCGAGCAAAGAACTGCGATTGCTACCAGTCCGAATATTTTGTTCCGTCCAGCGCCGTTCCTATGGCCTTCGAGTAGACATCAAACACATCTTGCCCGCCCCAGGAAGTCGAATCCACATCGTCTTGCACCGAGCGGATGCCCCAATCCGCCGTGCCAGTCATCGGATCCTTCGGGATTTCTCGCAGAAAGCGCACGTGCTGGCTTTTCGCGCCGGTCAGTTGAACGCCTTTGACCAAAGTATCGAGATCGGGAGGGTAGCCCTCGGTTCCAGCCTTCACTTGAATCAAGTTTTTGTCGGCAGCATCCTTGTAGCGGTCGATCGCTGTGCGCATTTCGCGGAGATCGTAGCGAAGGTCAGCTTCTTTTCTGCGCTTAACCGCCACGCGCGCCAGCGGCACGGCGACCGCCGCCAGCACGAAAAGAATCGAGCACGCGAGGATTAACTCGATCAGAGTGAAACCCGCGGCGAGCATCCGAATTCTTCGGCTGCCGCAGTGTCCGTGGGCCGATCGCAAAGAGAAGGCGCGAGAGCCCAGAAAACGGGAGGCCAAATTGCGATTTGCGCCGCTCATAGTGCCTCACTGCACCCCGATGGCGGCTTCTCCGGAGACCATTGGAATATTTCGCTGTTGAGAATCACGCGCGTTGACCTGAAGAATTTGCAGCACCGTATTTCCTGGCGCCACCGCTCGCACCACGATGCCGAGCAATGTTCCGGTTCCGTTCACGCCTGGAGTGTTCGGCTGGCGCGTCGCGGAAATAATCACTTCGCCGCGCTGCTCGTCAATTCGTTGCACGATGGCAATTTCCTGTGTGCCGCCTGATAAAAACCCGCCGTTGCGCACTTCTTCCACCTGCACCACGGCCGGGTTGTAATGAATCAGCAAGGGAATCGAATAAAGATCCGTCACGTTGGAGACGCTCAGCCCAAGCGTCGTCTTATCGCCCGGCTTCATCGCCACACTGGGGGGATCGAATCGGAGTTGAGCCGCGGGAGCCGCTCCGCCCTGGAGGTTCGCTGCTGCCACGCCGGGCGCAGCCGCGGAAGGCGCCGGATTCGCGGCTGACGGAACCGGCTTCGCGCCCGAATCAACATCGGCGTCGCCTCGGTACACGCGCACATTCGAATCCGTTCCTGCCGCCATCGTTCGTAGATTCGCAGCGCTGATCGAGGGCAACCGTACAATGTGCGGCGTCAGCACGATCAGCACTTCCTGATCCACAACGTTGGTGCTGTTATCGGAAAACAGATATTTTGCCAGCGGTACGGCCACCAGGCCAGGGATTCCGTTCTGACTCTTCGTCTCGCTGTGCTGAATCAGACCGCCCAGAACGCTTACCTCACCCTCTTTCAGCCGAACATCGTGCTCGATTTTGTTCTGCGAAATAACCGGCTGTTGGATGCCACCGATATTGGTGAACGAAGCGATCGAAGAGATGTCCACGGTCAGCTTCATGCTCACTTCGTTGTCTGGATGCACTCTAGGTGTCACGTCGACGTTCACGCCCACATCCAGATATTGGAACTGCGTGTTCACCAGTGGGTTTACCACACCTGCACCGCCGCCTACGCCCACTCCTACGCCCGCTTGGAAGCTGCCGGTTGCCACGGGAACCCGCTGGCCGATTTTCAGTGATGCCTTCTGGCCGTCCGTAATCCGGATCTCAGGGTCTTGGATGATCTTTGTCTTGCTGTCCGTTGCGATTGCGTTCGCAGTTGCGCCCGGGAGTGTGATGCTGTAATCAGCCGTCGAAAGATGTTGCAAATTGTTCAGCGTGATCTGCGGAATCGTCGTGCCGGTGCTCGTCGTCGAGGTGGTCGATGTGGTTGATGTGGTTGACGTGGTGCTGGTCGTACTCGTCGTGCTGTTCGGCTGGACGGACGCTCGCGGGGTAAACGCGAGCGAAACACTCTGACCCGGCAGTATGCCCAGGTCCCTCAACCGGGAGATGTTTGCCGACATCACCTGCACGTGAATCAGCACTTCCGGCTTCGATTTATCGATATCGCGAATAATCTTGCCTGCCAGCACCAGTTTGTCCGGCGTGTCGCGAATCACGATCGCGTTTTGCGAGTTCACCTGCTGGATGCGCCGCAGATCAAGCAGTTGCCGAAGCCCCGTGACGATTTCCGTCAAATCCTGCGGCGTCAAAGTGTTGGAAACGTAAAACGTTTTCACCACTTCATCTTCCACATCTTTGCGTTTCTGCGGATTGTCGGGCGCCACGAAAATCACGCTTGGCGTGATCGGCTTCCAGAACGATTTGCTTTCCAGCGCCACCGCATCGAGCGCCTGCTCCAGCGTCACGTTCGGCAGTTCAGCGGTGATCCGTCTCGAAGTAAAGTCCGGATCGAATATCACGCTGAGCCCCGCCAGCTTCGCGATCGTCTCGTACACCACGCGGGTATCATTCGTCATCTTCAAGTTAATGGGTTCGCGCGAAAGGGGCTTGAGTTCGGGAGGTTCCGAAAGCATCCCGTCGTCCTGCGGGTTATAGTTCATCGCCTTGGGAGCGTCGGCTGCGTTCTGTGCCGCGATCTTCTCGAGCGTTCGCTTTACTTCCTGATCTGCAATCGAACTCGAAGGATCAACGGCCTGCGCCTTTTCGAACTCGGTCAGCGCCCGCTGCAAGTCGCCCTTTTGCTCAGCCGCTCGGCCCTGTCGGATGTGGAATTGACCGTCCTCAAACCGCATCTGCGAGGCGCGGAGCTTGTATTCCGCGTTCGTGGGGTCTGCGCGCAGGGCTCGCTCGTAGTACACCAGCGCCGTGTCGTAGTCCTGCACCGCCTCGGCTTTCTTGCCGGTCTGGAAGTCTGAGTTGGACTTCGGGCA
>DATMNN010000032.1:0-26192 GCA_035569025.1 Terriglobales bacterium
CTGAATTCTTGTCATAATCATTTGGCTCTGGCCTCGATACGGCACGTTGGTGGAGTGTTTGCATCCAACTCCAGGACGCCGTTGACGCCAAATGAAATTTCTTTCGAAGATTTTTGCGCCCACCCGGAACCGGCGGCTCAACGAGCTGATCGGGTTTCTGCTGTGCGTCTCCGCGCTCCTTCTTTTTCTCGCGCTCGCTTCCTACTCACCGCTCGATCCTTCGTTCAACAGCGCGTCTGTGCTGACCGCGTCGCACGCCGCCCGCAACTGGATCGGTATCATCGGCGCCTACCTTTCGGATATCGTCCTGCAATTCTGGGGCCTCGGATCGTTTCTGCTGCCCGTCTTCCTTGGGATGCTTGGCATCCGCTGGTTCCGTTCGCGCGCGGTGCAGACTCCGGTCGCGAAGACTCTCGGTGGCGCATGGCTGCTGATGTTCGTCCCTGCGTTGCTGGCCATTCTGCCGGGGCATTTCAAATGGATGGGCGCGATCCCTATCGAAGGCCTGCTTGGCCGCGTGATCGGCGATACGCTCATCCACTACCTCAACGTCGCCGGCGCGTACATCGTCTGCACGACATTTCTGGCGGTCGCACTTTATCTGACGACCGCATTCTCGTTTGCCGCGATCGAAGTCTGGGCGCCGACGCGCTTCGCATGGGTCATCGCACTGCGTGACCGTTACCGTGACTGGCAAGACGAGCGCCGGCGCAAACGCCAGCAACTCGAATTGGAACGACGACGCGCACAAAGGCCGATGGTGACAACGCAACTCGTGCCCGCTCGGTCGGTCGCTCCCCGACAGGAATCAACCCAGGAGTATGCGCAGGCGCGAGTTGAATCCACCACACCGTCGCGACGCACTGGTATCGAGCGCATGGCGGAAGAAGACCCGGTCGCGTTCGTTGAGCCTCCGGCTCCAACCACTTTGGCTGCGCCTTCCGACATCGAAGTCACGGATCGCGCGGACACAAACCCCAGATCGAAAACCACGCTTCCGAAGATGGCGGGCACCTACAAACTGCCTCCGTCGAGCCTGCTCCACCGTCCCGACGAAGCCCAGTCGGTCGACGAAGGGGAACTCAAAGTCCTTGCCCAGGTGCTGACCGACAAGTACGCCGAGTTCGATGTCCACGGACAGGTCACGCAGATCAACCCTGGCCCCGTCGTGACGACCTTCGAGTTCAAACCCGAAGCGGGCATCAAGTACAGCCGCATCACCGGTCTGACCGATGATCTGTGTCTCGCGCTGCGTGCCGAAAGCATTCTGATTGAGCGCATGCCCGGCAAGAGCACGGTCGGGATTCAGGTGCCGAATCGGGAGCGCGAGGTCATCTGGCTGCGCGAAAATCTCGAGTCACAGGAATTCATCGGCACGAAATCCAAGCTCACGCTGGGCATGGGCAAGGACATCAACGGCCGTCTCGCAGTAGCCGATCTCGCAGGCATGCCGCACCTGCTGATCGCGGGATCGACGGGCACCGGCAAGAGCGTCTGCATCAACGCCATGATCATGTCGATCCTGTATAAGGCGACGCCCGATCAGGTGCGGCTCGTGCTAGTCGATCCGAAGCGGCTGGAATTGGGCAACTACGAAGGCGTGCCGCATCTCTATACGCCGATCATCACCGAACCGAAGCAGGCGGCGAACGCCTTGCGCAATGCCGTGCGCGAGATGGAGCGCCGGCTGAAACTGCTGGCGGCGAAGGGCGTCCGCAACATCGACAGTTACAACCGCCTGTTCGATGACACGCCGAGCCTCTTCGCCGAGCAGTCGCCGGACGAGGGACCGATTCCCTACATTGTCATCATCATCGACGAACTCGCCGACCTCATGATGCTCGACGGCAACAACGTGGAAGAATCGATCACAAGGCTCGCGCAGATGGCACGCGCAGTCGGCATTCACCTGGTGCTGGCAACGCAGCGTCCGTCGGTCGACGTGATCACGGGATTAATCAAAGCTAACTTCCCCGCGCGCGTTTCCTTCCGGGTTGCAACCAAAGTCGACTCGCGGACGATTCTCGACGCCAACGGTGCCGAATCCCTGCTCGGACGCGGCGACATGTTGTACCTGCCCTCGGGATCGGCGCGAGTGCATCGTCTGCACGCGCCGTTCGTCACCGAAAAGGAAATTGCAGCGGTGGTGGAATTCTGGAAAGCGCAAGGCGTCGCCCAGTATCAGAAGGAATTTCTGGAAGTGCCAAAAGAAGAACGCGAGGCCGGCAGCGACGAAGGCGGAGAAATCGGCGAGAACGAAAACGATCCTCTCTTCAACGACGCCGTACGTCTGGTCATCGAGTTCGGCAAGGCCTCCACGTCACTGCTGCAACGGCGACTGCGCATCGGCTACGGCCGCGCTGCTCACCTCATCGACCTGATGGAACGCGACGGCATCGTCGGCGCCGCCGATGGCCCAAAGCCCCGCGAAGTACTGAAGCGTCCGGACTGGATCTCGGAAGTCGAAGAATCGATGCGATAGCTTGTTTTGTCGTGCCGGACCGGAAAACTCGGGCTATCTGGAACTCCGCTTCCACTTCCACGCAACTACTTGCAGTAGTGGCCCTTACCTGAAATAAAATCGAGCCTAGGCGCTTGAACCCACGCCCAGCTTGTGGTCTACTGCTTCCACGTTGGTCCCCCCTGAAGGAAGTCTATGCAGAAATCCCCTGTCTCCCTTGTGCGTGTCGCGTTGCTGGCGGGAAGCCTTCTTGCTGTGAGCGGGACGGCCTTAGGCGTTGGTCCCTACATCATTACCAACGACGACGAGTCGTTTCCATTTACCGGCGTCAGCTTTCTTCCCGTAGGTCCCAACGGCGGCCTGACTTTTAAACAGCAGGTGGCAACCCCTGGAACAGGAATTGGAGGCGGCTTCTTTGGATCCAACCGAATCCGGGTGCTCAGCAACTCGACCCAGAATTGCGTCTTTGCCTCGGAAGCGGGAACCCACAGTGTCGTAGGTATTAATATCGACACGCTCGCGGTGGGCGGCAGCGCCTCGGGCTCCGATACCGACGACGGCAGCGGCAACGGTATTGGCCTCGCCGTGAACGACCAGTATTTGTATGCTGGGTTCGCCGAATCCAGCACCATCGGAACTTTTCACGTACAGGCAGGCTGTGGCCTGATGTTCATCAACGACACTGCCGTCGGCGGACTGGACGGCGGATTCATCAACGGTATGGCCATTCGCGGTAACATGCTGGTCGCCACCTACACCGACGGCTCGATCGAGTCATTCGACATTTCCAATGGCACTCCTTCCTCGCATGGCGACCGGCAATTCTCAAGTGGGACCCTGCGCGCGCGCGGCGCAACGTTTCCCAACTCCGTCGACATCACCAGCGATGGACACTTCGCGATTTTCGGGGACACGTCCACTTCCATGGTGGTCGAAGTGTCCGACCTGTCGTCCGGTAAGCTGACCAAGACCACGGTCTACACTTCCACGGTGAGTATCAGCTCCAGCAACGTCTTGCTGAGTCCGGACGAGAGTCTTCTGTACGTCGTCAATACGCAAGGCGACTCCGTGACCGTCCTGTTTTTTGACAAGGCAAGGGGGAAACTCTCGGCTGGCTGCACATCGGATCCAATCCGCGGACATTCGACGAACTGGTCATATCTTGCCGGCGTCGCACTCGCCAGCAATACGGGCGACGGCGACGGAGTCTATGTAGCGGAGTTTCCGTCCGGCATCGCGCGGATCAAACTCAAGGTCAAGGGCAGGACATGCGAAATGCATGAAGCCGTGCAGTCGCCCTTCAATACCAAGAATGCCGCGGGGCTGTTGTCGATCGGCGCTTACCCGACGCGGGCTTTCTAGAACGGGCCAGACGGTTTACTGAAGCACTCAAGGTTCGTATCAGTTCACCGCTTCAGCGGGTGATGCAAGTGATTCAAAATGAGCCACGGTTTCAACCGCTGGACATCGCGATACGCGACAAACCCGAAGTAAGGGAAGCAAAAACGAGAGGCCAAGGAATTGGATATGCGCTCAGGTTTACGATGGCTCGCAGTGCTCTTGCTGTGTGGTTGGACGTCCGTCAACGCGATCGCGCAGTGTCCTGATCGTCCCAATACGGGCTCCACCGTCGAGGATCCTCTCGCCCTCACCTCGCAGAACGGAACACTGTCGGCACAAATGGTAATGCAGCACTCGATCGACGCCGACGGGTACACCCACTATTGCTACAACTACACAGCCGGCGGCCAGGTCTACGAAGCGCCCACGCTGCGCGTGAATCCCGGCGATGAATTAATTCTCGATATCGTCAATCGCATCAAGGATGACGGCTCGATGAAGACGAAGATGGCGATGCCCGAGGGCACGGGCGGCCCGCATTGTGGTGACAGCGGTGAAATGACTATCGACTCCATGAATGTCCATTATCACGGCATGAACATTGCCCCGACCTGCCATCAGGATGACGTGATCAACACCCTCATTCAGCCGGGCACGCCCGGCTTCAAATACAAGATTCCCATTCCCGCGACCCAGCCGCCGGGTTTGTATTGGTACCATCCGCACGTACATGGATTCGTCGAGTTTCATCTGAACGGCGGCGCAGCCGGAGCCCTTGTGGTCGAGGGCATGGAAAAGATTCATCCCGAAGTCGCCGGACTCACCGAGCGCATTTTCATCATCCGCCAGCAGTTTGTTGTTCCATGGATTCCAGGGCCGTACCAGTTGACGATCAACTATCAGGTTGTCCCTGGCATCGGCGGCGCTAAGCCAGTGATCCAGATGAAGGCCGGAGAAAAGCAGTTTTGGCGCGTCGCCAACGCCACCAACCAGGACTTCATGCCGATTCAGGTCATCTCGAATGGCCAGCCCCAGCCACTCCAGTTGGTCGCGCTCGATGGCTATCCATTGGCGCAACTCCGAACGCAGGACACGATTCTGATCCCGCCCGCGGGGCGAGCCGAATTTATCGTGCAGGCGCCGCCGGTTGATCAGGGTGGCTTCCTGTTCGTACAGGGTTATTCCACCGGCCCGACCGGCAACCCTGACCTTCAGCAATCACTCGCCGCGATTCAGGTCATCAACGCCGCCAAGGGCTCACGCATGCCGAAAGCCCCGGCTGACGCATCGACTGCGGGATTGAAATACACCGACCTGGCTCGTCAAAAACCAACCGCGGAGCGGAAGCTTTTCTTCTCCGAGTCATTCGCCGGCACCAATGGCCCCATCCAATTCCTGCTCACCGTCGACGGACAAAAGCAGCGCGTATTCGAAGCCAACGAGAAACCGGCCATCACAACCAAAGTTGGCGCGGTCGAAGACTGGACGATTGAAAATCGCGCTCTGGAAACTCATGCCTTCCACCTGCACCAGATTCATTTTCAGATGCTGGAAGTCGACGGCAAACCGGTCAACAACCCGGACATGCGCGACACCATTGAAGTACCTTTCTGGGAGGGTTCTGGGCCGTACCACAGCGTGAAGATTCGAGTGGACTTCCGCGATCCGACCACGGCCGGCACCTCGCTGTTTCACTGCCATATCCTGCTGCACGAAGATCTCGGCATGATGCACAAGATTCTGGTTGAGCCATAATCGCTGAGCCATAAGTAGTGCCGGTCGAAATTCAAGAGAGGTCACGACACATGCGCAAATATCTTTTCGTCATCCTAGGGACTGCACTGCTACTGCTCGCCGCATACGGAGTGGGAACCCGGCAACCGTCGATCGCCCTTGCTGCCCGCCCTGAGTCGGGCGTGGTCCCGAAATCGTACGGCAAGCTGGTCGCAGCGATTCCCGACTCCATCGGCACCGGTCTGATCTTTGAAGGTGGCGATGGCACGATTCGGTTCGTGAGTGTCACCGGGATGAAAGAAGGCGAGTTGGCTCGCTACGAAGGCACGAAAACAAAGGGCGGCATTCCGAAATCCTATGGACATCTGGTATCTGCCGTGGTGAATCATGGCATGACGGGGCTGGTCTTCGAGGATAGCGACGGCGTCATCCGGTTCGTAACCATGACCGGCGAGACGGAAAAAGAGCTGAAGCGCGAGTAGGAACGTGCTGAGTCTGTTGCCTGCCTTATAACTACTCTCCCTTTGCAAACTGACAAAGGTTCTTTTGCTAAGTCACAAGACCGCGCTAAGCTATAACAGTAGCTCCGATTTCTGCTTAAATACACCGACGGAGTCATCATGAAAACCTACAATCTCATGGGCTATCTGATTATTGTTCTCTACATGCTGGCGAGTATGTATTTCGCCCCGGGTCATTTGGGACCCTGGATTGGACTCCTGATCGGCGGAGCCTATTTTATCTTTTGCTGGTTTTTTGGCGGGTTGTATTTGGCCGATATTCTTCACTTGGGAATCGCCCATCGTTCACTCGACTATAAAGAGTGGTTCATGAAAGCTGTCACGGTCGTAAACAACATCTTCGGGCTTTATGTAAATCCGATCACCTGGGTGAACCGCCACCGATTGCATCACAAAAATGCTGATCACGATGGGGATCCCAATAAGCTTTCGGGCGATGGTTTTTGGCGAACTCTATATCTCTGTCTGATGCCGTATCGATGCAATGACAATCTGGCTGGCGACGAGATTTTAAGGTCTCGGACTTTTCGGTTCGTTGCGCATCCGCTTTTTGCTGTTCTGGCCCAAGCCTTTAGTTTTTATCTTTTCTGGAAGTTGGCAGGCGATCTGAAGTTTGTGCTGGTGCTGTGGGTTGGAATGAGAGTGTTTGCATCGTGGGTCAATATGATTCAAAACTATTGGACCCACACTCGAAGCTTCGGGTACCGGCGGTATTACGATGACGACGACAACGCCATGAACATTGGCGAGTGGCTGCCGGTAACGGCAACCTTCAGCGCTTGTCTGCAAAATAATCACCACCACTACCCGGGTCTGTTGCGGCTCAGTCACGACAAAGCTGAATACGATTTTGGATTTATTACTGTCAAGGTCATGAAATATTTTGGCCTGGTGAAGGCAACGAGAACGGGTGAAGACTTACCCAAGGACGTTCCACTCGGGGCGCTGGAGTTTTAAGGCGCTCTTTTTCTTCTCGTAAATGGTTCGATCGTTTGCCCCAAAAAGCCGGGCGCAATTTCTTCGCCGTCCAGCCCGTAACGTTCCGGCCACTCATCAGGATAGTAGTACGTTCCAAACAGTTTATCGATCCACGGAAAATGAATCGCAAAGTTCTTGTCGATGCCCTCTTTTTGAGAGGTATGGTGCCAATGATGGTATCTGGGCATGACCAGGAATTTTTCGAGCCATTTTGCGTTGGGACCGAAATTGCAGTGAGTCCAGGTGGCGTGCAGGGTTACAAAAATCAAATACGCCAGAATGATCGATTGCGAGAATGCCAGCATGAGTGGAACAAGGATAAATCCTCGCACAAGCGTGTCGTCCACAAAGTGGGAGCGTGAGCCGGCGATCCAATCGAGCGCCTTTGAAGAATGGTGAACGGAGTGGAAACGCCAGAGAAAAGGCACTTTATGCAGAGCCAGATGAATGAAATATTCCGCAATGTCCGCAACCACAACGGCGAAGAAAAATTGAAAAAGCCAGGGCACTCGAGCAATCAATTGTTGGAGAACTGGAACGCCTAAGTATTTAACGGCCTGGGTAGCGGGCAATAGAACCAGAAAAGACAAAATCTGTATGGGGAGATGAGTAGACATGAAATAGACCACATCCAGAGTCCACTCCTTCCGAAATGTTCCTTGCTTTGGATACTGCGGCCAGACTCTTTCGAGCGGGACGTAGATGAGTGCCATCAAAAGCATATCAAGCAAGAACCAGTCCAGGCCGATGGCGGGGCCGTCGTGAAAAGCATTGTTAATCTGTACGCTTGATCCGCCCCAAGCCGTTGCCGCGATGGCTAGCAACATTCCAGTCAATGCCAAAGTTTTTTTCTTGCGCTTAATCGACGAAATGATTCCGAATACAATTGCCCCCACGATGAGGCATTGGATTGCAACGCGTATGATTTGCATCGGATAATGCGGACGCAGTTCCGGAGAGCTCAGTAGCTGAGGAAAGTGCAGGCACAAGACTGATCCAAACGAAAGAAACCCAAAAAAGGCGGACAATATCCCGCTCCACCAGCCCGTTCCGAAGCCGGTCGACTCGGCATCTCCAAAGAATTCATTAATTCTCTGCTCGATCACGATGACCCCTAGTCTACGTTCCTCGACCTAGGCAGGCTAGTAGAAAGATAGCGACGTGACGCCCATCGCACGGGAAGAATTGTGCAATCTGATGACACACCAGTGACATTCCAAATCTTCTTCAGATCTAACATTTCTTCAATTGGCAACTCCTGGGAATCTGTCGCTTCGGTCGTGTATTCAGGCCGTGACTCGCCTCTTCCTGAGGGAGACGCCATCCAAATGGAGGATTTGCATGCAACGTCGGACTCTCGCTCTCACGGTTTTTCTCGGAATCTCGCTGGTACTGGGATCCGTACCGGCCTTCGCGCAGTATCAACTCAAAAACTTGGTTTCGAATCAGGTAGGCGCGGCAAGACACACAGATCCACTCATCGTAAACGCATGGGGTCTGGCCTACGGCCCGGGCAGTCCCTTCTGGATAGCAGACAACGGTTCGGGTTGGTCCACGCTCTACAACGGAGCCGGCAAAGCCAAGAGCCTCAGAGTAGTGGTTCCGGCGGCTGGAAACGGCCCCGGTTCTCCCACCGGTATCGTCTTCAACGGAAGCTCTGACTTCCAGATCAATGCCTGGTCCACCTTCTTCCTGTTTGCCACTTTGGACGGAACCATCAGCGGATGGGCTCCTCAAAACGACCTCAACTCAGCACACATCCAGGTAAACAACTCGGCCGCCGGAGCCGTCTACACGGGCCTCGCGATCAGCAACAAGGTCACGGGAAACCGCCTTTTTGCCGCCGACGCAGTAAACAACAAAGTTGACGTGTACGACGGCACATTCACGTTCGTTAAGTCATTTACCGACACCACGTTGCCCGCCGGCTTCACGCCCTTCGGCATCCAGGACATCAACGGCGTCGTCTACGTCGCTTTCGCCAGCGCGACCGGTGGAAAAGGCGGCTTCATCGATACGTTCGACGAGGACGGAAACCTCCTGAAGCAGCTCATCCAGGGCGGCAAGCTCGATCAGCCCTGGGGCATCACGGTCGCTCCCAAAAACTTTGGACCACTCAGCAACACTCTGCTGATTTCGAACAACACCAACACCGGAACCATCAACGCCTTCAATCCTCTGACTGGCCAATTCGTGGGCACAGTCAAGGACAGCAACGGCAAGCCGATCATGATCGACCAACTCTGGGGAATTAAATTTGGCGGCGGCGCTGCCAACAACAACGACGGCGGGACAAATCAGCTCTTCTTCACCGCCGGCCCCAACAACAACCTCGCGGGAACCTTTGGAATGATTTCGTTCAAGCCGTAAGGAGGGTGGGGTGTGCCACAGCTAAATCGTCAGAAACAATCAAGGCCCCATTCCCCGTGTTCTCTGCGGGAAGTGGGGCCTTTCCAGCGCCTCGGACATTTCCATGAGCTTCTTCAGAGCACGCGGCTTTATGCGGCCTCTTGCTTACTTTTCCTGAGGAACGTCAGCAGGTCGGCGTTAATCGTGTCGGCCTCAGTCGTGGGCATGCCGTGCGGGAAGCCCTTGTAGGTTTTAAATGTGCTATTCCTCAGCAACTTCGCCGACAGGGGTCCAGCATCGGCATAAGGCACGATCTGGTCGTCGTCGCCATGCATCACCAGGACCGGCACAGTGATCTTCTTCAGGTCTTCGGTGAAATCCGTCTGAGAGAAGGCGACGACTCCGTCAGCGTGTGCCTTGGCGCCTCCCATCATTCCCTGACGCCACCAGTTCCAGATCACTCCCTGAGAAGGCTTCGCGCCGGGCCGGTTGTAACCATAGAATGGCCCAGCCGCAAGATCGTAATAGAATTGCGCCCGGTTGAAGGAGGTTTGGGACTGAAGTCCGTCAAATACCTCTTTCGGCAGCCCGCCCGGATTAGCCGGCGTCTTGACCATCAGCGGTGGCACCGCGCTGATAATCGCCGCCCTCGCCACTCGGCTCTCGCCGTGGCGGGCCAGGTAGCGCACCACTTCGCCGCCGCCGGTCGAGTGTCCGACATGCACCGCTTCCCTGAGGTCGAGGTGTTCGGTCAGCGCCGCCAGGTCGTCGGCGTAATGGTCCATGTCATGGCCGTGGCCGGGCTGAGAGGAACGTCCATGCCCGCGCCGGTCGTGCGCGATGACGCGATAGCCGTGGTTGAGAAAGAACATCATCTGAGTGTCCCAATCATCAGCAGACAGTGGCCAGCCGTGGCTAAATACGATCGGCTGTCCCGTGCCCCAGTCTTTGTAGTAGATCTCCGTTCCGTCTTTCGTCGTAATCGTCGGCATGGGTACTCTCCTTGTGGCGTTGAAGCCGGCTTAGAAAATCGTTGGCCCGTCTGCTGTTCAAAGCAGGAAGATGCGACTTTGAGTCTGATTGAGAACTGGATTGATGCGCATCCCAAGATGCAGTGCTCTTTCCTTACCCCGGAAGTCTGAGAGCTGGGTAACTCGATCTAGGTAGGCAAAGTGAGAGTGAAAGGACTGTCCTGTGAAGAGCGGGGCCTTGCGGCGCGGCAAGCCTCAGGTACTGAAGCCCATCGTGTTCTGACACTTCGGCGTGGCTCAAGCCGCGCCCATTCAAGTCGTTCCTCCAAAAGACATAACATTTATTGTTTATGCAAAACGCGCGGGGTTCTTGTGTTGGCGTTGGTTCAACCGCGCTATAGAATATCGAGCTTATGAACGTTGCTCCTTTCGCTCACAATGCAACTCTCCGCCTGCTCTTCTTCTTCATGCTCGCGCTTTTTTCTTTTGTCTCCTTCGCTGCTGACAAGCCTTCCGCGGTGAAGGGAGGCAATGGGGTTGTGCTCCCGCCTCCGCCAGCTACTGCGGTTCAGCCGGTCACGGAAAACATTCATGGGACTTCGATTACCGATCCGTACCGGTGGCTGGAGGACGCGAAGGCGCCCGCTACGCGCGCCTGGATCGAGGAGCAGATGAAGTACACCGAGCAGTATCTTTCGCAGGTGAAGATCCGGCCGGCGATTGTCAGTGAGCTGACCAAGTTGGAACGGGTGGACAGCTACGACATCCCGATTGAGCGTGCGGGGAATTATTTTTTCAAGAAGCGGCTCGCGGATGAGAATCAGGGATCGATCTACGTGCGGCGCGGGCTGCATGGCGCGGACGAGCGTCTGATTGACGCTACCAAGCTCAGCGCCGATCAGAATACTTCGGTACACATCAACGACATTTCGAAAGATGGCACGATGCTGGTGTATGGCGTCCGGTCGGGCGGTGCGGATGAGGAGTCGGTTCACATTCTGGCAGTCGACTCGAAGGACGCGGCCAAGAGCCACGAACTGCCTGACACGCTGCCTTCGGCGCGCTATGCCGGAATTACGCTCAGTCCGGACAAGCAGGGGCTTTACTATGCGCGATTTGATCCCACGGGGTCGCTGGTCTTCTATCACAAGCTGGGGTCCGCGGCGGCGAGCGACGATCTTCTTTTCGGCAAGAGTTTCGAAAACGAGACGTTTGGGCCGATGGAACTGATCGGTGTCGAGATCAGTCAGAACGAGCGATTCCTCCAGATCGGGATTGTTCATGGTGTCCCGGCTACGCGGGTTGATTTTTATGTAAAAGACCTACGCAAGGCGGAGTCGGCGATTCGTCCTTTGATTCGCGGGATCGACAACCGGTTCGCGCCGGTGAATTATGGCGACGATTTTTATGTGATGACCGACTACCAGGCGCCAAATTATCGCGTGGTGAAGATTGAGACCGCGCATCCAGAGCCCTCGAACTGGAAGACCATTGTGCCCGAGGGCAAGGATGTGATCTCCGACATTGCGATTGTCGGAGGCAAGCTGTTCGTCACCGGCTTGCACGATGTGGTGACGCAGACTCGCATCTTCACGCTGGATGGAAAACCAGCCGGAAACATTGCGTACCCTACGCTCGGGGCCGGTTCCATCTTGTTTGGCCATTCCGAGGCCACCAGCCAGGAAGGTTTCTATAGCTTCGAATCCTTCATCAGTCCGCCAGCGATTTATCGTTACGACATCGCGACCGGCAAAACGGAGGTGTTCGCCAAGCCGAACGTGCCGTTTGCTTCTGACCAGTATGAAGTGAAGCAAGTCTTCTACACGTCGAAAGACGGAACCCGCGTGCCGATGTTTATTTCGTCGAAGAGGGGGTTGAAGCGCGACGCCACTACGCCTACTTTAATGTTTGCTTATGGAGGGTTCCTGGTGAACCTGGAGCCGACCTGGAATCCCGAATATGCGTGGTGGATGGAGCAGGGTGGATTCTACGCTCAGCCAAATCTGCGCGGCGGAGGCGAGTACGGCGAGAAGTGGCACAAGGCGGGGATGTTCGAAAACAAGCAGAATGTGTTCGACGATTTTTTCGGAGCCGCGCAGTATCTGATGGATGAGAAGTACACTTCCGTACCGCATCTCGCCGTGCGCGGGCGTTCGAATGGCGGCCTATTGATGGGCGCGGCCATGACGCAGCATCCGGAAATGTTCGGCGCGATCTGGTGCGGGTATCCTCTGCTCGACATGCTGCGGTTTCAGAATTTCCTCGTCGGCAAGTGGTGGACAACGGAGTACGGGTCTGCCGAGAAGGCGGAGCAGTTCCCTTACCTGCTCAAATATTCTCCTTATCACAGTGTGAAAGCGGGGACGAAATTTCCCGCGATCATGTTCAACACCGGCGACAGCGACACGCGGGTCGATCCTCTGCATGCGCGCAAGATGACGGCTCTGGTGCAGGCATCGAACGCCAGCGACCGGCCGATTCTTCTTCATTATCAAACGATGAGCGGCCACAGCTCGGGGGTTTCGATCACGCAGGCGATCAATGACACCGCGGATGAACTAGGGTTCTTATGGAATGAAGTTGCGGGATCGGAGCAGAAGTAAACCGCGAACTCAATCGGCTCGAGAAGACGCACCTCGGGCGCGGAACGATATAAAGCATGCCGCATGTCGTGGTCCGATTTTTTCCGCGTGGGCAATTCACGGTTGTGTTTATGAACTCGGTTTCGCAAGAGTAATCTCGCGATGGCCGTGGCATTCGGTAGCGGGGTCGTACTCGGCTTCACCGGTTCCCCGGTCCTTAGTGAAAGCCCGGAACTGGAGTGGCGGGCGGCGCACCCGGGATGGCAGTCCCATGAACTTTACTTTGCCGTCGACGTTGGTGCCGGCTTCGAGATCGAGTTTGTGGAATCCGCCGAATCCGTAGGCGATGTGCACTTTGACACTGGCTGCGGCGGCGGGCTTGCCGTCCGCCGTGGTGACCGTCACATCGAGCGAACACGAGCCGAGGGCAGCATCGATCGTGGTGGGCGGTTCCGCGGATGTTGTCTGGGGAGACTGCGCGGGAGCGGCCAGAAGGCCTCCGGCCAGCAGGAACAAGCCTAACGCGACACTGGATTTTCTTGTCATAGTGGTGCTTCTCATTCTATCCCCAGACAATTCAGTGCACGGCCGCGCTGCGTTCGCGGAAATGCACGGTTAAGGTGAGGCTGGAATGCGTCCCTTGTCATCCGGAATGGCGGACAGCTTGAAGAAAAAATTGTTGATCGTGTCCCGCCACACTTTGGCGTGTGACGCCTGACCTTCCAACCTAATGAGCACCGCCTCAAAACGTTCGCGATCGATGTGGGCTTGCAGTGATTTCCATCGCCGAGGGAAGCTCTGCGCCTGTTCCGCGCCGTCGTAGTGCGAATCGTAGATAGTTTGGACTACGGTCTTTCCCGAGTGAAGAATGTAGGTATAGGGGACGTGGTGGAAGAACAGCAGAAGATTGTCGGGACAGGTTCGCAGTGACTCGTACGTAGCCGCCACGGACGGTGGATACTGCGCGGTCAATCCGGTGCCGGTGGCGACTTTGCGATCCATGCCGACTCCGGCGTGGTCGGCGCGGATCCATTGACCCCATCCATTTCCGTCGGCCGATTCCGGGCCGGGGTCGTAGTGCGTTCCAACGATGTTGGTCAGGGTCTGGAGGCCGAGTGGCGCGCCGGTATATTTCTCGTACACCGACCAGGACTCCATCTGCATGTCGACGATGGTGTGAAGGACTTCCGGATCATTGCCGAACGTGAGGAGGGTCCACTCGTCAGCGATGTCGCGCGCGGAGAGGCTGGGATCCCACGCGAGACGCCCGAACGCATAAAGGTTGGACTGCGCGAGATCAAACCCGAGCCAGGTATCGCTGTCGCCGACGTTCGCTACTCCAACGAAGCCACCCCATGCGCGATGAAACGTGCGGCCAGAAACGATCTCTTTCACGGGCGTGTTCGCGTCATTGACGCGGAAATCGAAATTGAGAATCTCTTTCCACATCGGGGCGAGAAAGCATAGATGTTTTTGCTGGCCGGTGTATTCCTGCGTGATCTGCAACTCGAGGACCTGGTTGGTGTTTTGCAGCGCGCCGATCAGGGGGGAGACGGGCTCGCGCACCTGGAAATCAATCGGGCCGTATTTGATCTGCACGATGGCGTTGTCGTCGAACTGGCCGTCGAGGGGAGCGAAATTGTCGTAGGCGGCTCGCGCGCGATCGGCTTTGAGGTCGTTCCAATCGAGATGATGGTTGTAGACAAAGGCGCGATAGATCAGTACACCTCCGTGCGGTTTGAGAGCGCGCGCGATGGCATTGGCGGCTTGCGCGTGCGTGCGCCCGTAGGCGGACGGGCCCTGCCGGCCTTCGGAGTCGGCCTTCATCAGGAAGCCGGCAAAGTCGGGGATGGCGCGGTAGATTTCGTCGGCTTTCTGTTTCCACCAGTTCTCTACCCGGGGATCGAGCGGATCGAATGTATCCAGGCCGCCGAGCTTTTGTGGGCTGGCGAAATCGACGGCAATCGCGAGGCGAATTCCCGAGGACTGGAAAGCAGCTGCAATTCGCGCAAGCTGAGGCAGGAAGTCGCTCGACAGAATCCGCGTGTCGGCGTTTACGTTATTGACTACGACTCCGTTGATTCCAACCGAGGCCAGCAGTCGCGCGTAATCCTGGGCTCGGCCAAGGTCTGAAACGACGTTGCCGTTGGCGAAAAAGATCGATCGTCCGCCATAGCCACGTTCGATGCTGCCATCGAGATTGTCCCATTGGTTGATCCAACGTATGGGTGCTGACGGATTTTGTTTTTCGTCGAGATGGTCGAGCGTCTGTTGCAAGGCGATACGGCGAAGCAGAGCGAATACGCCGTAAAGAACACCTCGGTCATTCGCCCCTGCGATCAGCAGCGCGGGATGGCCGTCAACCGAGGTCGCTTTAAGCCAGTAACCATCGGTCTGAAGGGCTGTGCCCCTTGCAACAGGAAAATACGATTCGATTGAAGTTAGAGTCCCCAGAACGATCACAGCCCCGAACCCGGTTCCCGGCTGCTTGAGAAATCCTGGTCTTTCCGATCGAAGATCAAGGCCCCACATTTGGTGCATGCCTCGAAGCAATTCCCTTTCGGCGCTGCGCAGGACCTCCGATTCTTCCGCCACAACCACACCATCGTAGCGCTCGGATTTTGGAGGAGCAGAAACGCGCGCGTAGCGGAGCCACGCTTCGTGCCCGGTTTCAGCAGTGGCAGGAACCGCGAAAAGGATTGCCGCAACCGCAAGTCCGTACCACCGACATGGGCCCCGCGAGTTCGGCGTCTTCATGAGAAGAGATCGAACACGATGATAACCGCGGCAGGGTGGAATCGGTACTCGGTAGCATCAGAACTGGTTTCATAGTGGTTTTGGAAGAGCACGGTTTCAGCAGTGCAGCCAAAGCCCGCTAAAAACATGGGCTTTAGCCTCTGGGGCCGTTCTCTTCTCGCTCAAGGGTATTGATGAGAGTAGTTGTAGTCGCCCGATCACGTCCGATTACGTCCGAGACTAGCGATGTCCGAAGGACAGGAAGGCTACGTAGAACAACTGGGCGACGGCAACTCCAATGATCGCGTAGGTGGCGAACTCCAGGCGGCGGCTGGATTCCTTCACGTCGCGGAGTACATCGGCGACCCCGGCGGTTACTTCGAGCAAGGTTTCGGTCAGTTTTTCCATGTGCTCGGCCGAATTGCTGATTCTGGCCGAAACGCGGGAATTTTCCACCAGCGACGTTGCCAGGCGCTCGCTGTTTCGGATGTCGAGTTCTGTTTTGCACGCCGACCACCAGGGGGTGCCAAGAGCGTTGTCATACATACGCGAACGGATCTCTTCGTAGGAACGTCCACGCAGGAGCTGGAGCAGTGCAGTAACCTTGCTGCCGTCGGGGGATGGGGCAGTAGCGGACATGTGCAACAAAGATAACCGGAAAACTGGACATCGCTCAGATGCCAAAAGGGCTAAGGGACAGTGCCCATTTGGGCCAACGCTAAGGTGCACAATGGACCACCGGGCGCCTCGGCGGATGGTCCACGACGGCCAGCCTGTCGTTGCAGCAGGACACTCAAAATAGCGCGATGTGTCGCCCCGGTCTCACGACCCGCGGGACGCGAGCCATCCTGATCTACAGTAAACAGGGTAGAGTAACCGGGTGACGAAAGTGCTAGGTTGTTTGGCAGCGAACGTTTCTTGTGGGCCCTTTGACGGGCCCATTTTTGTTGCTGCCAGAAAACTTTCGCCCATCTCGCTCGGGTTCTTGGTTCTTCGTGTCTCATGCTGCAGCACGTACTGCTTCCACTGCGCCGACCGACAAGAGTGTCCGCTCCGCAATTTACAATGTCCGCATGAAGTTCCACACTGAATATCTGACGTTCCACACGAAAACGAAGCGCGCGTACGTGCATTTGACGCCCCAGGTGGAAGAAATTCTCAAGAAGTCGGGAATCAAAGACGGAATGGTTCTGGTTTCGGCGATGCATATCACCGCCGGCGTTTACGTGAATGACAATGAGAGCGGGCTGATTCAGGACATCGATCAGTGGCTGGAAAGGATGGCCCCGTTCGATCCGGAGTACCGGCATCATCAGACCGGCGAAGACAACGGCGACTCTCACCTCAAGGCCTTGCTGATCCACCATGAAGTGATCGTGCCGGTCACGAATGGCAAGCTGGATTTTGGTACCTGGCAGCGAATCTTCTATGCTGAGTTCGACGGACAACGCGACAAGCGGGTGATCATCAAGGTGATGGGGGAGTGATCGAGGTCAGAGGCTTGAGACTAGCGGTTAGAGGTTCGCGCGAATGCGCTTCTGGAGAAACATTTCATGTCGGAAGAATTGCACGAACTACAGGAACATGCAGAGCATGCCAGGCACGATCCCAGTCTGGCTCCCGTCACGTTGACGATGGCCGTGCTGGCGGTGCTGGTCGCTACGGTTTCCCTGCTGGGACACCGGACGAGCACGGAAGAGGTCGTTGTCCAGAATAAGGTTACAGACCAGTGGTCGTATTACCAGGCCAAGAGCATCCGGCGCCACACCGATGAGTTATTTGCTGACCTGACCTCGGTCATCGACACCAAGGATGCAGAGGCCGCGGCGAAACTCCAGGAAAAGTATCGCGCCGAAGCCGATCGATATCGCGACGAGCAAAAGGAACTCGACGCCAAGGCCCGGGAATTGGAACAGGAAGCAGACCTCGCACACCATAAGACCGACCGGTTCGATCTGGGCGAAGTGTTTCTGGAGATTGCCCTAGTGGTAACGTCGATCACGCTGCTTTCGGGCCGAAGGTTTTTCTGGTACATGGGATTGCTGTTCGGGACTGGCGGAGTCTTGGTCGCGGTGTCGGCGTTGCTGGTGAAGTAGGCCGGGTAAGCGAAACAACTCAGAACCGATGACGAGCTTTCGGCGGCCACGACCAGCCTCCGTCAGTCGACTCGCACCCGAAACTTTGAGATGCCGGAAGAGCGACTTATAACTCCCCAGCCATCATATGACTAAGCCTCACATCGTAAAGCAGCACTTCGGCACGCAGCGTGCACTGCTCAGCGCACCTCTCTGGCCGAGTTCTTTGAAGAGAAGACTGGAAATGTCGACCCCATGCTGCGCAAATGCGCCAACCCAGCTTGTACCGTACCCTTTCGTTCGTTGCGGGAAGGCAAGCTGTTTGTTGCCGAAGCTCCTTCCCATGATTCGGAGACCGGAGCTGACGGCCACCGGAAAAAGTCGCCGCGGCGGGAGCATTTCTGGCTGTGCATGCCATGTTCCTTCCACTTCACTCTTCAATTCGACCCCGACCGGGGAATGTTGACCGTGCCACTCCACAGTGTTGCGAAAACGCGCTGGGTGAGGGTGTTGGCCTAATAACGACTGTTCCTGCTGAAAGGAGATCCCGATGGATCGTGGAGGAGTAGACCGTCTATCTTGCGTGGTCTGTGGCATTGAGACCAAGCGCCATGCTGGTTGGTTCCTGGTGACGGATAACTATTGGGTGGACCGGGTTAAGGTCTGGTCGTGGCATCCGGTGCTGGCGCGGCAAGTTGGAATGCAAGGGGTGTGCGGCAAAGTACACCTGAAAATGTTGCTGATGCACTGGCTTGACCATGCGAATCTGCAACTCGCGCCGGAAAGGCTCGAACGACTGCATGTCATAGGACGGGAATCGTCGCCGCGAGGATCGAGCTACGCAAGTCATGCAGCGGGAAGAGTGCTGGGGGAATTGGCGGTCGCCCGCGATCAATCGTCGAGGGGATGGACCGGATCGCCACAAGCCACGGAGTACATCCTGAATACTTTGATCGCTGAAACGGAAAACGCTTCCCGAGGACTCGAAGTGTCGTCGATGGCGCGACTGGCAGGGTATTCCCAGGATTTCGCGCACCGATAGCTTTATTTTCCCCCGTGGGAGACGCACCCAGCCGCGTCTCTCCAGATGAGAGTCCTTACATCACGCGTGCCTAGAAATTTTCCTTCCAAGCACGCCAGTCTTTCTCGACCATCTCCGCCATGTCGGATGCCGCCTGCACGAGCCAGTTCGCTTGCCTGCGCCCCAGGTCGGCGAGGATCGCATCGCGCTGCCTCTGGCTTCCCAGGTGAATATTTGCGGTTTCGCGCCCCATCGCTTCCAGCAAGCGCAGTTCGCCGCGACCGGCTCCGAGGGCGGCGAGTTCGATGCGCGAACAGTGAGGCGACAGACGGCGGACGATCCACCCACCATTCATGCGCACGTAGGGGTCCGGGCAGCGCACCGCTCTTTTCAAAATGAGGGAGTACTGGCTGCGCGCGGGCGTCTTCTCGGGAGTGAGCCAGTCAACCGAGTCGGGGCCCTGGGCTTTAGCTTCGCGTGCCAGCCTGCCGCCAGAATAATCCGCGATGGCGACGAAGCGAAGATGGCCGCGTCCGCCCAGCCCTGCAAAGCGCCGTTTCAGACGATACGGCAGGCCAGGGCGCGGAAGCAATTCCTCGATGGCTTGCCGCACACCCTGCGGGGGCTCACCCTTTAGGGCCGGAAGCTCATCCATCTTTTGCCAGAACTCGACCGGATCACGCAGCTCGCTTTCGGCAATCTGACGCAGCCAGCCGTGATCTTCGGCCAGGACGAAGGGGCGCCCGCCTTTTTTCAATCCGATCGAGTAGCCGTCGAGAATTCTGCCGACTGCGTCCTTGGGACGCATGGCCAGCTTGTCCTCTTGCGCGGCCAGGAGCGCGCTGGTCGCGAGTCGCACCAGGTCCATGGTGTATGGGTACAGGCGGGCTTCATCGAAATCGTTGATGCCCCACACCAGTCGTCCGTCTGTGTCGCGCCAGGTGCCGAAGTTCTCCACATGAAGATCGCCGACTCCGAGTACCCGCGGAGCCCGGTTGAGGTCAGGACATACGTCCGCCCAGAGCTGCACCCAGCGATAGAAAGTAGCACGCAAAAAAGGAAAGGGCTTCTTGGCCATTTCCTCGTGCTTACGTTGCATGTCCTGCGCGACGATCGGAGTGTGCCGGCCTAGCCAGGATTCGTATTGCTTGGTGGCTTTGACGATGTTCATGGCGTGAAAAGGCGGAGACCGTCAACCCCAGATGTCTACATGCGAATGTAGCTCGGGAGCAACTTGCGGTCAATGGTGACTTACAGAGTTAGCACTCAATGGAAAACTCAGAGCACCTTGGAACTGGTTTCATAAATGGCTGTGAGAAGAGCACGGCATCAGAGCCTGCGTAAGACCTCATGAATGTATGCGCAACCTCATGAATGTATGCGCAACCTCATGAATGCATGCAAAACTCATGAATGCATGCAAAACTCATGATGTATGCACAACGGCGAAAGAGCGGCCCTTCAGGGCCGCGTAAAGTCCCGCAGATTGATCACGGGCTTTAGCCCTGGGGACCTGGCCCATTGACTGGCAACCATTTATGAAACCAGTTCTAATCCAAGTTTGGCTTTCGTAACAGGTAGTTGTTGCGATTGTCTGGGTAACTATGCTGCCAGTAGCGTACTAATTCCAGGCCGGCTTCGCTGCTGAGCGCGCTGAATTCTTCTGGCCCAGAAAAAAACGAAATCGAAGTACCTGGAAGAATAACCGCCGGTTTGCCCGTCACTTGCCACCACGCCATGCGCCGCAACATTCCAAACCAGGTCCGCAGGCCTCGCTCCCGATACATCCATGAAAGCGCTTCGCGACGGCTACTGAAATGGGGCGTGGGATCCTTCGGGTCCACAAATGGAATCTCTCCAATAAAAATACGGGCTCCGGGCCTGGCAACCCGATAAATTTCATGCAGGCTAGCTGGAATTTTTTTCCGAGGAACAACCAGCAGAACGTTGTTGCATACGACCACGGAAGCGCTGCCATCGGGCAGGGGCAACCGATCCGTAAAGCCCTGTCGGACGTTCAACCCCGTTTTGCGAACCAGCGCCACCTCCTCCTCGGTGGCGAGCAGCCCCAACGCAGACCGTACGCCTCGTGCCTCGGCCAGACGAAGAAGTATTCCATCGCCGCAGCCAATGTCGATCAGGTCGTCGCCTGGGCCGAGTTCGACCGCATCGACAATGCGTTCATGGATGAGTCTTGTGATGTGCTTCTTGTCACGGCCGCGCAAAGCCAAATCGTGAAGGTCGCGTGTTTGCCGGGCGGTTTCTCGACAGTACTCTACGTAGTCATCGGACCGAGAAATCATAGGAGAATTGTAATACCTGGCGGGACCAACATCCGATCTGTGAAATGCTCGTCTGTCCCAGGCTGGGCAGCGGGAAACTGTGCTGTTATCATTTGCGCCTCCATGGTCAAGCGGACTTCTTCTTTCGCACTCGTCGTTCCGGCCCTCATCGTTTTCGGCTGGTTTGCGGTTTCCTGTTTCGCGGCGCCCGCGCCCTCCGGACGCTACGGCGTCCGAATGGAGCAGGAGTGGATCCCGATGGCGGATGGCGTGCGCCTGGCGATTACCTTGTACATGCCAGACGGCGCCAAGCCGAAAGAAAAGTTCCCCGCCCTGCTGGAATATCTACCCTACCGCAAGGACGATTCAACTGCCTCGCGCGACTATCCGATTCATTCCTACTTCGCGCGGCACGGATACGTTTCTGTCCGCGTCGACATCCGCGGATTCGGCGCAAGCGAAGGCACGCCAACGGATCGTGAATACTCTGAGCGCGAACAACTCGACGGCGAACAGGTCATCGCATGGCTGGCGAGCCAGCCGTGGTCGAACGGCAATGTCGGGATGTTCGGGATCTCGTGGGGAGGATTCAACGCGCTCCAAATGGCGATGCGGCATCCGCCAGCGCTGAAGGCGATCATCGCAGTCGATGCGACGGAAGAGTTGTTTCACGACGACATCCATTTCATCGACGGGCTGATGCATATCGACGAGTTCGAACTGAACATGGATATGGCGCCCGGCATGACCGGCGCTCCCGATTACACGCTGGATGAAAAGGTGCTCGGTCCGCGCTTCGATGCTGCGCCCTGGTCATTGCTTTATCTGAAGCATCAGCGTGACGGCGAGTTCTGGCGGAGTCCGGTGCGTCCGCTCAAGGACATCAAGATTCCCTGCTTTGTGATTGGCGGACTGCTGGACGGATACCGCGACTCGATTCCGAGGATGCTGGAACAGGTAAAGGCGCCAGTCAAGGCGCTGGTCGGGCCGTGGAACCATACGTTTCCCAATGACGCACAACCCGGTCCAGAGATTGAATGGCGCGACCAGGCGGTGCGCTGGTGGGACTATTGGCTCAAGAACCGCAATAGCGGAATCATGGACGAGCTTCCTATCTCGATCTACATGCGCCAGTGGCATCCTCCGGATGCAAAGCTCAAGAATGTGCCCGGATTCTGGCGGGCGGAGCCGTCATGGCCTCCGCGCGACGCGGCGAACACAACTCTTTATTTGCAGGACGCGCATCTGCTCTCGACGGAAATAGCGAAGGCGCCCGCCACCCATCAGCTCCGCTACATTCCGTCGATCGGAGTGGAGGCGGGATTCTGGTGGGGCGAATTGCTTACGGATCAGCGTCCAGTGGACGCATTCAGCCTGACCTACGACACCGTGCCGCTGAAAGAGGATCTGGCGCTGCTGGGGCGTCCGCATGCATTGCTCCAGGCGAGTGCCTCGGCTCCGCTCGCGGATTGGTTTGTCCGGCTGTCGGATGTGGCGCCGGATGGATCGGTCACGCTCGTAACGGGAGCGGGGCTGAACGGCGCGCAACGAGACTCGATGTCGGACCCGAAAGATCTCGAGCCGGGGAAAGTGTATCCACTCGATATCGAGATGCACCTTACTTCATGGATTTTTCCCAAAGGACATCGGATTCGGCTAGCGGTTTCGAATGCCCTTTGGCCGATGATCTGGCCGACCCCTTACAACCTGACGACCACGCTGCAACTGGGAGCCGAGCAGGGATCGCGCGTCTTGTTGCCGCTGGTACCGCCGTCACAATACGCGGTGCCCAGGTACGCTGCGCCGGAGCCGTCCGAAGAACGCAAGGACATTGTCTCGATCGGCTTTCCGTTTCCGGGAGAATGGTCGACAGAACGCGATCAGGTGAACGGCAAGACGAAAGTGCTCTGGAGCGGGAAGTCGTCGGAGGAATATCCGTGGGGCAAGGAAATTGACCTGGAAAAGCTGACCTACTGGGCGGATGACAATCATCCGGAGATCAGCTCGATTCTGGGCGAGGCTGATACAACCTTAACCTTGCAAGACCGCGTACTCCTATGGCGCGGGCGGTTGAGCGTTTCGAGCGACGCCAGGAACTTTTACTACAAGTACACACGGGAACTGCTCAGGGACGGACAGACTGTGAAGCAGAAGACGTGGGAAGAAACAATTCCGCGGGATCATCAGTAGTTCTGTTGATGTCCGCGCCGCAAAGCTTTGCGAACAGGACAACGTAATGCGATTGAACAATAGAGTTGCTCTGATTACCGGAGGCACGTCCGGCATTGGTGAAGCCACGGCGATTCTTTTCGCACGAGAAGGCGCGAAGGTCGCGATCACGGGGCGTAGCGAGGAACGTGGTCCAGCGGTGGCCGATACTATCAAGCGAAACGGCGGCGAGGCAGTCTTCATTCGTACCGATGTTCGTCATGCCCGGGAATGTAATCACGCGGTGGATGAAACTCTGCGTGCCTATGACACTCTCGATATTTTGTTCAACAACGCAGGCGTCTTCTATCCGCACACCATTCTGGAGTGCACCGAAGAAGAGTGGGACCTGCAGATGAATATAAATTTGAAGGGAACGTTCCTGATGTCGAAAGCGGCCCTGCCGCCGATGATCAAGCAACGGCGCGGGGTAATCATCAACAATAGTTCTGGATGGGGTATCGCGGGCGGGGATTCGGCCGTGGCATACTGCGCGTCGAAGGGTGGGGTTGTGCTCTTGACCAAGGCGATGGCTATCGACCACGGGAAGCAAGGCATTCGCGTGAACTGTATCTGTCCGGGAGACGTCGACACTCCGATGCTCCCCGAAGATGCGCGCATGCGTGGGTTGAAGTGGGAAGACTATCTTGCAGGATGTGCCAATCGTCCCATGGGCCGCATCGGCACGAGTGAGGAAATCGCGAAGGCTGCATTGTTTCTGGCCTCTGACGATTCTTCTTTCATGACCGGAGCCACCCTGGTGGTGGATGGCGGTGGCTTGGCGGACTAAAACCCCAGTCGAGCCGAAATCGATATCACTTGAGCTGAATATGGCGCAATCAGATAAGCCGCGAAACCTTTCTCGCTCGCAGCAGTGGTTTGCGCGCGCACAGCACTCGCTCGTCGAAGGCGTGAACTCACCTTCGCGCGGTGCGGCTGTGTATGAGGCTGGTCCGATCGTGTTGGAACGTGGGCAGGGCTCCCGGGTATGGGATGCGGACGGCAACGAATACATCGACTTCATGATGTCGTTTGGCGCGCTCATCCAAGGGCATGCCCATCCAACGCTGGTCAAAATTGTGTCGAGTGCAATGGCGGAAGGCTCGCACTTCGCAGCCGCGACTTCGGCGGAAGTGGAAGCTGCGGAGGCTTTCTGCCGGATGGTACCATCCGCTGACTGTGTGCGATTCACGAATACGGGCAGCGAGGCAACGATGCTTGCGTTGCGACTGGCACGGGCGCACACTGGCAGGAATAAGTTTTTAAAGTTCGAGGGACACTATCACGGCTGGTACGATCCTTTCCTTTTGAATGCGCATAGTCATCCTCCCGAGCAGTTGGGCACGGTCGAATCACCCTCCCGCATTCCAGATTCCGAAGGCATTCCACCGTCGACCTTCGACGACGTCGTGCTCGCACCCTGGAACGATGTGGCCGCGTTGGAAGATGTCTTGAGGCGGCACGGGCACGAACTCGCGGCGGTGATTACCGAACCAATCATGGCCAACATGGGCTGCATCCTTCCGCGCGATGGATATCTGCAACGTCTCCGCGAACTCACCCGGGACTGCGGCGCGCTTCTGATTCTTGATGAAGTGGTGACCGGCTTTAGGTACGCACCGGGCGGCTGTCAGGAATACTACGACGTGATGCCTGACCTCAGCACGTTCGGTAAGGCTCTGGGAGCGGGGTTTCCGGTGGGAGCCGTCGCGGGACCGCGGTCCATTCTCGATCGGATGCGCTGGAGCGAACACATGGTCCTGCACTACGGAACGTTCAATGGACATCGGCTCACCATGAAAGTAATCGCGGCAAACCTGGCTCTCCTGAATGCCGAAAATACTTATCGACAACTGCACGCGATCGGCGATGCCGCAATTGCAGGCCTTCGAAAGGTATTTCGGCGGCGCGGGGTGAGCGCGGTGGTGCAAGGATTCGGGCCAATGTTCCAAATTTATTTCACCGGGCGCGACGCGATTCACGACTATCGTGACTACTGCAAGTATGCCAATACAAAGCTCTATTCGCGTTTTGTGCACGCGCTCCTTGAACGCGGAGTCTATATGACACCGTCGAATGGACTGCACTGGATCATCTCCACCGCGCATACGGAAACCGATGTGGAAACACTGCTGGAAGCTGCCGACCAGGCCTGCTCGGGACTCGCGTGAAGGCAACGGTCTTTCTCGGCGGGGGACGCATCACCAGCGCACTGGTTGCTGGATTGCGACTCGCCGGCTACAAACAACCGATCGTCGTTCATGACCGTCATCCCCAAAAGCTGCAAAAGCTCGAACGCGAGTACGACGTGCTCGTCCAAGCAAGTCTGCGGCAATCTGTGGAATCGGCGCAGTTGTTGATCATTGCAGTGCGACCTGATTCGGTGCGCGAGTTGCTGAAGGAGATTGCTTCGTTCCGAATCCCCCAGCGCTTGATCGCCGTGAGCCTGGCTGCGGGCATTCCTCTAACCGTTCTGCAAGATGGGTTGGGTTTGCCGGTTCGGTGGGTGCGCGCGATGCCAAGTCCGGTATCGCGAAGCGGCCAGGGATTAACTGCTCTGACCTTTGGCCGCGGGCTGCTCTCAGCGGAGCGTGGCGCAGTCCGCGAATTGTTCGCGATGGTCGGAGCGGTGGTGGAAATTCCGGAGAAACGGTTTGATGCGTTCACTGTGACCTATTCCAGTAGCCACGGCTTTCACGCGCTCGCGCACCTGGTGAGAGCAGCGGAAGAGATTGGACTCGATCGCAAGACCGCGCGACTGGCCGCCGCTCACGCGCTGGCGGATGGCATTGCAGCCTGGCGGGAAGGCAATCTTTCGTTAGAACAACTGTTACAGGAAGCGGCTACACCCGGCGGCATCGCCGCAGCCGTCATAAGATCGATGGATGAAGCGGGTTACCCAAGAATCGTAGCGAAGGGGCTGGCAGCGGGAA
>DATMNN010000033.1:0-35486 GCA_035569025.1 Terriglobales bacterium
CTGGGCTCCGGGCGTTATCGCGGCGCTGCCGAGTTTGCCGGCTCCACGGCCACGGGTGCGGAACTCGACCCCCACCAGGAAGGCGCGCTCCTGCTGCTCGGATGGGTTTAAGACCGGCTTGGCCGCACGCCGAGCATTCCGATCAGACACGCTGGTGTCGCTCCGGCGCAGACTCACTTATCCTTCAGTGCCGGATGCCGCACTGGAAGCCGCCGTGTCTTGAGACGCAGCCAGAGCTGGCTTGTGTTCGGCATGGGCGTGCACTTGCCGCGCCATGACCACGGTCGAGATGGCGTGCTTGAAGATTAACTGTTCCTGATTCCCGGTTTCCAGAACGACCGAGTACTTGTCGAAGGATCGGATCCGTCCCGTGAGCTTCACTCCGCTCACAAGGTAGATTGTGATGTTGTGCCGCTCCTTGCGGGCGGTGTTGAGGAATGAATCCTGAATATTCTGCTGCGCCGGCTTTGCTTCCATAGCCGATCTCCTTGGTACAGGTTAGATGCTGCGCCGAGTGTCTCTGGGGAGGGCAAATGGCGTCAGCCTCTTTCTTGCTGAAACCTACAATACGGCTTAGGACGCCGCTTTTCAACCGCAAGGGTCCAACCCGGTTGCCGTTTGCCTTTATGCGACCCGGGGCTACAATCGTCAGTTCCAGAGAGGAGCCCTTCCCCGTGACCGACGTTAGCCTGCCCAGCGGCTTCAACATAAACCTTCTTATGTTGTTTCGGTGGTTCCATTTCATCGCCGGCATAACCTGGATTGGAATGCTGTATTTCTTCAACCTGGTCAGCGTTGCGTTCATGAAAGAACTCGATCCGGCGATCAGGGGTAAGGTTTTTCCTGCGCTCATGACACGCGCACTCTGGTGGTTTCGCTGGGGATCGGTAGTCACGGTACTCACCGGCCTCGCGTATTGGAGCAATATTGTGGCGGTGGACGCCCACTATGGCGGCGCCACTTCCGGCGGCGCCATGGGGAGTTTCTTTGGAGTCTGGACGCTAACCTGGGCCATCATGTACGCATGCGTGATTCCCGGGAAAGGCGCACTCGACAAGGGACCTGTTCTGGCGATCGTCTACACGATTGTAGTGGTGGTAGCGGCATGGCTTTTTCTGCGCCTCAACAATCATGGATGGGAGAGTAACCGTTTGCTCGCGATCGGCATTGGCGGCGGGATCGGCTGGATGATGATGCTGAACGTATGGGGCGTGGTCTGGCGGGCACAGAAAAGGTTAATCCAGTGGACGCGAGACCAGGCCGCTCGCGGCACGCCGATGCCCGATAAAGCTGCCTATCTTTCACGACAAGCATTTCTGATGGCCCGAGCGAATTTCGTACTCTCGTTCCCGATGCTCTTTCTGATGGGAGCCGCCAGCCACTATCCGATGTTTGGACGATAGAATGCGGGGCCCGAGCTAGATTGACGGCATTTTCAGCGGAACTGTTTGGCCGTCTTCTGCGTACCCATATCCAGACGATGGCCGGGGTAGTTCCGTCTGCCGGGAGTTGCCGATGCTTCGAGACGTTGTTCTATTGATTTTGCTGGCGGTGCCGTTTGCGGCCGCTGAACAGGATTTCCAGGAAGTCCACTCTGAACTTCATCCTGTCGCAGCGTCAAACAGCCTGCACATTCAGTGGAAAGTCGGCGATCTCCACATCATTAAAGGGACTGACCCCAATAACATTCACATTCGCTATACCATTCGGACGAAGCGTGAGTCCGACCTGAAGAAGGCCAAAGTCGAATTCCAGACCCACGCAAATAGCATGGACATAGAAGCTGACTCTCCGTTTCGGGGCAGCACCTCCATCGATGCCGATATTGAAGTACCGGATCCCATGAGCCTGGACGTTCATCTGAAAGTCGGGGACGTGAAGGTGGAGGGAATTCATGGCAACAAGACCCTGGATGTAAGTGTAGGGGACATCCGTGTGGGAATGGGAAGCGAGCCCGAGTACCATACGGTTCGCGCGCGGACTCATATTGGCAATGTGTCCTGGTCTAACGACGGGCGACAGATGGATCGACTGCACGAAAACGGATGGCTCGGGAAGAAGCTGAGCTACGAAAGCAACGGCAAATATGAGTTGAGCGCGGAAGTGTCAGTGGGAAACATTCAGCTTCAGTAAGGCGGCCTCAAACAGGAGATGGCACGCCCAGGATCTGGCGGAAACGGCCCGGGCTCATTCCTGTCACGCGGCGAAACGCCCGCGTAAAGTGGCTTTGATCGGCAAATCCCGTGGAAAGGCCGATCTCAGCAAGCGAGATGTCGGGCTCCAGCATCTGTTCGCAGGCGGCGCGGACACGAAGGCGATGGACACGCTCTCCAATTCCCTCGCCAAGATGTTTCCGGAATGCGCGCGACAGGTAAACCGGATGGACCCCGGCCTCCGAACTCAGATCATCCAGTGACAATCGCCCGCAATATTCAGCGGAAATCTTCGCGACGACTCTGTCCAGCCACGCTGGGCGTTCTCGCATGTTCTCGCGAGGCATGCGCGCGGCGCTGGCGATTAATTCCGTCAGAAGGCTTTCAATCGAGAGATCGTCCGGCGCTCCGCGCAGTTCGCGAAACAGCTTCATCCCGAGCCAGAGCAACTCTCCGCCAAGGCAGTCGTCGCGGGCGATGTCGAGCGCTGCCGAGCACTCGGCCATCTTGCGATGCCACTTCGGACGGATTTCAATTTCAAAAAATCGCACACCTTGCGGGCCGACTTCGTCCTGATGGGGAACTCCAGCGGGACGATAGTGGACGGTGAACGGACGGAACTGGCGCTCCTGCCGTCCGTACCGTTCGCCATACAGACCGTCCACGAGCAGCGCAAAGAAGGAGAGTTCGTGGGCGTGGGAAGGCAGTTTTCTAGGGGACGTATGGCACAGGTCGGTAAAGATGGCGTCGCACTGCTCGCGCCGGCTCTGCACCGCCCCGTAAAAGGTTCCTGCACCCAAGGCCTGCTGGCCCGATCCCTCCGCCATTGTCTCTCCACCCTGTATCGAGGTTGTCTTTGTTCTAGACGCCGCCTTGTCCTATTCGTTAGCTTTGCACTCTACACTTGTGATTCGCTATTTGGAGGTGTCTGATGAAGCGTTTTTGGCTGCTGCTCGGGGTTGCTGCCTTTTTGTTCGCCATAGCCGGTTCCAGGTCTCCGGTCACGGCCGGATCGTCCAGCAATTCGAATGCTCCTGTCTATACGGCGGATGGCAAGCTGGTGTTCCCTCCAAACTATCGGGAGTGGGTGTATCTGACGACCGGTTTGGACATGGATTACAGTCCCACGGTCAACCTGGCGGATCATTCCATGTTCGACAACGTGTTCGTGAATCCTGAGTCCTATAAGGCCTTTCTCGCGACTGGCAAATGGCCCGACAAGACGATTTTCGCTCTGGAGGGCCGCGTCGCGGGCAGCAAAGGCTCCATCAACAAGGGCGGACACTACCAGACTACCGAGATCATGTCCCGGTCGATCCATATCAAGGACGAGTCGCGCGGTGGCTGGGCCTTCTACGGGTTCGGCGATGGCCCGAATGGCGATCGCTTTCAACCAACTGCAGCCTGCTATTCGTGCCATATGGATCACGGCGCCGTGGATACTACGTTTGTCCAGTTCTATCCGACGCTGCTGGACATCGCGAAGCAGAACGGGACTTTCAGCGCGGGGTATTTGAAAGACGAGCAAGCGGCGCCGAACAAATAGCTGTAGAGACGCGGCGAGCCGCGTCTCTACTCTGGAGTCTTTTCAGCTCGCCAGGTTCCAGGCTTTGCCGTCAAAGTGGGACGGCGCTTGCAGACCAAACAGGGTGAGAATCGTGGGCGCTACGTCGGCGATGTGCGGTTTGTCTTCGACGAACTTGTGGCTGGAGAATAAGACGCCCGGAACCAGCCTGGGGTCAATGCAGTGGTCGCCGCTCCAGGCCTTGAGATTGTCTTCGAATACCTGGCCCGTTACTTTTCCCAGGACTGAATCCCATGACGCGCGATAGCCCGCTGCATAGCCAACAAGAATGTCCGGAGCGTTCTCGCTGTATGGGCCGCTATAGACATTGTCGGTGATGAAGACTCCGGTGATTCCGACGGCGCCGGAGTCGGGATCTTTCAGGCCATTCAATTTCTGCTGGATTTCTTTCTTCAGCGTGTCGGCTTCGGCCGGCTCGACAATGCCCTGCTTTTCGCGGCCCTTGATATTGATGTAGAGGCCGTTCAATCCCATCGTGTACGCACGCGTGCGCGACCAGTCGACGTCTTCGAACCAGTCTCCACTCTCGGTCTTGACGCCCTTCAGCGCGAGATATCCATTCTGGTGCAGCCACGCGTTGAGGTTCATGCAGCGCGCAAACGACTTGAAGCCGTGATCAGAAATGACGAGCAACAGAGTGTCGTCGTTAATCTTTTCCATCACGCGGCCAATCAGCTTGTCCATCTTTTGATAGAGCTCCGGAATTACCTGCGGACGCTTGCCCTGCGGCACGTCGCGAGCCGCTGGGTGATCGATATCGAGATACCGCCAGAACATGTGCTGGATTCGATCGGTCGTGTCGAAGACGCAGGTGCAGAGTCCCTGTTGGGTTTTTTCGAGCGCATCGAACAGCATGCGCTCGCGGTCCTCGTGATTGGAATAGCACTGTGCCAGGAATGCGTCGTCATCGAGCACGTGCTCGTTGAGCGCCCACGTGTCTTCGGCGAGGCCCAGCGTGGCGAATGGTCCGAAGAGTTTCGCGAGGTAGATCGAATAAGTAACCGGGTGCGAGATGGGAAGGTCGGGGTGTCCGGGGTCGATGTTCACCGGCGAAACGTAAACTTCAACTTCGGGTGAAACTTCTTTCAGGTAGAAGCGACAGATGCCGTGCGCATTGAAGCCAAGACCGGCCTTGAACTCGACCGTCGTCCAGTCGGAATATTCGCCAACCTTCAACGTAAATTTCTCGGAGCCGACGACGAAGCGGGCCTGTTGTCCGCCTGCATCCGGTCGGACTTCATACTTCACCCGCATTTCATGGCCAGCGGTTTCGGCAATCGGATTGTCGGGGCCCGGAACATACGAATAGCAGACACCATTCCGGCGCTCCATGGGAACGCGCACGCCGCCCTCGCGGAATTTGTCGTCCGACATACGGGTCGTGCATAGACAGAAAGTTCCCTGGCTGCCTTTCAAGTCCGGCACGCACATGCCGGAGAGCAGCACTCCGGAAAATTTTTCGGGTGGGAAGGTTACGGGGACGCGAATTACAGAACTGAAGATGCCAGCCTTGCCGAGCCAATGCCAGAAGGGCGTCCCTTTGCGCATGTTCTTGACTTCGGTCTTCCCCCAGGGGATGGAGTACTTCCCTATCTTGATCGCCTTCGTCGGACCTTTGATTTCCGCCGACGACAGGAAGGGAAGATAGTTGCTCGCGTCACGCGCCAGAAAATCGTAGATGTTGTGCTTGCCGGGATTCACTCCGGTCATAAAAGTTGACCACGCGACGGGGGAAATCGCTGGAAAGGTTGTTCGCAGTTTTGTGAACGTGCCTTTATCTCGCAGCTTCGCTAGATTAGGCAGTTTGCCTTCGTTCATGAAGCGATCGGCGAGTTCCGGATCCATGCCGTCGAATCCGAGAATCACGGCACGCTTGAACTTTGCTTTGCCATAAGCGTTGCGGTTGCGGATCTTCCTATACAACTGCCGGATCGGCCAGGTCATCAGGGCGTACAACGAATACAGGAAAGCGACGAAGATCGCCCAGAACGAGGAGAGCACGGCAAATCCCGCACCGGGGCCGGCGTAAGCGTAAGCTAGGCCGGGGAAAAGTACCATGGCCAAAACCAGCAGCAACCGATGCCGCACTTCAGTTCGACGCACGCGGGCGGGGGCGTCCGGCTTACACAATCTGCTCATACTTTAATCCCCAGAAGTTCCTTGAAGATGAATCCGGCGATCATCGAGAGAATGAAAAACAACCAGATCCAGTTCATCTCGTATCCGAAAATATCAATAGTACGCTCCGGATAGGTGACGGCAATCGATTCGATCGGACTGCTGTCTGGAAGCGCCGGCTCGGCCGACGAGAAAATTCGTTCCCAAAACTTTCCGCGAATTCTTACAGGCGAGATCCGCGGCAGATCGCTGCCTACGCTCAGGCTTTTAACGGCGCTCTCTGCGCCGCTTGCAACTTTCACTTCAAATTTTCCGTCTTTTGTTCCCGTCAGGCGCCAGACAACTTCGTTGTCGGCGGGAATGTGGACGGGAGGCGCAGTCATCACGATCTCCGGCGGCAGTTCTACGCTTACATCATTCTGCGAAGCCGGACTTGTATGCACGCTCAAAAGAAACGGAGCATTTGCCGACACGGGAGTCGATCCCAGGTAGCGATCGAGTTGCACGATCAAGAAAGTGATGGGAACGATGACATAGAGCAGCGGCATGAACGCCAGTTTCAGATAGCGTCCCGTACCGCGCAGGATGCGTCCGTACGATCCCATCACCACGTGCAATTGGTCCTGAAACAGGCGTACGGCGAGCAGCTGCGCTTTCAGTTGATCCTTAGCGATCCCGATCGCTTTCTGATTCGATGTGTAGCCGAACAGCACAATCATCAGCAGGCCGATCACTACGGAAAACAGAATAACGATCGACAGCGGACTCGTGAGCCACGAGACGCTGAGCGCCGCTAAGGCCACATTGGATTTAAGCAAGGGTGCCAAGTTACTCGATGTACCCCAATCCGCGCAGTCGTTTCTGCACGTCTTCCTTGGAGGTATTGCTTTCCTCGGGCGGCATGATCTTCTTGATTTCTTTTTCGAGCATGTGGATGACGAATTCATCGACCGATTCGTAGCCGGCTACGTCGGAGCACTGCTTTACCTTTTCGAGAAGTTCGCCTTCGATCTTTACTTTGTGTGAACCGAACATTGATCCTCCGGTGCGCAGTGTTGTCTTATATCTCGTTCAGTGAGGCCCGAATACTGACTGGCCCTTCATGTCTCTGGTCTTCGCGATTCCGAAATGGGCGAGAATCGTGGGCGCGATGTCGGTTAGGGCGGGTGTCTCAGCGTCAATTTTGCGATTGCTTAAGAGCACGCCCGGGACTTTCGTGTAATCCATGCAGTGATCGCCGCTCCATGGATTCGAGTTGTCTTCAAAAATATCCGGAGGAAATGCGCCCAGGATCGTCTTCCATCCCGCGCGATAAGCGCGATTGTAGCCAATCAGGGCATCCGGTCCGGTGCGGGCGTATTGGCCCTGATAAACCTCGCTAGCCAGATCCACGCGAGTGATGGCTTGCGAGTTATCCTTCGGATCGCGGACTTCCAACAACTTCTGCCGAATTTCACGCAGCAATGCGTCGGCCTGTGCGCTATCGACGATGCCTTCGCGCTCGCGGCCGCGGATGTTCGCGTACAGGCCGTTCAATCCAAGGCCGTAGGCACGCGTATGGCTCCAGTCGACTTCAGCGAAAGGCTCGTTCGGGTCAGATGGTGCTCCCGATGTCACGGCGATGTATCCGTTCTCCAGCAGCCAGGTATTCAGATTGAATGACCGCCGGTAGGGCGCAAAGCCGTGGTCGGAGAGTACGAGCAGCGTAGTGTCACTGTCGATCTTCGCGAGCACTTCTCCCAGCACTTGGTCGATCTGCTGATAGAACTCTTCGAGCGCCGTGCCGTACTGGCTGGCCAACGCCGCGTCGTACGCCGGATGCGAGGGATCGGTGTGCCGCCACATCATGTGTGCGTTCAAATCCAGACTGGAAAAGTAGAAGAAGAACAGTCCGTCGTGAAATTTCGGGAATTCGGCGTCGAACGCCCGGCGATGCTCGGACAGCACGGTGCGGGATTGTTCCAGAAATTCTTTGTCGTCGAGCACACCATCGGAGAGCGCTTTCGTGTCTTCCGCAATGCCCTGCGTGTGGTACTCACCGATTTCTTTCGCCAGATCGCGTGAGTAGCTGGCCGGCGTGGAAATCGGCAAGGCCGGGTTGGCGGGATCGATATTGATCGGCGAAACGTAGAGTTGGAAGCGCGGATGCGCTTGCTTCAGGAAAAAACGGCAGATGCCTTTGACGTTGCCAATGATCGGCATCAGCTGAAACTCCACCGGCGTCCATCCGCTCCACTCGCCTTCTTTCAAAACAAACTGCTGACTCTGGAAAGAAACACGGGCCACCGGTTCCAGCGGATCGAGATCAACTTTGAATGGTTCGGTCGCGGGCGGCGAGTCTTTGCGAAATGTATTTCCCGGGCCAATCAGATTGCTGGTGACCCGGTTATCCTTGACTTCGACCTGGACGACTTCTCCGCCTTCGACCGCACCGGCTGCCGCGGTCGCGTCGTCGGTATAAAACGTAAAGGTGCCGTACGTGCCGCGCAGATCGGGCGTTCCCATTCCGGAGAGAGTCTTTCCTTTGGCCGCAATCGGAGGAAAGTTCGCGGGAATCCGGTAGATCGAGTTTGGGATTCCCTGGTCGTCCAAAATTTCCCAGAACGCCTTGCCGTGCCGGAGTTGATCGGCGCTTCCCGACCCTAGAGGAACAACCCAATTGCCGATTTGCCAGGAATGCTTCGGACCTTCGACGCGCGAGGTCGAGAAGTAGAGCTGAAAATTCTTCGGGTCGCGGTGGATGAAATCGAAGATTCCGTGGCCGCCTGCATTCATCCCCGTGATGAGATTCGACCACGCCACCGGACTCTGGGGAGGGATGCTGGTCGTCAGCCGCCGGAATGATCCTTGTTGTGACAATCGGGCGAAGTTCGGCATTTTGCCTTCGGCCATGAACTTCGTCAGAAGATCCGGATCCATTCCATCGATGCCGAGGATGATCATTTTCTTGCCGCTCGACGAGCCGCCCCGGGCACGCTGGCAGGAAAGAACGAGAACGGGCAGCAACGCGCAGCAAAGCAGCGCACACACCCTTCCCCAATTCGTCTTTTTTCGCAACATGCTCACGGCTATTGGGTCGACTTTCACCGGATCGTAGTGCCTCTGCAGGTGGCAAGGCCCAGAATACCCGGCGTGATTAGGGATGGGACAGCCAGATCAACGGGTTACTAAATTGTACCTGCAAGCGGCGGAACGTCAAGCCGGAAGCGCGGTTGACGAGGCCAATAGCGTGCCCAGCCGAGAGCCAAAAGCTTTGCGGCACGCGGCGCACGAATTACACTGGATTTCATGTTTCGAGGAACATCCGTTCGAAAAACTCTCGTTGCCCTGGGCCTTGTCCTTTGTACTGTGTTTGCCGCCGCGACCACCAAACCCAACCTGATTCTGATCACTCTTGACTCCACCCGCGCCGATCGCATGGGTTTCCTTGGGGGGAAATCCGGAGTCACTCCTAACCTGGACCACTTGGCCGCCGAAGGGTTTGTTTTCGAACACGCCTATGCACAGGCGCCGGGAACGGTCGTGTCGCACGCTACCATTCTCACCGGCACTTATCCGCAAAGCACCGAGATGAGTGAAATCGGTGGCACGCTACCAAGCTCGCTGCCCTATCTGCCGGACCTGCTCAAGGCGCAGGGCTATCACACAGCGGCGTTCGTCGGATCGATGCAGCTCGACCCGCGGAACGGATTGGCACAGGGTTTTGATCGTGGCTTCCAGACCTATGACGCCGGATTTCGCCCGGCAATTTCAGGAGACGCGCGCCCCGCCATAACAGTTCGCGCCGCGGGCCAAGTCGTCGCGAACGCCCTTGCGTGGATGACACGCAATGCGCAGGGGCCGATGTTTGTGTGGATTCACTTGAACGATCCGCGCGTGGCAACGCCCTCATATAACGCTGCGGTCACCGCGGCTGACGCGGCCATTGGCAAGCTGTTAGCTGCCTTGAAACAACAGAAACTATATGCCAATACTGCGATCATGATTGCGGCCGACCACGGAGAGAGCCTGGGCGCCCACGGCGAAGACGGTCACGGGATATTTCTGTACGATGAGACCATCCATGTGCCGTTGCTACTAAAGCTGCCCGACGCACAGCCCCCAACGAAACTCGTCGCCGCAAGAGTGCGGCTGGTGGACGTAGCGCCCACGTTACTGGAGATCGCGGCCATACCCGTCCCGTCGCAGATGCAGGGACAATCCCTGCTGCGAGTTGCCAAAGCCAGCGGCCGGGATCAGGCAGTCTATTCGCGGAGCGACCTGCCCCAGCGCGGATTCGGCTGGAGCACGCTCGAATCCTGGCGCTTAGGGAAATTCCTTTACGTGCGGGCGCCCAAACCTGAACTCTACGATCTGACTGCCGATCCCGGCGCAACCCACAACCTGGCCCAGAGTTCGAAAGGCACGCTCGACACGATGGCCGGACAACTCGACAGCTTCGACCGCCGTTTCAGCGGAGATACCGGCAAATCGTCGAACGCACAACTCAACTCTGCCGAAATGCAGAAGCTGGCATCGCTCGGTTACGTCGGGCTGCAAAAATCGTCCGGATCAGCGTCGGCCGCGACGGGAATCGACCCCAAAGACAAGACTGCGATCGCCAACAAAGTGGCGGACGCAGCCCTCGCACTCGAGCAAGGCAAGGCCGATCGCGCGATTGCAACGCTGACGCCGCTGGTTGCCTCCGAAAACAGCCTCTACCTCGCCGAGTACACGCTTGGGTCCGCGCTGGCGTTCAAGGGACAGCACGCCGAAGCGGTAAAGCATCTACACAGAGCCATCGAACTCCAACCCGACTCGGCCTGGGCGCACTACCGGATGGGCGCCAGCCTGCTGAAGACCGGCGACTTCAAGACCGCAACCGTCCATCTGGAAATCGCAGCGGGGCGGCTGCCGGAATTTGCTCCCGCGCATCAGGCGCTGGTGGAAGCGTATGAACACCTGGGACGTGTAGAAGATGCAAAGAAGGAGCGCGCCAAAAGCGGGGGAAGGTAAGCCGGCTCTAGGCTCTACTCTGGAGCCTCCCGCTGAGACTGCGCTGCCAGGGCTCGCTCCCGGGCGGCACTCTCTTTCTTGCCGAGTGCATCGTACGTCCTGGACAACGCATCATGCGCTTCGCCGGACTTGGGGTTCACTTTTACGGCGTGGGTCAGCCGGGGCAGCGCTCCAGCCGCGTCACCTTGCACGAGCAGCATTTCGCCATACTTCAGGTTGGCAAGAAAGTGATTTGCATCCAGCGCCAGAGCTTTGTCGAACTCGGCCGTCGCTTCGGGAACTTGCTTCAGGCGCAGATGAACTGCGGCGAGGTAGAAGTGCATCTGGGCTGAGCCGGGAGTACACAACACGGCCGCTTTCATTTCAGGCAAGGCGTCTTCCCATTGCCCGGACTTGATCAGGGCAAGCGCCAGTTCGTAGTGAGCCATACCCGAATCTGGAGTCTTCTGCGCCGAAATGCGCAAAACCGGCAATGCCTCCTCGTAGCGCCGCTGATGAACGAGTGCACGCCCCAGTTCGAGATATCCGGTTGACGTGCCGGGGTCCTGGCGGATCATCTCCTGGAGCTCGCCGATAGCCTCGTCATATTTGTCCTCCTCGATATCCACGAGCGCGCGATGCAGGGCGTTCGCAACTTCGATCTTGTCCTTCGGATCGATTGCCGCCCGCTCACTATCATTCGGTGCGTTGTTGTCGGACGCCAGATACCCAAGTGCCCGCAGACTCTCTACCTGAGAGGGATCCAGCTTCGCCTGCTCGGTCTTGGCGCGACTTGTCTTCTGATGGAAATCCGAAAGTTGCCCTTCCAGCGTGTCCGCCACTGCCTTCGAACTCGTAGCCAGATTCTGATTCGCTCCGGGATCTGAAGATTGGTCATACAGCTCTTTTTTCGGGGCCTGCACCAAGAGATACTTCCCCGCGCGCCAGGAGCTGAGTTCGGCCCATCCGAACGCGCGGTGCCCGTAGTTCGTTTCCGAGTAAATCGGACGATCCTGCGCCTTGGCGTCCTCATCGGCCGGCGTCTTCGCGGCGTCGATCAACGGCAAAAGCGATTGCGCCTGCATGGTGGGGGGAGGCACAAGACCAGCCGCCCGAAGCAAGGTGGGAGCGATGTCAGCCAACGCGACGCGCGTGTCGACACGCTTCCCCGCAGACTTGCCCGAGGGCAACTTCAACAGAAGCGGAACATGGATGGTCTCGTCATACAGAAACATTCCGTGTCGTTCCTCGCCGTGTTCGCCGAATGCCTCCCCGTGATCAGCGGCGATGGCGATCACCGTGTTCTGATACAGGCCATGGCGTTTGAGCACCGCGAGGAAGCTTCCTACAACGGAGTCGGTGTATGCGATCTCACCGTCGTACGGAGCATCGGCGTAACGAGCCTTAAACGGTGCTGGGGGATCGTACGGATCGTGCGCATCGTAGAAATGCAACCAGACAAAGAACGGCCCCTTCGGATGTGTGCTCAGCCACTTCAGCGCACGGTTGGCGACGTCCTCGGCACGGCGCTCGACGCTGTGATAGCGATCTTCCCCCGGCTTTCGGGGATGATAGTCGGTGTCGTAGAAATCAAAACCGCGCTCGAAACCCGGAGCGGTATGCCGCCAGGGATCGAGAATGTACGCCCCAATGAAAGCGGCGGTCTTGTAGCCGTGCTGGTGCAGCAAATCCGGCAGATAAGGGAGATCTTTCGACAACGGCGCGCCCAAGTCTTCCAGATGGTTGTATTGCGGATATGTCCCGGTCAGCAACGCCGCATGGGACGGAGTAGTCAGCGGAACCTGTGCGTAGGCTTTGGTGAAGATCACGCTCTGCGCGGCAAGTACATCAAGGTTAGGAGTCAGCCCACGCTGGGAACCGAGGAAGCCCATGCGGTCGGCCCGGGTGGTATCGAGAGTGATGAGGACGATGTTGGGTCCTGGTGGCACGGCCGATGGCGCTTTCTTGGAGGCCTTCGGAACAGTAGGTGCAGCACTGACGCATTGCGGTAGAACGACGGCCAGAACACAAAGGAGCCAACGCACAACGTGCATAGCGGATAGAAAAAGTCTAGCACACGGTCTCGAAGTCGCTTAGCGCAGCGACGAAGTGCAAAGAAAGAAAAAGGCCGACCTCGCGGTCGGCCTGAAATTGCTCAAGTAGGGATTCGGTTAGAAATCGAACCGGATCGCCAACTGGGTTACCCGATGGCCACCGGTATCTCCGTCGGTCGTTGTAGATTGTCCGAAGTTGCCAGAAGCAAAATTCGCACCGCCACCAGCCGCGCTCGGGTTCTGGAAGTTCGGATGGTTCAGCAAGTCAAAGAAGTTGGCGTCGAATCTGAACGCCATCCGCTCGTTGATTTTGAAGCTCTTGCTGAGGCCGAAATCGATATTTGCAAACATCGGACCGGGAATGGCGCCACGGGAAAGGTTCGGGTTACACCATTTGCCACCATGTGTGTTTGCTTTTGGGTCGGTAAGGCAAGTCACAGCCTGGGCAAACTTGGATGGGTTCAGATATTGGTACGCCCCGCCTACGATCCTGTGACTGTTGATAGCACTAGTGGGACCTCCCGGACCGATGAACTCCGGTCGGTCAATACGAGTACCGTCTCTGTTCGAATCGCTTGAACCATCCAACAGGCCGATTGGAGCACCGGTGTTCCACGAAACGATCGCGTTCGTGGTCCAGCCGCCGAGCCAGCGGTTTCCGTGGAAAATTGGCAACTCGTAGCTGGTACTCACTACCACCCGGTTGCGAATATCAAAATCGGCCGGGCCGTAGTCGTTCTTCAAGTTCTGTACGTCGGTCGCAGACACGGCAGCGTTTCTGGCACGGAAGACGTCGCTAAGTTCGTCCAAAGCCTTCGAATACGTATAGTTGGCGTTGAGCAACAATCCGTGGGAGAACCGCTTCCGGAGTGTCACTTCCAATGCGTGATAGTTAGAAGTGTAGTAATTACCACGAGCGTTATCGCTATTGAAGATCGGGTTCGGGCGGATCGAAGAAAATCCAGCGCCCGACCGGCCATCGAACGTGTTGCGGTTGACGATGCCAAGCAGCTTGCGGCCGAGAGTTCCAACGTAGTTGGTTTCAATTACGTAGTCCTTGGCCAACGAGTATTGGACGCCCAAGTTGAACTGGTAGTAGAACGGCGCCACCATGTTTTGATCCATGTGCCGTGGAACAGGCTTCGGCAGCCCATTTGGGAAGTGCGCAGGATCGACAAAGAATGCATTGCTCGTGAAGGGTACCGTCAGCAGGCCAGGATTCTTCAGGGGGCCCAGCGAGACTCCGCTGCCAATGCCGGTAATCTCGTCGGCGTAAAATGGAGCATTGAACCGGATATTTTCGAAAATGTTGTTGTAAATCCGATCGTAATAGGTTCCACCTCCACCGCGAACGACAAGCTTTTGGTTGCCCGTTGTGTCCCAGGCAAAACCGATACGCGGTCCGAAGTTGTTCAGGTCTTTGTTCCAGATGCTGGTGTTACGCACCTCAAACCGGGCACCAGCCTCAAACGCATACGCCTGGTCGTTTACAGGTTGGAACGGATTTGTACACGGCACAACAGTCGGCACGCCACTAACCAGGACCTGACAAGGATAGGGTGTAATCCCGTCCCCAAAATATACGTTAGAGTCGATGTTCGATTTATAGTTGCGCGGCGGGCCGAAATACTCCCAGCGGACCCCCAGATTAAGGGTCAGGCGGGAATTTACGCGCCAGTCGTCCTGCCCGTAGGCCGCCATTTCGTTCGCTCGATAACCGCGATAAAAATCAGGTACCGCCCCCGTGCTGGGAACAACGGCCGCCCCTGCGTAGTACCAGCCACCTAGCCCGGAACTGTTATTCCCGTAGTAGGCATTGTCGATAGCATCGGTAAACAACCCGTCCGTAACCAGGCCTTCAGCGCCCCAAGTGGCGAAGTGGCCATACGCGTCATTACTGAAAGTTGATTTGTTGCGGGTCCGCCGGAATTCAGCGCCGAACTTTAGAGAGTGCTTACCCTTGGTGACCGAAATGTCGTCCTTGTACTGAAATAGGTTTTCTGTGAAGAACTGCGGAATACCGAGCGATGCACCTAACCCGACGCCACTCGGATCGATGGAGAAGAACTCAGGGATACCGGCGCTGCCGGGATCGATAAAGTTTGCCGTGCGGCGCACGTAGCCAATCTTGAATTGATTCAAAACCGTGGGCGAGAACGTGTGGGTCCATGTAATGCCGGCGGTTTGCGCTCGGTTCGGATTGTCCAGCGGTACACCGAAGGTCGTATCGCTACCACCGAAGTTACTGGTTGTCTTGACGTCCTCGAAAAGATACGAACCGCTCAGCCGGTCGGTGGCACTGAAGTTATGATCGAGTTTGACACTAAAACGATATTGATCGAGAGGAGTGATCTGCGACAGAGTAGCTTGGCCGTAGATCGGAACCGGATAATTACCCAAAGCGGTATTGTTACCTAAACCGTTGAACCCCCAGCCATCCTGGCTCGTACAATTGGTCGGTCCGACGGTTGGGTCAAACGGCGTGCACACTTCGTTGGAATCCACCAGCGGTACCGCCTGCGGCCACTTCTGAATCAAAGACTGGAAAACCGGCCCCAGCGTGGTCGGCAGTAGGGGACATCCCCCCACGCTAGTGCAAATCGGAAGGCTATTTACATAGGTAGCAAGCTGCCCGGAGTTTACAAAATCATAAAACTGCTTAGTAATGGAGAGCGCCGAAGACGGAGACGACGTACGGAAACGATGATCTTCGAACGCCGCGTAAAAGAACGTCTTGTCCTTGAAAATCGGGCCTCCCACCGTGCCGCCAAACTGATTGCGAACCAAGTGGTCCTTAAGACCAGCTGCATTAGAAAACCAATCATTAGCCGCCAGAGCTTGAATGCGGTTGTACTCGAATAATGAACCGTGCCACTTGTTCGTGCCGCTCTTAAGAACGGTGTCGGTAACGAATCCGCCGACTTTGCCGTATTCGGCACTGAAATCATGGGTCAGTACGCGGTACTCTTCGATTGCGTCAGGGGAGACCGAAGTATTCGCTCCACCCTGGCCGCACACCGTGCCGCAAATTGCGACGCCCCCCTGGCCCTGCTCGTTGTTGTCGACGCCTTCGACCATGTAGTTACCGCCGCCGGTCCGCACGCCGTTCACCGCAGCCCCACGGAACGTTCCGCCGGCAATCTGCTCGGGAACTGCGCCCGCGACGAGGTTGATGAAATCATTCGCGTTGCGCGCTTCCAGCGGCATGTTTTCCCACACGCGCCGGTCGATCAACTGAGAAATCGAGGAGTCTTCCGTCTGAATGATCTGCTGGCCGGCCTCAACTGTTACCTGCTCGGTGCTCGCGCCGACTTCCAGTTTCACATCGCGGGACGTTATCGTGCCCACGCTGATCACCACGTTCTGGACTTTCACCGATTTGAACCCCTTCGGCGAGACTTCCAGAACATAGACACCAACGACCGGCAGCGCCGGAAAACGGTAAATGCCGTCGGTGCTGGTCGTGGTGGTCCGCGCGGTCGATGTGGCGGTGTTGGTCAGCTTTACTTCGGCGCCGGAAACCACAGCGCCGGTGGGGTCAGTCACCTGACCGGTCAGCTCTCCCGATCCACCGCCTTGGGCGAAGGCCAGTCCGGCACAGACGGCGAGAACGGTCAACACTACGAGGAGGCGGGTCGAAATTGATCTAAATGCTGCTTCCATGCGATTTTCTCCTGAACTCATGAAGCAAGTGGTGATTCGTTAAACGGTGGGCCAGCCTCTGGGAATCGACTCGACCCTTGTTTTAAGGAGTTAGAGCGAACATCACTAAACAGCAACTCACATTCCAAAACGGACAGCCTGTAAATACCTATTTTTGTGTAGTTTACATTAACATAACGTGTAAAATACAGAATCTTGGAGAGTTCTGTCCTGATTTGATATGGAATATCGTAGTTCTGTGAGTGATTCGGCTACCTTGCAGGCCACGTATATTCAAGGTGTTATGCCAGATGTCTGGCGGCATGGAATCTCTTTGTTCAACTCGGCTCGCTTCTTCGACGCCCATGAGGCCTTCGAAGAGGTTTGGCGGGATGCGCCTCGTGGAACACACCTCCGGCGCCATATCCAGGGTATTGTTCAACTGGCGGTTGCGTTCCACCATCACTCGACCGGAAATCCGGCTGGCGCTCGATCGGTTCTCGAACGTGCCTGGCGCAACCTTAACGGCGCGGAGGAATCGTTTCCCGAACTGGACCTGGGCCGTTTGCGGCATGCGCTAAGTCCATGGCGTCGCTACTTGCAGCGGGATTATAGCGGTGAAGGGCCCAGCCCGGACCTGCCGCAGCTTTTGTTTCACGATCAGCTGTTTCGCGATCAGTCGCACTAGACCAGCCTGCTAAAATTGCGCAGTGAAACCCAGCCTTACAGGGACGCGTGTCGCCGTCCACCAGTCGGTGCCGCTGCTCGACTTGCAGCGTCAATATCAGGGGATTCGGGAAGACGTGCTGGCAGCGATTGCCCGGGTGTGTGATTCCCAGATTTTTATTCTGGGGCCCGAGGTTGAGGCCCTGGAGCGCGAGATCGCTGCGCTGACCGGAGCTGCGGGGGCGGTCGGGTGCTCGTCCGGAACCGAGGCGCTTTGGCTGGCGCTGGTTGCCGCAGGCGTGAAGCCGGGAGACCAGGTGGTCACTACGGCCTTCAGCTTCTTCGCGTCCGCGAGTTCGATCGTGCGGGCGGGGGCCACTCCAGTATTTGTCGATGTCGATGCGGCGACGCTGAACCTCGACCCCGCTCTCGTCGAGCGGCGGTTGCAGAGCGTCGGCAACAAGAATGTGCGGGCGATTCTTCCCGTTCATCTTTATGGACAATGCGCCGACATGGATGCGTTCGACCGCGTGGCTCAGGAATACGACGTACGAATCGTCGAAGACGCCGCGCAGGCGATTGGCGCAGAGTGGGACGGGCGTCCGGCGGGGTCGCTGGGCGTTGCTGCGGCATTCAGTTTCTATCCCACCAAGAACCTCAGTGCCTATGGCGACGCCGGGATCGTGACTACGACTTCCCCTGAGATGGCGGACCACATGCGGCGGCTGCGCAATCATGGCAGCCCGCAGCGCTATTATCACGACGAATTTGGATGGAATGGACGACTGGATGCGATCCAGGCCGCGGTGTTGCGGATCAAGTTGGCGAAGATTGAAACGTGGAATGAGATGCGCCGCCATCATGCCGCCACCTACGACCGGCTGTTTGCGGAAGCTGGTTTAATTTCGGGGCCGGGATACATACCTGTCCGATTGCTGGGGCGGAGTCCGAAGGCAAAGCACGTCTTCCATCAGTATGTGATTCGCGCGCAGCGGCGCGATGAATTGCGCCAGTTTCTGGCTGACCGCAAAATTGGCAGCGAAATTTACTATCCCCTTCCGCTGCACTTGCAGCCCGTCTTTTCTTATCTGGGGTTAAAGGCGGGCGACTTGCCCGTTGCCGAACAGGCTGCTCAGGAAGTACTGGCGCTGCCGATGTTCCCGGAACTTACAGAGGCTGAGATCCGGCTGGTGGTGGCGAGTGTCGCGGATTTCTATTCTTGACGTCTCCAGCGTCTAGGGCTTGCGTCGCGCGCGCGCAGCCGGATGGGATGCTTCTCCCGGCGCCAGCACTCTCCGCACTATCGGCGTATTAAGTTTGTATTTGCGCTCCGTCACGTTGCCGCTGTCATCCTGCGCGCGGATCACGAACGTCGGAAGCATTCCTTCCTTTTCAAAATTCTCCTGCGCTACTGTGACCGGCAAGACGCCGGCCAGGCGCTCCCGGTATGCAGTCTCGTAGCGGTGACGCTTCACGTTCCAGGTAAAGACGCGAACCTGATTGAAGTCGAAGGGCAGACCGTCCCGGGGTTCGGTCAGGATAGTCAGATACTGCGGAACTTTCTTGTCGCCATCGTGCACCTCGTCAAGCACAAAGAATGCGGCGATGCGCTGGCCTTCGGCGTACTGCGCGACTTCCAGCGGGACGTCGAGGTCGACCATGCGGGCCAGCACCCATCCGACACGGTCGTGCGTGTCACGCACCAGCCACCAATCTTCCAGGACAGGATTGATCTCTTTTTTGTCGTTTTTATCTTTATCGTTGGCCTTCGTACCAGGACGCAGGGCAGGCGCCGCAGTATTGGGCTTCTCCGCTGTGGACCGCTTCAGGAGCAGAACCTTTTCTCCCTGCGTCATTTGGTAGAGGTGCTCGCTATCGCGGCCGGGTTCAACGTGAAGGTTGGTGTCGGCACGGGTTGTGCCCTGCCCTTGTGGCGGATCGTTCAGATTGTCTTTGGTGAGTTGTTGCAGTTGCTGGAAGACCTTCTCGCTCACAAGGTAGCGCTTTTCCATCCAGCCTTCGACGCCGCCCACACTGCGGACTTTGACGAACGTGCGGTCGCGGTCGAGTACTTCGACGCGCTCTCCGTTCTTTACCAATCCGGCCTTATTGTAGGCGACGGCGACGCGATCACGCAGATTGACCTGTGGAGCGGAGACGTAGTTAATTTCCAGAATGCGTCCGCGGCCGCCTCGGCAGGCGGAAAACGGGATCGTGCATGCGAGGGCGAGTGCGAAAGCAATTCGATGTAAAAAGGGGCCGGTCACGGGTCAATCCTCACTATAGCGCGAGAATCGCGCTGGAGGATTGACACGGAAGGGACCGCGTCCAGTCTCCGACAAATTTGGATTGTCTCAATTACGCAGCGTCACGAGCCAGCCTATCGCTGGTCAGGCCCAGAAAAGCGGCGAGCTGTTGCTGCTAATTCAACCGAATTCATCTTAACGAACAAGACACAATTCCGCGCTTTTAGGGCGTGATGCTTATGGACGCCGTAACAGGCGTAGCATTGGGATACGTAACGGTGATGACGTAATTGCCGATCGATGTGTTCTGATCAATGGTACAAACCGCCGGAGAAGCAGTTGCATCGCAGTTAATCTTGCCAGCTGCGGGAGTAGGAGTTACCTGCCACGTAGCCACCGTCGTGACGTCATTTGGCGAACCGTTGATAGTACCCTTCGCGTAGTAGTCTTGACTTCCTCCAACGGCGGTCTTGACAATCAAGGTGGCCGCCGGACACGTTCCGGTATCGAATGTCCCCGTACATACTGTGAGGCCAGTGATATTTGAAAATGCTGTGGCGGTCGCTGTTGCGTTAAGGCCCTGAGAATCCGCTGTGAGCTGCGTCGTTCCGACCGCGACACCAGTCATTATGCTGGTAGTGGGGTCGATCGACACGATGCCTGGGGGCACGGTGGACCAGTTCACCCCGCTTTTCAATTGTTTTCGCGAGCCATCGTCAAAGGTTCCGAAAACCGACAACTGTTGTGTCTTGCCGACTTCCACCTGCGGCGAAGTGGGCGAAATCGTAATGGAAGTGAGCGTGGGATCCACGAAGAACCCATTACAACTGGGCCCAATGGCCAGCGCTACCAGCACTACAAAAGCAAGCGTGATCGGCAGTTTGCGCCCACTGAACATAGACAATCGCCTCGAATAGCGTGATTTTAGCAGAATATGGGCACTGCCCGACTGCCTCTAGTGCACTTTTGGTGTCGTCCCAAACGAACCACCTCGATTGACCCAATCATGTTAGGAACGCGGACTCCGGAGGACCTTGCGAAAAGTTTTCTTGACGGCCGTTCTCTGGGTAACTGCTAGGTGGCGCGCTTCTTGCCGGCGTTGGCGATGCGCTCGTCGATTGGTTTCCGCCCGGCAAAGCCGGAGGTGGTTTCGTGCCAGAAGGCGATCTTCGCCTCGCCCAGTTTCCAGCACAGCAGGACGATCTCTCCTTCGACTTTGCAGGGGAAGTCGAGCAGGCCGACGTCGAGGTCTTTTACCTGCACTCCAGTGGCGTCGATTTCGGCGACGGCGTCCTTGGCGCGCTGAATGGCCTTTTCCCGCGCCGCCTTGCGCCCCGCCAGGTGGACAACATTTACGAGCGTACCGCCGTTCAGAAAAATACGGTGGGCGGTCTCCTGGACCTCGGCGTCGACTTCTTCGATTAATTTCTTGCTCTGGATCGCTTGCTTAAGCAAAGACTCCAGCACCGGCAGGAGCATCTGAGCTTCGTCAAGAGTGAAGGTGCGGTCGGACATTGCGTTAGCTCTATTGTAGTGCATCGGGCGAGACGACGTTGGACGCCTGCGTTGGCCGCTCGCAAATTCCGTCCGCGGAGAATTGCCCGATCTTGACCAGTGGGAGATCAAGAATGTCACGACCGCTGGCAACGACGAAACGGACTCAGCGTGCGCCTTTGTAGAAATATTCCCCCAGGCCGACTGTGAACATCAAGCATCCGTAGAGTGCGTGTTCCAGTGAGGTGACGAGCACGGAATTGCATTGACTGTATCGCCAGGCAAAGAGGAATCCTCCCGCCAGAGTAAAGGCGAGAGCGACCGGATTGCGGAAAATGATGTGCACGAACGCGAATGCCAGCGCACTGACAAACACCAACAACATCGTGTGCGGAAACAGCGCGCGATAGCGATGGAAAATAAACGCCCGATAGATAATCCCCTGCGGATAAACCGACGCAATTGGATAGAACACCATAGCGAGAGCCCACAGCCAGGGCTCGCGCCGCACGAAGTTGAAGAGTAGATCCGGCCTCAGAAAATAGACGCCTCCGCCGACCACAACAGCGACCGAGGCAAAACCCAAAAAGATCTTCGACCAGTAGTACGGAAGCACTTCCGCGTTCCAGAGCAGGCGGCGGTCAAAACTGGGATCGGCAAAGAGCTGCCAGATGCAATACGCCGCAAGCAGCCAAAGCGCAGGAATCGGGGGAAAGGGAAATACCTTGAAGCGGAATGCCAATGGCAAGCCAACAAACATCACCAGGAATTCTCCTATCAGGAGAGTGTGATTAGGGCTGATAACTGGAATAGACGTTGGCAGAATGCACCGCGCAAGTGTTTCCAAGAATGATACCGTGCCAGTGGATCAAATCACGCACGTCTTCCCCTTCAACGTGCTCAATCACCCGAATTTCCGCCTTCCTGACGGCGATATCAGTTCGCCAAACTTCGGAAAAATTCAGACGGCACTGGATCCGCGCGTGATTCAGCTGGCTCTTAAGTTCCTTTACTAGCAGTCACTGGCGCTCGCTTGCGCAATGCAAGGTAAGCGAGCGCGAGTGCCGCCAGTCCCGCAGTGCTGTCCAAGAGCACATCCCACGGAGTGCCTGTGCGCGATGGGATATAACTCTGGTGCCATTCATCAAGGGTTGCCACTAGAGCCGTCCCCAGCCAGGCAAACACCGGAAGCAGCCGCAGCCATTGCGGATGGTTTCCGAAGGTCATCCAGAAACCACGCAGCAGGAGCAGGCCCAGCACGGCGTATCCAACCACATGTCCGGCCTTGCGCAGGTAGTGGTGCCAATAGAGGAAATCGTAGAGGTCGATTTGGCCGAACAGACGCGTCAGCAAGTCGTACAACATGTTGCCGGTGTTCTGCGACGACATGTAGTCGGTGGACTCGAACGAAATGAGTCCGATCCAGACGGCTGCAGGCCACCATGCGCGAAAGAGATTGGGACGGGTTGTAGACAATCGCAGGCTCTTACCCTATTCCAGCGCGTAATTTGGAGCTTCGCGTGTGATGATCACGTCGTGGACGTGGCTCTCGCGCAAGCCTGCAGAACTGATGCGAACGAAGCGCGCTTTTTGCTGCAGATCGGAAATTCCCGGAGTACCGCAGTACCCCATGCCTGATTTCAATCCCCCGACCATCTGGGTGACGATCATCGCTACGGAGCCGCGATACGGTACACGGCCTTCGATGCCTTCGGGCACCAGTTTGGACAGCCTGTTGGACTCTTCGCCGATCACGGGCGCCGCAATCGATGCGTCGCCGTCCGAGTTCTGAAAATAGCGCTCGCTGGAGCCCGCCGACATGGCGGCCAGCGAACCCATGCCGCGATACGACTTGAACGTGCGGCCTTGATAAAGAATCAGCTCGCCCGGGCTCTCATCGGTTCCCGCGAACATTGACCCGATCATGACCGCAGACGCGCCCGCCGCGATCGCCTTCGTGATGTCGCCGGAGTACTTGATGCCACCATCGGCAATGACTGGGACGCCCGCATCGCGCGTTGCTCGCGACGCTTCGGCGATCGCGGTAATCTGCGGCACGCCGACTCCGGTAACGACACGAGTCGTACAGATCGAACCCGGCCCAATGCCTACCTTGATGCCGTCAACTCCGGCGCGAATCAGTTCGCAGGCGCCGTCGAAGGTTGCGACATTGCCGGCGATCAGGTCGATTTCCGGCAGCAGCGCTTTCACTTTCTTGACGGCCTCCACGACCAGCATCGAATGCCCGTGCGCACTGTCAATCGCCAGTACGTCGACCTTCTGGCCGGCCAGAGCCTGCGCGCGCTCGAGAAAATCTCCCGTGGCGCCGATAGCGCCGCCGACCCGCAAGCGCCCCTGACTGTCCTTAGCGGCGCCGGGATATTTCAATTTTTTCTGAATGTCCTTAACTGTGATCAGGCCCTTCAGGTTGTACTTGTCATCGACGACCAGCAGCTTCTCGACGCGATGTTCGTGCAGAATTTCTTCCGCCTGTTCGAGGGTCGTTCCAACCGGTACGGTAATCAGGTTGTCCTTGGTCATCACCTTGCTGATGGGAATGTCGAAGCGCGTCTCGAAACGCAGGTCGCGGTTGGTGAGAATCCCGACCAGCCTGCCGTCTTTCTGGGTAATGGGCACTCCGGAAATCTTGTACTTCTTCATCACGTCGAGCGCATCGGAAACCTTGGCATCGGGTGACATCGTAACCGGATCGACGATCATCCCGCTCTCGGAGCGTTTCACCTTGTCGACTTCGTTCGCCTGCTGCTCTATGGTCAGGTTGCGATGAATAATTCCCAGCCCGCCCTGCTGCGCCATGGCAATCGCCATGTGCGATTCGGTGACTGTGTCCATGGCAGCGCTGATGATGGGAATATTCAACCGGATGTTGCGGGAAACCTGCGTCTGCGTGTTCGTCTGCGCGGGCACAACCTCAGAGCGCGCCGGGAGCAACAGAACATCGTCGAAAGTAAGGGCTTCGGGAACTGGGAAATGGATCATAAATTTTTGCGGTGATTTCTATTGTAGGGAGCCGGGGCGGATCAGGCAAATGGCGGAGAACTCGAACGCTTTTGTTCTGATTTTTGTTTGCCACCGTGGGCGCCGACGCAGACTCTTTGCGCGCCGCATTGAGAACGATTAATGCCAATGCATCGATTGCCAAAGTACCCTAAACAAGATAGATTCCCATATTCTCCAGGCTCGGTAACACTCAGGGAGGTGTTATGTTTTGTAACTTGTCTTGTCGTGTGGCGCTGGCATTTTTTCTTATCGTCACCCTGGCCGCCGGGCCGTCGACGCTTGCCCAGGAACCGCCAGCGGACCTTCCTCCCATTACGATCCGCACTAACTCCCGACTGGTCATGGTGGATGTCGTTGTCACCGACAAAAAAGGGGACCCCGTCACCGGATTGAAAGCCGAGGACTTTACCGCTGAGGAGAACGGCAAGAAGCAGAAGATTTCAGTCTTTGTGCCGCCAGGCGCTGCGAACAAGACCGCTCCCACACCGCCTCCACCCGGCGTTCTGTCGAATCATCCCGAAAACGTAAGTCCCGCAGGCGTACCGACTGTGCTGCTTCTGGATGCCAATTCTCAGTTCAAGGATCAGGCATACGCCCGGTCACAGATGCTGAAATATGTGCTGGAGCAGGGACAGTCCGGTCGGCCGATGGCAGTAATTACGTTGACGGATCGTTTGCGCGTCCTGCAGCAGTTCACGAGCGATCCTCAGATTCTCATTGCAGCGATCAAGAGCTTGCGGCCAGAACAGCCGATCTTGCAACCTGGAGCTCCGTCTCCCGTATCGGCAGCGGTAGGCGGCGGAAGTTCGGGACGAGGGGAGGGACCCGGGGGCAATGTCGCGACGATGATCGCGAATGCTCGCGCCGAGGTTGACAGTTTTGCCAACTTGCAAGTCGGATATCTCCTGGAGCGGCGCACGGTCATTACCATCGAAGCGATGAGGAACCTCGCCCGGATGCTTGGCGGCCTGCCAGGCCGGAAGAACGTCGTCTGGCTGACGGCGGACTTTCCGTTTGACCTACACCCCGAAGACCGCAACATGAGCGATGAAGAACTGTTGGGTGACCTGCCGAGCATCCGCCAAAAGTCGGTGTCGACGATTGCCGCAGGCTCGCTGGCATCACAGCAGCGCGAGATGCATGGCCAGGAAATTCGCGATGCCGAATGGCAATTGGCCAGCGCGGGCGTTGCCATCTACCCGGTCGATATCCGGGGCATTATGACTACCGGCATCGATGTTGCGAACACGGGAACCATGCAGGAAATCGCCTCGGAAACCGGCGGCAAGGCCTACACGAATCAGAACGACATCAAGCTCGGAATTGCGCTGGCGGCATCTGACGAAAAGGCCTCCTACTCCATTGGCTATTATCCTGACAACAAGAAGTGGGACGGTAAATACCGGACGATTAAAGTCAAAGTAGCGCAGGGAGACACCCAGGTACGTCATCGCAAGGGTTACTATGCAGTTGACCCCACCATCGCGAAGGGACACAATTCGGAACAGGACGTTTCCGCCGCTCTCGATGTGAACGCTCCCGCAACGCAGATCTCGTTCATGGCGCAGTCCAAACCAACCGACCCCGGAAAAATGCGCGTGATCTTCCTGGTCGATGCCCATACGTTAACGGCGGAAGATTCCGGCGGCAGCAAGAAGATGAACGTCACGATGTATGCCAGCGTTTACGACCAGAATGGCAAGAATCTCGGGACGCGCACCACCAAAGTCGATCGCGCTTTCGACGCCGCCACGTATCAGCAAATTCTCGCCAAGGGAATGTTGGTGCCAATCGACATGGACATTCCTGCTGGCGGCAAGGAATTGCGCCTGGCTGTACTCGACAATAAGACTGGATTGATTGGCACTGTGGCCGGGCCGATCGGGCAGTGAGGGGGAACGAACGGAAAAAAAAAGGGCGTCCGCTTGAGGACACCCTTTGTAATTTAAGGTTCTGCGAATCTTATTCTTTCTTGTCTCCACCCTCGTCCGGCGGCGCTTCGGCGGCATGCTGCGCTTCGGCCTCTTCCATTGCCTTGCGGGTTTCCTCTGCACGCTTGGCGCGGATTTCGGTGCGCTTCTGCCGTTTTTCGTCGAGCACCTGCTCGCTGCCGAGCAGTTCGATGAACGCCGTATCGGCGCCATCGCCCTTGCGCCAAGCGGTGCGGACAATCCGCAGGTACCCGCCCTGGCGATCACCAAAGCGCGGAGCAACCGTGTCGAACAGCTTGGTGACGGCTTCGCTCGTCATCAGGTACGCGGCCGCCTTACGACGGGCTGCCAGATCGCCCTTCTTGCCGAGCGTGATCATCTTCTCGACCAGCGGACGGATGGCTTTCGCCTTGACGGCCGTGGTCTCGATTCGTTCCTCCATGATGATCGACGTAACCATATTCCGAAACAGTGAACGCCGGTGAGACGTGGTTCGTCCGAGTTTGTATCCCGCAACTTTGTGACGCATGTCTAAACCCCAGTTGTCAGTTGCCAGTGGCCAGTTGCCAGTGGTTGGTCAGTCAGCAGCCAGTGGCTTGGGTCAGCGTCCTACTGACAACTGCCCCCTGGCCACTGGCAACTGCTCTACAGATCGTTATCCCCGTACGCCGAGGCGGGCAGTACCTGGTTCGAAGTCGGTCCGGGTACGGCGTTGCCGTGCTCGTCGATCTTCATGCCCAGGCTCAAACCCATCGAGGACAGGATTTCCTTGATTTCGTTCAGCGACTTGCGTCCGAAGTTCTTGGTCTTCAGCATTTCGGCTTCGGTCTTCTGTACCAGTTCGCCGATGGTCTGAATATTCGCGTTCTTCAGGCAGTTGTAGCTGCGAACGGAAAGTTCGAGTTCCTCGACCGAACGGTTCAGGTTTTCGTTCTTGATCTCCGGCTTGCGCTCTTCGCTCGACGACGCGGTTTCGATTTCCTCTTCGAAGTTGATGAAGATGTTCATGTGATCCTTCAGCAGCTTCGCGGCCAGGCCAATCGCATCGCCCGGCGTGATCGAACCGTTGGTCCAGACTTCGAGAGTCAGCTTGTCGTAGTCGGTGATCTGTCCAAGACGCGCCGCCTCGACGGTGTAATTGCACTTGCGTACCGGGGAGTGAACCGAATCGATGGGGATGAATCCGATGCCGAGATCGTCTTCGAAGTTCTTGTCGGCTGCCACGTATCCGCGACCGCGCTTCAGGCGCATCTCCATATCGAGCTTGCCGCCCTCGCTGACGGTCGCGATATAGATTTCCTTGTCCAGGACTTCCACATCGCCGTCGGCTTCGATCATGCCGCTGGTCACAACACCGGGCTGATCGGCGCGAAGATAGATCGCCTTCGGGCCTTCTCCGGCGAGCTTGAACGGAATCTGCTTCAGGTTCAGGATGATGTCGGTCGCATCCTCGACGACACCGGGGATCGACTGGAACTCGTGCAGAACGCCCTCAACCTTCACCGCGGTGACGGCGGCGCCTTCGATCGAACTCAGCAGCACGCGCCGCAAAGCGTTTCCGATGGTTGTGCCGAAGCCGCGTTCAAAGGGCTGGGCCCAGAACATTCCGTACTTATCGGTGAGGGCAGTGGCATCACTGGCAAGACGCTTTGGTTTTTGAAAACCTTTCCACAACATGGGTACTTCTCCTCTCGGCCATTGGGCTCTGCGACGGCTCTCCGAACCGGCCTGGAAAACTTTTGGTTCGGATCAAACGCCGTTGCGGGCTGATCTGGCTCGAAACAGGCCCAAAAACTTTCGATTTACTTGCTGTACAACTCGACAATCAGCTGCTCGTTGACCGGCAGTTGGATGTCTTCACGTTTCGGCAACCCAGTCACGCGGCCCTTATAGGCATCGCGCTCGACTTGCAGCCATGCCGGTGCGGGCTGATGGCTGGCGAATTCCTTTGCGATTTCGAGAATCGGCACTTTGTGGCTGCTCTCGCGAATCGCGATCTCGTCGTTCACGTTGACTTCGTACGACGGAATGTTCACTTTCTTGCCATTGACGAGAACGTGTCCGTGGCGCACCAACTGGCGTGCCTGCCGGCGCGAGATGCCGAAGCCAAGACGAAAGACCACGTTATCGAGACGCCGCTCGAGTTGCTCGAGCAACTTCGCGCCGGTTACACCCTGGGACTTTACGGCAGTCTCGAAATAGTTCCGGAACTGGCCTTCCTGGGTGAAGTAGATGCGCTTGGCTTTCTGCTTTTCGCGCAACTGGAGACCGTAACCTACAACTTTGGTCTTTTTGTCTTTCCCGTGCTGGCCGGGAGCGTAGTTTCGCTTCTCAATCGGACACTTGTCGGTGAAGCACTTCGGGCCTTTCAGGAAGAGCTTAATGCCTTCCCGACGGCACAGACGGCATACTGCATCGGTATAACGGGCCAAGTTGTTCTCCTTTTTGGATGACCGGTTTACAGGTTTGGCTTCACCCTTCGTCCCGGACGAAAATCAGTTCTCAGGTAACTGAGAACTTCCAGCTACTAAACTCTTCGCCGCTTTGGCGGCCGGCATCCATTGTGCGGTATCGGAGTCGCGTCTTTAATCGAACGGACTTCGATTCCCGCCGCTGCCAGCGCACGCACGGCCGACTCGCGGCCCGATCCCGGACCGCTTACCTTCACATCGACGCTGCGAACACCGTGGTCGCGTGCCATGCCGGCAGCGTTTGACGCAGCCTGCTGCGCTGCGAATGGAGTCCCCTTACGCGATCCGCGGAATCCCAGTGACCCGGAACTCTTCCACGCGAGAACGTTGCCGCCCATGTCGGTAATGGTGACGATCGTGTTATTGAAAGAGGCCTGCACGTGCACGAGTCCGTGCGGGACGTGCTTGCGCTCTTTCTTCTTAAATGTCTTCTTCTTGCCTTTTTTATCCGGCGCCGCCGCTGCGCCCGCCGTTGCCGCTACTGGTTTTGCCATTGCTGAGTTCTCAGTTCTCGGTTCTCAGTTCTCAGTAAACCAGTTCGCTCTTCACGGAGAACTGGGAACCGGGAACTGAGAACTGGTTTTAGGTCTTTGTCGCCGTTTTCTTCTTCTGCGCCACGGTTCCCTTGCGCGGACCCTTGCGGGTACGGGCATTGGTGTGGGTGCGCTGTCCGCGGACGGGCAGGTTGCGGCGATGCCGGAACCCGCGATACGAGCCGATTTCGATGAGACGCTTGATGTTCATCGAAACGTCCTTGCGCAGATCTCCTTCGACCGAGCCTTCCGCTTCAATCACGGTGCGGATGCGGTTGACCTCATCCTCGGCCAGGTCCTGAACTTTCTTCATCGGGTCGACTTTCGCTTCGTCCAGAATATGGGCGGAGCGCGAGTTTCCGATTCCGTAGATATAAGTGAGCGCGATATTCACGTGTTTATTACGCGGAAGATCGACGCCGGCAATACGAGCCATATGTTTCCGAACCCTTTCCCGCCAACCCTTAGCGGCTTCGAGCTTCGAGCTTCGAGAGTTTTGGCTCGCAGCTCGCAGCCGATTTATCCTTGACGTTGCTTATGCTTGGCAGTCTCGCAAATCACCCGCACTACGCCCTTGCGGTGGATGACTTTACACTTATCGCAAATTTTCTTTACTGATGCTCTTACCTTCATAAACCAGTTCTCAGTTCCCGGTTCTCAGAACCGTGTGGGACCGGGTCTCTGACCCGGTCGCCGAGCGAAGCTCGGCTCTCTATTTGTACCGATATACAATCCGTCCGCGATTCAGGTCGTACGGAGAAAGCTCGACTGCGACTTTGTCCCCCGGCAGAATGCGGATAAAGTTCTTCCTCATCTTCCCGGAAACGTGCGCCAGTACCTGGTGTTTGTTTTCCAACTCCACCTTGAACATGGCATTCGGCAGAGGTTCGAGAACCACCGCCATCACTTCAATCGCGTCCTCTTTACTCATCGACCCCCTGAAAGTAGCTCTCAGTTGTCAGCTCTCAGCTAGAGCCTGAGAGCTTGGAGCTGACAGCTTGGAGCTTCATTGCGTCAAAATCATCGGACCTTGCTTCGTCACCGCTACACAGTGTTCAAAGTGCGCACTGTAGCTGCCGTCCAGCGTTACGGCGGTCCACTTGTCACCTAAAACCTTGGCCTCTGGACGTCCCGAATTCACCATCGGCTCGATCGCCAGCACCATGCCTTCGGTGAGTTCCACGCCCTGGCCCTTCTTGCCGAAATTCGGGATCTGCGGCGCTTCGTGCAGCTTGGTCCCGATTCCGTGCCCCACAAACTCACGCACTACACTGAAACCGGCCGCTTCCACATACTTCTGGATCGCCGATCCTACATGGCCGATCGTATTGCCGATCCGCACCTGCTCGATTCCCTTGTACAGCGAAGCTTCGGTGACTTCGAGCAACTTCTGCAATTCCGGTGTCAGCGTTTCGCCAACCGGCACCGTAATCGCGGCGTCTCCGTAATAACCGTCGAGCACTACTCCGCAATCTACCGAAACGATATCGCCTGCCTTCAGTACCCGTTTTTCCGACGGGATGCCGTGCACAATCTCTTCGTTCACCGAGGTGCACAGCACACAGGGATAACCGTAGTATCCCTTGAAGGCTGGCGTTGCTCCCAGTTCCGCGATCAGCTTGTCGGCGGCCTTTTCCAGATCCATCGTCGTGGCGCCTGGCTTAACCAGCGCTTTTACGTGGTTCAGAACCTGGCGGACAAGCTGGCCGCTGCGCCGCATCTTCTCGATCTCTTCCGGCGACTTGCGAACGATTTTGTCGTCTCCAAAACTCATTGTTCTGACTTTGCCGTCCCACTCGCAGCACGCTCAGCCGCCCGGCTGTCAACGATCCTGAAAATGTCAGCCGTCACTTCGTCCATGGGACGATCCGCATTCAGCGGAATCAGGAGGCCCTGTGCCTGGTAGTAATCCGCCACCGGCTTGGTCTGGATTTCGTACGCCGTCAGACGAGGGCGAATCACCTCTTCGCGGTCGTCATCCCGTTGAACCAGCTTGGAACCTTCCAGGTCACACAACTGGTCGACGGTAGGCGGTTGAAAGTGGAGGTTATAAATGCGCCCACAGGTGGAACAGGAACGTCGCCCGGTAATCCGTAGCAATAATTGAGTATAATCTACATCCATCCGGATCACAACCGGCGAGCAATTCCCCAATTTTTCAAAGAACTCACGTCCCAGGTAGGCATCCAACCACCCAGCCTGCGCGGCAGTCCGTGGAAAGCCGTCCAGAATAAACCCGCGATCACAATCCGCCTCTTTCAGGCGGTCTGCCACGATTCCATAGAGCAACTCGTCGGGGACGAGCTTGCCCTGCACCATGTACCCTTTGGCGTTCCGTCCCAACTCCGTATCGCGACGGATGTGATCCCGCAACAGGTCGCCGGTGGAGACTTGTGGAACGCCGTAGTGCTCGACGATCCTCTTGGCCTGGGTGCCCTTGCCGGCGCCCGGAGGACCCAGCAGAATCACCGGCCCGATTTTCAGTGCGGTTACGTTGGCCATTCGAAATGGCCCCTGATTTCGTACTGCTTCTCGCGGAGGGACCGCACTCCCGCGCCCACAATCTTTTCTTTCACCGGTTCCCACCGGCCACGGCTTACCAGGTCCGGCGTCCCCGCAGACGGCCACTCTTCGGAGTAAACCCGTCATAGTGCCGCATGATCAGTTGCGCTTCGATCTGCGTCACCGTGTCCATGGCAACGCCGACCACAATCAGGGTCGAAGTGCCGCCAAAATAGAAATTCACACCCAGGCCGTTCAGCAGCCACGTCGGCAGATTCTCCAGGTAGCGGCCTACCAGCCACAGGTGATTCAGCTTGATACCGGTAATCATCCACTCTGGAATCAGCGAGATGATTACGAGGTAGAGCGCACCGACAAGCGTAATCCGGGTCAGAACGTCGTTCACGTAGTCGGCGGTGCGCTTGCCCGGCCGTATACCGGGAATAAACCCGCCCCACTTCCGCATGTTGTCGGCAACCTCGTTCGGGTTGAACACGATCGAGATATAGAAGTAGGCAAAGAAGATGATTCCGACGGCGTACAGGGTGGCATACAATGGCTCTCCCCAACGCAACGCGTCGAGCATCGGCCCGATCACTTTGTTGTTGTGGAATGGAGTGCCCAGCATCTGCGGCAACGCGAGGATGGAGGAGGCGAAGATTACCGGCATCACGCCGCCCGCGTTGACGCGCAGCGGAAGATGGGTCGACTGTCCACCCATCACTTTGCGTCCCACAACGCGCTTGGCGTACTGCACAGGAATCCGCCGCTCGCTGCGTTCCACATAGACGATGAAGGCCACCACTGCGATCATCAGCGCCAGCAGCAGCAGGATCGCTGGAACGGTGAACGCACCCCAGGCATCGTTACGCGCTTTTTCGTAGAGGTCGATAATGCCGCGCGGCAAACCGGTGACAATTCCGGCGAAGATCAGGAGCGACATGCCGTTGCCGATGCCTCGTTCCGTGATCTGCTCGCCCAGCCACATGATGAATGCCGAGCCTGTCGTCAGCGTCAGCATGGTCATGAGAATGAATCCCGGGCCAGGATTGGTGACGAAGTCGCCACCCTTCATCAAACTGATGGCAATGCCGAATGACTGCACCGCGCTCAGTATGACCGTCAGATAACGCGTCCACTGCGTGATCTTCTTACGGCCCATCTCGCCTTCTTTTTGCAGCTTGGCGAGCGGTTCATACACGACCGTCAACAACTGAAGAATGATCGACGCCGTAATGTACGGCATGATGCCGAGCGCAAAAATCGTCAGCCGGCGCAGGTTGCCGCCGCTGAACAGGTCGACAAAACCGAGCACCGTGCCACGGTTCTGTTCGAAGAATTGCGCCAGCTTTTCGCCATTGATTCCCGGCGTGGGGACGTGTCCGCCCAGACGGTAGACTGCGAGGATTCCGAGCGTAAACAGGACGCGCTTACGAAGGTCGGGGACCCGGAAGATATTCGACAGCTTCTGCCACATTACTGCAAGACCTCGAACTTGCCGCCTGCCTTGGTGATCTTGTCCTGCGCCGTCTTGGAAAACTTATGCGCCTTCACGTTCAGCGCGGTTTTCAGTTCGCCGGTGCCGAGAATCTTCACTTGCTTCTTGCCCTTGATCACGCCGGCTTTCTTCAACGATTCCGGAGTGATCTCGGTTTCGCCGATCGCTTCCAGGCGGTCCAAATTCACAACCGAAAATTCCTCGCGGAAAACGTTTGTGAACCCGCGCTTCGGAATGCGCCGGTGGAGCGGCATCTGGCCGCCTTCAAAACCGCGCAACAGGCGCGCGCCCGAACGCGACCATTGTCCCTTATGCCCGCGCGTTGAGGTCTTGCCCATGCCGGATCCCATACCGCGTCCGACCCGCTTGCGCTTCTCCGCCGCCTTACGTGGAGCCCGTATTGTCGATAAATTCATGATGATCTCTTCTTGTCGCGTCTCTACGCCTTGACGATCTCAACCAGGTGCGGCACCTTTTTCACCATGCCGCGGATCGCAGCATTGTCCGGGCGCTCAATGACCTGGTTCAGCCGGGTAAATCCCAACCCCTTGATTACGAGCTTGTGCTTGAGTGGAGTGCAGATCGCCGATCGCACCCACTTGATGTGAAGCTTGTCGCCCACCGTCTTCGATGTCTTGGTCACCATTGTCATTCCACCTTAGCTACGAACTTCTGGCTGCCGGCCAGGAGCCGGCGGCGAACCGCCGAGTTTACAATTCCTGCGAAGACTTCCCGCGCAATGCTGCCACTTCTTCGCGGTTCTTGAGTTTCTTCAGCGCATCGAACGTGGCCTTGATCACGTTATGCGGATTCGTCGTGCCGATCGACTTGGTCAGTACATTCTGAATTCCGGCTGAAGTCATGACGGCGCGTACTGCGCCGCCTGCAATCACGCCCGTGCCTTCCGGCGCCGGCTTGAGCAGCACTCGTCCCGATCCGTAACGCCCCAGCGAAATATGCGGAACAGTGGTCTGGGTCAGGTTGATGCGCATCAGGTTCTTCTTGGCCGATTCGATCCCTTTGCGGATCGCCTGCGGCACTTCTTTCGCTTTGCCAGATCCGTATCCGACGACCGCCGCGGACGGATCACCCACAACCACCAGCGCCGCGAATGACAGGTTCTTGCCGCCTTTGACGACTTTCGTCACGCGGTTGATCGAAACCACCTGGTCCTTCAGCTGAAACGAAGCCGCATCGAGCTTTCTAATGACTGTTGGCATGTACTCTCATTTCTTTGCTTTAAAACTTCAACCCTGCTTCGCGCGCCGCATCGGCCAGCGCCTTGATTCGTCCGTGATAAAGGTAGCCGCCCCGGTCGAACACAACCTGGCTGATTCCCTTTTCCTTGGCGCGGTCCGCAATCGCTTTTCCGACATTCTTGGCGGATGCGACATTGCCGCCCGAGGTGCGTTCGGTCTTCTTGCCCTCGGCCGTGGAGGCTGCCACGATCGTTTCGCCCTTGAGGTCGTCGATCAGCTGCGCATAGATGTGGTTCAGCGAACGGTACACATTCAGGCGCGGACGCTCCGGCGTACCCAAAACCTTCTTCCGGATTCGATCGTGTACCCGCTGCCGGGTTACGTTTTTTGATGTTCTTGTCAGCATTTGTTAAAACCCTCAGCATTCAGCCATCAGCTCTCAGCCAAATCCTCATTCCGCTCCCATATTCGTGGGTTGCTGAATGCTGACTGCTGAGTGCTGACCGCTTATTTCGCGCCCGTCTTGCCTACCTTCTTCTTCAAGCGCTCGCCCGAATAGCGGACGCCCTTATTCTTGTACGGATCCGGTGGACGGAGTCCGCGCATTTCGGCTGCGACCTGTCCAACCTTCTGGCGATCGATGCCGGTCAGCGTCAACTTCGTCTGCTTCGGATCGACGGCGCAATCCACGCCCGTGGGCAGCGGATACTCGATCGGATGGGAAAAGCCGAGCGTGAAGACCACCATGCCCTTGCCTTTCATTTCCGCGCGGTAGCCGATGCCAACGATTTCCAGTTCACGAGTCCAGCCGCTGGTTACACCCTGCACGGCGTTATTGACCAGCGCGCGCGCGAGCCCGTGAATTGCGGCCTGCGAATCATTCTCGCGCACCGCGAGCAGGTTGCCGTCCTTCTGCTCAATCTTGATACCGGACGGAAGCGGCGTATCCAGCTTGCCTTTCGGCCCCTGGACCTTCACGGTATTGCCATCAATCGAAACCGTCACGCCCTTCGGGATCGCAATCGGCTTTTTTCCAATTCGTGACATAAGTCAGCTCTTAGCTCTTAGCATTTAGCACTTGGCATTTAGCTTGCGCCAAAACCGTTGTCAGCACCGTGGCATTAGCTAAGTGCTAAATGCCAAGTGCTAACGGCTTCGCTACCAAATTTCGCACAACAACTCGCCGCCCAAACCCTGCCGGCGCGCCTGGCGACCGGTCATGACGCCTTTCGGCGTGGTCAGGATGTTGATGCCGAGTCCGCCCAGCACGCGCGGAATCTCGGTGCGACGGACATACACCCGGCATCCCGGACGCGACACACGCGCCAGGTTCGAGATCACGGCTTCGTTGTTGTTGCCATACTTCAAGTAGACGCGCAGGACCTTGTGGCCCTCTTCT
>DATMNN010000034.1:0-25605 GCA_035569025.1 Terriglobales bacterium
AGCAGAAACTTCAGACCGAAGAAATGGTCCCCGTGGGCATGGGTGACGTAAATGGTTGTGAGATTCTTGCCGCTCTCGGCGACCCAATCTACGAGTTCCTTCGAGTGTTGGATGGACAGAAACGTATCGACAAGGACGGCATCGCGTTCGCCATGAATGAGCGTGACCGTGTTAGTAACCCAAGCCAGATCTTCCTTGCCCGGAGGAAGGCCTTGGGTCGAGCTATCACGTTTCTTCGTCAGAAGCTTCCAATTGAGCTTAGGCATATCTTTCCTCAACTAATGTCACGGGCTCACGCTGCGCCCTGCTCTCTTACTGCGGCGTTCCTGGCCTCGATGGCCTTGACGGAGTTCACAAACGCCTTTTCTAAAACGCTTTTGCCGACGGTTCCCACAACGAGGCCAAGCAGCCATCCCTTAAGATTTTTGCCCTCGCGTACGACGACCACGTCAATGTCAGTCATGCCATCGGGCCGGCGCGTGAAGGTGTAATTGTGCCCCGACGTTCCTCCCCATGTGTTGGAGTCGGTCGTCGTGAGAACGACGTGGTTCGAATCGGACCAGTCATAATGCAGGCGTTCCCAGATGCCGCCCGAGCCTTCGGTAACGTCGGCCTCCGTGCGGCCCCGGCTATGCACCTTGAGATACTCGTCGGCGCTGTTGCCAAAGAGCTTCGCGCGGCCAGGTCCGAAGTCGGTGAGCCCCGCGATGTACTGCTCGGGCGTCAAGCTGGTTGTCTGATGGAGATGGATCGTGGACATGTGTTGGTCCTTATCTTGGGCGCTGTCTCTAAATTCCTGAACTCACAACTCGAGAGTCAGATTTGTTGCATTCATTCGTCGGCAGACACTCAGGCCGCTTTTACCACTGCGGCAAATGCCGCCACGTTCTTTCGGACGAACTCCTGCACACTCAGCGGCTCTTGCCCCGTCAGTGTGCGCACGTCGTCCGACGTCCGGTCGAAGCGCCCCGCGCGATGCAGGTCGCCCAATGCCGCCAGGTGGTTCACCACGTGAACCGGCCAGCCCCGCTTGAGCAGGTCGTCCCGCCACGGCTCGACGGGAATGTCCTGATAGGTGATGGTGCGGCCCAGCGCCTTCGAATACTCCTGCGCATAGAAATGCATGTTCTCGGACTGCGGACCAGTCAGGTGATAAATCTTGCCGATGTGCGGCTGGGGATTGGCGAGCAGCGCGGCAATCGCACGCGCAACGTCTTCCGCCGCCACCGGCGAAGTCTTACCCTCCCCGAACGGCAGCTTAATCTGATCGGATTCCCTGACCGTATCCGGAGTCAAAGTAAGGAAGAAGCCTTCGAGAAACACCGTCGGCCGCACGTGCACAACCGGCAGACCGGACCAGTTCAGCGCCTGTTCGGCGAGCCAGTGCAACTTGTGCTGTGGGCTCGGAGTAGTCTCGGTAATGCTCATCTGAGAGACGGTCATCTGCGACATATTGATGAACGCCTTCACGCTATGATGCTTCGCTACCGCCGCCGCATTGACCGTCGCGGCCAGATACGCATCCGAGACAGACATGCTGAAGTACATCGTCTCGCAGCCGGCAATCGCCCGATGCATCGAATCGAGGTCGAGCAGATTGCCGACCAAAACCTCTGCACCCACGTCGCGCAATGCCTGCGAGCGCTCGTCTTCAGTTCGCACCATCGCCCGCACCGCTTTGCCTTGCTTCAAGAGCAATTCGGTGACCGTGCGTCCTACCGCTCCGACGCGGCCCGCCGCGCCGGTAACCAGAATGGGATTCGCCATGTTTTTCCTCCTAGGGCTTCAGCTAAATCGAAAGACTTGTCTGTTGAATTCGGGCTCACGCGCGCCTTGCTCTCTCCCCGCGTAGTTCCGGGCTTCTATGGCCTTGACCGAGTTTGCCAACGCCTTTTCGAAAACTCCTCCGCCGATGGTCCCGAGCACAAAACCGAGGAACCGACGAACCTATTCACATTGTCAAAACCACGCGGAACTGCGCCTTGCCACTCATCATGCGGTCATAAGCTTCGGCGGCTTTCTCGAGCGGATAAGTTTCAATCATCGGTCGAACGCCTTTCAATTCGGCGAAGTTCAACGTGTCTTCCGAAGCAGCGGGCGGTTCTGCCGCCCAACCTTGAATCGTTTTGCTGCCAAAGATGAGCTGGGCTGGAGTGACCTCAATCGCGTCGAATGAAGCTCCGATCACCATGAGTTTGCCGTTTGGGCCGAGACCGTTGATCAATTCTGACATCGCTTTCGAGTTCGGCGCCGTCGCCACGATGACCTGTGCTCCGCCCAACTTTTGCAGCTCTTCCGCTGCGTCCGTCGCCACGCTGTCGATGTAGACAGTTGCTCCAAGTTTGGTAGCGAGCGCAGCATTTTCAGGCCCGCGCCCGATGGCCGCGACCTTGTAACCAAATTTGTTCGCGAATTGAATTCCCAGGTGGCCCAGCCCGCCGATGCCCTGCACCGCCACGAGATCGCCGGGCAATGCTCCGCTTCTCCGAATCGCGCCGAAGGTGGTAACGCCTGCGCAAAGCAGCGGCGCTGCGTCGACGTCACTCAGATTGTCAGGGATCGCCGCCAGCGCCTCGACCGGCGCCACCATGTATTGCTGGTATCCGCCGTCGTAGCTGATGCCGGCAATTTTCTGGTTCCTGCAATTGCGAAAATCTCCACGACGGCACTCGCGGCATGTGCCGTCGTGGCCACCATGCCAGCCGACGCCGACACGCTGCCCCACCTTCCACGCGGAGACACCCGCACCTATTTCGTCGATGACGCCTGCTACTTCGTGTCCGGGAATGCGGGGATACTGAATCCAGGGCAACAAACCTTCTTTGGTAAGCACGTCACTGTGGCATACGCCGCAAGCCTGCACCTTGATGCGGACCTGCCCTGCCCCGGGCTCGGGAATCGCGCGCTCGACGAGTTCGAAGTCTGCTCCGGGCTTCGGCACTACCGCTGCCTTCATTGTTGCGGCCTCTGGTTTCGGTGTAACTCTGAGAGTTGCCATAGTCCTCCTATGAATTTTCAGTGTTGTTGAAAGTGCTGCGTGATGCGGTCAACAGTTGTGTAGCATCAAGCGCCGTCGCGACGACGTTGTAGCCCTCGTTCAAGAGGGCCTCGATCAAACCTGCGCCAATCCCCTGCGAGGCTCCCGTGACGATTGCTGTCTTCTTGTTGGACATACGATTCCGGTCAAAAAGGTGGAACTTTCAAGTGAGCTAGAGACCCAGTTCACTCAATCCGGGATGTTCGTCGGGACGCCGCCCGAGCGGCCAGTGATACTTGCGATCTGATTCCGCAATCGGCAGGTCGTTGATGGACGCAAACCGCGTGGCCATGAGCCCATCATCATTGAACTGCCAGTTTTCATTGCCGTAGGAACGATACCAATTACCCGAATCATCGTGCCACTCGTAGGCAAACCGCACCGCGATGCGATTCCCGGTGAATGTCCACAGCTCCTTGATCAGCCTGTAGTCCAATTCACGGGTCCACTTGCGAGAAAGAAAAGCAACGATTTCGTTTCGTCCGTTGACGAACTCCCCGCGGTTCCTCCATCGTGAATCGACCGCGTATGCCAGCGCCACTTTCCCGGGATCACGGGAGTTCCAGCCGTCTTCCGCAAGGCGCACTTTCTGAATCGCACTCTCGCGTGTAAATGGAGGCAGAGGGGGACGGGTTGTTACGGTTGCGGCGGCCACGATCTGTTTTTCCTTTCTCTTTGAGCTAGTCAGCGCGCCGGCTGGCGTCATCCACTTCTGCATTTTCTTGTACTGCCCTGCCAATCTTCAACTGCTCTCGGCACTGTGTTTTGTTGATCGTGAAATGGGAAAATCGCCCTCTTGGGGACTCTGACCGTGTTGACCAGTGCAGTTTGACCGAGTGCAACCTGGATCGCATCACGCGATAATGGACTTATTTGTTACCACAGAAGAAAGTCGTGCTGATACCTCTTTCGTGGTAGCGGCAGGCTTCTCCGGCCTCAGGGTATCTTCGACGAAGGTTTTGGAATTGTGACGGCCTAACGAACTAACGCGACAATCCAGATTGCAAGGGCTGCGAGCCCGATTGCTGACGATGTCCACATTCTTCTGGCTTCGGATACGGATCGGTTGCGTTCGTGGGTGGACCAGATCTCGTCCCATTGGGGCGAGCCGGGATGACACTGCATCATCTGGTTGCGGAGTTCAGCAAAGGTCATTCGGGGAACGAAGGTGGGTGAGGGCACCGGATGCCCTCCAGCACTGTAATGATATTTAGCGCGGTCGGGGGCGCAGGTCAAGGGGAGTTATGATCCGGACGCGGGCAGCCCACTCTCGTTCCCATCACAGACCGAGCACCCCGTTTCTCGCACACTTTGCGAGAAGTGGGCCGATGCGCCAACCAAACGTCCCGCACCTCTCGCCCTGTCGTCCCAGATATGTCATGATGCGAGTTCGCCCGGGCACCCCGTCGTGCTGCAATCAGTGAAAAGAGGAAAGCAGGTACAACTGTCATGAGACTGCAAGGCAAAGTCGCCATTGTTACCGGAGCAGCCAGCGGCATTGGACAGGCCATTTCCGCCACGTTCGCCTCTGAGGGCGCCGCGGTGGTTGTGGACTTCGTCGGCAAGCCTGGAACTGCCGACGAGACTCTGCAAAAAATCGCGGCCGCGGGCGGACGCGGCACTGCCGTACTGGCCGACGTGTCCGATCCCGTACAGGTGCAGAATCTGATCGACCAGGCGGTCACCGCCTTTGGACGCCTCGACATTCTCGTCAACAACGCCGGCATCGAGTTCAAGCGGCCGTTTCTCGAATTCCCTCTCGACCTCTGGCAGAAGATTATGGCGGTCGACCTTACCGGTCCGTTCCTTTGTGCGCAGGCGGCGGCACGCCAGATGGTGAAGCAGGGCGGCGGGGGCAGAATTATCAATATCTCGTCGGTACATGAAGACCTGACTATGCCTACGAATGCTCCGTACTGCGCGGCCAAGGGCGGACTCCGCATGCTGATGCGCACGATTGCGGTCGAACTGGCGCCGCACCAGATCACCGTGAACAATATTGGTCCGGGAGCGATCTTCACGCCGATCGACAAAGAGATCGAAGAAAACGCCGCGCTGAACGCGCAACTAATGGCGGAAATCCCGCTCGGGCGCTGGGGGCGTCCGGAGGAAGTGGCGGAGTTGGCGACTTATCTCGCGTCGGATGCAGCTGGGTACGTTACGGGCAGCACCCATTTTATTGATGGCGGGATGATGCGGAATTCAGGGAGTCTCTAAGGCGCGTACTACACAGTTCTGATGGGCCCAGGATATAGCGACAACTGCGAATCGATTGTGAGAAGGGTAATGCCCTCAACCATCGCCTGCGCCACCAGGATTCGGTCGAAAGGATCTTTATGGATCGCGGGTAGGCTCTCCGTGGCAACCACGTGATCGCTGATGATGGGCAACTCGCTGTAGCCGTTGTCTAATAGGCCCCGGCGCAACAGTCGCGCATCTACCTTAAAGTCCTCGCGGCCCAATCCCCGCTTGATCGCTACTTCCCACAGGCTCGCTGCACTGAAGAGAAGCTCGTTATCAGAATCGTCCAGCAGGGTTCGGGCTTGCTTTGAGAGCCGCCGCGGCGCGCCGGCTGCCCACAGTAGAAGATGGGTGTCGAGCAGGAGTTTCATACTCCGCCACCGCCGAAGCTACGTTCGATTTCCTCCTGTCCCATTCGGTCGAAGTCGTCCGGCACAGAAATCTCGCCCTCCATGAAACCGAGCCGTCGAACCTGCGCACCGGTGGGAGCGCCTAGCGGGGTCACTCTTACCACTGGTTTGCCAGCCTTGGCAATTACGAATGCCTCGCCCTTAGACGCTTTTTCTATCAGCCGTGAAAGGTGGGTTTTCGCCTCGTGAATGTTCACTGTCTTCATCGATGTTTATGAACTTAGTTTAATTAGTCTAGTCTATCATGAAATCCAATGATTGGGCGGAAATCGATCAGCTGAGAACTTCAGGTTTTCGGCTCAGGAGAGATAGCGGTGCAGTCAGCAGAAGCCGTACCCCTTGACAATCCTTCACTCATATCCTTACAATTAGCACTCGAAGGCCTTAAGTGCTAACAAGCTTTGAACCCTAGGAAATCCAGCAATCCAAACCCGTTTCAACTCACTTGAAAGGAGTACGCAAGCATGGCTACGAAGTTTACCCCGTTGCATGACCGCATTCTGGTCCGTCGCGTGGAAGAAGAAGGAACCACCCGTGGCGGCATCATTATTCCTGATTCCGCAAAAGACAAGCCGCAGGAGGGAGAAGTTGTCTCCGCCGGCAAGGGCAAGATCAGTGAAGAAGGCAAAGTTCGCCCGCTCGACGTAAAAGAAGGCGACCGCATTCTGTTTGGCAAGTATTCAGGCACCGAAATCAAGCTTGATGGCGAAGATTTCATCATCATGCGCGAAGAGGAAGTACTCGGCGTCATCACCGGCGCAACCAAGAAGGAAACCGTCGGCTCGAAGAAGTAACTGCTCGCTCGAGGCTCGTAGCTCGAAGCCCGTAGCAGCAACCTAAAATTTCCGCAGGCACTGCCTGCAACATCCGATAGGAGCAAAAAGTTATGGCAAAACACATTGTTCATGGAGAAGAGTCCCGCCAGGCGATTCTCCGCGGCGTCAACCTGTTGGCTGATGCTGTGAAGGTCACACTGGGCCCGAAGGGCCGCAACGTTGTTATTGAAAAGAAGTTCGGTTCCCCGACCATCACCAAGGACGGTGTCACGGTCGCGAAGGAAATCGAATTGCCCAACGCGCAGGAGAACATGGGCGCGCAGATGGTGCGTGAAGTTGCTTCGAAAACCTCGGACATCGCGGGCGATGGCACCACCACCGCTACCGTTCTGGCGCAGGCGATCTATCGCGAAGGCGTAAAGACCGTTGCGGCTGGCGCGAATCCGATGGCCATGAAGCGTGGCATCGAGAAGGCCGTGATCGCAATTTGCGGCAGCGTCGACAAGGAAGGCAATCGGATCAAGGGCGAGCTGGACAAGTATTCCAAGCCCGTCACCGGCGAAATGATCGCGCAAGTCGGCACGATTTCTGCGAACAACGATGAAACGATCGGCCACATCATTGCCGAAGCGATGAAGAAGGTCGGCAAGGACGGCGTCATCACCGTGGAAGAAGCCAAGACCCTCGAGACGCAACTCGATGTCGTCGAAGGCATGCAGTTCGACCGCGGCTACCTTTCACCTTATTTCGTTACCGATCCGGAGCGCATGGAAGTTTCGCTCGAAAATGCGTACATCCTGATCAACGAGAAGAAAATCAGCTCAATGAAAGACCTGCTCCCGTTGCTCGAGCAGATCGCCAAGAGCGGCAAGCCGCTCCTGATCATCGCTGAAGACGTGGAAGGCGAAGCGCTCGCTACCCTCGTCGTCAACAAGCTGCGTGGGACCCTGCAAGTCGCGGCCGTTAAGGCTCCGGGCTTCGGCGATCGCCGCAAGGCCATGCTGGATGACATCGCGAAACTGACGGGTGGCAAGGCCATCACGGAGGATCTCGGCGTCAAGCTGGAGAACGTTCAGATCAGCGATCTCGGCCAGGCCAAGAAGATCACCATCGACAAGGACAACACCACCATTGTCGAAGGCAAAGGAAAGCCGGGCGACATTCAAGGCCGCGTGAAGGAAATTCGCGGACAGATCGACAAGACCACCAGCGACTACGACCGCGAGAAGCTGCAGGAGCGGTTGGCGAAGCTGGTCGGCGGCGTTGCCGTAATCAAAGTCGGCGCAGCCACCGAAACCGAAATGAAGGAAAAGAAAGCCCGCGTGGAAGATGCGATGCATGCGACGCGCGCGGCCGTGGAAGAAGGCATTGTCCCGGGCGGAGGCGTCGCGCTGGCGCGCTGCGTGAACGCACTCGATAAGCTGAAGCTGGAAGGTGACGAGCAGATCGGTGTCAACATCGTGAAGCGCGCCATCACCGAGCCGCTGCGCCAGATCGCCGAGAACGCGGGCGAAGAAGGTGCGGTTGTTCTGGGCAAGGTCAACGACTCGAAGGACAACAACTGGGGCTACAACGCCCAGTCCGGCGAGTACGAGGACCTGGTCAAGGCAGGTGTGCTCGATCCGACGAAAGTCGTCCGCACGGCTCTGACGAATGCCGGCTCGATCGCTTCCCTGATGCTCACGACCGAAGCTCTGGTCGCCGAGATTCCGGAAGAGAAGAAAAACGCACCCGCCGGCGGTGGACACGGCGGCGGCGGCATGGGAGACATGTACTAAGAAAACGGGAGGGCACGGCTTCAGCCGTGCCGCAAAGCTCCCTTTTAAAATCCCTGTCAAAGGGTGCCCCGTCCAAGCTCAGCTTGGGCGGGTTTTTTTGGCCGTCGCCAACCTAACTTCGGGATCCGATGCTCAAGGTCCGGCGCAGGTTTGGCACCGCAGCAAGAGAAGTGCGGTCGCGAGGATCAACAGCGACTCGTGCACCGGGCCCGGAAAAACGGTAAGTCTTTCCGGACACGGGACCGATTACCACCATCGCGGTAGAACCGTGATATTGAAACATGGACGGCGCCGGCTGAATCGACGGCCGGGGTTTACTCGACACGTTCCGCACCGCTTCTCGACTCTTGCCGCAACACATGGGAATCCTCCGGTCCTTCAAAATACACCGCGTGTGGAACTTCTTTTTCCTGGGGCAGGATGGTGATCCTTTCGGTGAGAATTGCGCCGGCCGAGAGGGCTGGCCACAGCAACAGAGTCTCTCTCCAGCCTTCTCCAAGGCAATAGGCCAGCGGGGCGGCGATCCATAGACTTAAACAATAAAAGCAGTCCAGCAGCTCTCCCGCAAAACCAGAGCCCATGACTTCGCGAAGCCGGACGAAAAGATTCCAAGGGCCGTCTTCGGCGTTCAGGAGATGCGTAATTCGCCAAACCGCGAGAATGCCGAGAAGCAATTTCATGGTCGGGAAAAAATGACTGGTCTGCCCGCTGCTTCACGGGCAGACCAGGATTCGGTTACGGATTCGGCTCAGACTGCTTCTTAGTTTTCTTTCTTGCGCAGGCAGAAGCCGACTCCTTCTTCATTGTTGTGGCCGGTGCATGAGTCACTTACTAAAGCACGATCCCACGCTACCAACCGGATGGTGTATCCGCAGGGCGTCATGTCGACTGAATCCGCGGAAGCGCCGGTCTTGAGAGTAAAGGTTCCACTGGTTCCGGTGGTGTTCGTGCCGTCGTAAACCACTTCGCTCACTCCGAAGTTGGCGTTCGAGAGCACAACCGGGTTCTCCGGTTGCGGAATACCACCGATGGTGATGGGCACCAGAGCCAGCGAGACGCTGCTGAAGAATTCGTCCGTCACGCTGTAGCTGCCCTGGATCGTGTCTCCCACTTGCACGTCGCCGCAGTCTCCCGACGGCGCCGTGATGGTGATGCTGACCTGCGGGCGCTGTTCGAGAACCAGAACGCCGCCGCTGGTCAGTTCCATATGCGGGTACCCGTTATAGACATGGATCATCTTGGTCTGCGGCGGGACGGCAATATAGTTCACTCCGTTCCACTTATAGCCGCGGATTTCGATGGTGTAGTTGCCTTCGGTCAGGCCGCCTGCTTCGAACGCAGCTACGGTGCGAGGATTGACCGCCTGGAGATCGGACTCCATGTAGGTGTAGTACTTGGTTCCCGGAACTCCACCGAAGACAGGCCCCAGCGGGAGATCAACATGCTGAGTCACGACCACGGGGAACATGGAATTCGGCGGGAACAGTGCGATACCGAATGGGTTGGTGAGTTGGAAGGACGCTCCGCCACTAGGCGTGACCCATGCCTGGTAAATGATGGGCATCGCTCCCGGCAGAACGGCACCGGTGGTGTGGTCGAAGACGTCGATCTTAGGAATGAAATCACCTTCGACGGTGGGACTTCCACCGAATGGGCTGTCGTCACCCGCGCAATCCCCGGCTACTCCAGTGGGATTGGCGAGTCCTGTGGCGTTCCCGATGCCACTGACCGTGACACGGCCGATGCGCATCAGACGCATCTGCTCGTTATCGCCGGCGGCGATCTGAGGCTGGACGTAAGTGTTGATCACGTTGCCCCAAACGGGAATGAAGTCTGGACCGGTGGGAGGCGTCTGCCAGGAAAGAATCGCTCGCAATGGAACACCCTGCAATTGATCGCAAGGCATGGAGGTGAGGTTGGAAATCCGGAAGACCGCGTAACTGATGGGGTGAGCGGGCGTAGCTGCATTCAGGTCGTGGACCTGCACCTGAGTTGTGCCTAACGCATTCCAGATTCCTCCGAAGAAGGCGAAGAAGCTGACGTACTCGGTGCTTCCTGCGGTGCAGAGGTTTCCGGAGTATCCGGTGTTTTGTCTTACTTGCAGGACGGCTTCGAGTTCCCGACTCTGGGGATTGTATCCGGCACAGGTCAGTTGCTCGAAATTGGTGTCGCCGCTGGTTTCGGCGATGCCAGTCAGGATCGCACCTAACTCTTCTCCGGCCAGCAGGCCAACCGTGTTCAGCAAACTCGCGGATTCCTTGCTCGATGCCTTGGACTGAATGAGTCCGGCAACCGGGCCGAGCGCTTTGCTGATGGAGCCGCTGGTGAGTTTCGTCGCTTCGGCAAATCCAAAACGATGCCCGGGGACTTTGGATTTTGCGTAGAGCGATTTCAGTTCGGTGTAACTGAGTGTGTCCGGTGGATTCGCGGGCAGGGGCTGGTTGACGTCGACTTTCTTAAGAACGCCGGGATCGATGGTCAACACTTTTTCCGCGATCAACTCGGAGAGAGGAACCTCGTAGAGAAACCAGGGAGCGACTTGGACATTCGCGTCAACTACGTTGCCCCAGATCGGGATGAAGTTGGGATCTCCGGGAGTGGGTTCCCATTGCCAGGACAGGATTGCGCGGACGCGAAGGATATTCTCGGTTCCGCAAAACTTGCGAGCTTCGTTGAAATCGACGGACACTGCATAGCTTAGGGGTAACGGTCCCGCGAGATCGTAAACCTGAATTGAGCTTAATCCCAGGTCGTGCCAGCCCGAGGCGTTCTGCACAAAGAAGCGCACGTATTCGACGGTGCCGGATCCACAACCATCAGTGCCGTATCCAGAATGTTGTTTGATGTTGACTACGGCTTCGAGAAGACCGCTTCCGAAAAGACCGCCAGGGTTCAAGCCCAAACAGGTAAGTTGCTCGTAGGTAGTGTCTCCACTGAAGGCTTTGACTACCTTTCCACCAAACTTGGGAATAGTGCCAAAGTAATTCGGGTTGGCGAGAATGAGGTTCTTGAAGTATTTCCGCTCGGCAGGCACTTCCAGTGTTTCTACGATCTTGCTTGTCTTCTTTACATCTGCCATACACTCCTCCGTTGTTTTCTATGAGGGGAAGATGGTCGAAACACAGTCGTCAAGACGCTCGTGGCTGCTGGCTGTCCGAACGATCTTTGGGAAGCCCGGCAGGTGCGGACGCCGCTTCCTTTCATGGGCACACCGATTCGCCCGGAGCGTATAGGCAGGAATCGGAATTCTTAAGAACCCATGGGAGAACTACAGGGAAGTTACTGCCGCGACACACTGAGTCGTGAAGACCCTGGACGTGAGTTGGGGCGGATTCTGCGGAAACTATTGCCCAAACCCTACAGAGGAATAGTGCGCAATCGCCGGAAAGCGTTTCAGTTCCCGCAAGGCCGGTGTTGTTCTAGAAGTTATTCCGCTGTGTCGACCTCAGGGGCCAAGTCTCGCGCATTCGAATCCCCCGTCAGTGTTTGCCTCGCTGAGGACAGGCACTTTAGGATAGCTGTGGCCTTAGGAACCGTGGTCACAAACTGGTGAGCGTGAAACGCAATCTTAGAGTGTTGAAGTGGATTGGGACCGTGCCAGCAGTGGGAATCTGCACGGCTTGCGGGAAGCAGTTCACGGTTCCCGTGACCGCCTTGAAGCGCGCGGCGGACGCACAGCAGAGTCTTACTTTTCAATTTGCGGAGCACACGTGCCAGCTCCAAGGAGCTTAACGGGGGATTATCTGCTTTCTACTTCACGTCGCCACAGCTGGGGCCGAGATACTTGGAGATGAAGTCAAAATTCATGTTCATGGGGCGGCCGTGACTGTTGATCACCATGCGCACGGTTCCCTTCACGCTCTCGCTGGACAAGGCTTCGAATTTGAATGTGCCGTCTGACGTGGTGTCTTTTTCCTGGCAGTGAATCTTCATTTCCGTCATGGAACTGGAGGAACTGATTACAGTGCGGGTACACTCGGGGCGTTTCTCGTCGAAGGCCATATCCTTGTCGAGCTTTTCCTTGGTGACGCAGTCTTTGCGGGTCGTGGTCTTGGGTCCTCCGCCCATGCTCTTCATGTGCTCTTCCATCTGAGCCCGTTGTTCGGGAGTCATATTCGCAAGCGCCTCCGGAGGAATGGCTGGCATCGCAGGCATGCCAGTCATGGTGTGCGTCTCAGTGATTTCCCACAGGCCGGTCTTGATGTTAGGCCGGACGAATGTATCCGCGGCAAAGGCAGACGAAACAACGAGAGAAAAAATGACCAGCGTGATGGCGATACGCATTAGAAACCTCGCTGAGGAATTGCACAGACGGCCTCCGCGACGGCGGACACCGTGGAACAGGATGGCACAAGATAATTGCGGGCGCAAACAAAAGTGTTTAGGGGTGTGGTGCGTAGGGCGATGCGAAAAGTAATACCCCGCCCAGACAGAGCCGGGCGGGTTTGATTTCTCTTTCTTTACCGGTTTGACCGAGGACCAAGATTGGCCTGAACAATGATCTTTCCGCCGCCTTCGGTGGCGCCACGCGTGAAGGGATATTCGCCCAGCGGTGTCGTGGCCAGGACCGCGTTAATAACCGACCCGACCGAAATGTGCGCCGCCGGAACGGAAAAACTATTCTGCGTAAGCGGATAGACCCCATTCACCGCTTGCACATTGATAGGAATGGGGGCACTGGTTTGGTTTTCCCAGTCAATGGATTGTCCTGGGATCACGGTAATGCTGGTGGCCGTCGCGGCGTTCGCGATGTAGACCGGAGGATTATTATCAGGTAACGGATACGCTGCCATAATTCATCTCTCCTTGGAATTGATTTTCGTTACTCATGGAAAATGGATCACTGGGTTCGGCCCTTTATCAACGTCTGGAAGCGAGGCTCAGGTTTGAGCGAGTCAAACGTCGGATTTCCGAGGACGGTCGCCGCGGAGACCCCTGCGTCGAGCGATTTTTTCAACCACTCGATCGCCACTGAACTCTCCCCCAAATCCTGATACACAACCGCCGCGTTCAGCAGAATATCCTTGTCTCCTTGTCCCCAACGCAACGATTGGTCCAGGAATTTCAGCGCTTGCTTGTGTTCTCCCAACATCGCGAAATAGTCGGCTATGTCGCCATTGACTTCGGCGTCCTTCGGGTTCACTTCGAGCTGTTTCGCGGCGAGACTCACCGCCTTCTCGTAGGCCATCCTCGCGCTGGCCTGATCGCCGTTGAAATGCTGCGCGTCACCCAGACTGCCCCAGACCGCGTATTGGCTCTCGTCCAGTTTCAATCCCGCCTGGTATGCGCGAACAGCATCGGGGAAACGCCGCAAGCGTAGATACGCTGTACCGACGTTATTGTACGCCGCAAAGGTCGGACGGATGGCAATGGATTGTTCGAAAGGTCTTATCGCCTCGATGTACTTGCCCTGATACAGATAGGCCGCGCCCAGATTGCTATATCCACGATAACTGTCTGGCGCCACGGCGATCGCGCGAGAAAACGCCTCGATCGCCTTCTCCACTTGTTGCTCCTGCAAATAGAGGGCTCCCAGATCGAGATAACCACCGGCATATTGCGGCCGGAGCTGGATCACCTGCTGGTAGGTTTTTTCGGCTTCATCCAACTTGTTCAAACGCCGTTCCGCTAGTGCCAGACCGGTATACGCACGATCGTTAGTGGGATCGAGTTGCACGGCTTTCTGAAATTCGGCAGCGGCCGTTTCGTGTTCGCCGGTGCCATTCGCTACCACTCCAAGACAAATATGTCCTTCCGCTCCGGCGGTACCTGACTCCACGGCTTTGGCACACGCCTCTTTGGCTGAAACGACCAGGTGTTTGTCTTTGGTCGAATAATATTTCCACCAGTAGGCCATTCCGAGTTCGGCCTGCGCCGTCCCATAATTCGGATCGAGCTTCAGAGCCTGATTCAGCAGGGCGATGGCACTGCTGGCATTCTCTGGCTTGAACGGGTCGTCTAAGTATCCGCGCGCCTGCAGGTAGAAGTTGTACGCTTCCGGGAGATTCGTGCCGTGTGACACCAGAGCGCGACGCTCTTCGGGGCGAAGTGCGACGCCCAGAGCGGCTGCGGCGGCGTTGGCGACTTCATCCTCCACTTTGAAGGGATCGCTCATGGGGGCATCGAAACTTTGTGCAGCCAGGACGTGCCAGGTGGTTGCATCGAGCAGGCTGGAGGCGACGCGCACCAGGTCGCCCGAGCGCTGGATGTCGACGCGCAACCCCAGGTTGACGCCAAACTCCTGACGCGCTTCGGCCAGCGTGGTGACGTGTTTGCTGCGCATCTCGCTGGCAGGGACGATCTGCACCGAATGGTTTTCGCCGAGTTGAGTCAGCTTGGCCGCCAACGTTGCGACAACACCGTTTGAAAGAGCGGCGAATTCGGCATCTCCCTCGGGAACGGGGAGAGGAAGAATCGCGAGGCTGATGTTTTGCGGCAGTTGCTCGCTGGTGGATCCTAGCTGTTGATTTGCGGGGTGACGATTGCGTCCCCAGATGAAGAACGCGACGGCGACTATGGCGACGAGGACGCCTGCGGCAATCAGCGCCGACTTCCAGTCAAAGCGACGCCCCTGACCGCGTTGCCGTGTCTGGGATGGAAGTCCGCCATACGTGGGCTTTTCACCGCGCTCCACCGCGCGAAGATCGGCCAGCAAGTCGTGCGCGTCCGGATAGCGTTGGGCTGGGTCTTTCGCGAGCATGTGCTCCACAACTCCCGCGAGCGGCGCGGGGACATTGCGGTTGATTTCCAGCAGAGAGGGCGGCTCGAAATGCAGCACGCGGCCAACAGTTCCGGCAAAGCTGTCGGTCAGGAAGGGATGCGGGCCTCCTAACATCTCGTAGAAAACAAGGCCCAGGGAGAACAAGTCGGCGCGTCCATCGTAGGCTCGTTGCTGGAGGACTTCAGGAGCCATATACCCGGGCGTTCCGGCGGTAGAGATCGTCATGCTGGCGAGGCTCTGGGTTGCTTCCGATGGGTCGGAGCCTACCAGTCTGCGGGCAATCCCGAAGTCGAGAATTTTCACCCGCTGCCCTACGGCCAGCATGATGTTTTCAGGTTTCACGTCGCCGTGGACGATCCGTTGATCGTGGGCGGCGGCCAGGCCTTCCGCACACTGCATTCCGATCGACAGGAACTCGGCCAGGCTGATGGGGGACATCATCCGCTCGCGAAGCGTCTTGCCCGCGATGTATTCCATCACGAGCAGGATCTCGCCCTTTTCCTCGATCACGTCGTAGATGCCGGCGATGTTGGGATGATTGAGCGACGAGGCACGCTGGCCCTCGCGCAGGATGCGGCTCGCCTCGACTGGATCGCCCTTGCGGCGCGGAGCCATGCGCTTAACGGCGACCGTGCGGCGCAGCACGGTGTCTTCGGCGCGATAGACCTCGCCCATACCGCCGACACCAAGACGGGCCAGAATATGGAATCTACCGACCGTGCTGCCGGTCAGGTCGACCGTGGTGCCCGTCTCCTGGGGCGCGGCAGGAGGAATTCGGACAGCATCGTCTTTGTCAGGCATGGAGAAACCGAGCCACCTCGTGGCGGTTCGTCAATGCGACCTATCGTACTCATAAGCGAGGGGCGAAACAATGACACAGATGGGCGTGACGCCGAGAGTAAGTAGAAGAGATCGTTTAACCGCAGAGATCGCGGAGTACGCTGAGTTTTTTAAGGCCTTTTCCCAAGCCTTCTCTGCGATCTCAGCGCACTCTGCGGTAATTGTTTCCAGGCTGTGCCTAGTCCTTGTCGAGGTATTCGCCGGGTACGTCGTCCTCCGGAACTTCGTGGGTCCGTACTTCTTTTTCTTCGGCGTTGCCCGCCTCTTCCACTCCGCGGACGGCTTCAGCTTCAAACGTGTTGCCTTCCTCCAGGAGTTCGTCGACGCTTTCGGAATTAGAGCGTTCGATGTCGGACAATCCTTGCAGGTCTCCCGACTGGCCTCCGGAACGAGCACGGGCTCCCTGTCGCGGAAAGGCAACCATGTTGTCGTTTTGAGCCTTGCCCGCTCGCGGAGCCTTGCGAGCGACTGGCTTTTTGCGGACGACCGCTTTCTTGGCAGACGCCGGTTTGCTGGCGGTCTTCCTTTTCTTCTCCGTCGTTGCCAGCTTCTTGCGGGGAGCCGGCTTACGCTTCGCCAGTTTCTTCGCCGGCGCTGCTTTCTTGCGGGTGGACTTTGCGAGCTTGGTCTTCTTCTTGGTTTTCTTTTTGGCTGCCATAGGCGCAGTCTACCACCGAGCCGCCGCGAGAATCACGCCGCTTTGGACTTCATACTCTTGATGTCATCAAGCAGCACTCGTTCGTGGCCCTCAGGATTGACCTTCTCGTAGACTTTGCAAACGATACCCTTAGGATCGACCACGAAGGTTGTGCGCTCCCAGAACTTCATTCCCTTCCATTCAGACTGGCCCAGGCCAAGCGACTTCATCAGAACGGAATCGGTATCCGCGAGCAGATCGACGGTCAGAGAGAATTTATCGCAGAACCCCTTGTGCGAAGCCGCATCGTCGGCACTCACGCCCACCACTTTGATTCCGGCTTCGTCAAATTGCGTCTTCGTCGCGGTAAACGACTTACCCTGGATGGTGCAGCCCGGCGTGTCATCTTTTGGATAGAAGTAGATCACCAGCCAGTGGCCCGCGTAGTCGCTGAGTTTGGTGATCTTGCCATCCTGGTTGGGCAACGAAAAATTCGGAAACGGATTGCCGGCAGCGAGCATGAATTGATTTTTCCTTTGGTAGTTAAAGTAGAGACGGGGCTTGCCCCGTCTCTCCGTGTACAGAGGTCAGAGTTTGCCGGCCTAAGCTGCTGGCATCAACTTTTTCATCCGTTCATTCATCTCTTCCGCCGAGACATCTTCCTTGTGAGTTGCGATGCCCCAGAGATGCCCAAACGGATCCTGAATGAAGCCGGAACGGTCCCCATAGAACTGGTCCTGGGTCGCCTTCAGGACTTTGGCTCTTTTCGCTACAGCTTTTTCGATGACCTTGTCGCAGTCAGGAACGTACACATACAAGCTCACCGGAGAACCGCCCACGGTAGTAGCGCTGGTATGGCCTTGGCCCATGCTGGGATTTTCGTCCGCAAGCATGATGCGGGAATCGCCGATTTGCAACTCGGCATGGCCCACCTTGCCGTCCGGACCGTCCATGCGGACGACTACGGTAGCACCGAAAACGTCCTTGTAATACTCGATCGCTTCCGACGCACCCTTAATGACCAGGTATGGAGTGACCGAATTGTATCCCTTAGGAATGTAGTGGACTTTACTCATGATTTTCCTCCGAAATGTAGGTTGGGGGTTGGAGGTTGAGGCGCACGCACGTGACCGAGATGGCCACGCTATTTGCTAATGAGAACACAAGTCGGGCGGGGGTTCAAGGCACGGGAAGAATGTGGCACAGAAGACATTCCCAAGCACTGTCATCCCGAGCGAGGGATCTGCTGCCTTCGCAATCTTATGAAAAGCGCGCGGTCCTTGAGTTTTTAAGCCTGGTACGCGCTTCGTCGGCACGCCACTCCCCGCGCTGCGCGGACGGGCACCCGAACCATGAATTTCGAACCTTTAGAGGCCGGGGAACCGGGACACCTCAGTCCATGTACTTGCAGACGCTAGCCCGTCCCTGCTTCAGTGCTCGTCAATGCTCTATCGAAACGGATCAGTGTAAGTGTAGGCTTTGTCCAGAGGTATACGTCCCGATGGCACTGGACACCGCGAAAGCCGCAAAGGGTCTCGCCCTGATGTTGTTGGCCGGCTTGACCTTCGGCTGCGGGGGAGGCAGCTACAGCGGAGGAGGCGGTGGAGGAGGCATGCCGCCGGCGGCTCCCACGGCCCTGGCCGGCACGCCCGGCAACCTCCAGGTGAGCCTCACCTGGACAGCCAGCAGCGGCGCTTCCAGTTATCACGTGAAGCGCGCGACGACCAGCGGAGGGCCGTACACCCAGACTGGCGCCCCGACCGTCGCAAGCTTCACCGATATGGGTCTGACGAATGGCTCCACATACTACTACGTTGTATCGGCCCTGAACACGTACGGCGAGAGCGCCAACTCTGCCCAGATCAGCGCCACCCCCATCGGCGCGCCGGATGTGACGATCACGGTCGACCCATCTGTTAGCAAGCCAATCTCAAAGTGGATCTATGGCCTCAATTTCTATACCGGCGTCACGGGAGCTCCGTTGCACCTCACTCTTGACCGCGCGGGCGGGAATCGCTGGACGGCTTACAACTGGGAGACGAACGCGTCCAATGCGGGCAGCGATTTCCATTATCAGAACGACAACTTCCTGAGCTCGAGTTCGACTCCGGCGGAAGCGGTGCGCAGTTTCGTCGCCACCGATCAGGGACTTGGCCTGGCAAGCGTGATGACGGTCCAACTGCAAGGCCTGGTTTCGGCGGATGAGAGCGGCCCGGTCGATGTCAGCCATCCGCCTGACTTGACGCGCTTCAAGCAGGTGATCGACAAGAAGAGTTCGGTTACTCCCGCTCCGTTCACCACCAGCCCCGACAACACCGATGCCAACGTCTACATGGACGAATTCGTGTGGGGGCTGGACCAAAAAATTCCGGGCATATATGCCGCGGGCGCGTCCTTGCCGACGTTCGTAAGTCTGGACAACGAGCCGGAACTCTGGAACTCCACCCATCTTGAAGTGCAGGGTCCCAACCCGGTCACGTCGGACAATTACATCGCGAAGACGATCGCGCTCACCAAGGCGCTGAAAGACCAGTTCCCCGACGTTACGATTTTCGGGCCGGTGCATTACGGATTCGGGGGGATCTATAACTGGCAGGGAGAACTTCCGGCTACGCCCAACGGCGCGGACTGGTTCCCGGACAAATATCTGCCTGCGCTGAAAACTGCGTCCGATACGTATGGCAGGCCGCTGGTCGATGTGTACGACTTCCACTGGTATTCGGAAGAGACCGACGGCACTACGCGCGTCACGAACATGACCGATTCGAGCCTGACCGCCGCGCAGGTACAAGCCATTGTGCAGAGTCCGCGCAGTTTGTGGGATCCGACGTTTACAGAAAATTCGTGGATCACCAATGACGTACTGGGCGGACCGATTAAGCTACTGCCCCGTCTCCAGGCGAAGATCGCGGCCGGATTCCCGGGAACGAAACTTTCTATCAGCGAGTATGAAAACGGCGGCGACAATCACATAGCTGGAACCATCGCGCAGGCGGACAACCTTGGCATCTTCGGCAGCCAGGGAGTGTTCGCGGCAACCCTGTGGCCGCTGAGCAACAACGTACCGTACATTCTGGCGGGATTCCGCGCCTTCCGCGGCTTCGACGGAGCGAATGCAAGCTTTGGCGACACTTCCCTGCTGGCCACGTCGAGCAACCTGCAGAACGTAACGGTCTATGCCAGTTCGGATACGACCCAACCCGGCCGCATCGTGTTCGTCGCCATCAACCGTTCCACCACGCAGCAGGTCGCAGCCATCACAGGCGTGACTTTGTCAGGGACTGCTTCCATCTATCAGATGAGTGCTACTTCGGCGCAGGGGCAGAATCCGATTCATCCGGTGCTGGTGCAGACAACTCCGGTGAGTGGGACGTCGCTTACGGTTGCGCTCCCGGCGCTTAGCGTTTCTACGATTGAGGTGAAGTAGACCGTACAAGGTACGCCCATTTTGGCCAGAGCTATTGCCTTGGAGAGACAGCGATACGCAGGCGACTCGCAACGGCTCGACCATCCTTGAACGCTGGGATGAACTTCCAAGTCAACGCAGCGTTAATCAGTTCCGGGTCAACCGATTTCACCTTTCCAGCTGGCTCGGCCGACCGCACTTTCCCAGCCTCATCCACGACCAGATCCAGAAGCAACTCTGGCTCCGGCGGACTTTTCTTCTGAATCCCCTCAGGCACGGGTGGACGCTCCAGCAGAATCGCTTTAGGAGGGACGACCTCCAGTGTGCGTCCCGCTCCTGACGCGCTGACCGCATCGAAAACCTGCGCATGCTTTTTGTTGGCCCGAGGAGGACCTGAGGACGTACCGTCGGCTTGATTGTGAATTCCGTGCGCCCGCTGGTTTACTATTGCGACACGAATCCGGTCAACATCTTGTGAGGGCCACATTTCGGTAAGCGAACGCCACGCATCGTGCTCACGTCCGCTGTAGAGGTAAGACCAAACGATTTCCAGCACTTTGATTTTTACAGTTCGCAAGTTGTGCAACCGCTCTGGGGAAATGGAAGGTATGGTTGTCAGTTTGCCATCAGTACTCTTGAAATCCTGAAAATCCTGTTCATGAAGGCCAGCGCGGATCCGCGCAATTTCAGTATCGAAATAGGATTGGAACTCGGCGCTCACATCCAGCAGTTGACCGTGCGCAAATCGGAAGACGACGGTCGGTGCGGCGTCCAGCTCGCTCAGTGCCAGCTTCTCAAAGCCATCCACCGCGGAGGCATCGTTAGTCCAGATTTCGACGCTACCATCCAAATCCGTATCGGATGCGCTGAAGAATTCCCCTCCAGAGATGGTGCGCAATAAGCGCGGCGGCTTTTCCAGGGAATAAATCCGATACTCCACGCAGCAATCGGCATCCGATTTCCTGATCTGAAAAGTAGCGACGGGCACGCCATCGCCTAAGTCCACACCGAGTGTATCGAGATCAAGCTCCGAAGCCCCCGTCGCCACCAGTAACTCTTGGTCTTCCCAGTTAAACCGGGCAGAACACGCCCGCGTTCCTAGTGTCGCCAATCCTCGTTCCCGTGCCGCCCCAACGTGTACGGCGACTCCGCTTCGGAATTCGGAATCAAAGGTTCCGTTCCCGTCACGGCAAAGAACACTGCGAGCCTGTGGTTGGGAAATGCAAAGTACCGGCCACAAGAGAAACCATAAGACCGCGGTCACCTGGGCGAGACGAGAAGGACGCAGCAATATCCGAAATCCATTGAGCGACGAGGACGACATCCACGAACTCCGTTTTCCAACTCTAAAACACCCAGCGTCGACCCGACCCCCTAGTCGATCCCCAATTCCTTCGCCAGCGCTTTCCACTTTCCATCCACCGCAGCCCGCGTCTTAGCGTCCATCACAATCTCATCTGGCCACGGACGCGCGAAGCCTTCAGTCGACCACTTCCGTGTCGCGTCAATCCCCATTTTCGATCCATAGTTCGCAAGGCGTGAGGCGTGGTCGAGGGAATCGACTGGGCCGAGAGTGAACTGGATATCGCGTTCGGGGTCGATGTTGTTCAGGGCTTTCAGCGTTACGTCGGCTACGTCCTGAACGTTTACGTCTTCGTCAACGACCACAATGCACTTTGTAAACATCGCCTGCCCGAGCGACCAGATGGCGTTCATGACTTTGCGGGCTTGTCCGGGATAAGACTTGCGGATGGAGACGATCATCAGGTTGTGGAATACGCCTTCGATGGGGAGGTTCACGTCGACCAGCTCAGGGATGGTCAGCTTCATCAGCGGAAGGAAAATACGTTCGACGGCTTTTCCCATCCAGGCGTCTTCCTGCGGCGGCTTGCCTACTACCGCAGTGGCGTAGATCGGGTCTTTGCGGTGCGTGATGCAGGTCACGTGGAATACGGGATACAGGTCTTCCAGCGAATAAAATCCGGTGTGGTCGCCGAAGGGGCCTTCGAGCTTCAGTTCATCCAGATTCACATAGCCTTCGAGAACGATCTCGGCATCGGCGGGAACTTCGAGGTCGATGGTCTCGCACTTCACGAGTTCGACCGGTTTCTGGCGGAGGAATCCGGCAATGATGAACTCTTCTACGTCTGGGGGCGCCGGGACGATCGCCGAGAACGTCAGCGCGGGATCGGTACCGATGGCTACGGCTACGTCCATGCGGCCTTCGGGGCGTACGCCATCCGCGAGCATCGATCCTCCGGATGACCTTGCCATGATGTCTACTGCGGTGCGGGCCGCGCCACCTGAATCCGGCATCGATTGACGCATGCGATCGCGATAGTGTTCCGCGGCTACTTTTTGTCTTTGCCAGTGCATTCCTGTCGATTGGCCGTCATACACCTGCATGCGGTACATGCCGACGTTGCGCTTGCCGGTTTTGGGATCACGGGTGATGACGCACGGTAGCGTGATGAAGCGTCCGGCATCTTTCGGCCAGCATTGCAGGATGGGGAAATCGAGCAGCGAGAAATTTTCACGTTGGATGACTTCCTTGCACGGGCCAGTCGGAACCGACTTCGGAAAAAACTTGCCCATCTCGGCGAGCATAGGCAGCATTTTCACTTTGTCCAGGAATCCTTGCGGGGACTTCACGTCCATGAACGCGCGTATTCGATCGGCAACTTCGTCGAGCGAATCGACTTCCAGCGCGAGGCGCATGCGGCGGGCTGATCCAAATTGATTGATCAGCAGCTTTCCGCCGGGGTAGCCTTTTACATTTTCGAACAGCAGCGCCTTGCCGCCGACAGTTCCCTGCTTGTCCCGGCTTTTGGAGACGCGGTCGGCGATCTCGGCGATTTCGAGGATAGGATCCACTTCGCTACGGATACGTTTCAGTTCACCGGCGCGGTCGAGCGCCTTGATCCAGTCGCGCAGATCGTCGTAAGCCAAAATTCCTCCCGGAGTGACAGACGATTATAGACTCGCGGCGAGAAGCAATTCACCACGGAGGCACGGAGAAAACCGAAAAGCCGGGTTGGTCTTTCTCCGTGTCTCCGTGGTGAAAAACCGTTGCTCTTCCACAATTCCCGCTCTCCGACTAGGATATGTGGAATCAATTTCTGCATTTGTCTGTTGGAGTTGGAGGACAATGATCCGCCTCAAGGTGAACGGACAGGAAAAGACATTTGACGGCGATCCCGGGATGCCGCTGCTGTGGTATCTGCGCGACGTGGCGGGGCTGACGGGCACGAAATTTGGGTGCGGCATGACTCTCTGCGGCGCCTGCACAGTGCATCAGAATGGTGAGGCGATCCGCTCCTGTGGTACGCCGATGAAGGAGGTCGCCGGCGCTGAGATCACTACCATCGAGGGCATCGCGCCTCTGCATCCGGTGCAGAAGGCATGGATGGAGATCAAAGTTCCGCAATGCGGTTACTGCCAGACTGGACAGATCATGCAGGCGATTGCCCTGCTCAAGAGCAACAAGGCTCCCAGCGACCAGGACATTGATACCGCCATGTCCGGCAATCTGTGCCGGTGCGGGACGTATTCGCGCATCCGGGCGGCTATCCACCAGGCCGCAAAGGGCATTGCATGAGGGTGATCGACAACTTCTCCCGCCGGGGATTCGTGAAGGGCGCATTCGCGAGCGGCGTGTTCGTGGTGGGTGCGCGATTCATTCCCGAGCGGCTCTGGGCTGCCGAAGGCGAATCGGCGCCCGTACTACTCCAGCCCAGTTTGTGGATCGCCATCGCCCCCGACGGGACCGTCACTATAGTCGCCCACCGCACCGAGATGGGTAACGGAATCCGTACTTCATTGCCGATTGTTCTGGCGGATGAACTCGGTGCTGACTGGGCGCGTGTCAAAGTTGACCAGGCGCTTGGCGATCCAAAGTATGGAGACCAGGAAACGGATACTTCACACTCCGTCCGCGATTTTTTTGACCTCATGCGCCAGACCGGAGCTGCTGCCCGTCTGATGCTGATCCGCGCTGCGGCAGCGCAATGGAAGGTGCCAGAAACTGAATGTAATACCAGCGAACCGCATTTCGTCGTGCATCAGGCCGGCGGCCGCAAGCTGGGATTCGGCGATCTGGCTGAAGCGGCCGCTACACAACCGGTCCCCGCAGTCGAAGACCTGAAGCTCAACCCCCGTAGCGCATGGCGGTACATCGGCAAAGATAATCACCATCTTTACGACTTGCCCGACATGGTGAATGGCAAGGTCCGCTACGGAATCGACCAGAAAGTTGAAGGAATGGTTTATGCCGCCATCGACCGGCCAGCGGTGCTGGGGGCCAGTGTCAAGTCGCATAACAACGAAGAGGCGCTCAGGGTTCCCGGTGTCAAAAAAACCGTGGTCATTGAAACCTTCAAACCTCCGCACGGCCACCAGCCTATTGGCGGGGTAGCGGTAATTGCCGACAATACCTGGGCGGCTTTTCAGGGCCGGAAGAAGCTGAAGGTCGTGTGGGACAACGGTGAGCACTTGGGCTACAACTCGGAACCATTCCGTAAGACCCTCACGGAGACCGCACGCAAACCCGGAAACGTGGTTCGTAACATCGGCGACGTGGACGCCGCCTTCGCGAAGGGTGGAAAAATCATTGAGGCCGAGTACTACACGCCCCATCTGAACCACGCTCCCATGGAGCCGCCCGTCGCAGTGGCGGACGTGCGCGACGGCAAAGCGCACTGTTGGGCGCCAACTCAGGATCCGCAGCAAGCCCAGAAGACGATCGCCAGCCTTCTGGGGATCAAGCCGGAAGACGTGATCATGCACGTCACTTTGCTGGGCGGAGGCTTTGGACGCAAGTCGTTTCAGGACTTCGTCTGTGAGGCTGCGGTGCTTTCGCAAAAACTTGCCACGCCAGTAAAAGTTGTCTGGAGCCGCGAAGACGACATCGGATTCAGTTACTACCACCCGTCGGCGGCGCTATATATGAAGGCCGCGGTGGGCGCGGACGGCAAGCCTTTGGCCTGGCTGCAGCGCTCAGTGTTTCAAGGGAGTGCGTCCACTACCGATGCAGAAGTCCTTTACCCGGGCCAGGACGAAATTGACAACGGCTGGACTGACGTTCCCTTCAATATCCCCAACCACCGTGCAGAAGTGGGGGCGGCGCGTGCCAACGTCCGCATCGGGTGGCTGCGCAGCGTCACCAACATATTTCACGCTTTCGCGGTCCAGAGCTTTACCGATGAATTGGCCCACGCCGCCAAAACAGACCCAGTTCAATATCAATTGCAACTGATCGGCCCCGATCGCAAGATTGACTTCACCGGCACCAAGTACCTGAACTACGGCGCTTCCCTGGATCAATATCCGTATGACACAGCCCGCTTGCGGCGCGTCATCGAGATCGTGGCGGAGAAGTCCGGCTGGGGAAAACCAGGAAAAAAACGTGCTCTGGGCTTCGCCGCCCATCGGAGCTTCTTGACCTATGTCGCCACCGTCGTCGAAGTCGAGGTGGATAACAAGGGACAAGTGCACATCCCTCATGTGTGGACGGCAGTCGATGCGGGAACGATCGTGAGCCCGGACAACGTCCGCTACCAACTGGAGGGGGCAGCTGTGTTCGGAACAAGTCTGGCTCTTTTCGGCGAGATCACCGCCACCAACGGCGCGATCAACCAGACCAATTTCAACAACTATCCGATAGCTCGCATGAACCGGGCACCCCGCCAGATTGACGTTCACATCGTGCAGAGTGACGCTCCGCCGGCAGGAGTCGGCGAGCCGGGCGTGCCACCCTTTGC
>DATMNN010000035.1:0-2027 GCA_035569025.1 Terriglobales bacterium
ACCGTCCGTGCGAGCCACCAGCTCTTCCGCTGACGACGCGCAAGCAGCCGTCCGCGATTTCACGAAAGTTCTGGATGTGGTCCAGAGCAATTATGCCGAGCCGGTCGATGTGGACAAGACCGTGTACCAGGGCGCCATCCCCGGCATGCTTCGAATGCTCGATCCCCACTCTAATTTTTTTGATCAACGGCAATTCGCGCTGCTGCGCGAAGATCAACGCGGTAAATACTATGGCGTTGGCATGGTCGTGGCTCCCCGCGAGAATCGCACCGTGGTGGTCTCGCCCTACGTCGGGGCCCCTGCGTACAACGCGGGTCTGCGCCCGGGAGACGTCATCGCCAAGGTCGACGACAAGGCGACCGACGGGTTGTCCACCACAGAAGTGGCCGACATGCTCAAAGGTCCCAAGGGCACGGTGGTGAAGATTACCGTGACGCGCGAGGGCTACACCGATCCTCTGGTGTTCACCGTCACGCGCGACGAGATTCCACGCCATTCCGTCGACATCGCTTTCCTGATGAAGCCCGGCATCGGCTATATCCGCCTTTCGCAATTCAACGAAACCACCGACCGCGAAATCGCCGACGCTCTGAAGCAACTTGGCGCCAATTCCTTGGATGGCATTGTGCTCGACATGCGCGGCAACCCCGGCGGCCTACTGAATGAAGCCGTGGCTGTCGGCGACATGTTCCTCGACAAGGGCCAACTGATCGTGTCTTATCATGGCCGCAATGCTCCAGAGCGCCGCTTCGTCGCCATCCGCGGCAATCAGGGCATGACTGTGCCGCTGGTGATTCTGGTGAATAACAACTCCGCCTCCGCCGCCGAAATCGTCACTGGCGCGGTGCAGGACCATGACCGCGGCTTGGTTGTTGGCGAAACCACCTTCGGCAAGGGACTCGTCCAGACTGTGACGCCGCTTTCAGAGAGCACCGGGCTGGCGCTCACCACCGCTCGTTACTACACGCCTTCCGGCCGCCTCATTCAACGCGATTACAAGGCTATGTCGCTGTACGAATATCACTACGAGCGCAAAGTACCCGATCATCCATCCGAGATTCGCCAGACCGATAGCGGCCGCCAAGTTACCGGTGGCGGCGGCATCACGCCGGACATCGTTGTCGACGCGCCAAAGCTGGACAAGTTCCAGGAAACACTTTTCCGCGACGCCGTCTTTGTTCCCTCCGAACAGGGTGTTGGCGACTTCACTCGCTTCTTTCTCGGCACCAAGCCCAGCATCACCCACAGCTTTGAGGTTGACGATAACGTGATGCACGAATTTCGCGACTACCTCAGCAAGCACAATATCCGCTACACCGAACCTGAAATGGCGGACAACAGCGACTGGGTCAAGCGCAAGATCAAGCAGGAAGTGTTTATGTCCGCCTTCGGAACCCAGGAAGGCTTCAAGGTGCTTCTCGAAGCCGATCCGCAGGTGCAAAAGGCCGTCGAGGCACTGCCCCAGGCGCGTGCGCTGTATGAGAACGCTCGCAAGGTTGTGGCGCAACGCAACGGCGGCGGCTCCGACCAACCCTAATTCCCTATTGAGCGGCAGGAAAGACCAGACGGGCGCCATCACGGCGCCCGTTTTTGTTTTGTGTACGATTCCACAGGGCGCTGCGAGACGCGCAAAACTACGGACGTTCTCTCACGGCACCGCAGAAACTCAGCCTGGCCGTTTCCTGGAAACACGTTCCTCGTCTGCTAAACTTTATTGGTTGCTACTCGCCATAATCCCGTTTGGTGCCTACTCGCCCTCATTCCGGGCCTAAACTTCCTTGCCTTGGTTCCTCGCGTTCAAGCCGTGGCCCACCGACAAGAAGCCCCCCGAATACTGCAAACTGAAACGAGATGGACGGTAAGCCAAATCAGGCACAATCCATGACATCATAAGTCCGCTGTGGCGAAGGTGCACGGACTGGGCGGCGAATTGACAAGCTTCGCTTTTCAATCTGGCATTACATTGCCATTGTTAGCGGCATTACCTTGCCTGCCGTTCTTGGTCGATCCTATCCAACTGCCGTTTG
>DATMNN010000036.1:0-2838 GCA_035569025.1 Terriglobales bacterium
TGTTACGGAGGTACCAGCTGTGTGCGGCGCGTGCCATGCGCGTGCCGTCGCTGTTCCAGTAGAGGAGGTCGAAAGCCGGTGGCTTTTGGCCGAGCAGGTAGTTGTTCACCACGTTCGACCAGATCAGGTCGTTCGAGCGCATCAGGTTGAACATGTTCGCCATGTCGCGACTGTCGAGATAGCCCCGTTCCATCATTTGCTGCTCGACAAAATCTACGCTCGAATCGTCCATGAACACAGCGGTGTCGCCGACGCGAGAGAAGTCCTGCAGCGAAACCATGAAGGTTACCGAGCCGAACCGGCGGTCATCCTTAGCGGCCAACAAGGCGAGCGTCATCGAAAGCAGCGTGCCGCCGATGCAGTAGCCCATCACGTTGACCGTCTCGCTGTCGGTGATCTCGCGCACCACGTTGCTCGCCTGCAGCGGCCCAAGATTAACATAGTCCTCGATGGAAGTGTCCTCCATCGAGGCGTCGGGATTCTTCCAAGATACCATGAAGACGGTGAACCCCTGGCTTACCAGGAACGCGACCATGCTGTTCTTCGGCTGCATGTCCATGATGTAGTATTTGTTGATCCAAGGGGGCAGGATCAGCAATGGTGTCTTGTGCACGCTCGGTGTCTGTGGCTCGTACTGGATCAGCTCGATCAGCTTGTTTCGGTGGACGACCTTGCCGGGTGTAAGCGCCAGGTTACGGCCGGGCGCGAAAGCGCTCGCATCCACCATATTCAGCCGGCCCTCCCGGATGTCGTTCATCAGGTTACGCATGCCGTCGGTAAGGCTGGTGCCTCCCGTCTCGTAGGCGCGCCGCAGCGCCACCGGGTTGGATGCGATGCATAGCGCCGGGCTCATTGCATCGACGAACTGGCGTAAATGGAAATTCAGCCGCCGCTGTTCGGCATCGTCAATGTCCGCCACCTCGCCGTGGTTGAGCAGCCAGTCGGAGGCAAGCAGATAAACCTCCTTCAGCGTGCGGTACACCGGGTTATCGTTCCATTCCTTCGCGGCGAAGCGCTTGTCGCCGCTCTTGGCGGCCTCCGGCGGGTCTAAACTGGCCTGTCCCAACCAGCGCCGCCCCGCCTCGTTCCAGATGTCCAGAGTGGACCGCCAGACGGCTACGTTTAGCCCCGCCAACGCCGGCAGCACGTCGGGCCGGTTCAAGTTGCGCAACCACACCGTACGCAGCGCCCAGGCGATGCCCGCCCAATCCAACGGGATCACCTCGTGCAACGGGTTAGTGTTCCACATCTGCTCGATCGACTTCAGCAGCGGGTCACGCGCGAAATGCTCGGTCAACTGCTCCGCGCCGGAATCCATCCAACTTTTCCAGACGCCCAGCAAAACATCGGGGGGTAGCGCGGACGGGTCACTGCGACCACCTTCTTTCGCACCGGCCTGATCTCCAGTTCTGTGACTATCCGCCATGGCGGTCCCTTCCTCGCGCTGGGACTACATCACGCGCCTACTTCGTTTTGGCATGTGGATCTTCGTGATCGTCACCTCGCCATCAGTTTGGCAGGGCCCGCCGGACCGGTCAACCTAAAAACAGCAGTTAGCTGCCACTATCCTATCCTAAGTTGCGGCGTGTGCGGTCGATATATGCGCAAACTGCCTTCCGGATTTCTCCGGCCACGTTACCTTCGGATTTTGCGTGTTTAGGCTTAAACCACGGGAAATAACCCACGAGATCGTGAAAGACGAGAATCTGCCCGTCGCATTCTATTCCTGATCCGATGCCAATCGTTGGGATAGTAACGGACTGGGTGATTTCTGCGGCAACCGATGAATCGATCAACTCGAGAACTAACGCAAATCCTCCATTGTTTTCGATCGCTCTGGCTTCATTGAGTAAGAAACTGCGTTCCTCCGCTGTTCGGCCTTTCGTCCGATAACCACCCTCTTCCAGCACGTGTTGAGGCAGCATTCCGATATGTCCGACAAATGGGATGCCTGCGTCGGTGATCGCGCGAATCTGTGCGGAACAAGCCTGGCCGCCCTCCAGTTTGACTGCGTGAGCACCTGCATCAATCAAGCGTCTGGAGTTCTGGACAGCGAGATCCGCGCTATCATAGCTGTGGATAGGGAGGTCAGCCACGATAAGCGCAGCAGACACGCCGCGCGCGACTGCTCGTGTGTGATGGATTATGTCTTGAATCTGCACCTGCGTCGTGTTGGGGTAACCGAGCACCGTCATTCCAAGCGAATCGCCGACCAGGAGCAGATCGATACCGGCTTCGTCTAAGAGCCTTGCCGAGGGAAAGTCGTAGGCCGTCAACGCGCTGATTCGGCGGCGCGTTCCTTTCCAGTTTCGGATCGTGTCGGGAGTAATCTTATTCACGATCGAATAATGGAACGCCGAGTCGCGTGACCTGGTCCGGAACGTCCAGCTCGGCGAGAAGCCTCCCGACGGCAAGCAACCGGGAAAGAGCGAGATCGGGAGAGGTTTCTGCTAAAGGGGTTAAGGCAAACCGGCGTTGGCGAAGTCTGATCGCCGGGCTATCCAGCAATAGATTGCCGGCGTAGAGTAGGTCCAAATCGATGATCCGGGGAGAGTTTCTCGGCCTCTTGGACGTACGTCCCATTGCTCCCTCAACCTCCAGCAACCGAACGAGTAACGCAACAGCTTCTGAAAAAGTTTCGCGCGGATTCCGCCGATTTCGTCGGGGAGAAAATGCTTGAACCCGGGGATAAGTTCTGGGCGAGGAACAGTCGACGACGTGGAAGTAGCAGAGAGTTGCAGGTTTAACAAATTTGGCGGTTCGAGGTTACCGCCCAGCGACCGGACGGAACCGGCCCAGTAACGCCGGTACACCCTCCTTGCGCCGGCGACGGTGGCC
>DATMNN010000037.1:0-5478 GCA_035569025.1 Terriglobales bacterium
CCAAAGGGACAGAAGCCCACCGAGCAAAAACATCACGAGAAATGTAACACGGGCCGAGTTTCGTCCCTTGCCGATTTTCGAAATAAAAAAAGCGAAGAGTCCAGCAGTGAAAATATCCTGGAGGAGAATAGACAAAACGGATGAAATCGATCTTAGAAAAGACCATTCCATGGGGATAGCTAGGAAGGAAATTGCGATACTGATCCAGAGTAGAGTTATTGCCCGACTGATCTCCGACGGCCTCATTCTCTCTCCCTAAGTCTCGTTTGCCGTGGCATTATAGCCGAGAGTCATCCGGAAGTCTCCTCAGGAATAATTGACACGCCCGTTACTAGTAGCCAGTCCCTACTTCACCTTCTCCGCAAACTCAAACGCCGGATCCACATCCACCGGCACATCCGACGCTGCCTTCAGGGCTGTCTTCAAATCCTCGGGCATCTGTCCATACTTCTTGAACCAGTTCTCGCAGCGCTCGCGGTCGCCGGTGGCTTCGATTTCGAGAAGTTCTTTTGCCAGATCTGCCACCGCGCCGGGAATTTTTCCGTAGTCGAGCACGTAGCGGCCATTGGCATTACGGCGAACCGCGCCGCGTTCGGATAGATAGTTAAACTCCATCATCTCGGCCTGGCCGTGGGCTTCGGCGGTGCCAAAACGCACGGTGCGGAACATGCCTCCGACGTACGATGCGTAATACTCCTCCAGCTTTTCTTTCGGCAACGCTCCGTGATCCACCAGCCACTTCAATCCAAACATGCCGACTACGTCGGCTTTCGCTTCTTCCAAACCGCTGAAGGCATGTCCGATGGCTTCGCGAATGCTGACTTTCCCATTCGCTGTGCGCGCGAACGCCGGACCGATTCCATGCGCGATCTCATGCATGATCGTGTCTTCCATGTATCCGTCGCCGGTAACCTTGCCAGCCTGGGCTGGCTCCATCAGTTTGCGCGCCACCGGCAGGATCACGTAGTTCACACGCGCATCCATAAAGTTCTTGAAGAAAAGTTTCTTGCTGCCTTTCTGCTCGTGTACTCGCGGATCGTTGGGCAGATTGTCGGCGACGGCCTGGTATCCGTGCGTCAGATCGCCCGCGCGGAACGGCGTGTCCATCACTTCCATCGGCGTTTCCAGCCCTCGCTTCGACGGACGATCTTCCGCCGCCAACGGTAGGGCGTCCTGAATGTCGGCGACATATTTCTGGAACAGTTCGAGCTTCTTGCTTTCGCGTTCGTTGCGCACCATGACCGCCGCTCCGTACGAGCCTTTTACGCCAAGCAAGGAATCCATGTATGTCTCATAAGGCGCAAAAATAATGTCGAACTTAGGATTCTTCAAATCCAACCATGCCAGATCGCTCGGGAAGTAGTCATCGCTCAGAAGCGCATCGGCCCGCAGGTCGAGGAACTTCGCGAATGCCGGATCGTCGCTTAGCTTCGCCGCATCCCGCAGTGCCAACGCCGCTGGCTCCAGAAATGGACGATAGAAAACGTGGTAGGGAACGGCCTCGAGCTTTCCGTCCTTCCACCGTACGACGGTGAACTGGTCGTAGATTGCCGCCTTTTGCTCAGGATGGTCTTTGACGTACTGCTCAACTTTTTCTCGAGTCAGGTCTGCCGGATAGAATCCGCGCCCCAGCGGCATCGGTTCAGTCCCGACGAACGGTTTGTTCTCGTCAATCAGGTCGAAGCGCGACGCATTGAGCTTCAAGTATGTGCGCAACTTCACGTCCCGGATATTCGTGCTCGACTCCAGAGACTGATACAAGGCCAGCCCTTCCGGATCACTCTGCCGCCAGTAAATGCTTTCGAGATATCCGCAGGCTTCCACCAGTTTGCCGACCAACTTTTGTTCGCGCCCGGTGAGCCCGGCCCGGTTGAAAGGCATCTTGACGCGGCGAAACTTGGCCAGCCGTTTGTCCAGATCCGGAGCAACTTTCAGACTTGACGAAACCGGGCCCCGGGCGGCCGTCCCCGTCATCCTGCGCGTCGTTTTTGTTTGAGCGGAGTCTGAAATAGCCATCAGAAAAATGAGAGCGGTCACAACACAATAAGTCTTCATTGAATGGATTTAATTCTACCAAATTCGAGATGGCGCTCCGAGGCGCTATCATTAGACGTATGACCGGGCAAAATGGCGCTCAGACCCTGCTCATCGACGCCGATGACACGCTCTGGGAGAATAATATCTATTTCGAGCGCGCCATCGGCCGCTTCATCTCGTTTCTCAATCACCGCGACTACTCACCCGAGCAGGTGCGGGAAGTCCTCAACGACGCTGAACGCGATTCGATCGTGAAGCACGGCTACGGCCTGCACAGCTTTGCCCATTCGCTGGTCGCGACATTCGAGAAGCTTTCCGTCGAGCCGGTGACGCCGGAATTGCATGAGCGCATTCACAGCTTCGCCCATCAAATCGCCGATCATCCCATTGAAATCATGCCGGGAGTGGCCGAGACGCTCGCCTACCTCGCCGGCCGCCACCACGTAATCATGATGACCAAAGGCAATCCAGTAGAGCAGGCTGGCAAGGTGGAGCGTTCGGGACTGAAGGAATATTTCGCCGCGGTTGAAATTGTTCCCGAGAAAGATGCGCAATGCTATCGCGCGGTGATTTCCAAGTACGGCTTGCAACCCGATCTCACCTGGATGGTCGGCAACAGTCCCAAGTCCGACATCAACCCCGCACTAGCCGCCGGTTTACACGCCGTTTTCGTCCCGCACGGCGACACCTGGATCCTCGAACATGAAGAACTGGCAACCGCTCCCGCGACCCAGCGTTTGCTGGTCGTAGAGCGGTTCGCCGACTTGCGTATCCACTTCTAAGAACCTCCAACAAATAACGTCGCGGCTACTGCACCGTGAAGTCAATCACATTGGAAATCTTGCCGCCTGAGTGAACCGAGACCGGAATGACACCGGCAGCGGCCACATCTGCGGCAGGGACCGTAGCCATGACGGTCATGGTCGTGCCGTATCTGGACGCCAGCGCCACTCCGTTCCAGAAGACCACCGCATCGGTGCCAAAGTTGGCGCCGTTCACAGTCAAGGTGAATTGCGAATCCCCGGCTGTGGCCATGTTCGGCGTGAGTGTGGCGACGGTGGGAGAACCACTCCCGCCCATGTAATGAGATCCATAACCGCAGCCAGTTGCGAAAAGAGCGAGCGTTAGAAAAAGTGCGAAACCAAGTCGTGACATAAAAAAACTCCGAAGAAGAAAGTTGTAACTGCGGCCCAGACTATCAAGACGGGTTGGCGACTTTGTCATCCGCGTGTCACATTCTTGTTGAATCGAAAAGACACGAGAAGACTTCGTCTTTGCCCGCTGGGCGCGGATTTGATACGATTACCGCCCGTTGTGTTTTGCTCTTCTCCCCCCAAGAGGCCGTCCGCCCAGAGACACCGCGCGGCGGGCATCTTAACGAGTCAGGCACCAGACGTCTCATGAAAGGTGGTTTGTTTTGCGCAAGAAGTTGATCCCTGCAATCGCGACCCTTGTCTTCGCCGCATTGTCGATGGCGCAGACGCTGCAGACAATCAAGAACCCTCCGCCCGCTGGCGTAGGAATGACGTTTCTCCTCACTGACGGCACGGTATTGTTCCAGGGAGCCATTCACTCGCGCTGGTACAAGCTCACGCCTGACATTAACGGCAGCTACCTGAACGGAACCTGGTCGACGCTCGCTACTCTCCCGGGAGCCTATTCGCCCGACGCGTTTGCCTCCTCGGTGCTGGCGGACGGACGCGTTCTCATCGAGGGAGGCGAATACAACCAGAATCAATTCGTCCTCACCAACAAAGGGGCGATCTACGATCCCAAAGCGAATACATGGACGACTGTCGCGCCGCCTACTGGTTGGGCGACCATCGGCGACTCGCCCTCAGTCGTCTTGCCCGACGGCAGATTCCTCCTCGGCAACAAGCTCACCATGGATATGGCCGCGCTCGACCCCGCGACCCTGACCTGGACAGCTGTCCTCTCGACCGGCAAGACGGACTTCAACGCCGAAGAAGGATGGACGCTGATGCCCAACGGCACAGTCCTGACTTTTGATGTGCTGTCTGCGCCGCACGCCGAGCGATACCTTCCCACGAGGTCGAAATGGGTATCGGCCGGCAGTACGATCGTTGACCTACATTCGCCCACTGACATCGTGGGCTGTCTCACGTATCCGGGTGGCTGCTACTATCCACCTGGAGAAGTTGGCCCAGCCATCCTGCGACCCGACGGCACCGTGTTCGCAACCGGCTCCTATACCAACGGTGGCGCCGGACCCGGACATACCTCGGTCTTTCACCCGGGCCTCAAGCTCGGCGCGCGAGGCATCTGGAAAGCGGGTCCTGACTTCCCGGACGGCGACAACGCTGGAGACTCCTGGGCCGCGCTGCTGCCGAGCGGCAACGTGCTGGTCGCCGGGAACTCCAGCCGCTTTTATGAATTTGATGGGACGACCCTCAAGTTCACCATCGCGGGATACGGAGCGCTGATGACCCTGCCCACCGGCCAGGTTCTCGTCTCGGGCAACAACGTACAGATCTACACTCCGACGGGAACCTACTTGCCGGCGTGGGCTCCGACCATCGCCAGCTCTCCGGGCACGGTGGCTCGCGGCTCGACGTATTCCATCTCCGGAACACAGTTCAACGGCCTTTCACAGGCCGCCGCCTTCGGAGACGAATTCGAAACCAGCACGAACTATCCCATGGTGCGAATTACCAACAACGCCACTCACCACGTGTTCTACGCCAGAACCCATAACCACAGCACGATGGGAGTAGCCACCGGTACCACGATCGTATCGACCAACTTCGATGTTCCGTCCGGAGCTGAAACCGGCGCCAGCACACTCGAAGTCGTAGCCAATGGAATCCCATCGGCGAAGGTTGCGGTGACGGTGAATTAGAAACGCGTCCTCTGAGCTGACCCACCTTTCGCGTATCGGAAGGTGGGTTTTTTGTTTGATTGGTACAGTTCCAGGCTATTTACTATCTGGTACCGGGTACCCCACCCCCCTCCCCGTCGGTCTTTTAGAATCAGCACTTTAGGTAGTGATCCGCGCGCAAAATATTGATGTCAAAGAGCTTACAGCCAAAATCTAGAGTCCATTGGACTTAGGCGGCGCCTCACCAGAGTGGGACGACAGCTATAGTGGCTTTAGTATTGTTAGCTTACAGATGATGGTTGTCAATTGAATTCGGTGGCGTGTTACTGCAAATAGGAGAGCATTTGCGAAGTCGTGGGAATCTTAGCGCGAGCGACGAATAGCATGGCACACGCAGCACCCACTCATTCGCAAAAAAACGCGAATGAGTGGGGCACCCTCCGGTTTACCTGGGGCACCCGGCGTCGTGATTTTTAGGCCATTGTGAGAACCATGCGGAATCGCGCATCACCAGACATCATGCGTCGATACGCTTCTTCGGCTTTTTCCAAAGGAAGCGTTTCGATCATGGGGCGAACGTCGGTGAGGACGCTGAAGTCAAG
>DATMNN010000038.1:0-40644 GCA_035569025.1 Terriglobales bacterium
TGGTAGCGCCAGAGGTCCTCGACGGCGATACGCTCTTTCTTGAGGGAGAAGAGTTGAAGGTAGTAGAGCTTGGCCACACCGACACGTCGCACACCACTGCGCTGCATGTGCCTTCGATTGGCCTGGTGATATCAGGGGATGCGGTTTATAACAACACGCACCCCTATCTTGCCGAGTGCGATGAAAAGGCCCGGGGTGAGTGGCTCCGCGCGCTGGATACGATCGAGGCCCTGCATCCGCGAGCAGTGGTAGCCGGTCATGGTGTCCTTGACCCGGATAGCTCGCCTCGTCACATCGACGAGACCCGAGGTTACATCCGCGACTTCAATGCTAGTGTGGCGAGTACATCGACGGCCATGGAGCTTTACGAGAAAATGCTTACATTGCATCCAAAGCGGGTTAATCCAGGTTCGCTCTGGGGGACCGCTAAGATTCTGAAACCTTCATTGTAAGGAGTATCAATCCATCTCACGTTTACTACATCAAGGAGAACAGACCATGACGCAGGCAGGAAAAGTAGTCTACACCGCAAAAACTCACACTACGGGAGGCCGGGAGCATGGCGTTGCCCGCAGTTCTGATGGTCATCTCAACGTCACCCTTTCGACGCCGGGCACAGCGGGTAGTGGCACCAATCCGGAGCAGATGTTCGCCGCCGGCTGGTCGGCCTGCTTTGAAGGGGCGATGGCCGTTGTTGCACGCAGAATGCGAATCCCACTTCCGGAGGATGCCTCCATTGATGCCGAAGTGGACTTGTGTTCCGACAACGGTTCGTACTCTATTCAAGCTCGGCTGAACGTGAACCTGCCCGGAATGGAGCAGGAAGCCGCCCAATCCCTGACGAATGCCGCCCATGAGGTCTGTCCGTATTCAAAAGCCATTCGCGGCAATGTGGATGTGGTGATCAACGTGACCACCGGCCCAGCCGTGAAGGCCGCCTGATTGTGATCTTATGAGGACGATTTTGCTGTTACTCCTGCTCGGCACCATTGCCGGCCGCAACTTCGCCTCGGCCAGTAAATTGCCGGCGTTGAAAGCAACGCGCTGGGTGAATTCGCCGCCACTCACTGCTGACGCGTCGCGCGGCAAAGTCGTCCTCATCGACATCTGGGAGTACACCTGCGTCAACTGGATCCGCACATCTCCATATGTGAAAGCGTGGCACCGCGATTACGGCAAGTCCGGGCTGGTCGTGATCGGCGTACATTCGCCCGAATTCGAATTCGGCAAGCGCCCCGAGCACATCGACCGCGGTATTCGCGACCACGGACTCACCTATCCGATTGCAATCGACAACGATTTTGCAATCTGGCGGTCTCTCGACAACGACGCGTGGCCTGCCAAGTATCTTTTCGACGCCCAAGGGAAGCTGGTGAAGCGCTGGGTGGGGGAGGGCAGCTACGACGAAATCGAGAAAGAAATCCGGCGACTGCTGGTTGCGGCCCAACCGGGGATCGAGTTGCCGGCAGGTACTCCCGAGGCGACAGAGTTCGCAGGAACGGGCGAGCCATCCTATGCCGGAATTACCGGGGAGACCTACATCGGCGACGATCGAGGTGTACCGGGTGCGGTTAAGGTCGAAGGAGACTGGCAGCGATCAGGGCAGTACGTCGAACTTCGAAAGGGAACTGGAAAGATCATCCTCCCTTTCAGCGCTGGTGAAGTGAACCTAGTGATGCAGCCGGGGACCTCGGGACAGGCAGCGGTGACGGTGCTGCTCGACGGGAATCCAGTCGGCGATGCGCGCGGTGACAACGTCGGCGCTGACGGCGTGGCGCGCTTCGATCGATCAGGAATGATTCGGCTGGTCGCACACGCGGCTCGGAGAAAGCATGTTCTGACACTGGTCACCAGTGATTCCGGCGTGCGGGCCTATGTGTTCACGTTTGGCCCGTAACGAGAACGGCGCCCCTTAATTGCCGTACCACTTGAACCTTGCGACAAGGCCCACTAAGTCAAATGAAATGTCCGCGTTACGGCCAATGTAAATACATTGTGATACGTACAATATTGCAAACAAAGTGTTCCGCGTGGAACATTTGGTCATTAAAAACCCGCTCCACCCGAATCGGCGGAGTGGTTGTTTCAAAGGGAGTTAGCGGCCTGGGCCGTCCCATCCTCCGCTCCAGGCTTCGCGGCCCCAGTTACCGCCTCCCCAGCCGGAGAACATGGAGCCGTCCACGACACTGCCTTCGCGATAGTCAAACATTCGCTGCGTCCCCCGCGGACCTCGCGTCCAGATCCGCAACGTTTTCACGTGTCCGCGGGCCGGGTCCACTCCGAAGGTGCTGTTACCCATGCGGAAAAAAGCGTCGCGCGCGGCGAGTTCGCGCAGGCGCTGGGTTACGTCCACGTTCCGTCCGGGGATGCCGTACAACGCCCTGAGGATCGTATATTCGCCGCCTGGGTTACCCCATTGGCCTCCGCCCCAACCTGTGAATTGCGAGCCATTCACTACGCTGCCTTCGCGATACTCGAATGTTCGCGGCCCTCCACGACCCTCGGTAAAGATTCGCAGCGTCTTTACGTTGCCGGGCGAAGGGTCGACGCCAAACGTGCTGTTGCCCGTGCGGAAGGTTGCATTCTGGCGCGCCAGTTCGCGCAGCCGCTGTGTGACGTCGACCCGCTGGCGGCCATACCCATAATCAGCGCGTTGGATTTTGTATTGCTGTGCTGCCGCTGCCGCGGTGAAGAGCGACGCCAAGACAATCGCCCCTAAGAGAGTTCCTAAGAATGATCGCAACATTCTGTTCCTGTGCATACGCTGTCTCCTGCCTCGATCGATGTGGGTGCAGTGCCTGGTCGGATCCGAGCGACCACCCGGCGCCGAGTTACAAATTGTAGGTTCTAATCGAGTCGGTGTGCCAGTGCGATTCTCCGGACCACTTGTCCCTCATCGGAGGCTGTATACTGCCTCGTTCCATTCTGCGAGGATCGTATGCAACGTTTGGTAATTTCAGTTCTGCTGTTCAGCGCGAGCCTGGCCGCGCCGGGCGCTGCGTCACCGCAAAGCAAAACCACTGGACACGAAAACGCGATGAACACCAAGTTCTCTCAACTGAGCGAAGCTTTCATTCACGAGACGCTGGCGCTTTCGCCTTCCAATGCTTCGCAGGCGGGTTATCACAAGCACGTCGATCTCAAGACAGGGAAGACCATCGAGCTCGATGCCATGCTCGATGATGTGAGCCCCGCCGGAGTGGCCGCCCAGCGTAGTCTTTTCGTCCGATGGCACGAGCGCTTTCAGAAAGAAACGCCGCTCCAATCGCTGGACGCGCAGGACGCCGCGGACTGGCAAGTGATCGACGATCAAATCGCTCTTAACCTGCTGGAGCTCGATCATATCGAGAATTACAAACATAACCCCACCGTCTACGTTGAATTGCTCGGGGGCGCGCTTTTTCAGCCGCTGACCGATGAGTACGCGCCGAAGGACGTTCGCCTGGGACACGTGCTGTCACGCATTGCGCAGGTGCCACGCTTTCTGGATCAGGCGAAGCAGGTGCTGGCTGACGCGGATCCGATCTTTATCACGGTTGCAGGCGAGGAAAACGACGGCAACGTGGAGTTGATCCAGGATACGGTTGCGAAAGAAATTCCTGCCGACTCAAAATTGAAGGCGGAATTCGATCGCGTCGCGCCGCCTGCGGTCGAAGCGATCAAGAGCTTTTCGCAGTGGTTGAAGGATGATCTCGCCAAGCGTCCGAGTACGCGCACCTGGCGGTTGGGCGGGGAACTGTACGCGCAGAAATTCCGGCTGGTCATGGAGACGCGGGTCACGCCAGCACAGGTGTTGGCTGACGCCGAAGCCGAGTTCAAGGCCAAGCGCGCTGAAATGCTGGAAATCGCGCTGCCACTGCATCGCTCCATGTTTCCCGATCACGGCGAGCATGCGGACTTGCGCGGGCGGGATCGCGAGAACGCGATCATCGGCGAGGTGCTGCGCAAGATTTCGGACGATCGTCCTTCGCGCGATCAGCTGCTCGATGCGGTTAAGGACGATCTGGCGAAAATCCGGCAGTTTATTGTCGATCAGAAGGTCGTCTCGATGAAGGCACGCGACAATCTGAAGGTGATTCCTACTCCGCCATTCATGCGCGGGGTTTATTCGGTTGCCGGCTTTCACTCCGCGCCTCCACTCGACCCGAGCGGCGATGCCGAATATTGGGTGACGCCGATCGACCCCAAGACGACTGACGCCAAGGCGGAATCGAAGCTGCGCGAATATAACAACTGGGTGTTGCAGTGGCTTACGATTCACGAGGCTCTGCCGGGGCATTACGTGCAGGCCGAACACGCCAACGATGTGCAACCGATCAACCGGAGGCTGACGCGCGCTCTCTTTGCGAACGGTCCTTATGTCGAGGGCTGGGCCGAGTACATCGCGCAGGTGATGATGGCGCAAGGCTATGCGAACAACGATCCCCGTTACCGGTTGAGCTATTTGAAAGTATGGCTGCGTGCGGTGGCGAACTCGATTCTGGATGTCCGCATGCAAACCATGAACATGAGCGATGCCGAGGCTTTGGACCTGATGATCAAAGACGGATTCCAGACTCAGGCCGAGGCAGAAGGAAAGCTGCAGCGCGCCAAGCTGAGCTCCACGCAACTGCCGACGTACTTTGTCGGCACGCGTGAGTGGTGGCGTCTGCGCAAGAAGTACGAGGCTGCCAAAGGGAAAGACTTCACGATTCTGGAATTTCACGACCGCGCGCTCGATCAGGGTGCGCTGCCGATTTCGTCGCTGGAGAAAATTCTGCTGCCGCAATAAATAAACGAAGGGGTCCGACACCAAGCCGCTGGACCTCCTTCAATAGGCTGGCGGCAAGCCCATCTTTTTCACAATCGCCTGGTAGCGTGGATCGGAATGCAGAATATCCAGGTCGGGATCGTTCTGTATGTGAACGAGCCACGCCTGACGAATTTGGTAGGACTGTTCGAGTGCTCGTATGCTTTCGTCCTTGCGTCCCAGGCGAGCATATGCGTCCGCGAATTCCAGCGGGGAGACGTATCCGTTGGCTGCCGCTCGCTTGAGGCGGCCAAGATTCCACTCGAGTACACCGGTCACGCCGCCGCGCTGGAAGGCCTGCTCCATCTGCGGAATGTGCTCTTTCGACGCGCAACGTTCCATTGCATGCAGGTATTCCGCGGCCATGCCCTTGTGAAAATACACGTCGGAGAGCGTCCACTGGATCCCGCAATCGTTCGGTTGGGCTTCGGCTCGGGCGCGCAATTCAGACAAGGCGGCATCAAACCGGCGGGCACGGATCAAGGCATGACCGAGTGCCCAGGGCCGCACGAATGGATCCAACTCCATCGATTTGCGATCTTCCTCCACCGCCGCATCGGTGCGCTGCAAGGTTTGCAGGATGTAGGCGTGCAGGTGATGCGATTCGGAAAAGTGCAGATCCAGTTCGACTGCGCGAGTTGACTCTCGCTCAGCGCTGTCCCAGTCCCAGCGCAGAAAATAGTGAACCGCTGCCATCGCGTGGTGGGCTTGCGCGAGGGAGTCGTCGAGGGCGATTGCTTTACGGGCGGCGGGCTCGGCGTGTGCGAGAGCTTGCGCCGATGGAATCTCATCCTCTGCAGCGCTGGCCGTATAGTAATCGGCTATGCCCGCCCATGCGGCCGCATAGTCCGGTTGGAGTTGGATGGCCTTTTGGAAAGATTCACCGGCCTTTTGGTAACTACGCGCGAACCAGTAATACCGGCCCAACAGGTAAGCGTCGTGCGCCTCGGGTGCGATGCGCCGCGCTGGCGCCAGAGTGGCAGAGGCGGTCAGTCCTACCTGTTGCGCGATGGTGCGAGCGAGGTCACTCTGCAGAGAGCCTACATCGCTCAAGTCGCGGTCATAACTTTCAGCCCAGACATGGCGATCCTGTGGAGCGTAGATCAGCTGCGCGTTCAAGTGCACGCGGTTGCCGGAGCGTTCGACCGAGCCCTCGAGAATGCCGTCGACACCGAGTTCGCCGGCAATATCTGAGAGGGGGCGATGCACTTTTTTATATTGCATGACAGAAGTGCGCGAAACCACTCTCAGGCCGGGGTTCTTGGCCAGCATGGTGATCAGTTCGTCAGTCATGCCGTCGGCGAAGTAGTCCTGCGCTGGGTCGGAGGAAAGATTTTCCAGCGGAAGTACTGCCAAGGAGTGAATGAGGGGCTTCGCGGTGCTGAACCAACGGTCACGCACGCCACGGATGTTGAATCCAATGAGGATCGCGGCGACGCAGATCGTGGCAGTCAGCGACAAGGCTATCCTGCGGAGTGTCGCCCCCGCCTTTGCACTCGAAGAAACAGGAGACTGCTCTCGAATTGCTTCCTTGTTCAAAGGCTGGCCTGAAGTCACGGACGGATGAGCGACGGCACCCGATTCAATTCGATTTCCAGTTCCGTTCGATGGTGCGACGACTGTCGTCGGTGCGATGAAGCGGTATCCCTTGCCGGTTACGGTCTGGAGGAAACGCGGTTGGTCGGGATCGTCGCCGAGAGCCTGCCGGATTTTCCGGATGGCCGTGTTGATGCCATGTTCGGTGTCGAGGAAGACGTCCTTGCCCCAAATCTTTTCGATGATCTGTTCGCGGGTGACGAGTTGGCCCGCGCTCTCCACCAGAATGGTGAGGAGTTCCATCGGAATCTTTTCGAGCCTTAGGACATGATCTCCGCGACGCAGTTCGTAGCGGCCGCCGTCGAGTTCGAAGTCCGCAAATTTAATCAGGTTGTTGGGCACGCCCTGTGCTCCAAGTGGGGGAGTGAAAATATAGCATTGATTGGGCGTTCAACGAAGTTACTTGTAGCGTTTTCAATAGCTTACGGTTCTTCACCAAACCTTCACCAAGCTTCACCCTGCCTGCATTGCCCGAATTTGTGGATTCGATGTTAGCTAGCGCCGTTGGATCGCAAGCAAATTGGATCGCAAAGCGCAGGCTGGCGGCTCGATCCCCATGACTCGGACTGGTTGCGCAACTCGAAAAAAATTCGTTAAGGAGAAATGTATGAAATCGACCCATGCTCTGAACTTAGTTAAGTTGGCCGCCTTGCTGGCGCTGGTAGTGGGACTCGGCGGCAGTGCGTTTGCGTCGTGCGGTGATTCCTTGAGTGCGATGGCGGCTGTGGCCGCTCACAGCCAGACTCGTATCGCGCCCCAGGCTTCGATCGGCGGCAAGGACGCAGCCGAATCCGACACCTCGTCGGTGGTGGGGCTCTGGCATATTCGCTTTGTGGTGGGCGATCAAACGATCCAGGAAGCCTATCAAGTGTGGAACCAAGGCGGGACCGAAGTGCATAACCCTAACGTGGATCCTCGGACCGGAAACGTTTGCCTGGGTGCCTGGAAGAAAGTGGGGAATCGCGCTTACAAACTGGCTCACCGCGTGTGGTCCTACGACACAGCAGGAACTTTCCTGGGCACCATCAACCTGAGTGAGTCGATCTATCTCGGACACAAGGGCAGCACTCACACGGGTACATTCGTCCTGGATTTCTTCGATCCCGCGGGTAACTTCCAGTTCGAAGTTCCGGGAAATGTGGTCGCCGAGCGCATTTCGGTGGAGTAGCAACAGGACTTTGGATCCGATCTGGAGAAACTCAGCGGGCGACCACCACTATCGACACTAGTTAGTCGGTTTGGTGGCCCGCCCGCTTTGTACTTAAGGCCGCAGCACAGAGCAAATCCGTTGCGCTTCCGGGAGATGTTTTTTCACACTACACAAGCGGGAGAAATGTCTATACAGTGGTGGTCGCTTTTTGACTGCCTGAATTGAAGGATCCCGCCTTGAACCTGCATACGAAACTCGCCATCACGTCGGCCGCACTGTTTTTGCTGATCGCAACCGCCTCCTCACAATCCTGGACTCCGCTTGTGAATCAACCCGGCGTGAACCTCGGCGCCATGCTGCAACTGCGGGACGGAAGGATTCTGGTCCACGAGGAACAGAGCGGCAATTCCAAAGCCTGGCATATTCTCACGCCGGATGCATCGGGCAGTTACGTGAACGGCACATGGAGTTCTGGTGGGTCGATGCCGGTTGGCTACTCGCCCTGGTTCTTCGGCTCGCAGGTGCTGATGGACGGCAAAACTGTGGTGATCGAAGGCGGAGAGTATAACGGCGGCCAACAGGTGTGGACGACGAAGGGCGCGATTGGCACCATTTCCGGGAACACTTTGACCTGGGTGTTGAACTCCCCACCCGCAGGCTGGACGACTCTGGGCGACGCGGAGAGTGTGTTGCTGGCAAATGGACTTTACATGCAGTCGAACTGCTGCTCGTCGCAGAATGCGCTGTTCAATGGACCGAATTCGTGGATCGCGACCGGTTCCGTTAGCCAACCGAGCAACGATGAATCGGGATTTACATTGCTCAGCAACGACCTAGTGCTGACCGTCGACGCGAAAAACAATTCTGCCTGCGGCACCGCCCGCGGCTCGGAGCTGTACGATCAATCGACAGGCTTGTGGTCTTGCGGAGCGCAGCTTCCGGTTCAGCTGTATAACTCTGCCGACGAGGAATTGGGCGCAGCAGTTCTGATGTACAACAACAAGGTCTTTCAATTTGGAGGCAACGTGGTCGCGACGGCGATTTACGACGTTGCGTCCAACACCTGGGCGGCTGGCCCGACTCCCGCCGGAAGTCTGAACCAGGCGGATGGCCCGGCAGCGCTGGAGCCGAACGGCAAGGTGCTCGCCATGCTTAGCCCTGGCCTCTTCAAAGGAGGCTGTCAGTTTGTCGAGTACGACCCTGCGACCGGAAACTTGACGAACGCTCCGAATCCGACAGACTGCCCGGCGGATTCTTCCTACGTTGGACACCTGATGGTCCTTCCGAACGGTCAGATCATGTTCACCGACTTCAGCGGGCTAGTGGAGATTTATACTCCGGCCGCAGGAGTGGTTTCTGGTGTGGCGCCGACGATCAATCCGATCAGCGGATCGATCGGCAGCCCCTCGACCAACAACGTTTTATCCGGCACGCAGCTCAACGGATTGTCGGAGGCCAACGCCTACGGCGACGATTACCAGGGAGCCACGAACTATCCTCTCGTGCAACTGGTGCAGATCGCCGCTCCGCACAATATGTATTACGCCACTACGCATGACGAGACGACACATTCCATCGCTCCCTCGACTCCGAACGCCACAAAGTTCGACGTGCCTGCCGGCGTTCCTGCGGGCAGCTACGACCTGTTTGTCGTAGCGAATGGCATTCAGTCGAATGCGATTGTGGTGAGCGTGGTGGCGGGGACGAGTCCTGATTTCAGTCTGACCGCGAGTCCGAGCTCGGTAAGCGTGACGCAGGGCAGCCAGAACGGGAGCACCATCACGGTGGTTCCGTCGAACGGTTTCAGCGGCAGCGTCAGCATGAGCGCTTCGGGCTTGCCGAGCGGCGTGAGCGTGGCGTTCGCCCCCAATCCGACGCCTACCACCAGCACCGTGACCTTTACGGCGACCAGTCTGGCGCCGACGGGGACATCGACGGTAACGATCACAGGCGTGTCGGGCTCTTTGACACACACCACGACAATTCAGCTTACGGTTACCGCTGCCACTGGCCCATTCGTTACGTTGACGCCGACGTCACTCACGTTTGCGAGCCTCGTCGTCGGCGGCACAAGCGCTGCGAAAAACGTGACTGTCTCCAACACCGGAGGCGCGACGTTGAATATCAGCAGCATTGCAATCAGCGGCGACTTCTCGCTTGCTACATCAGCCAAACCATGCGGCAATACACTGGCTGCGGGACAAACTTGCAAAATTGCGGTGAAGTTCAGTCCAACTCAAACCGGACCTCGAACTGGCAACGTCACGATTACCGACAACGCGGCGGGCAGTCCGCAGACTGTGCCTCTCACTGGCACTGGGATTTACCCGGTCGCGATTGCGCCTACTCACGCTTCGTTCCAGAGTGTGACGGTGGGAACGACCAGCGCGCCGAAGGCATTTACCCTTACCAACAAACAGAGCGTTGCGCTGACCGGCATTTCAATGTCCACGACAGGTGATTTCAGCGTTTCCTCGACTACGTGTGCTTCCACTCTTGCAGCCAAGGCCACGTGCACGATCAACGTGGTATTCTCGCCGACGCAACTGGGTACGAGGGCGGGTAGTTTGCAGGTGAGCCATAACGCATACGGCAGTCCGACAACATCGGCGCTGTCGGGAACTGGTAAGTAAGGGGACAGACTGCGAATGGCGTTTTGGTGGGGCCGCGAAAAACGGCTCCACGTTTTACGGAAGAACGCGTCAAATCAGTTGAGCTGTCGTCCTTGATAGAACTTGCTTCGAAAATGGTTTTCTCCCGCCTGAGACAACCTATGAAGAATGCTCGATCCTCGATGTTTTGGTGCGTTGCTGCGCTGACTGCAGTTGTCTTCAGCTGCAGAGGCTTTGCCCTGGGACAAACGCAATACGTGATGACGAATGACGATCTGGTGCCGGAAGTTATTTCTGGTGTCAGCTTCTTTTCGGTTGCGCCGAATGGTTCGTTGACGTTGCAGTCGTTCGTGGACACGTTCGGCAACGGAATCAGCGGCGGCTTTTTCGGGGCCAACCGTCTCCGGGTACTCAACAGCGGCACCGAGCAGTGCGTGTTTGAGTCGCAGGCGTATAACGGAACGGTCGCCGGCATCGACGTCAACACGCTGAGTCTTGGTGGCCTGGCAAGCGGATCGCCGAGCGACGACGGTAGTTCCAACGGTGTTGGCCTGGCTTTCAATAACCAGTATCTCTACGCCAGCTTCACCAGTTCCAACACCATTGGGACGTTTGCCCTATTGGATGGATGCGGTCTTTCGTTTCTCAACGATGTTTCCGTTGAAGGGTTGGGCGGGGGTCTGATCAACGGGATGGCGGTTCACGGCAATATTCTGATCGCCACGTATACTGACGGGACGATCGAGTCGTTCGACATTTCGGCCGGAACACCGGTCCCTCACGGCGACAAACAGTACTCGACGGCTACCCGCCGGTCGCGCGGAGCAAGCTTCCCGAATTCCGTCGACATCACGAGCGACGGGCACTATGCCATTTTCGGCGATACGTCGACGTCGGTGGTGGTGGAAGTCTCGGACATCTCCTCGGGACGACTGACGCCGACGTTCGTGCATAGCAGTGACGTCAGCATCAGCGCGAGCAACGTGATGTTGAGTCCGGATGAATCGGTGCTGTTTGTGGTCAATACGCAGGGCGATAGTGTGACGGTGTTCTTCTTTAATAAGATTACGGGCAGGCTAGCTGAGGGTTGTACCTCTGACCCAATGCGGGGCCAGTCAAGGAAATGGTCGTATCTTGCTGGACTGGCGCTGGCCAGTCCAACCGGCAATGGCGGCGGAGTATATGTCGCCGAGTACGGCGGACCCTCGTCGATTGCATTCCTGAAGCTGGCGGTGATTGGACGCACCTGCTCGCTGAAGGAGAAGAGTGGTTCGCCGTTTTCAGATTTCAATAGTTATGGACTGCTCTCGATCGGGTCATTTCCGCCACGAGCTTTTTAGGATTGATTTCGGGAAAAGGACGACGCTCTGCGTGACAGGATGCCGGGTCCTGCTTAAAATAGAAACCCATGAGAAGGCTTGCGGTCGGGCTCGGTGTTCTTCTGCTGGTGGGGGTCGGGTTGGGCGTGGCGGCGGCGCAGGACGATGAGCAGTATGCGGCCGTGGAGTTTCTTGTATTGCGGGACTACAACGGCAAGCCGGTCAAGAACGCCAGCGTAATCATGCATCCTGTGAAAAGAAATGGGAAGCAGAAGAACTCGGGACTCCAGTTGAAGACCAACACCGAGGGTAAGACCAGTTTTGACGGTGTGCCCTATGGGCCGCTGCGTATCCAAGTCCTCGCGGATGGCTTTCAGACTTTCGGAGAAGACTACACGATCGACAAAGCGGAGATGGCGATCACCGTCAAGCTGAAGCGTCCGCAGGGTCAGTATTCGGTTTACGAAGATCATCCGGAAAATAAAACGCCGGAAAATAAAACGGAAGAGAAGAAGAACGACGCCGCGCCGCCACCGGCTAAGCCAGAGCAGAAACCGCAGTAGTCCGATTGCGGAAGCTCGAAGTCAGACTGAAGAAGTTTGGGCCTTGCATCCCTGCCTATAGACCGGCAATGACGTTAATCCGCGAAATCCGTTGAAACGGACCTGCTTCCGACGGCACTATCCTGAAGGTCCACTCCGGCGCGGCATCTGATGTCCTCATCACAGGTGACAGACGCGTTGGACTGTCCTACAATCGCGTCCCATGGCTTTGCAGGAATTAACCGTCGAGCGCTACGCGGGTGTGACGGATGAGCAGCGGGTGCTGCTGATCAAAGGACCGCTCACGATCGAAACGACTCCGCAATTTGAGAGGGCCGTCCGCCACGAAAGCGCGGAGACCATGATCCTCGATTTGACGGATGTGCCCTACATCGATTCGGTCGGTCTGGGCTCGCTGGTATCCACGTATGTCTCTCACCAGAAAACCGGACGCTGCCTGGTGCTCACAGGAGTGACTCCGCGGGTGTTGAAAGTTCTGAAGATCACCAACGTGCACAACTTCTTCATGACGTTTCCCACCACGTGGGAAGCGGTTGAGGCACTGGCAAATACAGGTACGGCCTAGAGAAGGGCAGAGTTCCGAGGTTAGATTGCAGAGGTTTGATTTTCTCCGCGCAAATATCACACGCCCAAATTGTTCAATTGCGAGACTACCCATGAAAACTTCAGTGGTGATCGTATCTCTTGCGCTCGCGGTTTCGTGCTTCGCGCAGACGGCGGATGAATTGATCGTCAAGAATCTGGCGGCACGCGGAGGCCCGGACAAATTGCGAGCCATTCGAACAATCGCGATGACCGGCACGATCAGCTTTGGCGATGCGAGTTCGCCGCTGACCGTGAAGGCGGGGCGTCCGAATCAGATTCGAGAGGACTTCGCGATCGACGGAACGTCGATCACGCGCGCTTACGACGGCAAGTCAGGTTGGGAGAAAAAGGGCGAGCAAGCCCGGTCGCTCGAAGCGGGTGAACTGAATAACATCCGCGAAGAAGCGGAGAACGCAATTGAAGGACCGCTGCTCGATTATGCAGCGAAGGGCAGCAAGGCCGAAGCGCTCGGCAAAGTGGATCTGAATGGCAAACCGGCGTACAAACTGAAGATCACGACCGGTCTGGGAACCAGTATCACGCAGTTTCTGGATGCCACGACGTATCTGGAAATTCACGAAGAAATTGAGCGATCCGCAAACGGAAGCGTGGTCACGATCGTCGAAGATGTCGGAGACTATCGGGACGTGAATGGAGTGAAGTTCGCGCACCGGTTTGTGAGCGGCACGCGGGAGAATCCGGCAGCGTCTACGCTGCAAATTGAGAAGATGCAGTTGAACGTCCCGATCCAACCAAGCCTGTTTGACAAACCGGGTAAGTAGCCGCGGAACAATGCGAAATGTTATTCGCTTGTCGCCTGGAAGCTCCCTCTCGCATAACAATGCTAGACCGTTGCACAACGAACACATGAATGTCGTGTTTGTCGTGTTGGGATTCATTATTTTTCGCCCAGAAATGATTCTCTGAAATTCGGTAGGGCGCTGCCCGCAACATTCAGTTCCTCATAGATGGTTTCCGAAAACCGTTCGACTTTGACTCAACGAGACAGATATTCACGCGAATGATTTACTGTCTTGCCGAACACGAACCTCTTCATACAAACGGCGTTCGAGCAAATTACATCCTGCAAACATCCGCTGTCAGGAATGGCCAACTGATTGCCATCCTTCAGGTATCACGAAACTGAGTGCCAACAGGCGCGCGGGCCGAATGATTACTTGGAGGAAAGACATGCGGAGCATGAGATATCTGTTGAGTTGTGTTGTCTTAATCGCACTGGCGACGTTCGCGATGGGGCAGGCGGGCACGGGATCAATCACTGGAGTGGTGACGGATCCTTCGGGCGCGGTTGTGCCGGGCGTTACTGTGACGGCCGCGAATGCATCAACTGGAACTGTCCGCACCGCGGCTAGTAGCGACGCGGGGAACTATACCATCACGAGTCTCCCGTCGGGCGCTTACACGGTGACGGTCGAGAAGTCGGGATTTCCCAAAGTTGTGTTCAACAACGTGCAGGTTTCCACATCCCTCGCCGTTCCGCTGAACGCTCAATTCAAACTGGGCACGACGCAAGAGAGCGTAAACGTAAGCGCAGACACACTGGCACCGATTGAAACGGAAGACTCGCAGGTTTCGAACCTGGTGGATTCTGCTCGCATGAAGGCGTTGCCACTGATTACCCGTAATCCCTATGAACTGATGCTGTTGTCGCCGGGGACCTCGCAGGCAAATAGCAGTTTGGGCGGTGTCAACGTAAACGGAGAGCGCGAGCGCAACAACAACTTTCTGTTAGACGGTGTCGACAATAATGACACCTCTGTCCCAGGAATTCTCGGCGGCGCACTCGCGGCGAATCCGGAATCGACGGAAGAGTTCCGCATAATTACCAACAACTTCAACGCGGAATATGGGCGCGATACTGGTGCAATCGTAGACGTGGTCACCAAGAGCGGCAGCAATCAGTTTCACGGAAACGCATACTGGTTTGGGCGCTACGACAAGATCGGCGGCGCACGCGATTGGTTCAACCCGGGCGACGGACCTAATGCGAGCGCACGTAATCCGTATGTGCGCAACCAGTTTGGCTATTCCATCGGCGGTCCGATTTGGAAGAACAAGACGTTCTTCTTCTTCAACCAGGAGTTCCAGCGCTTTCGAACGGCGCAAACGGGTACGGCTGTTGTACCGACCGAAGAATTCAAGAACGGTGTTTTCGATTTCCAGGGACAGACGATCGATTTGCGACCAGGGTCGGCGGATAACCTGGCCTTTTCCAACAACGTTTTTGGAGCCCCCATACCCATACCGGCGGATCCAACGACCCAGAAGATTTTTGGCCTTCTTCCGACAGCAACCTCTCTTACTGGTGACGGATTCTCGGGCCTTGCGCACTTTCCCAATTCGTCACGACAGAACAGCTATCAGGCAACGGGCAAAATCGATCATCATTTCACTGACTCCGAGGCTTTCAGCTTTCGTTATGCGTATAACGATTTCAAAGACCCGAACCCGTTCTTTGACGCGGTGCTTCCAAACAACGTAGGAGCGGTTTCGAGCAAGGCCATCGCACATGGGGGCGCTGCTTCTCTGACATCGACTCTGAGTTCGAGGATTATCAACAATGCTTCGTTTGGATGGAACCACATCTTCGCGGGGTTCGGTTGCTCGGGCCTTGACGTGCTCGACAGTGTGTTCCCCGTCGATCCGGTAGGAAACGGCACAGACTTCATTCTCAGTCCGTTTAACACGCTGGCTTGCGGCGGTCCAGGCGCGTTGCTTTCAGATGGGCAGGCAAGGAAAACGGGCACAATCACCGTCGCCGATAACCTGACATGGGTAAAGGGAGCTCACACTTTCAAGTTTGGCGGTGATTTCCGTAACGTGGGAGAGTCCGGCGACAACAATTTCAACTCGCGGAGACAGGCTGACACGCGACTGGGCACGTTCACCGGGGGGGGATTCGATTCCCTCGGAATCGGCGTCACCGACGCGAACTTTAATGACGCAGTCTCTGCCTATTATGGTTTCGTTCTAAGCGACCTTAACGCTCAATTCTTTGACCATTCAGGCACGCGAGAGGTAACTGACAACAAGGACTTTCGCCAGCGCGAGGGCAGTTTCTACGTCCAGGACAGCTGGAAGGTCCGGTCGAACATCACTCTTAACTATGGATTCCGCTATCAACTCAATGGTGTTCCTTACGAACTGCACAACAATCTTTCCAATCTCTTGACCGATCCGCGGTCTTTCCCGGTGACGTTCTCCGTGGTGGGCCCGGGCACTGGTCATCAACTCTTCAAAGATGACTACTCTAATTGGGAGCCACGAATCGGCTTTTCGTGGGATCCATGGAGAGACGGCAAGACCGCGATTCGTGGCTCTTTCGGGATTTTCCACGATCGCGTGTTCGGGAACCTGTTTGGCAACGCACGCGGAAACCCGCCTTTCGAGCAGGACTACAGCACCAATCCGTTTGAAACTATTGGGAACGCTTTCGGCACCGGAGCCTTTCCGACGACTGTGCCATTGCAGCAGCCCAATCCCAATGTTCCCGACGGGGCTCTTCTGGCTCCAGTGATCTTTAGCCAGAATTTCAGGAATCCAGTAACAAACAGCTGGTTCTTCGGAATTCAGCGCGACTTACCGGGGAGTCTCGTGATTGACCTCAACTATGTTGGTAACAGCAGCCATCACATTTTCCGCGTGTTCGATGCCAACCCGCCAGATCCAGGGCTGGTGCAACAGTTGGTTGCCTTCTGCGTGCCCGACAATCCGGATAATCATGGCTTTGTCGAAGGGCAGTGCACGTCTGCCAACGTTGCCAGCTTGAATTTGTATTCGGGGCTGGAAAACGGCGTTCTGCCTTTCAACGCAGTAGCCCACAACGCCATCGGCCGTTCTGGAGCCGCGGCTGCTTTGAACACAAGCGATGGCAACGCCAACTATAACGCGTTCCAGGCAAAGGTCACCAAGCGGTTTACGCACGGATTCCAAATGCAGGGTGCCTATACATGGGCTCATTCGATTGACGACGCCAATGATCCGATCGTAGCCGCGACCGGGGGCGTTAGCTTCGTACGTGACCCACTGAACCCTGCTTTGGACCGCGGCAACTCCGATCACGACGTGCGTCACGTCGGAGTCATCAACTCAATCTGGGAACTGCCGTTAGGCGCCGGCAAAACCTATTGGAACCAGGGCGTCATGGGTCGTGTTCTGGAAGGATTCCAGTTGAGCGGAATTCTGACGATGCAGACTGGCCATCCCTTTGACGTTTTGGGAACACGCGACAGCCTGCGGGTGGGACGTGTGAATCGTGCGGATTTGATCGGGGATCCATTTGCCGGAACAGGCGGAGTTTCGTCCACCGGTAATAAGATCTTCTTGAACCCGAGTGCATTCGCAAACCCGGCTTTCGACACTGCGGCCACCATCGGGCGTAACCAGTTTCACGGTCCATCATTCGTGAACCTGGATATGACCGTGGCGAAGCGGATGAAGATCTGGGAAAACGCCAGCATCGAGCTGCGGCTTGAGGCGTACAACGTACTCAACCATACCAACTTCAACAATCCCGGGGATGATCCGGCCGCTGTGGGGAACCAGATCAACAACGGCAACTTTGGCCAGATATTTACCCAGCTGGGGCGGCCGGATGGCACCACCGGAGCTCGACAACTGCAAATGGCCGCAAAGTTCGTCTTCTAGTGGTTCGTATCTTGGTCGTTCTTGTGGGCGCCTGAAAACAGGCGCCCCTTTTTTATTCAAACGACAGTGCGTGTCTTCGTCTCGTAAAATACTCAACCATGGACTACCTATTGAAAACCGAGCCGACTGTATATTCCTTCGCAAACCTGGAAAAAGAGAAGAGCACGATCTGGGATGGGGTTACGAATCCGGTGGCGGTGAAGAATTTGCGCGCGATGAAGCCGGGGGATCGGCTGGTGATCTATCACACGGGCGATGAGAAGAGTGCTGTGGGGACGGCCACTGTGGAGTCGGTGGATGTCAGCGATCCGAAAATTCCTCAAGTCCGGATCAAGGCGGGAAAGGCGATTGCTCAGCCGAAAACGCTGGCGGAGATCAAGGCGCAGAAGTTGTTTGCGGATTCACCGCTCGTCCGACAAGGGCGGTTGAGCGTGGTGCCGCTTTCGGCGGAACAGTTTCAGTATCTCGCAGGACGATGAGCGAGTTGCGCGGAAAATTGCAGGGGAATAAGCCAGATTGCAGAGGTCAGTCGCTAGAACTGGTCTCATAAATGGCTTCCGTAGCAAGGAGCCTGTCCCTCAGGGGCTAAAGCCCTTGTTTTATTGGCCGTTAGCGGCACGGCTGAAGCCGTGCCCTTCCAAAACCACTTATGAGATGTGCTCTAATTGGATTACGTCGTCACTTCTGCAATCTGGCTTCTCACTTTAATTTCTCACTCCGACTTATTTCATCCAATGTGGCGGAGGGCGTCTACGATGTGCAGGTGGGACGCGCGATAAGACGGCGCTACTGCGCTGCTGAGTCCGACGATGGCCGCCACCACCATGACAGCGCCGGCGGTTAAGAATGTCATGTGCATGGAGACAGGCACTCCAATGCCGGGACGCGATAAGGCTCCAATCAGCAGCGTCGCTAACGCTACTCCGATCAGTCCACCCATCAGGGCAATTGTCAGGGCTTCACTCAGCAGCAGTTTGAAAATCCGGTCGCGCGTAAATCCCAACGTACGCAGTACGGCGACTTCACGGGTGCGTTCGCGGATGGACATCGCCATGGTGTTGGCGCACACCAGAAGCATGGTGAAGACAACGGCTCCGCAGATGCCGAGGATGAATGCCTTCACGTTGCCGAGGGTGGCGATGAAGTCAAGGCGAAAGGCTTGTTCGCTCTCGCTCTTGGTGGGCAGGGGAGCGCTGTGGAACATGGCGTCGATGGCGCGCGCCGCTTCCGGCATGTTCTCGGCGGTGTCGACGCGAGTGAAGTAGAAGCCGGCCTGGTCCTTGAACCACGGAACCGATTCTTCCAGATACTTGGCATGGAAGTAGAGGTTGCTGTTCGGTGCGTCGATTGTGTAGATCCCCCGCAGAGTGAGCTCGAGGTTCGTGGGGAAGATTGTGCCTTGCAGAGTGATGCGGTCGCCAATCTTCCAGTGGTGCTTCTTTGCCAGCTCGACGTCGACTACACATCCGGCGCGATCTTTCTTCCAGGCCTCCAACTGCTCGGGCGGCATGACCTTGTCGGCGGCTACGTCGAAGTACTCGTCGGGGTCGGTTGCGAATTGAGCAAAGAAGTTGGCGGGCTTATCGTCAATGTACTTGCCGCCGAACCAGGTCATCGGAACGACGTGGACGACTCCCGGAACCGTCCGAATCTTGTCGCGATAGTAAATCGGCAAGAAGTTTGCGAGCGAGACCTTGTGGCGGGTCATGATGCGCAGGGCGGAGTCGGGCGCGCCTTTGTCGATGTAGAAACTACGCCACAGAGTCAACATCACACTCAGCAGAAGCAAAGAAAACGCGATCGAGGCGACCGTAAGCGTACTGCGAAGCCGGTTGCGAAAAGCGGATCGGGTGACGAAGTGGGTGAATGTCATGGCCGGAAAATAATTGTATCGTGCCGGGAGGGCCGAAATGATTTGTCCCCCTGTGCGCGTGTCCCGGGGTGTACCTTGGGGCTGAACAGTTTGCTGAAAAGCTCAGGTCGAAAAAGAAACGACCACGAGGGCTGAAGCCCACCTTGATTTTGTTGAAGGCCTTACGCGGCCCTGAAGGGCCGCTCTTCCACGGTAGCACCGACAGTTTCGAGTTTTCAGCAAACTGTAAAGCCCAAGTCAAAACAAACGATCTATCGCAGCGGTAAACAGCTGCGCCAGCCAAAAGCAAGGGCAGGGCCGAATGTCTCCGCAGTTTGCTAGGAGAACGTATTGCGCAATTCGCGGCGAAGAATTTTCCCCGACGCTGTGCGCGGGACAGAATCGACAAAACGGACTTCGCGCGGCTGTTTGTGGTGAGCGAGTCGGTCGGCGACAAAATTGCGTAATTCTTTATCGAGCGCGTCGGAAGGCGAGTATCCATCGCGCACAACTACGAAGGCGCAGGGGATTTCACCCGCGGAGGCATCGGGCTTGGCGACTACTCCGCAATCGCGCACGGCGGGATGCTCCAGCAGGACGGCTTCGACTTCGGCGGGGGCTACCGGGAAGCCTTTGTACTTGATCATTTCCTTGCGGCGATCCAGCACGTAGTAAAAATTATCGGCGTCGGAGCGGACGATATCGCCGGAGTGGTACCAGCCATCGCGCAAAACGGCTCCGGTGGCTTGCGGTTCATTCCAATAGCCCATCATGAACTGCGGTCCGCGCATCACGAGTTCGCCGGATTCTCCGGCCGCAACTTCGTTGCCGTTTTCGTCTACAACTCGACATTCGGTCAGAGCGAGGGGTTGTCCGATTGCGCTGGGGCGGTTCATCTCAGGCGGCGAGACGTAGCCGACGTGTGTTACGGGTGATGCTTCGGTCATGCCGTATCCCTGGTTGACCGGGATGCCGGTGAGGTCGGTTACTCGCCGGGCGAGCTCGGGCGCGAGTGGAGCGGCGCCCGACTTGATCCAGCGAACGGTGTGGTTTTTCGGGAAGCAACCGGCCTCGGCTGCCTGACATAAGGCGTTGATCGCCGGAGGCACCATGGGGATCATCGTCACGCCATGCTCGGGGACCAGCGCTGCAATTTTCTGGATGTCAAAACGCGGCATGAGGACTAGCTTCGCTCCGAGCGTGAGGGCCGTGGTGAGGGCAACGGTGAGTCCATAGATGTGGTAGAGCGGCAGGAAGCACAGCATGGTGTCGTCGGCAGTGAGTGGCGCGGCGTTCGGACCAACCAGCTGATAGACATTCGAAACCAGGTTGGAGTGCGACAGCATGACACCTTTGGGCAGGCCGGTCGTGCCGCTGGAGTAGGGAAGCGCGGCGATGGTCTCGATCGACGAAGCAGTTGGCTCGGATAGAACTGCCGTCGCCGGTTGCAGAAGGCTGCCGAATTCTTCCGTGCCTCTGGCCGAATTTCTGATCGTAAATACCCGGCGCAGGGCCGGCAATCCTGCAAGGTTCACGTTCTGGAGCAGAGGGCCGTCAGTGATGAGAAATGCCGCGCTGGAATTCTCCAGTTGGAATCGGATTTCGCGCTCGCGGTAGGCAGGATTCAAAAGGGTCGGAATGGCTCCGGCAAGCGTGGCGGCATGGTAGGTGATCGCAAACTCCCAGGAGTTCGGGAGAAAGATCGCCACTACTTCGCCGGGCTTCAGACCGGCTCCGACTAGTCCGTGGGCGAGAGACTCGACGAGTTCGCCGTACTCAGCATACGTAAATGCCCGGCCGCAGGAGGTATCGACGAGTGCGGTCTTGGCGGGGTTGATGCGGCAAGCTTCGAGAACGATGTCATGAACGCGACGGCCGGTCGGGTCGGCATAGAGGCGGGTACGCAGCATGCGGGACGATTGTAGCGTATGGGCGGGACCGGCTCTCGACTGCGCCGGAGGGTGAAGCCGGTTGGACTATTAAAAATAAAAGGGGCAACCTGGGATTTTCAGGTTGCCCCAACGACTACATTTGCGGCGTGGATGAACTATTCGCTGGGAGGCTTCTCATCGTGCTTCTGTTGCTCCCGTTCCTGTTTCTGCCGCTGCTGTTTTTCTTCGGGCGTTTCCGGTCTTGATTGCTGCTGTGGTGGCCGATTCGCTCGATTCTGTTCGGCCGGTTCGGGACGGTTGGGCCGAGCGTCGGGTGGCCGGTCATTGTGCGCGGGCGGCTCAGGACGATTGTTCGGTTTTGCGTCAGGCTGCTGGTCGCTGCGCGCCGGCGGTTCAGGACGATTGTTCGGCTTTGCATCCGGCTGACGGTCGTTGTGGGCGGGAGGCTGAGGACGATCATTTGGTCTTACGTCAGTCGGACGATCCGTGTGCGCTGGCGGCTGCGGACGATCGTTCGGCCTGGTGTCGGGCTGACGGTCATTCTGGACGGGTGGCTGCGGACGATCATTCGGCCTCGTGTCAGTCGGACGATCTGTGCGTGCTGGCGGCTGGGGACGATCGTTCGGCTTGGTGTCGGGCTGACGGTCGTTACGCGCAGGCTGCTCTGGACGGGCGTTCGGTTGATTCGGCTGAGCCGATCCCGGACGATCGGCGGGCGCAGGATTGGCCGCACCAGGACGATTATTGTTCGGCCGGTCGTTGTTTTGGCGATGGATTGTGAGGCGATCGTTCGACTGACGATCATTCGTAAGGCGATCGTTCGTGGGACGATCATTGGGACGCGGTTGGTCCGCGGTTCGATTTGTTGCTGGGTTGGGTGTATTGCCGGCAGGCTGTGCCGGCGTGATCTCGCCCGGCCGGTTTGCCGATGGATTATTCGGCTGGTCCGGTCGCCCCGCGCGCTGTTGATTCCCAGATTGGTTAGGCTGATTGCCGGGACGTACCCCGTTCGGCGTGGCCGGTTTTCCCGGAGGCGCTACCTTGACCATCGGATGCGACTCGGGCGCGGCGGCTGGGCGCAGATTCTGCACTTCGCGTTTCGCCAGAGGCTGTCCGGGATTCTTTTGTAGTTCCGCCTGCTGCCTAGCAAAGGGAACAGGGGGCGGAGGCGGAGCCGCTTTGGCAACGACTTGCCGGTCGCGAATGCGCTGCGGCGGGGCGGTGACCTGATTCACTGTGTTAGCGCGCGCTCCAAGGACACTCTCGCGCGTTGGCGCAACCGCCACTCGGGTTGTCAGCGATGCGGCGGAGATGTCCCGCTCGTTTACCACAACCTTGGCTCTGGCTACCGGCTGCGCGCTGACGAACGTACGCTGTGGAACGGCGGTTACGGCGCCGCGAACACTTCTGTTCACGTAGGTCACGTTGGTGACGTTTGTCGTCTTGTTGATAATGGTCGTGTTGTAGACGTTGGTGATGTTGGTGACGTTGACGTTCGTATTGGTGACGTTGACGCGGTCGACGTATCCGCGGCTCACACGGTACGACGGAACGTAGACCTCCCGCGGTCCGAGAGGGAACCATCCGACGTTGGCGCCAAATCCACCACCACCGCCGATGAATACGACGAGTGCGGGAGCGTAGACGGGACGGACTGCGACCGGTCCGGCTACCCAACCCCAGCGTCCGCCGACCGTAACCCATCGTCCATAGTGAAATGGTGCGTAGCCCCAAGGTGCATCATCGACCCAGGTCCATCCCCACGGGGAAATCCAATCCCAATGGCCCGTCTGATAAGGCGCCCAGCCCGAATCGACGCGGCTGGGATACCAGACGTGCCCGTAATTGGGGTCGTCGCGCCAGTCGCCATATTCATCGAGGTCTTCGTAGCCCACGACGTCCGGCGAAACATAGCGCGCGGAGCGTGAGTCGTCGTAACGGCGATCGCGTGTCAGCACCCAGTTGTCGAACTGATCAGGGCCACCGATGTCGACGACCTCAGCGTTCAGGGAATCGGTGCCGCTGAATGTGCCTCGCTGTCCGGCGTGCAACGTGTAGGTCTGGCCGTTGCCGGTGGACTCGCCTTCGCCGTTGCGAACGCTGACGACCGTATAGGTGCCGTCATCGCTGGCGTCGATGCGGTAGTTTCCCGGCTGGTAAACCGAAAACGCCAGATTGGGAGTATCGATTTCGAATAGATCGTTGCGGTCGAGCCGGCGCACGCGAATACTCAGCGATCCAGACGTAAGCTCGATCTGCGTCGTGCGGTCGTCCAGATTCAGGAATGAGAAACCGGTATTGGGCGCCAGGCGAATCACGGCTGATCCCAATTCCACTTCGGCTCGTGAGTCCTGGTCAGCCCAGATTTTGTCGCCGGTCGTGATCGGACGATTCGGAACTGCTCCCACCCACTCGGATTCGCCCGCCGGTTGCATCGAGATCGAGCCTTGCATGTAACCGAGGCGAGCGACGCGGTCTGGCGGATCGTCGTATTGATCGTTCTGGGCGGCAGCGAATTGACTCAATACTAGAGTCATGACTGCAATCAGCACTGCCGCGCTCAAACAGAGAATCGAGGTGGTTCGGGCTTTGATCATGTTGTTGAGTCCTCCAACGTTGTCATAAGCGAATCCAGAGTCTCAGGAATTCGCGCACTACATTTGATGCCGAATCTGCCGGACCCGGGTAGGAATGCTGGATCAGGTCGAGCTGTGTCCCAGAGATGATAACGGACACGATAACTGCGGGAGTTCCTGGCAACGAGCTTACACTCTCGCTGACGAAGTATGGCAGGCGGCTAACGCAAAGACTGAGCAAGATAGCTCACAGCGATACCATACATTCCCACGCTATTGATGAGACCAGTAAGGTTTGAGTTGCACGAGCGGTACCGGTTTTTTCGGGATCGGTACGATATCCGCATGACTAGCTGGCGAGTTTGCGCAAGAACTCGCGTTCGTCCATGCGGTATTTAAAAGCCTTGCGGCCGTTGATGAAGACGACAGGGACCTGGTCGTTATATTCGCGGCGGAGTTCGGCGTCGGCATCGACGTCGATTTCGCGCCACTGGAAGCCGCCGCGTTTATGGAGTTTGACAAGGCTCTCCTTGACGATCTCGCAGAGGTGGCACCCCCTGCGGGAATAGACGATGACTTCCCGATGCTCCATATGAGGGGCAGTTTAGCAGGGGGAAATCGGGATTCCAATCAGGAAAAGCGGCTGTAAGAGGGTAAAATCCCGGCATGGCGAAACAGGTGGCGCCCCTGCATAACAAAATCGTTTTGGTGACCGGGGCCGCCAAAAGACTCGGCCGGGCAATCGCGCTGGCGGCGGCGGAAAACGGGGCCGACGTGGCGATTACTTATCGCGACTCCGAGCCTGAGGCGCGGGCTTTGGTGGGTGAGCTAGCGCGCAGAGGCGCTGCTGCACTGGCGGTTCGATGCGACATTACGGATGAAATCAGCGTCCGGGAAATGGTGAAGGAAGTGGCGTCCGAGTTGGGTGGAATCGATGTGCTGGTCAACAACGCGGCCAACTACGAGACCGCGAAATTCGAGAAGCTCACCGTCGCCCAATGGGATGCGATTTTTGCGAGCAACTCTCGCGGACCGTTCCTGGTTTCGCGCGAGGCATTGCCGTACCTGCGAAAACGCAAGGGCCGAATCGTCAATATGGGATCGCTGGGGGGATTGCGTCCGTGGGCGACACATGCGCACTATTGTTCGTCGAAAGCTGCCGTGCATATGCTCACGGAGGTGATGGCGAAAGCGCTTGCTCCCGAGATTTCGGTGAATGCGGTTGCGCCGGGAATGATCGATCTTGGCGAGAGGGCGGCGGCTGCGTTCATGCGGCGGATGGCGAAGCAGACGCCGATGCGGCGCAACGGATCCGGTGAGGACATCGCCGACGCAGTCCTGTTCTTTGCAACCGCTCCGAAGTTTATTACCGGGCAGATACTCGCGGTGGATGGGGGATTGGGGCTCTAAGGTCAGAGGTTCGAGGTTAGATTACAAAGTGAAGGCAGCGGTGCTTAGAGTGAACTTTGCACGTCCCGGGCTCATGATTCGCACGCAGACAATTCTGGACTGGATGTGGGCGGCGATGGGCGTGTACTGGCTGGTCAGCGCGCTCGGTGCTAAGAAGACTGAGGTCAATGAGGCCCGCCCATTTCGTATCTTTCGTCTTTTGTTGCTGTGTCTGATGTTCACTCTTCTGCTGACGAATCTGCTGCGAGTGGGCTGGCTGGCATGGCGCTTCATTCCAGATGCGGATTGGATTCGATCGGTCGGAATCGCGGTGACCGCGGCCGGGCTTGCGCTTTGTGTCTGGGCGCGGCGACATTTGGGCGAGTATTGGAGCGATAAAGTCGCGCTCAAAGTCGACCATCAGCTGATTCGCAGCGGCCCATATTCGTTCCTGCGGCATCCTATCTACTCTGGAGTCCTGCTCGGCATCGCTGGAACCGCACTCGCGATCGGGGAATGGCGCGGCGTCATCGTACTAGTCGTGATGACGGCCAACTATTGGATCAAGGCGGGGCGCGAGGACACCATTCTCGCCGGCAAGTTCGGTGCAGCCTTTGAGGAACACCGCAAGCGAGCGGGATCTCTGTTGCCAAAACTGTGATCGATTGCAGAGAAATCCGCAACTTCGCGTATCATGTCGTTTCCCGGATTCTGAAAGGCTTATGACACGGTTTATCTGGCTGGTACTTTGTCTTGTAGTGATGGGCACGGTGGCGCTGGCCCAGGTGCGTCCGGAAGAGGGCGGCCACGAAATTCAGGTCTGGAGTGGCGGCGGACCTTCAGTGCCGGGCGGCACCAAGGACACCGGAGTGTGGAACCTCGGCGTCCGCTACGGTTGGATTCTCACTGCGCCGCACGGGCCAGGCTTTCTGAATGGACGATTTGAATACGCGGTCGACGCCGTGCCTGCGTTCGTCGTATTTCAGCCGCACAACACTGCGTACGGCGCAGGCGTTAATCCGCTGGGACTGAAATGGATCTTCGCCACCCGCGGGGATGTGCAGCCATACCTGGAATTGGGCGGCGGCGTGCTTTTCACTTCACACGACGTGCCCGTGGGGACTTCCACAATAAACTTCACGCCGAGCGCCGCGTTCGGAGTGCACTTTCTGCGCGAGCATACCTGGACGCTCGAGGTGCGCTACATGCATATCTCGAACGCGGGATTGTCTACGCCCAATCCGGGGATCAATACAGTGCAGGTGCGGCTGGGGATTGGGAAGTTTTTCGGAAGGAAGTTGGGGCTTCAGTGAAGAGAAAGCCTCGCCATATTGGTGTTTTATCGTTCCCTCTGTAGCAACCAACCGCCTTCCAGAATCCGCAGAGTACTTGCTGTCGCAGAAAACTATCGTTGTCGGGAAATGGCGACCGGCGAGCGCGCTGTCCCAGTCGCTCTTCCGCAGCACGGTCCCGGCGGAATGGGCGAGCCGTGCGGGCAGGTTTTGGGATGATTCAGAAAGGTGCAGATCTTGTCCGTGGCTTCTGACGACAGGATGTGTTCGAACTTGCAGGCTTGCTGTTCGATTTCGGTTTCGCTGTCCATCGCGAGCGAGTCGGTGAAGAGTCGTTCAGCGAGACGATGGCGGCGAATGATGTCTTCGGCGCGTTTCAGTCCGCGGGGCGTCAGTTCCACGATCAACGCGCCGTCGCCGATCGACACACCGGCGGGCTTGAGTGCGTCGTGACAGGGGTTCACGAACGTTTTGTGATTGTGGGATTCGGGGGGATGAGGCCGAGTCGTGACCAGGTCCATCCCTTGCAGTTTCTCCAGCGCGATGGAAACCGGTAGTGCGCCGTGTACCTCCATGTGGTCGCTCTCGGCGATCTCGCCGTGCTCCTGAAGGACAAATAGTTCTTCGAGAATCTCGTCGAATTGTTCTTCGTCCTGCATGAAGAACACTTCCTGGTTGGCGATCTTCCCGTGATGAAGTTCGATGCGGCGGTCTGCCAGCCGCGCTACGACCGGGTCGTGGGTGACCATCACGATGGTTCGTCCCTGGCGATGAAGTTCGCGGAGCAGGCGCAGGACGATTTCTTCATTCGCGGCATCGAGGTTGCCAGTGGGCTCGTCGGCCAGGACAATCTTCGGGTCGTTGATGAGAGCGCGCGCAATACAGACGCGCTGCTGTTCGCCTCCGGAAAGCTGCGACGGGAGGTGATACGCACGGTCCTTGAGGCCGACGCGGTCGAGCGCTTCGAGTGCTTCTTTTTCGTCTGTCATACTGTGAAAGTATTGGGCGAGCATGACGTTCTCAACGGCGGTCAGATACGGGATCATGTGGAACTGCTGAAAGACGAATCCAATTTTTTCGGCGCGCACGCGATTCAAATCGTTGGTGCTGATGCCCGCAACGTTTTCGCCGTCGAGCCAGATTTCGCCGGATGTCGGGCGGTCCAGACAGCCGATCAGGTTGATCAGCGTACTCTTGCCGGAACCGGAGGGGCCCATCATCGCGACCCACTCGCCGCGAGCGATGGCGAGCGCGATGCCGTCGAGCGCGCGGATCAGGCCGCCGTTATCCTGCTCGGCTTTCGCGGGATAGGCCTTGGTGACGTTCTTGAGCTCGATCATCGGCTTGTTTGTCGAGGCCTGGTTAATCGACGCCTGGTTCATCGAGGCATTGTTCATCGATCTATCACTCTCCCCTCAGTATGAGCGCGGGCTGTACACGGCGCAAGAGTCCGATGGGCACAACCGCCGCTATCAGAGCGACCAGAATGCTGCAGGTCAGCACGTATGGAAAGACGCTGAGACGGGGCACGACAGGCGCGTGAAAATTGGCGCGTCCGATCCAGGCGGCGACGCCGATTCCCAGCGCGAATCCCAGCACTGCTCCGATTGCGCCCAGCGCCGCGGCTTCGGCGGCGAAGAATCCGTTGACCAACCGTTCGGACGCACCGAGAGCCTTCATGATCGCGAAGTCGCGGCGGCGATCGAAGACCCAGCCGATCAGTGTTGCCAGCACACAGAGCGCGGCGGTCAACACAATCAGCGCTGCGGCGGCGTACAGTGTGGCGCGTGTTTTGTTCAGGACGTTGGCCTCGCCTTCCAGTATTTGGCGCACAGGGCGGACGTCGGCGGTGGGAAGAACCTGTGTCAGCTGCTCGATGCCTTGTTCAATTTCCAAGGTCGAGCCGGTGACTGCGATTTCGATGGTCGAGGGAGTGAGGCCGGTCCAGTTTTGGAATGCGGATTGATCGAGGTAAATCCGGCTGTCCTCGCCTGCGCCGGTCTGGAGCAGGCCAACGGGCGTCAGGTGGATGGTGTGTTCCTGAAACGTAAGGTCGAACGGTTGGCGATTGGGAGAAACGACCGCAGCGGCCCGCATGCCGATCAGAGCGTCCTCGGGAGCATTTGGCCAATGGCTGACATTCCACCAGTGATTGAGTTGGCGGGCGCGGGCGAAGTCGGTGCCGGCCACGACTACGGATTTTCCGTCCTGGGTGCGAGCTACCGCGTATGAGAACGGTACGGCAAGGGCTTTGGGGCCAAGCGCGGACTCGATCCTGGTGAGTGCGTCGGCGGGCAGGTTCTGGCCGTCCTTGGCAACTACCACTACGTTCGCTCCGTAGTTGCGGAATTCGGTGCGCAGTTTGGCTTGCACATCGACATACAGATTCATCATGGCGGTGGCAACGGCTGCGGCCACGACCATGGCGAACAGGGCAGCGGCGGCGCGTCCGCGGCGGAGCACGGCGGCACGAACCAGCATGCGCAGGAACATCGACGTATGCGGACCGCCGCTCCGTCGGTCGGCGACTTGTTGCGGAGTCTGCATCACGGGCGAGGTGCTCATGCTTCGCCTCGCAATGCGAACACGGGATCGAGCCGCACGGCGCGCCGGATCGCGGCGGCGCTTCCGGCGAAGGTCACACAGACGGCAATCGCCAGGATGATGGGGAAGAGCACCGGTTCAATCGAAATTTGTGAATTGAAAATCGAGCGGCCGATCTGGTGGGCGAGTAGCGACCCGCCGGCGAAACCGACTACGCCTCCGAGAAGTGCCAGCAGCAGCGCTTCGGCGAAGAAGAGTGCGGCCACGGACAAGCTGCCTGCACCTAACGCTCGCATCAGGCCGACTTCAGCGCGCCTTTCGAAGATTGCGGTCGCCATGGCCGCTGAAACCGCTAACGCCGAAGCGAAGAGCGCGGCCAGCGTGACCAGCAGCATCAGTCCCTGGATGCGGGAAAGAACCGTGCCCTCATTCTGCGCGACCTGGCGAATCTGTTCGGCGTGCGAGTGCGGGATAACTTCTTCAATCTGAAACGCGATCGACTGAACGTAGGGCGAGCAATACCAACGGTCGCGGTCCTGCGGGTTCATGGTGTTGGGATCGCGAACGGCGAATGCATCTTGCGGCTTGGTGAGCGCGCTGACATAGACGCGGCGGACGGCGCCGGGTTTGCCGAGGACTTCCTGGGCAACGGCCAAGGGAGCGACAATCTGATCGTCTTCGGCCGAGCCCGTCGACAAGATGCCGACGACACGATGCGGCTTGCCGTGTAGTCGGATTTGACTACCTGGCTTGAGCCCGAGCTTCGCCGCGAAGTGTTCGCCTGCGAGTACGTCTGGCGAATCGTCGTCGGGCCAGGTGCCCCGCACTTTCCACCACGGATGGGTGATACGGACTCCGGTGACGACGTCGTCTTTGCCGAAATGGACTGGCTTTGAGAAGTAGGTGCCCAGCACCGTCACTGGATCGGCGGCATGATCGCCGAGGTTGGCCGTGACGGGCAGCATCGGCGAATAGCCAACGATGTTGTGGTGCCAGAACGTTCCGCGAATCTTGGGCAGGTCTTGCTCGTTAAGAAATGCGCCGTCGCTGGGCGGTTTCAGATTTACTCCGCCGATTTCCACGTCGAGCGTGTCCTCCTGTGGCGTGACGACGAGGTTCGCGCCGTACGTCCGGAGTTCGTGGTTGATCTTGTCGCCTATATCGGTGGCGACCGCGATCATGGCGGTGGCAACGGCGACTCCGAGAGTGATGGCGACACCGGCCAGCAGTTTGCGGCGTGTTTGGCGGCGGAACGACTCGTAAACAAGGCGAGGAAACATCTTACTTTTGCTCGAAGTAGTGGCTGCCCGCCGCTACGTCCGCCTCCGATATGATGACGGCGTCGCTCGTGACCTCGGCTTTCAGCGGGACCGGATTGCAGCCGCCCGGCATGCCCACGGACTGCGGATTAATCGGCGCAGCGCAGTTCTTGCACACGATGCCGGTTGAGCCCTTGTAGAACCCCGACCCGCCGCAGATTTCGCAGGCGTCGAAAAGCGTGGCGATCTTGCCGTCGGGCTTCTGGTAAATCCAGAAGCGGACTTCCACTTCTCCGACCTTCGATTCGAAGCGATGTAGGTCGCCGTCGTACACCTGCGTGAGTGGAACGCTCACCTTGCCATTTACGAAGGCCACTTCGGTGGAAGGCGACAGGGCACTGGCGCTCTTTTCGTAAATGAATCCTGCGGTGACCATGAGGATGAAGATGAACGAGCAGGTGTAGACGGATGCCATCCAGAGGCGCTCGCGGCGGGCCGTCCAGAGCGCTTTGCGGCGGGCTGCGCCTTCGGCGGGCAGGTCCGCGGGCTGGCGGCTCTTCATTTCAAACAGCACCATCAGCGCGGCCAGTACCAGAATCGTGATGAAGAAGAAAAGGTCGTTGCGGACGATCGGACCGATGATGGCCATTTCGCGGCGGGAAGAGGGCAGTACACCATTCTCCGATAGCTCGTGCAGGCCGGAGATCAGCAGCTGCGCGGCGACAAAGAACAGAATCACCGTCGTGACTTTGAAGAATTTTTGCAGGTTGACCTTGACGCTTCCCTTCACGAACATCACGCCGAAAGCAACGGCGACAATCACTCCGGCGCTGGTGCCGATGAAGCTCAGTAGTTCGCTGGTGTTCAGGGTAACGGCGGACAGGATCAGGACGGTTTCGACGCCTTCGCGGAGGACCATCAGGAAGACAAAGAGGAAGAGGCCGATCCAGGCGTCGTTGCCGGCGAGCAGGCCGATCTTGCCTTCGATCTCGCCCTTCATCTTGCGGCCGGTCTTCATCATGAAGAGGATCATGGTGACGACGAAGCCGGCAGCAACCAGCATGACCCAGCCTTCAAAGATGTCCTGATTCAGGTTGAGGCGGGAGATCAGAATGGCGGCGCCAATGGAGCCGACGAAGGCCGCGCCTAGGGCGGCGTAGACGGACTTGCGAAGATCGTTGCGTCCGATTTTGGCAAGATAGGCGAGCGTGATGCCGACAATCAGGGCGGCTTCAACGCCTTCGCGCAACGTGATGATGAATGCCTGGAGCATGGGCTAAAAGGCCTGTACCAAGTTGAAAATGAAATTCAATTTCAATATGGATAGGATACGGCGCGGGGAGGCGGGGCGTCAACGCGTCCGCTTAGGGTTCGGCGCCATTTGCATTGCATGGGGAATGAGCGCATTGAACGGGAGAATCCAAGGGGCCGGCAGATCGTAATATGCAAGGGGGAAGGGGCTCCACGCTTATGACACGAGCAACGACGCAGGCGATTTCACCGTTCTTCATCGTGAGCGATGTCGATCAAACCATTGTTTTCTACCGCGACAAGCTGGGCTTTGAGACAAGATTTCAGCAACCGGATCGGAATCCGTTTTTTGCCATCGTCGGCCGCGACGGAGTGCAGATTTTCGTCAAGTCCGACAAAGACGTATCGCCGCTGCCGAATCCAAAGCGTCATCCTTCCATGAGATGGGATGCCTACGTCTATGTCCCGGACCCGGATGCGCTCGCCGCCGAGTTTGCAGAGCATGGAGCAGCCTTCAGCGTGCCGCTCAAGGATACCCACGATGGCCTTCGCGGGTTCGAGATTTGCGACCCGGATGGGTATGTTTTGTTTTTTGGGAGGCCCAGGTAAGGGGGCGGAGGCGATCGCGGGGCCAAGCAGTGTAATCGCGATTAACAACAGTCTTGTAATGTTCCACAATCCCACTGAGAATCTAACCGTATGGGCTCCAGAGACTTTTCGGCGAGTCTACTTTTTATGCGTGCCTTGGTCGGTATGACTGGGTGCTTTTGTGTTGGTCAAACTGTTGCACCTCAAAAGGCGGAGGTTAATTTGACCGGCATTGTCCTCTCTGCCGATCATCGCTGTACTAAAACGCACGGGGAGGATACGTTCTGTCGAAATTCTGATTGGGCGCTCGCTTCCGGTCGCAAAACTTATCTACTGTATGGGGACATACCCACATTGGAGAGGTTCGAGCGTAAACACGTGAATGTCAGTGGGCTGCTGGAAGAGGAGCCAATAGTTGAGTACGGTACGCGAGTGATCCGTCGAAAGATTACCGTTCGCTCGATGGAGAGCAGCGAGTTGAGAGAAGAGGCAATCGAGGGGCTTGTGGCCCAGTTGAAAATCGTGCCATGGCGCGGCCCGGAAAACCACTGCACTCCCAAGTGCTGGGACTTTGCTTTCACCGACCCAATGCTTGAAATCCTGCAATCCGGGCGCGCAGCACAGGGAATCTTGCTCGCCCATCTGAACAACCAAAGTATCCAAGATCAGATCGTGATGCTGCTAGGCGGTCTGGGCGACGAAGAGTCAATCTGGCCAATCATCGAGCTGCTGATAGATGGAAGTGAGCCAACCATTGGTCCGCAAGCGAAGCGTCTGAACTTGATCGGAAATCTGGCGCTTACAAATCTGACCGTCAGCGAGGTGATATGGCACCATGTCGGCGGAATCTCGTTTGAGAACTGCCAGGATATGCCAAGATCATGTTGGTCGAAGTGGTGGTTTGACCGCAAGAAATCCTTCAAAGTCGATGGCGGCGGTGATCGGCTCTACACTAACTATCCAAATTATGGCATCTACGCGCAGTTTGGGGACACTTCCATGCCGTAGTTGGCGAATAGTCGTGATTTCACCAACAACAGACCAGACTCTCCAGAGCGACTTTAACGTACAGTTGCTCGCAAGGCCGCTAGATCCGTTTCAGAAAGTTCTGTGCCTGAGCCAATTCGGGGAAGACCCTCTCTTCGGCCATAAATTCACTTGAGTGCACGCACCTTCTGCTTCCCCGCAGCTTCACGGGATGCTTCAAATGGAGCATCTCGTGGAACATGATGTACTCGACGACAAATCGCGGCACGCGCGGATGGTCGAAGACGCGGCTGATTACGATGGCGTTGTGAGCGGAGTCATAGTGGCCAAGACGGTTGCGGGCGTGGGTGCGGCTCCAGGTGAGTTGGGGGCGTCCCATGAGGCCGTGGAAGAAGCGGTGGTTCAGGTCGTCGAAAATCTCTTCGAGGTGATAGTGGTGGCCGGAGGCGGAGTGGATCTGTTTGCGTCCGCGCATCTGGCGGACCAGGCGGGCTTTCGCGGTGATGTCGTGGCTGCCCACATAGCGGCGATAGCGGTTGCCGAGCGCCTTGTCGACAGGCTTGCGATAGAGCTTCGCGAGCAGGATGTGCGCGATCGCGCGCAACACGGGATCGGGCGCGCCTTCCAGCAGGTCGGATATACGGATGTAGAGGTCCCCCTGCCGCAAACGAATCGTGTTGTTGATCGATACGAATGAGTAGAAGCGGATGTGCATCGGCGGAACGGACGTGTGTGGACGCAGTTCGCGATAGGCCGCCTGGAAGATTTCTGACAACTTCGGGGACACGTTGAGAGCAGGGTAGCATGAGTCCGCGAAACGTTTAATCAAGGGAGTAAATCTGGAGGTGTGACCCGTCAAAAACGGCCAACTTTGCTCCCCTTGGAGAAAGTGCAAAATCCCACGTGCTCTGTGTCGGCTTCATTCGCAGGGCCCAAGGACGACGATTCAAATCTGCGACATCGTAGATCATGATGTTGATGCCTTTGATCTGGACTGCGTCGAAAGAGGCCTTCCTGTCGGAAGCTAGCCACAAGCCAAACCTAGTGCCAGACAGCGCGGTTTTCATATTTCCGAACTGAAAGCTTTCATGGTCCTTGGGCTGAACTGATCGCGACCAAACGAGGCCCCGGACTGGGTCTATGACGCCGATTCCCCTTCTGGCTGACCATCCGAGATAGTGGGCAGAGAGCGCTTCGAGCAGTCCGTTCTCCCGACAGAGAGGATCGTGGCATATCAGTGTCTGATGTTCAGAGAGGTCGACCATGAGTAGGCCGTCTTGCGTTCTTTCATAAAGAGCATGCGCATCAGCCACCGCTGCATCGGAGGAATGACCGTTTGGTCTTGATACATGAGATGTGGTTTCGAGAGTGTCTGCCGCCAGCCAGTAGTAGGCGACTGGCCCGGATTGCGAAGCGCGTCGCAAAACGATGCCCTCACCTCTGGGTGAGGGTTGCGCTGCCCAAACGTCGCTGGCTGAAAAGGGCTCAAGATTACGTTGCTTCAACAGTTCAACGTTCTGGTTGTAAACAGCAATGATTCCATTTGCCTGCACTAGAAATCTCCCGCGGTTGAGGGGAATCAAGCGCGCCTCTGAGTCGAATCGATCATCCATATAGCTGCGCCGCCTGGTTGGCCATCTGTGCGTCGAAAGGAGCGTGCCGTCTCTTGAGCTGATGAAGAAGGCTTCCATGACACGAGCCGCCGTGCGCCAGTCGTTTCCGATTTGAATGGAGTGATAGGCTACGACCACATCTTCAGTCAGGAACAAGACGCGCGTGCTGATGTCGACGGAGAGTAGCTTTGCCAGTGTGAAGTCCTTTAAGAATGCTCGATTCGATTCGATGGGCGGTGGGGTCCAGCCTATTTTAACGAGATCAATGGCGACAGCCGGAACTCTCTGAGGAGGAGGCATAGGTTTCTGACTGTGTGCCGAGTTGGCTAAGCAAAGGGTCGAGATTGCCACCTGTATGAGGCCTCGCAGCATAGAGCGCAGCATGAGAGATTTTTCTCCTCATTAAGTCATTGGTTGGGTAGGGTCATCTCCGATAGATCATTTTTCCGTGAAAGATTGGGAAGTCGCGGCCGAAGGAACCTCCGATGAGAGCTCCGACTGTGCCTAGCAGAAGCGCTCCGCCTTCGCGGGTCAGCGTTCCGTTGTCGTTTGCAGCACCGAGAGTAGCGCCGATACCTCCGCCAATTGCCGCGCCGGTAGCGGCGTTGGAGCGGTCGCTGTGTTCGAGCCGCACCTCGCGAATCTTCTTACGCTCATATACCGCATCCGGCGGGATCAGAACCTGGCTTACACCGCGCAGGATGCGCTCGCAAAATAGTTGGTCGTCAGTGGCGCGCTGGAAGTAACAGGTGCTGCGCAAGGAATGATGCTCGGACCGGACTGAAATTTTGACGCCCGGATCCAGTTGTTTCACGGCTTGCCAGTTTCCAGTCTGGGCAAATGCCATCGGTGCGAAGAATAGAGTTGCCAGCAAGGATTGTCGGATTCGTAGGGGTCTCATCGTATGAAACTATCCAACAACGGTGCGCGCCATTGGACTGGTTGGGACACTTGTTCGAGTGTCACACTCCGCGGAGTGACCTCAGTTTCGGAAGTGCTACGTCGTGAGGGGACTGCGGATGAACTCCACGTAGCGCCGGAGTTCTGCGATCGAGGACTCGGATAGCAAGGGGAAGGGAATGGCGTGGGGTCCGGATGGCAGAGCGCTCGCGGTGACGGTATCGCACACAACGGCAATCGTCTGTTGGAGGCCGCGCCGCCAGTTTTGTTTGCGCGCGTCGCGAAACATGAGGCTGTCCGGGTGGAAGCCCGCGGCCAGCAGGATGGTGCGCGCGGTCTTCAGAAAATTAGGCCAACGTGAGGCCACCCCAATCAGCGCATGGGTCGGGGCTGGCAGCCATTTTGCCAACGAAGAGGGCACGGAGCGAATCTGAAGTGTCAGCAAGTCGGCTCCGGGTGGCAGCAACTGGCGAACGGCGGTTGTCTTGTTCTGGAGTGCGATCGCCGTGGCGCCGTCGAGCGTCTTCTGAAGGTCCTTCAATCCACAACTCTCGAGTGGGAACGTTACCGCCTGCTTCACTTCATACGCCAGAATCTGTCGCAGTTCTTCGTCGGATTCGATCAGAAGGAAGTGATCGGGTGGCTGCAAGTCCAGCCAGTGACGCAGCCGGGAACGCACCGTCGCGAGAGGAGTACCGAGATCGCGCGCGGAGCGGAAGAGTTTGGCAATCAACTGATCGAGGGCGAGCGCCGCCGATGGTGAGACATCCGGCTTACTGGTTTGCACGTAGACGCCGCTGCCATGGCGAAACTCGACCCAATGTTCCCGCTCCAGTTGGCGGTATCCGGCGCTGACAGTGTTGGGATGGAGGCGGAAGCGCCGCGCCAGTTCTCGCGTGCTGGGCAATCGCTGGCCGGGAGCCAGGTCGTCGCTGAGGATGCCAAGAATAACTTGAGTTACGAGCTGTTCGCGAATGGTGACTTCGCTGCCGCGCGCAAACCAGAGTTGCATGCCGGATTATCTTAAGCCATGCGGGACGGACCCATGACGGTGGCTGTCCGATCATGCTTGTGCGAGGAGGGGACTGGCGGTGAGTTCATTTGTCCAGTTGGGGCAACTGGAGGGGCTTTCGGCCGAAGAACGGGAAAGTTGGAAAATGGTCTGGTTGCGGCTGGAAGCGCTTGACAATCTGATTCTCGGGGTGCAGGATTCCCGGCAACAAACCCCGCGGCGCGAGCCCACATTCTCCACAGGAGGAACACGAAAATGATCGTCCCAGCCATTCGCACTGTCCTACTTGCAGCCTTGCTGGCGCTTCCATTGGCGGCAGCCAACCATGCCACGCGAGACGTTCCCACCCAACACAACGAAGCTACGGTTGCTCAACTTCAGGCAGAGATGGCGTCAGGTCAGCTTACGTCGGTCGCTTTGACCAGGGAGTACATCAAGAGAATTGCGGCGCTGGACCAGAGCGGTCCGGGCGTCAACGCGGTCATCGAACTGAATCCCGACGCGCTCGCCATGGCGCACAATGCGGACCTGCTGCGCAGACGCGGAATCATCCTCGGCCCACTGCACGGCATTCCGGTTTTGGTCAAAGACAACGTGGATACCGGTGACTTGATGCAGACCACCGCCGGCTCCTTCGCGCTGGCGGGAAAGCCAGCATTGCAGGATTCCACCGTGGCCGCGAACCTGCGTGCCGGCGGCGCGGTGATTCTTGGAAAGACGAACCTCTCCGAGTGGGCGAACTTCCGTTCGTTTGAGTCGGTCAGCGGATGGTCGGGGCGTGGCGGGCAAACGAATAATCCGTACGGCATCAGTCGTAATCCGTGCGGGTCCAGTTCGGGCTCGGGCGCAGCGGTCTCGTCGAATTTCGCCACGGTATCGTTCGGCACCGAGACGGATGGAAGCATCGTGTGCCCCGCGAATGCGAACGGCGTGGTTGGGATCAAGCCCACGGTCGGCCTGACGAGCCGCGCCGGTATTGTGCCGATCTCGCACACGCAGGACACGTTCGGTCCGCACGGACGCACGGTGGCGGACGCGGCGGTCGCTTTGGGTGTCGTGCAGAGCAGGAGCTTTGATGGCCGGGATCCTGCGACGGCCGGGGTTCCATTGGGATGGCAGGGACGGTTCACTCGTCCGACAACCATTCCGATCGAATACACACAGTTTCTCAACAAGAAGGGTCTTCAAGGCGCGCGCCTTGGAGTGACGCGTGTGGGGCTGAACGGTTTCGATCCGTTTGTACCAACTCCGCCACTGGTCCTCGCGCAATTTGAGGCCGCCATCCAGGCAATGGAAACTGCGGGCGCAACCGTTGTCGACCTCGACGCGGCTGGGTTCACTTTTCCATCGGCGGACGGTGAATTTCTCGTGCTCTGCTTTGAGTTCAGGGAGGACGTTAAGGCCTACTTCGCCACCCGCGCTGGGGTGCCGATGGCACACAAGACCCTGACCGACGCGATTGCGTTCAATAATTCCCACGCAAAGGTTGAGATGCCCTACTTTAACCAGGACATTTGGGATCTCTGCGATTCGCTGGCGCCGGGACCGGACGATCCGCAGCCGGCGTTCGGGGGAATGACATACAACCAGGCGCTGGCTATTGATCAGAACGCGGGAGTCAATGGTATCGACGCCGCGTTGAGCCAGTTCCATCTCGACGCGGTCGTCAGCGCCACGGACAATCCCGCATGGGCTACCGACCTCATCTTCGGCGATCACTTTATCTTCGGAACATCGGGGCTAGCTGCTGCGCCTGGCTATCCAATTGTGCAGGTTCCGGCAGGTATGGTGTTCGGCGCGCCGATGGGCGTCAGTTTCTTTGGAACTGCGTTCAGTGAACCAACCCTGATCAAACTGGCCTCGGGATTTGAGGCTGTCACGCAGGTGCGCAAACACAATTTACCAACATTTGCTCTTACCGTGCCGTTCGACCACATTGCCGGGACGACGTTGCAGCCGCAACGTCGCGGGGCACTTCCGCCAAATAGCCAGAGCGCGACGATGCCGAGCGCAACGCGTCCGTCGGGCAAAGAGACGAGGCGGCCGCACCACCTGTGATATTGCAATTTGAGCTGTGAATACTCGGAGGGTGCATGGAAAGTGCACCCTCTTATTTTTGGGGATCCGAAATCTTCCGGACCGCCCTGGCAATCTCCGGCAGTTTGGGATAGATCGCCGAGCATTTCAGCCAGAGCTTGAAGTCAATGGCCGGAGCGCCGCTGATCATTTGCCCGGCTGGTACGTCGTGCGGGATACCGCTTTGGGCGATGGCAATGACGCCGTCACCGATCTTGCAGTGTCCGGCGACGCCGACTTGTCCGGCGAGCACTACGTTTTTTCCAACATCGGTTGTGCCGGCCAGGCCGACTTGCGCGCACAGCAGCGTGTCTTCGCCGACCGTGCAGCTATGGCCGACGTGAACCATGTTGTCGAGCTTCGCGCCGCGCGCGATGTGCGTTTCTCCGATGCTGGCTCGGTCGATGCAGGCGTTGGCCTGCACTTCGACGTCGTTTTCAATCACGACCTTGCCGGACTGAACAATCTTATGCCAGTGGCCGGCGTCGTCTTTGGCGAAACCGAATCCGTCAGAGCCGACGACCACTCCGTTCTGCAAGAGGACGTTATCTCCTAATTCACAAAACTCCCGGACAACCGCGTGGGCGTGGGCGAAGAAATTGTGTCCAATTCTTACGCCACGATAAATCACGACATGGGCTAGCAACACCGCGTGATCACCGATTTCAACTCCCTCATCGATTGCTACGTAAGGGCCGAGATGGACGTCGTTTCCGATTTTCGCAGTGGGATGAACCACGGCCGTCGGATGAATGCCAGGCAGGTACCGATGCGGCGGATGGAAAAGCTCGAGAGCCCTCGCCCACGCCAGATAGGGATTCTTACTGCGCAGCATCCCAGTGGAGATAGCGGGGAAGTCCTCGGCGACGATCACAGCCGAGGCTTTCGTAGTCTTGGCGGCGGCGGCGTACTTGGGGTTGGAGACGAAGGTGAGTTGTCCGGGGCCTGCCGCTTCGATGCCGGCGAGGCTCGTGATTTCCGTGCCTGGGGAAGCGTTTTCGAGCCGTGCGGACAGGGCGTTTGCAAGATCGGTGAGTTTCATGGCGAGTCTCGGGAATTGTAAATGGATCAGGCGATCGGTCTCAGGAATCCTTCGTACGGTGGCGGCACTTCCGGAGGCACAACATAAGAAGCCTCTAGCCGGACGGCGCAGACGATTCAAAAGGCCGCCAAGAAAGGCTGCCACTTTCGCGAGACCTGAGAGCTGACAACTAAGAGCTGCACCTAAGATCTGTTCTATTCGAACAGCGTAACCTGTCGGGTATCCGGCGGCCCTTTGCGACGGCGCTGGCCGGAGCCGATGACTGCAATCACCGTCACTGCCGTCAACGAAGCGCGCGGCACGAAGATGCGTTGTGTGTTCGAGCGCAGGTCGGGAGGATTAATTAGAAATCCCTCAGCCGGATTCTGGGTGAGGTCATTGGGCATGACGCCTTCGATGACCTCGTTGTCTTTGAATTTCAGGCGGACCCACAAGCCTTCCGTGCGGGGCCGGGTGGTGAAGGTCTTCCGGCTCATCACGTCGGAGTCGGAGAACTCGCGTACAAAGTAAACGGCTTTGATGTCCCGCAAGTCGATTGCAACCACATTGCCCGAGGTGTTCAGCAGCTCCAGCTTTCCGTCGAGCACAAAGTTCGCAGGGGAAACGAAGCCGCTGACAGAGTCGCGGTCGGATTTGCGGACGATCACCTTCTTGTGGGTCGAGGGCATAGTGTGGCTGGAGAAGCTACTCCACTGGTCGCGGAACAGAACCTGAGGCGCCGGGTGGAAGAGCTTACGTCGAATTCTCGCACTTTTTCTCGCACTTTCCTGCTCAAAAAGGCGAGTTTGTCCGTTCACAGTAGCCAAACGGTAAACTTTTGTGTTATTTTCTGTAGCTTGCCGTCACACAGGGCTATTTATATAAGTCTAATCTCTAGAAAGAGTTAGATTCTGCTGGCAGGGTAGTATCACCAGGCCCCCCATATGCCCGCCTGTGGAAAACTTGTGAATAACTACCGTTCCAGCCCGCGGCACGGCGACTAGGAAGGCATGGCCGATTACATCTATACCCTGGAGACCCGGCTTCTGCCGGACCAGCAAAAAGCTGTCACCCTGGTACAGGAAGCCGCCAAAGCGGCGGACATGAACC